>CAZBNV010000041.1:0-35846 GCA_964493335.1 uncultured Nitrospira sp.
AACATGCGGCAGTTGTATATCCCGCCCGGGTTTGCCCATGGATTCTGCGTGCTCAGTGAGGAGGCGGGGTTTCTCTATAAATGTACCGATGTGTATTCGCCGACAGATGAGCGGGGCATCATCTGGAATGATCCGGCCCTGGCCATTGCCTGGCCTGTGAAGACGCCGTTGCTCTCCACCAAGGACCAAGCCTATAAGTGTCTTGCGGACATGCTGACGGAGCTGCCTCATCACAGCAGTCTCTAGTAGGTGAAATTCACACAAACCTGTCCTGATGTCGGTCTGTGGTGTGCGTTGGATTCAACCGAAAACGTCGGATTTTTACCTCGAGCCGAGTCTATCTTGCCGGTCGCATCTCCCCCAACAGAGCGCTGGCCTGTCGGATGGATCGGCAGACTTCGGTACACGTGGGGCAGACGTCCAAGTCTTGCTGTGGCAGAGGTCCCCGTGCTATGTAGGAATCATTCCTATATAGGTACGCATGAGACTGAACCCCGAGGAGCTTCACGCGCGTTTCCGCCGGCACGCTGTTCGTTTGACTCGGCAGCGAGCGGCGATCTATACGGCACTGGCTGAAACCACCAGCCACCCCACTGCCGATGATCTCTATCAGACGGTGAAGTGCCAGCATCCGATGATTTCACGCAATACCGTCTATTACACCCTGGGCATTTTGCGGCAGGCTGGTCTGGTGCAGGAAGTGAACGTGGGCCATGAGGTGGCGCGGTTCGACGGGAATGTGACGGTGCATCATCACCTGATTTGTGTGGGGTGCCGTCAGATCGTGGACGTCATGGATGAAGGACTGAACCAGTTGGCCGTTACCAATGGTCAAGCGAGGGGATTCCGTATTCTCGGCCATCGGGTTGAGTTCCACGGATATTGTGCGGGTTGTCATCGGGCCCAGCTCGACGTTCCACAACGCAGCGGGCAAAAACATTAAAACGTCAACGTGCGCAAGGAGGACAGCATGGGAAACAGTTTGAAAGGCACCAAGAGTCACGAAAACCTCAAGCACGCGTTTGCGGGAGAGTCGCAGGCCAACCGGCGCTATCTCTACTTCGCGCGTCGAGCTGATATCGAGGGGTATCCGGATGTCGGGGGATTGTTCCGTGACACGTCCGAGGCGGAAACCGGCCATGCTTTTGGACACATGGATTTTCTGAAGGAAGTCGGCGATCCCGCGACCGGTGTGCCGATCGGAAATACGGAAGCCAATTTGAAGTCCGCCATTGAAGGCGAAACCTACGAATACACACAGATGTATCCTGGGATGGCCAAGACAGCCCGGGACGAAGGATTTTCTGAATTAGCCGAGTGGTTCGAGACCTTGGCGAAGGCGGAGCGCTCCCATGCGAACCGGTTTACGAAGGGCCTCGATAGTCTGAAGCAGTTATAGCCCCCGACCATGCCGGGGCTCCGGTAGCCAAGTGTGGGGTGGGTTGGAGGCATGTCCGACCCGCCCTGTCCGCCAGTCTCTTGCCGCTCTCTGCATAAGGAATGTTCCTCTGTGGCAGAACTACGCCTGCTTCAACCAGTCGATCCGGCAACCCTCGAACAAGAAACGCTGCGCATTTACGATGTGTGCGACGGATGCCGCCGCTGCTTCAATCTCTGTCCCTCCTTCAATACGTTGCTGGATCGGATTGATGAGTATGAGAGCGATGTCACGAAACTCACGCCCGCGGATCATCACCGCGTGGTCGATGAATGCTACTACTGCAAGCTCTGCTTCAACCATTGCCCCTACACGCCCCCCCATCAATATGGCATCGACTTTCCCCTCCTGATGGCGGTGTGGAAAAAGCGCTTGGCTGGGGAGCGTGGGACGAGATGGCGGGATTGGCTATTGACCAAGACCGATCTGTTGGGGCGAGTGAACAGTGCATTCGCACCGCTGGTCAATTGGGCATTGGAGCAGACATGGCTTCGCGGCCTTCTTGAAACAATTGTGGGCGTCCATCGGGATCGGAAGGTGCTGCACTATCAACGTGAAACATTTGCGCGTTGGTGGACGCGGCGTGCTTCAACCAGGCCCTTGCCAGCTGGAAAAAAGGTCGCGTTGTTCGCGAGTTGCTTGGTCAATTATCAAGTGACGGACGTCGGCAAGGCGACCGTGCAGGTACTCGAGAAAAACGGTGTGCAGGTCGCATTACCGGACCAATCCTGTTGCGGGATGCCGTCGTTCGATATTGGAGACACCACGGCCATGGTGTCTGCGGCACAGCGGAATATCAGTTCACTGAAATCTTGGGTCGACCAAGGGTATGATGTTGTGATCCCCGCTCCCAGTTGCAGTCTGATGGTGAAGCGCGAATATCTGAATCTGGTTGCCGGAGAAGATGCGAAGCGGGTGGCGGAGCATACCTATGACGTCTGCGAGTACCTGATGAAACTCAAGCGTGAGGGCGGTCTGTCGATGGATTTTACACAGAAGCCTGGCCGGGTGGCCTACCAAGTGCCTTGTCACTTGCGAGATCAAAACATCGGTTTTAAATCGAAGGAACTGATGGAATGCACCGGGGCTCAGGTCGAGGTGATAGAAAAGTGCTCTGGGCATGACGGATCCTGGTCGGCCAAGACAGAGTTTTTCCCTCTCTCCATGAAGATTGCGCAGAAAGCGGTGCGCGTGGTCGAACAGTCTCCCGCCGACCTGGTGGCCTCCGATTGTCCGCTGGCCGGACTGCAACTCGACCAAGCGGGGGCCGCGGAGCATGTCGGAGGGAAGGCGGCGCAGCATCCGATCCAGATCGTGCGCGACGCCTATGGGTTGCCCCGCGATCCGCAGGCCTCATGAGGGCTCGTATGGAACGCCGGGCGAATGCCGTGGAATGTGGAGTTGGCCAATGAAACTTCTCACGCACGATGACTTGGTCGCTCAGGAAGAGTATGAGCGGCAGCGCGAGTCGTACCGGCAGACCATCATCGCGCTGAAGCAACGTCGGCGTATTACCATCGGTGACAAGGTCACCTTGGTATTCGAAAATCGAGAGACGCTCCGGTTTCAGATTCAGGAAATGATTCGCGTCGAGCGGATTGTCGATCCGCAAAAGGTCCAAGAGGAGTTGGACGTGTACAATGCGCTCATCCCGGGCTCCGGCGAGTTGAGCGCCACTCTCCTGATCGAACTCACGGATCCTGACACGATGAAGCATTGGCTCGATTTGTTCATGGGTTTAGATCACGGACAGAAGGTCGGCCTCCGTGCCGGGGGCGACGTCGTCTATGGCGAGTTTGAAGGAGGGCATAGCCACGAGACGAAGATCAGCGCCGTGCATTTTGTGCGATTCCGTCCCACATTCGCGATGGTGCAGGCCATCGGTGACCAGTCTGCGCGTGTGGCCCTCACAGTCCACCACGGGGAGTACAATGCCGAAGCGGAGGTACCCTGGCCGATGCGGCAGGAATGGCGCTCTGACTTGGGCGCCTAGCGCAACAACCTGAATGTACAATGCTCACTGTTCAAAGGGGAACCACAGCGGGACATCTCGTCACGCTATTGAACATGTGAACCGTGAAGATTGATAATTGATTGTTATGGCTGTTGTCTTACTGACCAAACGCATTGAATTTTCCGCGTCCCACCGATATCACAAGCCGGAGTGGGATGCCGCGAAGAATCGAGCCACATTCGGCGCCTGCAATAACGACCCAGGCCATGGCCATAACTACATGTTGGAAGTGACGGTGGCTGGTGAGGTCGATCAGCGAACCGGTATGGTGGTGAACCTCTTCGACCTCAAGCGAGTGCTGCTGCAGGTATTGGAAGAATTCGACCACAAGCACCTGAATCTTGATCTGCCTTATTTCGAGCAACAGATTCCAACTTCCGAGAACATTGCACGTGTGCTCTGGGACAAGCTGCAAGCGCAGCAGGAGATCGGAACGTTGCAACGGATCTGTCTCTATGAAGATGAGGATCTTTGCGCCGATCTGACGGCGGAAGCCGGTATTGACGTGGCGTCCGTCACCAGGCGCTACTCATTTACCGCCGTGCATGACGGCCATCGCGGCCATACGTGGGACTTGTTTGTGAGGGTCCATGGACGGATCGATCTTGAAACTGGCATGGTCACTGATATTGTGGCGCTCGATCGACTGGTGCAGGAGCGTGTGTTGTCTGCATTCGACGGCCGGGATCTGCGTATCGTGCTGGCTACCCCGGCTGTCTCGGGCGAATACCTGGCGAAGGCTGTATTTGATCGGATCGCATCGGCCATCCCAGCCGGCACCCTACAGCTCATCAAGTTGGTTCAAACTCGCGACCTCTCCTACGAATACGCTGGCTGAGCCCCGCTCGCGCGTCTGCCTACCTATCCGTTGTACGGTCCTGTGGGTAGCACCTTACGGCACGGGATGCCATGCCCAATCTTGCCGTCCCACCGTTCAGCTCACTGTAGACTGCATTGTCGAGCGAGCTAGCCGCGATCATGGGGCGTCAAAAAATGCCTTCTTGGCCCCTACGATCCTAAGATCGGGAGAGTAGGAACAGGATGACCGTGATGGATAGGATCACCACCACTGCGAGGATGCTCCGCGCGACGGTAAGCGAGCGTTTGGTAGTGCTCACTGCCGTTCGGAGTTGCTGGATGGTGTCCGCCTGTGTGGCGATGGTCCGCTGCTGAGTGTCGATTTGTTCCTGAAGCGCCGCAAGAGCCGGATCGGGCGGCGCCGAATCCGCGGCCGGGCGAGCAGTGCGAAATCGCTCGAACGTTTTAAGCAGCTCCGGAGCCTTCTCGATCACTACTGGAAGCAGTTTCTTCACGAGGTGCAACGTCGTCATCCAGGGGATGGTCATGTGGTTGTACCTTTTCCAGGGAAGAGTGAAGGCGTCTATGCCTGTTCATTAAACAAGACCGACGACCAAATCCACAAGTCTCAGAAGTCTCGCGTCTCGCGTGCCGTCTATAGGGGTCTCCCCAGTGTCGAGTTGATTCATGAAGGGCTATACATTTCCAAGAGCTCCTACTCATATGAATAACAATGGAGGCGATCATGAAGGTCATTACTGGTGTGGCGGGCAACCCGGCCGAGGGCTATCACGTGGTGGGAGATATTGTGGGGACAACCATTCGGCAATTCAAGCCGGAGGACAGTGCGATGGATGTGGCGATCGAAATGGTCACCAGCCATGTGGGTGGCGCGCCTGTAGTGGGCGAGGACTATGAGTTTCTAGGGTTTATCAATGAGGGAGATGTCATTCGCGCCATCGATAAGGGAATGGATCTCAAGCAGGCAACGGCACAAGACATTATGAATTCCGCCTTTGTCGGGGTGAAAGAAGATACCAGCTTGAGCTGCGTCGCACGCATGTTTGAAATGGGGTTTCAGATTCTACCTGTGGTGCAGGACGGCAAAGTGGTGCGATCTATCACTCGTCACGATTTGTTGCGAGCGCAATTAGGGCTTGGGCCGTCGGTAGACGAAGTGGGATGAGGCAAAGACGTAGGCGGCAGAAACATTCATCGTGTCGGCAGTTCTTGCCGAGTCGTCTTCCCGATGGCGCCCCCGGCCTATAGAACTCATTGATTTTTTGAGTTTGCCGTCAACTGCGCACCGTGGCCTGAAAGTTGAAATGACACAGGCCTAAAGTTGGCGGTGTTGCTGGCTTCGAGCCGGAGGTGCTGACGCGATGATGTCTATCTGGGAATTTCTGAGTCAAGATGTGGCCCTCTTTGGAGGGCTCCACAGTCCTTTGTTGAGCTGGTTGGGATCCTGTGGGTTGTTGGCATTTTTTCTGTGGCATGTCGGCCGGCTCACGACGGCCATTTCAATCGTGCAGGGTTGCTACATTCGCGTGTGGCCGACGCTTACTCGTCTCACCAGCGGTCGGAAAAGCCTTCAATCCGAGTGGTTGACGATTCCTGGCTTGAGCGATCCCAAGAAAGCGGGGAATCATCCCGGTTCGCAATCGGATCGAATTGATCTGGATGATCTTCAGACGCTCGACAAGGCCATGCGTCAAGAAGTCCGGCTCGAACAGGCTTGGTTGCACTTTCGAAAGACTTTCGTCGTGGAGCGAACCGCCTGGTTCATTGAGCCAAGGGTCTTTGCGACACGCACAGCGGCTGAGTTCTTCCCTCGTGACCTCCTGAACGGACGGTTGAACTTGTCTTTCTATCATCAGTTTCCATCGTTGATCACAGGGATTGGTCTGCTCTTAACCTTTCTGGCCATCCTGATCGGCTTGAGCAAGCTCCATGCGGATGGCTCTCATATCGTCGGTATCCAAGGCTTGATCAACGGATTAGCGGGTAAGTTCTTGACCTCAATTGTCGGGTTGGTCTGTGCCAACTTGTTTGTGTTGATTGAAAAGTCCGCCTTGCACCGTTTGGCGACGACACAACAGCAGTTCGTCACCATGGTGGATGAATTGTTCCCTCGTAAAACCATGGAGCAGATGCTCGAGAATTTCACGCCGGGGACCAGCGCATCGCAGGTACCGGCAGCAGTGTCAGGAGATCTCGGCGATCGTCTCGTGGGGACCCTCAGTGATCGCCTGAGCCCCACTGTGGCTGCACTCAGGGAGGCAGTTGAACTGTTGGGCCGCAGGGAGCCAGGAGGGCGCGCCGGAGCTCCGGACCGGCTGGCGGAAGACTTATCACGCGTAATGCAGCAGACCATGGCGGCCCCGATTCAGGAATTGAACCAGTCGATTCAGGCGCTGGCCCGTTCGGTTGAGGAGCTCAAGTGTGATCACACAGTGAAACCGCTGGAAAGTGAATTTGATTCAACTCCCTTCGACGAAGTGCCCACCCCAGAGGTCGGACGGGACATCGTGCCTGACGACAGTATGCTGGGGTTGCGGTGGTTTGCGAATTGGCGGCAAAGTGCCTCCATGAAGGGCGCTGTCTAAGATGAACGCACACCCTCCGCCAGAGTCCCAGGAACACTCGTCGGTACTTACCATCGGCGTCACGGATTTGATGACCTCGCTGGCCGTCATTTTCATGTTGTTGTTCAGCGCGTACGTCACGAAAGTATCTGAAACGGAATCACAGGCGAAGGTGCCGGTTCCTCCGCCGGTACAGGAGCGGAAGGTCGTTCGGACCACCACGGACGACATCAAGGGTTTGCTGCGTGATCATTTTCATCGATTCGATCTTTCGCTCGATGCCGACCCCACCGATCCAGATGTGGTGCGGATTGTGGTGCCCGATGCCTTGCTCAATTTCGAATTCGGCAAGGGCTCGCTTTCATCGGTCGCGGATCGGTTTTTGGTCGATGCCATGCCGAGTTATGCGACGCTGCTCTGCGGCGCTTTGCGAGATAGGATTGATTCACTGGTGATTGAGGGTCATACCGACGATCGCGGCTCCGATGTCTACAATCTGAAACTGAGCCAGGAGCGCTCGTTGAATGTGATGGTCAAGGGGCTTGAGGTGATCCAGGATTCGGCGCCTTGGGCCTATCGCTGTTTCCAAGAAAAGACTTCTGCCAGCGGGCGAGGTCGACAAGACCTGATCCTGGACGAGTCACGCGCGCTTGATAGGGATAAGAGCCGGCGGGTGGTGTTTAAGCTCCGCCTTCGACCCACGGGTCACCAGGAGGAATTGAAGCAGGCCATGCGTCCTCTCGAACCTCAGACGTTCACATCCCGTCTCTTTTAGCGACCACCAGACTTCGCCTCTCTCGCGCAGCGAAACCCGACATCGTTTCGGCGGGCATCGGGAGCGTACGCTGCGCGATTGGCGGATCGGATATTTTTGGAGTCATTGTTCCAGGCACCGCCACGTAGGCCTCTGAGCGGGCCAGCAGAGGGGCCTCGCGGATTGTCGCTCGGGCTGTATTGATAGTAGGTGGGATCGTACCAGTCGGCCACCCATTCCCACAGATTCCCGGCCAAGTCGTATACGCCGTTCGGCGTTTTCCCAGGTTCATAGCGTCCGACATTGGTGAGCGTGTCATAACCCCGCCATTTGGTCTGGCCTGCATTGGCATGTCCTTTGGTTGGGTGAACACTGCCCCACGGGTAGATCCGTCCTTCGGTCCCGCGCGCAGCCATTTCCCATTCTGCTTCGGTCGGCAGCCGTTTCCCTACCCATCGGCAGTAGTCGCGCGCATCGTACCAATTGACGCCAATCACCGGTTTGTTCTCGTGAGATCCTGCCGCGGCCTCGTTCCACTTGAACGGCGGGTCCGGTTTCTGTGAGGTCAGAAACTCGGCATAGCGAGACACGGTGACTTCAGAGGCATCAAGATAAAAGGCCCTGACTGAGACGCGATGAACCGGTTGCTCATCATCCTGGCCGCGGTCGCTGCCCATAGCGAACTCGCCGGAGGGAATGAGCACCATCGGCGCATTGTCGTGGGGGCCGACCGAAGCGGTGCCAGGCTCGGCGATGCCGACATGGGATCGACTTGGCACGGGTGCCTGTGAAGGATGTGATCCGGCGTCTTTCGCAACAGCGGGCGGCGTGACTAGCAGGCAGGCTAGCAGCCCGACGGCACAACGAACAAATCGAATGGTAGGCATCGGTTTGACGGTTGATCCTTGGCGAAGCCGTTTAATGCCTGGCGCAGTCATCACATATTGTATCCCGTCCGCAGGAGGAAGTGTGCATTGAGAGGCTTCCTTTGCCCTGAAGAGCCTATTCGCAAAGGCTTCTTGCCCATGGTGCGAAAGGGATCTGAGCTGGAGCGCAGGCTCGTTGGCATGTACTGGACAGACCATGCGGGCTTGTGAGTGGGAGTCAAAGAGATCGGCGTTGAGGCGCGCGCTATTTCAGGAGATGGTCGGAGATCAATGCGGTCAATTCAGGTGCTTCGACCACCCCTTCACGTGTCAGAACGAGTTTGCCTCGCGCAAAGAAGTGTGTGGTGGGATAGGTTTCAAACGTATGCGCTTTCTTGATTTCACGGCATCGGCCGGGGACATGCATCTTCGCTTTGCCGACCTTGATGGACGGAAACTTCGCAGCGGTTTCCTCAAGAATTGGATCGTACAGTTTGCACGGCTCGCATGTGGCGAGGCCGTAGGCCACCACTGCTCCGTCACTCTCGGTAAACTCTTTGTAGTTCTCGTCGCGGACGTCTTCCACAGTGCCGGTCATCATGTATCCTCATGTATGATCGAGGACCGAGGGGAGGGCGTGGTCAAGGCCCTCACCGCTCAGTCCTCATCATGCAGCTTAGCTCAGCTTTGCGAGGGCCGCGAGAATGTCCTTGTCTTCCCGTGCCACCTTAATTTCCTGCACCTTCACGTAGGCGACTTTGCCGTTCTTGTCGACAATGACGGTCGCGCGCTTGCCACAATTCAACGGTTCAAAATACAGTCCGTACTTCTTGACGACTTCACGATTAAAGTCGGAGAGAAGGCGGTGCTTGAGATCCAATGAATCAGCCCAGGCCTTATGGGAGAAAAAGCTGTCGCAGCTGATGCCGAACAGCTCGGCGTGGGCGCCTTGGAACTTCGGGAAGTCATCGGTCAGACATTTGTTCTCACCCTGACACACCGGACTCCAGTCGAGCGGGTAGAAAGCGAGGACGACATTGCTCTTTCCCTTGAACTCGCTCAGCTTCACGTCCTTCTGATCCTGATCTTTTAATGTAAAATCCGGCGCGGTATCGCCGACCTTAATTTCTGCAGCTACATCACTCATTGCGATCCTCCTAGGTTAGACCCATGCTTCTACGCAAACCCTTTCGTGGTACCACGCCCGGAAAAACCTTGTCAACGGGTCCAGAAGACCTAGGCAGGCGGGGGGAACGCGAGAAGTAGTTTCGTACAGGGTGATGCAGGAGGGGGCACGGAGGTCAAAAGTGCGCTGTAGTAATTTCTCGGAAGGTCACCATTCGACCAGCCGGCGCGGCCGTCCGATGCTTGATGAAACGAATCGTTTGGGCCAGCGCGGGCAGGTCCAGGGACTGTCCGATTTTGTGATTGTGCCCGGCGCGCAACACCCCGTCTGCCGCTGACATGAGGAGGGCCATGGTTTCAATCTCCGGAAGGCTTCGAGGCTGAATCACTTCCAACTCGTCCAAACCGAATTTGCTCAAGCCCAACGTGTGGAACCAATCGGTCGAGTGATCATCGGTTTCACTGTGTTGGACAGTGACATGGTCGCGGGCCTGAAAGACAGATAAGGGGCGATCATTCCAGTCCGAAGGATTCAGGTACTCTTGCGATATCATGTCGAAGGCGGTGCCTTGCGTGAGCAAGGTGAAGCCGCGAGCGAGGCGGGCAGCGACAAGAACCGTGTCCGCGATCGCGCTGGGTTGAGCGCTTGCCGGTGAGACGCTTCCAAGCGCGGGATGATCCCAGGACAGAACGCCCCGCCATTGTGACGAGTCGGCGTCAGGCAGACTCGTCAGCAGGTGTGTGAGCCAGGGACCGTGGTTGGCGCGGACGGGACGTCCGGATTCGCCTTGGAGGCAGAAGAGCGGTCCCCCGTAGTGAAGGTCGTACCAACGCTTCAAGTCCTCGAGGGACGGAGGCAAATCGCGATAGCCGACCAGGTAAAGCGGCGGCTTGGCCTGAGAGACCTTCGCGGCTTTTTTCCGAATCTTCATGTGGGCCGCGCGTCAGGGCGTTGAGCGCCCCACGTGGTTACTTTGAGCTTTTTTTCGCTTTTCGTCGGTCGTCTGGATTCAAGAGCCGCTTCCGGAGGCGGAGATGTTTCGGTGTTACTTCGACCAGTTCGTCCTGGCCGATGTATTCCATAGCAAATTCCAATGACATTTCACGCGGCGGTGTGAGCACCAACGCCTCATCCGTACCGGCGGCGCGCATGTTGCTTAGTTGCTTCTGTTTGCACACATTCACGTCCAGGTCCTCGTCGCGGCTGTTTTGACCGACGACCATTCCTTGGTAGACCTCAACCGACGCGCCGATGAACAGTTCGCCGCGTTCTTGGGTCATGAAGAGGGCATAGGCTGTGCTGGTTCCGGCTTCGAAGGCCACCAGCGAGCCATGGGGTGCCACGAGAAGTGTCTTTTCGTCAGCCGGCGCATAGTCGGAAAATACGTGATGGATGATCACGGTGCCGCGCGTTTTGGCCAACAAAATGTTCTTCAGGCCGATGATGCCGCGTGTGGGGATGTGATATTCGATGTGCATTTCGCTGGCCGTGCCCTCGGAATGCACGAGCTTCATGTGGCGGAGTTCACCACGCCGCTTGCCGATTTCCTCGATGACTGGACCTTGATATTCAGAAGGAACCTGGATGGTCAGCTCTTCAAACGGCTCTGTGACCTGATCGCCGTCTCGGTGCAGAATCACCTCAGGCTGCGAGATCTGCAGCTCATAGCCTTCACGACGCATTTGCTCGATGAGCACGCCGAGATGCAATTCTCCGCGGCCGGCTACGAGGAAACGGTCTGCGCTGTCGGTTTCCTGCACGCGCAACGACACGTTGGTTTCCAGCTCCTTGAATAACCGCTCACGAAGGTGGCGCGACGTGAGGTATTTTCCTTCGCGACCGGCGAAGGGGCTGTTATTCACCGAAAAAGTCATCTGTACGGTCGGTTCATCAATCGTCACACGCGGGAGTGCGACGGGATTCGCCGGATCGGCAATGGTATCCCCGATGTTCACTTCTTCCAGCCCGGAGAGAGCGACAATTTCACCGGCTTCGGCTGTGTCGACATCAGCGCGCTCAAGTCCTGAGAAGACGGCGAGATCGGAAATTTTGCCAGGGACCTGACCGCCGTCTTTGGTGAGCGTCACCACGTTTTGACGACGCGCGATTGAGCCTGATTGAATCTTGCCGATCCCCATCTTTCCTTTATAGGAATCTTGAGCGAGGGCGAGCACGAGGAGCTGGAATGGAGCATCGGGATTGATGGCCGGCGCGGGGATTTTCTCCAGAATGGTCTCCAACAGCGGGGAGATCTCCGTCCCCGGTTGCTTGAGGTCGAGGGTCGCGGTGCCTTTTATGGCTGAGGTGTAGACAATGGGGAAGTCGAGCTGTTCGTCGGTGGCGCCCAAATGCACGAAGAGATCGAACGTGCGATTCACGACATCGTCGATGACGGCATCCGGACGATCGATTTTGTTGATGACGACGATCGCTTTATGTCCGAGAGCCAGCGCTTTCCGCAAGACGAAAGTAGTCTGCGGCATGGGGCCTTCTTTGGCATCGATGAGGATCAACACCCCATCCACCATTCGCAACGTCCGCTCCACTTCGCCTCCGAAATCGGCGTGCCCAGGCGTATCAACGATGTTGATCTTTACGCCCTTGTAAGTGACGCTCGCGTTCTTGGCTCGGATCGTAATGCCGCGCTCGCGCTCCTGATCCATCGAGTCCATGATGCGTTCGCCCATGTCATCGATCTTGCGATGAACATGAGTCTGGCGCAGCACGGCGTCGACGAGTGTGGTTTTGCCGTGGTCGACGTGCGCGATGATGGCAATGTTGCGAATGTCGGTCCGACGACCTTGCGGCGCATGCAGACCATGGGCTGTGGATGAGGGCGCTGAGGTGTTCATAATCTCCAATGCCGTGAGAGTGCCAAAAAAAAGACGCCTTCCTATGAAGGCGTCTTAACCGTCGGAGTATACCTGATTCGAGTGTCTTCCCACAAGTCGGTGCAAAATTATCTCCAAATGCCCCGCGCGTCGATGATTCGAAGCTTGCTTGAGTTTGTCGGAGGCGCATTGTATGGTGTGTGGGTAGCGGGTTGACCCCTTTCCTCGCAATCACTCACTCCATGTCATCTGAATTCGATCACTTACTTGATAAGCCGGAGAAGCCTCGTCGTTGGCGATGGTGGCAGATAGTCTTGATCGGACTGCCGCTGGTCATTCTATTGGGCGCAGGCGGCGCAGCCGGCATCCTCTGGTATTTTTCTCAAGACCTGCCGTCGTTAGAACCGTTGCAGAACTATCAGCCGAGTTTGGTCACACGAGTCTATTCCGATGACCGACAAGTGATCGGGCAATTCTTCATCGAGCGGCGCTTCCTCAGGCCTATCCAGGACATTCCAAAAAGTCTTACTCACGCCGTGATTGCGACGGAGGATTCGAGATTTTTCGAACATCCGGGTTTAGATATCGTCGGAATCATTCGGGCGGCTTGGACGAATATTCGCCATGGCGGGCGGAAAGTCGAAGGAGCGAGCACGATCACCCAGCAACTCGCACGCTCGTTGTTTCTTTCCTCGGAACGGACGTTTGACCGCAAGCTTCGCGAACTGATTTTGGCCTACAAAATGGAGTTGGTGCTGACGAAAGACCAGATCCTGGAGATGTATTTGAACCAGATCTACTTTGGCCAGGGCGCCTACGGCGTGGCGGCGGCCGGACAAACTTATTTCGGCAAAGAGCTCCCGAAATTGTCGTTGGCGGAGGTGGCGTTTCTCGCCGGTCTCCCCAAATCACCGAGTCACTATTCCCCCTTTAAGGCCTATGATCGGGCGAAGAAACGGCAAGAACATGTGTTGGGGCGCATGGAGGAGGCAGGATTTATCAGTCGGGCAGACCGCGAGCAGGCCGTGGCTGAAAAATTGAACTTCCGGCGGCCGGGAAGCGAACATCTGGGACCGTATTTTGTGGAATATATCCGACAGTTGCTGGTCGCAAAATTTGGCGAAGCGATGGTCTACAAAGGTGGATTGGAAGTATTTACCACGCTGAATGCCGATATGCAGAAGGCGGCTGAAGCGGCCGTGTTCAATGGATTACGGGAGGTGGACAAGCGTCAGGGATGGCGAGGCCCGGTTCGTACCGTCGATCTTTCCACCATGGACGTGCCGGCACCCGATCCCTCCGTGAAACTTGCGGAGGGGGATACGATGGAAGGGATCGTGACGAAGATCGCAAAGGATCACGTGCTGGTTCAAATCGGAGGCAGCACGGGACGGCTTGCATTCGACGATATGGCCTGGGCATCCAAGTATCTGAAAGGCAAAGATCCTACAAAGGATGCTGTTCCAGTCAAGAATATCAAGCAGCTGCTGACTCCGGGTGATGTGATCGAGGTTGGAGTCAAAAAGCTGGAGAAAGAAATCGTGCATCTCCGATTGGAGCAAACGCCGATCGCTGAGGGCGCGTTACTGGCTCTTGACCCCAAGACCGGCGCGATTCGCGCCATGGTCGGCGGATATGATTTCGCACGCAGTGAATATAATCGCGCTGTGCTCGCTCGACGTCAGCCGGGATCGGCGTTCAAGCCGATCATCTACGCGACCGCGATGAATCAAGGCATGAGCCCCGCTACGGTCGTGTTGGACGCGCCGGTTGTGTACGAGCAGGAAGAAGAAGATAAGACCTGGAAACCCGAGAACTACGGCAAGCGGTTCCACGGCATCGTGAGTCTACGGGAAGCCTTGATCCATTCGCACAATCTTGCCACGGTTCGGCTATTGGATAAGGTGGGCATTCGGAACGTGATCGATTTTTCGAGGACGGTCGGCATCGTGAGCCCGCTGGCAGCCGATCTCTCGCTGGCGTTGGGCTCGTCGAGTGTAGGATTGATGGAGTTGGTGTCGGTCTATGGGGTATTTGCGAATCAGGGCATGCGCGTCGAGCCCTACGCGGTGGCGAGTGTACAGGACAGCGGAGGCCGCACGCTGGAGCAGACGGCCGTGCAGCCTCGGCAAGTGGTTTCGCGTGAGACGGCCTACTTGATTACAAACATGATGGAAGATGTCATCCAACGTGGCACGGGCGTGGCGGCAAAGGCCGTCATCGATCGTCCTGTGGCAGGGAAGACAGGGACCACCAATGACTTTACCGATGCCTGGTTTATCGGTTCCACGCCGAATTTGGCGGCAGGAACTTGGGTAGGCTTCGATGACCGGCGTCCGTTGGGCGAAACTGAATCGGGAGCGCATGCGGCACTACCGGTATGGATCGCATTTATGAAGGAAGCGCTGAAGCAGCTACCCGTGGTGCCCTTTGAGATTCCGGAGGGTGTCATGTTCGTGAAGGTCGATCCCACCACCGCCCTCTTAACCGACCAAGATGAGCAACACGGAACGGTGGAACTGTTTACGAAAGGGACGGAACCGACCAAGAGTGCCGGATCGAAGATCGATGCCACCGACTTTTACAGGCTCGATCAAACCCCGGAAGGTTCTTTGCCGAGCCCATCACCTGTTCCCGTCGAGCCCTAGCCGGAAGACGAACCATTGCCCTCGCGTGGTTGTGGGGCGTGATCAGCGCACCAGACAATTGCAAAACGAACCATTCCTCAATACGACGCTCTGTTGGGTTTGTCAGCAGGAGAGGTGGTCAATTGACCAATCAAGACTGTGAGTCTTGATACTCTTCATGCCAGGCCATTTGGATGGATTCGAGAGTTTTCTCGTTCGATGTCTTCGGATCGTCCTTAAATTCTGGAAGGGCGATGATCCAGGCGTGCATATCCGTAAAGCGGATGGTCAGAGGATCGGTAGTGGGGTGGGCCTCAACTAAGCGAATCGCCAACTCTTCGGTGTCGCTCCATTTCAAATCCATTCAGAAACTCCTTGCGGGCGCTCAGGCTTTCTCACTCTGTTCGGTCATCTCCGAGAGACTCTTGTTCTGGAGCGCTTCCTTCAGTGACGTATCCATCAACAGTTCGGCGAAGTGATGGGTGGATTTTTCTACGTCTTGAATGCGGGTGCGGATCGCTTTGTGGTCCTCGGCCAGCCTGGTGTGGTCCAGGGCGGCTAGCGAAGCCTTGATGGTGGCCAATTCGTCCGCCGTCAGCAAGTGCTCGCCCTGACCAAGCGCTTTGTGTGTCGCCTGAAGGATGGCCTCGGCCTCGTTGCGGGCTTCGATCAACTGGCGAGCCTTGAAGTCCTCCGCGGCAAATTGGAATGACTCGCCGATCATTTTTTCCACTTCGTCATCTGAAAGCCCATAAGAAGGCTTTACGGCTACGGACTGAGTCGCGTCGGTTCGGACGTCCCGAGCGGAGACATTCAAAATCCCATTGGCATCAATTAGGAAGGTGACTTCGATTCGAGGAACCCCGGCCGGCAGCGGCGGCATCTTCAGTTGGAATCGAGCCAGGCTGCGGTTATCCTTTGCCAGTTCCCGCTCACCCTGAAGAATATGGATGTCCACTGAAGTTTGACCGTCCACATAAGTCGTAAACATTTCCTTGGCGCTGGTCGGTATGGTGGTGTTGCGGCGAATCAACGCACTCACCACTCCGCCTATAGTTTCGATTCCGAGCGAGAGAGGTGTCACGTCGAGGAGCAACATATCAGTCGTCCCGCCGGAGAGAATATCGGCTTGCACGGCGGCGCCCAATGCCACGACTTCATCGGGATTCAAATTCGAGTGCGGGGGCTTTCCAAACAAGGCTTCGACACGTTGGCGAACCAGGGGCATTCTCGTTGAACCGCCCACCAACACCACTTCATCAATATCCGCAGGCGTGAGTCCGGCATCTTTTAGTGCCATGCGGCAAGGGCCGAGAGAGCGTTCGATGAGCGGAAGCGTGAGCTCCTCCAATTGGTCACGCGTCAACTCACGCCGATACTGGCCTTTGCCGTCAGGGAGGTTCAGCATCACGCTGGTCTTGAGGTCGTCCGATAATCGAATCTTGGCCCGCTCTGCTTCCAGTCGTAGGCTTTGCATGTCATCGGCATGCAGGTTGATGTCAATGCCGTATTGATCGTGAATGTCTTTCGTGAACAGTTCACCAATCACACGGTCTAAGTCGTCACCACCCAAGTGGGTGTCCCCGTTCGTCGCCAGCACTTCAAAAATGCCATTTTTCAGCTTTAAAATGGAGATGTCGAAGGTTCCGCCCCCCAGGTCGTAGACGGCGATCGTGCCCTGGGTTCGTTCTTGAAGGCCATAAGCCAACGAGGCGGCCGTCGGTTCATTAATGATTCGAAGTACCTCTAAGCCGGCAATCATGCCGGCGTCTTTCGTTGCCTGGCGCTGACTGTCGTTGAAATAGGCCGGCACCGTGATGACAGCCTTCGTAATACTTTCTCCAAGATGCCCTTCCGCTCGCTGCTTCAGTTCTTTGAGAATCATGGCGGAGATCTGCGGAGGAGAATAACTCTTGTCCCCGATGCGGATTCGGATCACCCCACCCTGTTCGTGCAAGGTGTAAGGGAAGTAGGATACTTCGCTCTGGACGTCGGCCAGGCCTTTTCCCATGAAGCGCTTGACTGAATAGATGGTCCGTTCCGGGTTTCGTACCAAGTGCTCTTTGGCAGCATCGCCCACAATGAGGCCGTTGTCGGTCATTGCGACGACGGATGGAACCATGGTGCGCCCGTTTCGTCCAGGCACAACGGTAGGCGTGTTTCCGTCCATGTAGGCGATGAGAGAATTCGTGGTGCCGAGATCGATGCCAACGATACGAGTCATGGGGTGGTGTTATCCAACGGTTGCGACGAGGTCGTTGACGATGTTGCGGACATAGGTTCGGTTGGAGAGTAATTCGCGCATCTCTTTTAGGACGGATTCCTTTTTCGCGCGAAGCGGTTCCGTGGGTTCTGATTGGCGCTGCAAACGGTCCCATGTTTCAAAGAGGTCCAAGAGCCGAGTCTCCATATCCCGCTGCCGCTGTTCGAGTGTCTCGCGATCCGATTGGAGCTTGGTCTGCAATGTCGCGAGATCTGCCGACGGTTGGCCGGATGCGGCTCGAAACTCTTCGAGATCTTCTTGCAGCGAGAGGATTTCCTCGAACAGATCGGCGGGGGGTTGATTCCGAATTTCTTTGACCGATCCGGCTTCTAATCGCACCAGATATTCGGCGCGCTGAATGGGATCCTTGAGCGTTCGATACGCTGCATTGAGAAGGGCGGAATTTCCCAGACTGATGGTACGCTCGGTGTCGGTCTTGGTTTGATAAAAATCTGGGTGGAACGAGCGACTCATCTCATAGAATTTGTTCTCGAGGGCGGTGGCATCGATAGTGAGCAGCCGTGGGAGCCCTAGACAGGTGAAGTAGTCTTGTTCCTTAGAGAGCGGCTGGACTTTTACGCATCGTTCACAGAAGTACTCGCCCGCGACCTCAGATTGACAGTGCCAGCACATGCTCCGTGCCATTTGAAGCTCGGTGCGAGAACTGGCTGATTTGGAAGCATGATCCATAACAGGTCCTCTGTGCAGTGGGGCATGGGCGCACCACCGACCTTAGGGCGATACCCGTCACTGTGTGCGACGAGTTAGGCTGAGAACGATTCTCCGCAGCCGCAGGTTTTGTTGGCATTGGGATTGACGAATTTGAATTGGCCACCCATCAGGTCTTTCTGGAAATCCAGCTGCGTGCCCTGCAGGTATATGGCGCTTTTAGCGTCGATAATCACTTTCACGCCTTCGATCTCATAGACGGAGTCGTACTGACCGATTTTTTCATCGAAGTTGATCGTATAGCTGAGTCCTGAACAACCGCCGCCTTTTACGCCAAGTCGGAGACCGCCTTCTGTCAGGCCCTGTACATTAATCAGTCGCTTGACTTCCTTCACAGCAGACTCGCTGAGCGAGATAACGGGGGAGGTAGTTGCAGTGTCTGGTGTATCCATAGTCAATCTCCTTCGCTTCGCACGGCTGATGCCGAGTTACTTAACCGTCTCTTTGCCGTCTTCCTTCTTCTTGTAGTCGGCCAAGGCGGCCTTAATGGCATCTTCGGCCAAGACTGAACAGTGGATCTTAACCGGCGGCAGATTTAGTTCCTGTACGATCTCGGTGTTCTTGATCTTGCCGGCTTCTTCCACGGTTTTGCCCTTGAGCCACTCGGTGGCGAGGCTGGAGCTGGCAATGGCGGATCCGCATCCGAAGGTCTTGAATTTGGCGTCCACGATCATGTCATTCTGAACCTTGATCTGCAGTTTCATGACATCGCCACATTCCGGGGCTCCGACGATGCCGGTGCCGACCCCGTCTTCTTCTTTCTTGAAACTCCCCATGTTGCGGGGATTGTTGAAGTGGTCGACGACTTTTTCGCTATAGGCCATAGTGTCCTCCGAATATATCGCTCACAGTAGTGATGTGTCAGGTTAATGTGCTGCCCATTGCACGGATTTTAGGTCGATGCCCTCTTTTGCCATTTCATACAGCGGTGACATCTCCCGGAGCTTGGTCACCACTTCGATAATTCTCTTTCCAGCGTAGTCAACCTCTTCGTCGAGGGTGAACCGCCCCAGGCCGAATCGAATGGAAGAATGCGCGAGTTCCGCCCCCACGCCTAATGCGCGCAACACGTAGGAGGGCTCTAAGGTTGCTGAGGTGCAGGCAGAACCGGAAGACAGGGCGATCTCCTTGCAGCCCATCAGCAGCGATTCTCCTTCTACATAGGCAAACGAAATGTTCAGGTTGTGAGGGAGGCGCTGTGTCGGATGTCCATTCAGATATACCTCTTCAAGCGCCTTGGTGATGTTGGCATGCAGACGATCGCGCATGACTGAGAGCCGCGCGCCATCCGCGGCCATTTCTTGTTCGCACAGCTCGCAGGCCTTGCCGAAGCCCACGATCAATGGGACCGGGAGAGTGCCGGAGCGCATGCCGCGCTCATGTCCGCCCCCGTCCATTTGAGCCGCGATGCGAACCCGGGGGTTCTTTTTCCTGACGTACAGGGCGCCGACGCCCTTGGGGCCGTAGATCTTGTGGGCGCTGAAAGACATCAAGTCGATACCCATGTCCTGAACATCGATCGGGACTTTCCCGACGCCCTGAGTCGCGTCGCAATGAAAAAGAATGCTCTTTTCCTTCGCGATCTTTCCGATCTCTTTGATTGGGTTGATGGTGCCGATTTCGTTGTTGGCAAACATGATGGAGATCAAGATCGTTTTGTCGGTGATGGCGTTACGGACATCCTCTGGATTGACCATGCCGAACTTATCGACCGGTAGGTAGGTGACCTTGATGCCGCGCTTAGCTTCCAGGGCTTTCGCCGTATCCAGCACCGCACGATGTTCGGTGGCCGAGGTAATAATGTGGTCGCCCTTCTCGTGGTACATCTCGGCGACGCCCTTCAAGGCGAGGTTGTCCGATTCTGTCGCGCCGCTGGTGAAGACAATTTCTTTCGCGTCCGCATGGATGAGCTTGGCAATCTGTTTCCGCGCGTTTTCGACACCTTCTTCGGCTTCCCATCCGAATGCGTGGTTTCGGCTGGCAGAGTTCCCGAACTTCTCCGTGAAATAGGGCAACATTGATTCCAACACCCGAGGATCCATCGGGGTGGTCGAATGGTTATCCAGATAGATCGGGAACTTCATCGCTCGACTCCTTGTTGTTCCGTGGCGACGGATTGAATGGTGATGAGTGGGGTTCCCCCCATCATATCTTGCAAGGTCATATTGTTCAGCAGTTGATAGATGCTGCTCTGGATTTTCAATAGTGGGGTTCTGATGTTACAGTGCTCACGTTGCATGCAGGCATCGCCTTCTTTCTCGTGTGAGCAATCCATGATGCCGAGGGGACCCTCCAGGCTTTCCAGCACCTGGGCAATCGTGATCTCGCGAGGGTTTTTGCCGAGCAGATAGCCGCCTTTGGGTCCGTTGTGGCTATCGATGAGTCCGCTCTTAGCCAAGGTTTGTAAAACTTTGGCGAGCAATTCCACTGGAATATGGTACTCCTCTGCGATCTCTTTCGTATTCACTACGCGGGCTCGCGCGACGTCGCCATATTGGTTGGCCGCAATGTGCTGGAGTGCCATCAGCCCGTAATCCGCTTTTTTCGATAATTTCAGCATCGCCCTATTGCCGATCTTTAAAGTCGGAGACTATAATGATCTCCGATCAAATGAGTCGTACAAAAGGTATCACGTGATCTTTTATACTGTCAAGCGGAGGTGGGCTCGGAAAACTGAGGAATCGGGTCGGTCGATCTAGAGAGCAACTGGCTGGCGATGAATTTGTAAATTCTTTCAACCTAAAAGAAGCATGAGTAAGAAAAGGGGCTGATTAAAATGGGCGGGACAAATCCCTATATTGAAAAGGCCGAGGTTGAGCTACCGACTAAATCCTATTCCGTGACCTTTATTTTTCCTGATAAGACCGAAAAGAAGGTCGAGGTCCAGCCGGACAAGATCCCCTATGGGCCCACGGGCCTTCCGGGGAGCATTCTCGACATTGCCATGGGCAATGGCATTGAGGTGGAACATGTGTGCGGCGGGGTGTGTGCCTGCTCAACTTGTCATGTGATGGTAAAGAAGGGCCTGGAAACGTGCAATGAAGGCACGGATGATGAGTTCGATCAGTTGGATGAAGCTCCTGTCACGACCTTGCAGTCACGACTCGGATGCCAGTGTGTGCCCAATGGAACGATGGAGATCGTTGTAGAAATTCCCGCCGTCAATAAGAATTTGGCGAAGGAAGGCCATTAACGGAGCGCTGCGTGCTGTGATGGTTTCGTGATGGAAAGAGGTACTTCAAGCCGAATGTGGAACAGGTGATCATGTAATGGCCAAAATTACTCGATTTTTCGCTCACCAGCTTCCATGTGTCAGTCGTACGTTTCAAGCTTTACCTCCCGCCGATCGAAGCCCAGTTCCATAAAAAAGGTCCTCAGTGGGCGCGCAAACGACTTGATCCCGGCGATCATGGGGGTGACATTCCGCCCAGTCGAGGCGACCTGTTTAATCGCCTCGACTGTTCTGGCGTTGTTCATGGGGTCTTCGTTCACAAGCGGCAGATAGCGAAAGTTGGGCTGGCTTTGCGCGAGGTTGAGAAATTCATTGTGGTAGAGCTGTTCGGCAGGGCTGGGCGCCTGCGCAATGAGTGTGGTGAAGGGAAGGGGGCCTTGGCGTGCGAGCGAGCGGATCATGCAGCGAAGGGGGACAAGCCCTGAGTAGCGTCCGATCAACAGCAAATTCTTGGAGTCCGGATCGGGAAGGGTGAAGTGCCCATAGGGGCCTGATAGCGGAATGCGATCGCCTGGCTTGAGCGAGGAGAGATAGCCGGAGCCTTTCCCTCCTGGCACATGGTCGAAGACGAGCGTGAGATGGCCCGTGGGGGACGGAGGCTCAGCGAGGGAGTATGCACGATTGAGTGGCGGATGGTCTCCCACCGGCAACTGAAGGGAAATCCACTGCCCGGGCCTAAATGAAATCGGGCGCTCAATTGGGCGGAGTACGAGTTCCGTCGTGTGCAGGGTCAGAGGCCTGAGCGAAACGATGTCGGCGATCTGAGTTGGTTCAGCCATCGTCTGTTCATAACAAAAACAGATTCAGAATGGAACAGCCCTCTTCTGTACATCACTCCAATGCCATGTTATAGATAGCGCCCCATTTATAGGATTCCACCAGAATTACGGTGACGAGATGAGTCAGGTCAGGGTTCGATTTGCGCCCAGTCCGACCGGCTTCCTCCATATCGGCGGGGTGCGGACGGCCTTGTTCAATTGGCTGTTTGCGCGGCAGCAGAATGGGGTCTTCATCCTTCGCATTGAAGACACCGATCAAGGCCGCTCCACCGACGACTCCATTCAAGCCATTCTTGACGGCATGCGCTGGGTCAATCTTGATTGGGACGAAGGTCCGTTTCGGCAGACTGAACGGATGGACCTCTATCGCAATCACGCGATGCGGCTCTTCGAACAGGGGCACGCCTACTGGTGCATCTGCACGGCGGAGGAACTTGAAACGAGGCGGAAGGAAGCCGAAACGAAAGGTCAGTCTCCCAAATACGACGGTCGCTGCAGAAATCTCGGTCTGGAGAAACCAAACGGCGAGGCGGCCCTCCGTTTCAAGGCTCCGCAGGATGGGCAAACGGTCGTTGATGATCTGATCAAGGGGCGTGTGGTCTTCGATAACCAGATTCTGGACGATCTGATCATTCTTCGATCCAATGGGTATCCGACCTATAATTTCTCCGTGGTGGTGGACGATGCCTTGATGGGTATCACGCATGTCGTGCGAGGTGACGACCATCTGACCAATACTCCGCGACAGATTCCGATTTTTCAGGCGCTGGGATTTCCGCTTCCGCAATTTGGGCATTTGCCGATGATTCTTGGCCCGGACAAGGCGCGTTTGTCGAAGCGCCATGGCGCCACCTCGATCATGGCCTATCGAGACATGGGGTATTTGCCTGATGCCATGGTGAATTATCTGGTCAGGTTGGGCTGGTCGCATGGAGACCAGGAGCTATTTTCGCGAGACGAGTTGATCGAGAAGTTCTCCTGGAAGAATGTCCAGACGTCGGCGGCCGTGTTTAACCCAGACAAGTTGTTGTGGCTCAATGCCGAATACCTCAAGACCAGTCCGCCAGCCCAGGTCGCCCAGATACTCGTGCCCTTGCTCGAACAGGCCGGGCTCACGAACGAGGTCCGTGCCGTCTCGATCGACTGGCTCGCGCAGCTGGTGGTCCTGGTGAAGGAGCGAACCAAAACCCTGATTGAAATGGTTCACTGGGTGAGGCCGTATTTCGGCGAGATGGTCGTATTTGATGAAGAGGCGGCGAAGAAATTTCTGACAGCCAGCCAGGTACCGGTATTGGCCAAGCTGGTGGCCAGATTTGAGGCGTTTCCCACGTTCTCAAAGCAGGAGTGGGAAGAGTCTTTTAAGCGGCTGGTCGAAGAAGAGGGAATCAAAATGGGGCAATTGGCCCAGCCGGTACGAGTGGCCCTCACCGGTCGGACGGCGAGCCCTGGACTCTTCGAAGTGATGGAGGTGCTCGGACGGGACCGTACCTTACTCAGACTGCGTCTCGGGATCGAGCAGGCATCGCGCAAGTGAGTGGCCACCGGTCAAGAATGGGGCTCGACCTTGACGGAGCCGAGAAGCTTATATTACTGTGTGGACCGGTTGGGGGATCGTCTAGCGGTAGGACGTCAGTCTCTGGATCTGACTACCTAGGTTCGATTCCTAGTCCCCCAGCCAATAATCTTTCCCGCCCCGCACTTTCAGATCCATGACTCGGTTCCGTACCGCGCTGGGGGATCGTCTAGCGGTAGGACGCCGGCCTTTGGAGCCGGCTACCTAGGTTCGATTCCTAGTCCCCCAGCCAAATCCTCGACACTCCATTCGTGGCCGCTCATCGCATTGCCCCTTCATCGATCCGTCTACCAAAAAAATGGATGAATCTTGTCGGCAATATCATTACAGTATGTCAAATGGTGCGCGCGGGGCTCACCCATTCTATCTAGGAGGCTTAACATGCGGAGCGTGAAGGGAATATTTGGGTTCGTGGTTGCGGCGGTGGCCTGCGGTGCTGTGGCGCTGGGCACGGCTGGAATGTCGTTCGCGGACGAGAAAGGCAAGAGCGCGCATCGGCACTACAAGGGGGAAGTGGTCGAGAAGGCGGGCAATTTGGCCATTAAGGATGAGACGGGCTCTACTTATTCGTTGAGCGAGAACGAAGCCAAGCGTCAGGGGCGTCAGTTCAAGGTCGGCGACAAGGTGGATTTCACGGTCAATGAGAACAACGCACTCATCGACGTCCATCTGGTGGGAGAAAAGGGCAAACACAAACACGTCACGGGCAAGCTCGTGCATGTGGGCTTGATGAAGAAAGAGATCAAGCTGCAGACAGCGGATGGAGAGCAGACGTTCCCTCTGATGCTGCAAGAAACCAAGACGAAGGCCCTGGCCGAGGGGGCGGAAGTGACGGTTGAGCTGAATGAGGCGGGGACCGTCATCGATTTGCATGAAGGCAAGCACAAGGCAGGCCACTGAGCGGTTGTCGATTTGGTGGGGCTCCGGGACGGCGCGACCGCCGTGCCGGGGCTTCAAGGCCGGGAAGCCCACGAGGGCTCGTTATAACTTCGCCATCTCCATCCGTTTCTGATCCAATACCGCCCATCGCGCATACAGACGTTCCACTTCCGCTTGGGCCGCCACTAAGGCTTCGCTGTGCGCCTGTAGTCCGGCGGCATCAGATAAGACAGCATGATCGTTCATGGCGGCCTCGCAGCCGGCGACATGCGCTTCGGCCTTCAGAATATCCTCTTCGATCGTGCCCCACTCCTTTTGCTCGCGGTAGCTCAATTTTTTGGGACGCCGTGCCTGCTTGATGTGCTCTGTAGCATCTCCATTGCCGTCATCCGGTGAGTCGTTCGACGCGTTGCGTTCTTGGGCTGCCTCCCACTGGGCATAATCGGCGAACCAGTCGACGCGGCCCGTGCCATCCAGGGCGAGGAGTATGGTTGAGACGCGGTCCAATAGCCAGCGGTCGTGGGTCACGAGTACCAACGCGCCGGGAAATTCCAGCAAGCTATCCTCTAGCACCTCGAGGGTCGGGATATCCAAGTCATTGGTCGGCTCGTCGAGGATGAGCAGGTCCGCGGGCTGTAGCATGAGCCGGGCGATGAGGAGCCGAGCTTGTTCGCCGCCGGACAGCCGCGACACCGGGAGATCGAGCTGCTCGGGACGGAAGAGAAAGCGTTTTGCCCATGAGGCCAGATGGATCGAACGATCTTGATAGACGACTGCATCGCCTGTTGGAGCCAGCGCGCGTCGCAAGCTAATGGATTGGTCCAGGGACTCGCGATGTTGTTCAAAGGAGACGATGCGCAATGCCTCGGCCCGCGTGATCGTTCCAGAATCGGGTTCTATCGTACCGGCCAGTAACCGCAGCAGCGTGGTTTTGCCGCTACCGTTGGGGCCCAGGAGGCCCAGTCGTTGTCCTGGTCCGAGGAGCAGGTCGAGATTCGTCACCACGGGTATGTCGTTGAAACTCTTGGTGACGTTCTGTGCAACCACGAGTTGTTTAGACTTTCGGCCCGAGGCGGAGAAGTCGATGCCGATGGTCGACTGTGCTGCACGAGCTTCGGCTTGGTTCAATTCGTCGATGAGCTTTCCTGCTGATTGAATCCGACCTTTGGCTTTGGTGGTGCGGGCTTTAGGGCCGCGGCGCAGCCATTCGACTTCACGTCGGACGCGATTGGCCAACGAGGACTGATAGTCGGCCTGCGCTTGAAGAGCGGCATCGCGTTGTTCGAGAAAATCGCTGTAGCAACCGCGGGCTTCAAACCGGCCTTCCGGGTAGCAGCGATTGAGCTCCACCATGCGGGATGTGACCGATTCGAGGAACCGGCGATCGTGGCTGATGACCAGAAAGGCTTTGGTGCGGTTCTTCAGCAGTTGCTCCAGCCAGAGGATACCTTCCAAGTCCAAATGGTTCGTCGGCTCATCCATGAGCAACACATCGGGCTCGAGCAGCAAAGCCTGGGTGATGGCCAATCGCTTACGCCAGCCTCCTGAAAGTGTGGAGACCGCTTGCTCGGCGTCGGGAAAGGCGCCGATGCTGAGGGCCCTCGCGATCCGGCCACCCTGCTCGTGAGGATCGTGGCCGTCTTCTGACAGCGTGTCTTGGAGCACCTGTTCGATGGTATGGTGCGCGGGAAATGTGGGTTCCTGCGGAACATAGCCGACGCGTGTGTGGCGACGCAGGGTGCGCGTGCCTTCATCTGGAGATTCGAGCCCCATGAGGATCTTAAGCAATGTCGATTTGCCGGATCCGTTTGGCCCGATCAAACCCACGTGATCGCCGTCGGAGAGCGCCAAGGACAGATCGGAAAACAGGGCCCTGACCCCATAGCTTTTGCTGATCGATTCGCAACTCAACAGAATGTTCGGGGCCATAACCTAGATACCTCACGTGAGAAAAGGAAAGACTGCAGTATACGGTGTAAGGGCGGCTGGAGGCTAGCGCCTTCGTCAGGCTCGGGGATCTGCGAGGTCACCCGATAGTGTGAGTGGGGGTGCTTATCGAGCACTAGGGGAACGCGAAGGTCAGTGCGCGGTCTTAGCGCGGCCGGTGCGTAAGCGTTGCTGAAAGCAGCTCGGACAGAGATGGTAACCGCCTTGGGTTGAGCTGTGAAAAGATTCCATGTTGGCCGTTCCGCAATCAAAACAGCGAACCTGGCTTACGAGGGTGCGCGGCAATGGCGGGGTGGTATCGATGCGCTGTAGTTGATCATGGAGCCGAAGGGCGGACCGGTGGATGTGCGAGAGTAGCGGCTGCATATCGATCGCTGCGCCGGGGATGACAGCCTCCAACAGTGAGAGGCGCTCGCGAAATGAAGCACTCTCGGTCTCTCGGTTCTCCCAGCTTGATTGCGTCACCATCTTCGGGCTCCTTTATGGATGAGTGGGTGCCGGCCGCGTGAGTGCTGATTTTCATCCATGAACAAGGGAATGTTCAAGGCTGCCGAAGGCTGGAGTGCCAGTACTTTGCGTGGGACTACCGGGCACTCTCGAGCGGGACTGTGAGCGGAGTTGGTTATCGCAGAGCGTGAGCCTTTTCGATCTTTGCGTAGGCGTCTTTGAGCGTGACGGTTCGATTAAAAACGAGCTGGCTGGAAGAGGAATCGGGGTCGGCACAAAAGTACCCCACGCGTTCGAATTGGACTCTAGTGCCGGGGGCGATCGAGGACAGGCTCGGCTCGACTTTGCAGGCCGGCAGGCGCCCCAGCGAATGGGGAGTTAGGTGCTGGGTCGAGTCCTGATCGGGTGGAATTTTCCCGGGATCCATGAGCATCAAATTTTCGTAGAGCCGTATTTCGGCATCGACCGCATGGGGGGCGGACACCCAATGGATGGTGGCTTTCACCTTCCGTTGTGCTTGTTGCCCGCCGCTTCTGGTCTCCTGGTCATAGGTGCACCGCAGTTCCGTGACTTCCCCCGAGACCGGGTCTTTCACCAGGCCGACACATTTAATGATGTACGCGTAACGCAGCCGCACCTCACGACCCAGGGTTAGGCGAAAAAACTGCTTCGGCGGATCCTCTTTGAAATCGTCCTGGTCAATGTAGAGGGTGCGTGAGAAGGGCACCTGACGTGTGCCGGCAGAGGGATCTTCGGGATTGTTAACAGCGTCGAGCTGTTCGACCTGACCCTCAGGGTAATTCTCGATGACCAAGCGCAAGGGGCGGAGCACGGCCATCACTCGAGGCGCGCGTTTGTTCAGGTCTTCTCGAACAAAATGTTCCAGGAGCTGCATCTCCACAATGGCATCTCTCTTCGCCACACCGATCGCGTCGCAAAACGCGCGCAGGGCCTCGGGAGTGAAGCCGCGGCGCCGCAGACCCTTCAGCGTGGGGAGACGCGGATCGTCCCAGCCCATGACCAGCTTGCGCTCCACCAGGTCGAGCAATTTCCTCTTGCTCATGACCGTGAAGGTGACATTCAATCGGGCAAACTCGATTTGCTGCGGGCGTTGCGGAGTCTCGCACTGTTCGACTACCCAGTCATACAACGGCCGATGATCTTCGAATTCCAACGTGCAAATTGAATGGGTGATACCCTCCATGGCATCGGAGAGCGGATGTGCGAAATCATACGCCGGATAGATGCACCAGGTCGTGCCGGTGCGATAGTGCGCGACATGTCTGATGCGATACAGCACGGGATCACGGAGATTGATGTTCGGCGAGGCCATGTCGATCTTGGCGCGGAGCACATGTGTGCCGTCAGGGAACTCCCCCGCGCGCATCCGGCGAAAGAGGTCGAGGTTTTCTTCTAGGCTGCGCGTGCGAAATGGACTTGCCTGGCCTGGCTCAGTCAACGTGCCTCGATACCGGCGCATCTCGTCGGCAGACAGGCTGTCGACGTAGGCGCAGTCCTTCCTGATCAGCAGCACCGCGTATTCGTAGAGGCGCTCAAAGTAGTCGGAGGCAAAGAACAACTGATTGTGCCAGTCGAAGCCGAGCCAGCGCACATCGTCTTGAATCGCCTGAACATATTCGGGGTCTTCAGTCGTAGGATTGGTATCGTCCATGCGGAGATGGCAGATGCCCCCAAGCTGTTCGTTCGCGATGCCGAAGTTGAGGCAAATCGACTTGGCATGGCCGATATGGAGATAGCCGTTCGGTTCCGGTGGGAAGCGGGTGACGACCCGTCCGGCATGTTTACCGGCGGCGCGGTCGGCAGCCACGATCTCACGGATGAAGTCCGAGCGCGAGGGAGATGCTGGTTCAGTGGCCATGGTCGTGGTGGTTCCGTCGAGATGCAAATGATGAAACGCGCATGGTTCTATCACAGAATAGCGGGGCGGGAGAAGAGGGACGCAGATCTGGCCTGAACCGTGTCGAGTCAAATTCTTGTGGATCGGTCGAACCGTCTATCTTAGAATCAAGGTTTGTGAGGTGTATTCAATTTGTGGACATTTTTTAAAGGAGACTGGATTGTGAGAGGTCGCTGGCAAGGGTGGGGCCTGGTGATGTGGCTTGGCATCTTCTGTGTCGGTGGGATCCAGGCGGAAGAGCCTGCCTCACCAGAGGTTTGTCGTGCGCTGTCTTTTGAGGCGAAGATGCCGTGCTATCAACGGCATCTTGAAACAGTCCTCGAGACGGAGGGCACGGAGCAGGCTCTCACGGCGCTGGAACAGATCGCCGCACAAGACCCCGAGGCATTGCGTGAAGCTCATCCACTGGTCCACCATATCGGGCAACGGTCGTTTACGCGGTACGGGACGGCACCTCTCGCTCTGTCGCATTGCCGAGACGTATTCTGGTCCGGTTGTTATCATGGGGTGTTGCAGGGTTTCCTGAGCAGTCTATCCGAAGTGGAACCTCAGCATATTTTACCCCTCTGCCCCATTAGCGAGACGGTGTCAGCCTATTCCTTTCAGCGGTACAACTGTCTTCATGGCCTCGGTCATGGTTTGACCATTCAATTTCGCTATGATCTGCTCAAAAGTCTGGCCTTTTGCGACGCATTGCAAGGGCCTTGGGATCGCGAGTCATGTTATGGGGGTGTGTTTATGGAAAATATCGTCACGTTCCAGCAGGCCCGACGGGCAGCGCCGTCCGATGGTCACCATCACCACGAAGCGACGAGTTTTTTGAATCCGCAAGACCTGTTGTATCCCTGCTCCGTCCTAAATGAAAAATATCTGCGGGCCTGTTATTTGATGCAGACCTCTGCGGTGTTGACCTTCCTGAATTACGATTTCGCGCAGGCCTTCACCCAGTGCGCTCGCGTGGAAGGGGAGCATCAAACGACGTGTTATAGGAGCTTGGGCCGGGACATCAGCGGGTTTACCTTGCGCGACGCCGGTCGGGTCAATGAGCTCTGTCGGCTTGGGCAGGGCGATCAAGTGCGGCAATGTTTCATCGGTGCGGTAAAAGATTTTATCCTCACCGATGCCAGTCCGGATCCGGGTCTCGCACTCTGCCGGAGTCTTGAGGGGCCCTTCAAGAAAGACTGCTATGCCACTATCGGTGAAATGGTGGTGCCTCTCTTCGACGATAAAAATAAACGAGCGCAAGCCTGCCGCAAAGGCGAAGACGAGTACGTCGAAGCCTGTTTGGCAAGCGCCACCGCATTCTGAACGAATCCTATCGCGGAACTACTGCCCCTTTCGGTCCGTCTATCCCGGATCGGTGAGAGCAACCAAATAGCGGACCCCCAAATCGGCTGCGGCCCGGACGCGCTAGTTGTTGGCCTGCGCCGACAGCTGGATGACATTGAAATCTTTTTGTGCGATCACGTGGCCGTCCATGCGCAAGCGAAATTCATAGCGGCCCGGGGTTGGAAACACGAGGGCGGGAATATTGATGCCAAAATCGGTAATCTGTAAGCGGTCGCCAATGACAATGCGGGGAAGTGCGGCGCGGCAGACGAGTTGGTCGATGGTGACGTACACGAGGTCGATGTCGAAATGGTAGGTTCCCTCGGCGTCGGTCATGCAAAAGTACAGGCCCAGTTGCTGATGCTGAAAGGGGAACGACAAGGCCTGGAGATGGGTGAAAATGCCGATCAGAGATTTTTTCTTGCTAAGGCTGTCTTCAATGACGCAGTCGCAGACTAAGAAGGCTTGCACACTCGGCGTGGAGATGTGGTTCATGCCATCTGACTCTCGTCAGCCGAGCACCGCAGTCCCACCGCGCGCCTCGAATACATCACCGAAGAGTGTGTGAGTAGACCCGACCCGGCAGAAGTGAGAAGTGATTTCGATGAGTTGGCCGCGGTGTGAGTAGAATTTTCCCGTAGCCACCTGAATTTTTTCCCCCGGCGCCACAGCGGCTTCCAGGACCGTCTCGCCGGTTTCCTGATCCGTCACCTTCAGCCAAGGCAGATTAGGGAACAGGGTTGGCGGGGATTCGCTCGTGCTGAGGGCGAAGCGGGTGCCGTCGTTGAATGCCCAGCGATTGCGACGGAGGTGCGCCACATGATTGCCGCTGCCGTCGTACAGATCGATGGTGAGCAGGATGCGATCGTGCTCGGGACTGAGTTCGAGGACGAGCTGTTCCTTGCCTTGAACGCGGAGGACACCGTTCGTGTTACGGAAAATGTTGGAGCCGAGGCGGATTTCGAGGCTCTGTTTGATCCGATCCGATTCGGTTTGGTGGGGGAGACTTGATGTCTCGGGCTTTCGTAGTTCCATGCGTGCCGAACTAGGGCGACCTGAGGATCCGTTGAGAGACGCACTCGACCATACTGTTCCGCACGAATAAGTCGTGAGAAAGGTAGGCTGTTACAGAGGCGCTGTCAAGTCCGTTCTGGGGTGCGAGGCTAGGGAGAGGCAGGGCCTTCACGGTCGTCGTCATCGGTCGCTGACACGCACACCGTGACCTCCTGCTCAGACTGGTTCTGCGCAGGTATGGAGATCGTTTGGGATACCGATCCCCCCCCGCTCTTTTGTGAAGCAGGGATAACTTTGGCGATTACGGGCCCATCACCGGTGTTGTAGTAAATCGTCGTGTGGGCGAGGTTCTTCAGGGGTTTTCCGTCAGTGCCGGTTGTGGGCTCAGTATAGGAAATGGTGACAGTGAAGTGGGGTGGCTTTATGCGCACCTTGCTGGTGGTGCCGCATTTGGTCCAGGCGCTCGAGTAGGGAGGTGCGATCGTTCCTTCGAGAAAGCTTGTCCCACAGCCGGCTAGCGCGAGAAACGCTGGGAACATTCCTGCGGGCAGTAGTATTCGCTGACAGCCGGAGCGTAAACGCATTCACCTACTTTAGGCTAATTCAAAATGCCCTGCAAGCGTTCACGGCACCTTCCAATGTGTCCCGTTCGGAAATTCTGAATGGAACCACCACGCATAGGCCACGTTCGACTTGTCGTTTGAAAAGCAAAAACCCGCTGTGATACAGTCGCTGGTCATTGCATTGCCAGTAGGACTGCCTCTCTGGTCCCATCGTCTAGCTTGGCCTAGGACGGAGCCCTCTCAAGGCTCAGACACGGGTTCAAATCCCGTTGGGACCACCAACCTTTCCCCTGATCTTCCGATGAGTTAACGCCTTGATGTCAATGTCCAGTTCAACGGACGGTTGCCTATAGGACAATCCATCGGACAAAACCCTCGTTTCGAGCAGTATGACGGCGCGCCGCAGTTCTTGAATCCAGCCATGTCCACCGTGGGAATAGCGCATCGTCATCGCCTTATTCAAGGCATCCCTGGCGGAACTTGGAAACGGGAGATGGCGGCACAGAAAATTCTTTACCAGCAAGTATGGCGAGGAAGGCGCCTTTCACAGGGGACTGGCCGTGAGAGAAGCGGCTCTCCAGGCTCTCTCCTCGCAGAGGATCTCACCGTTTGAGGCTCTGAGATCCCGCACACGCTCTAACCTCCTTCCTCGCCAAGAAAATCTGTATCGAGCCGGAACCCTGGTAAGAGGTCGTCCAATTGACCACACGGTTGTGCTCCAGTGAGACGTAAGGCTTCGCTGGGCTCCAAGGGAGTCGCCCAGTAGTCTGTTAGCCAGACTCCCGTAAGATGAGGATCGTCTACACACGCAGTTTACTGGACTGCATTCCATTTTACAGAGAGTAAGGAGATAGATATGGCCAAGCAGAGTGCAACCGTTCCCGCCGTGGTCGAAATGCTGAAGGATGACCATAAAAAGGTAAAGGGATTGTTCGACTGTCGGTCTTCATTTTTGGTCTGCTCCTGAACTGGGCATGCACCGGATGTTCCAGTGTCAATGTCCTTCGCTTAACTTCCGAGACATTCGCTCCACGCTCCGTCGACGACGTGGGCATTCTGAGCCAGGAACCTACTCTGGAACATATTCGGATTGCTGATCTGAGCGAAACGTCCTCCTCCAGCGTGACCACGCTCCAGCGACACATTGTCAAAAAAGCCGCTCAACTAGGGGCCGATGCCGTCATTTTCTCCGTTCCGGTCACCCGGTCCGAGCAGCGAGTGGACTATCAGCCGATCAACAGCCCATGGGGATATGATTCGCCCTATTACTATGGCCCAGGTCCTTTTGGGTATTCGAGCCCCTGGGGATATTCCTATGGAAGGTGGGGATCTGCATGGGGATATGGGCAATATGTGGCCGTGCCGTACTTAGTGCATACGACGACGCTGAAGGCTATTGCGATCAGATACCAGGACTCGTCACGGGAGCGAAACCACTGAAAAGGGGAGGGGCGAGCTGTGAATATACACACGTGGGCACTGGTGGGAGCGGGACTGTTGGCCCTGGCGGGGTGCACGGGCCCGACTGTAACTCAGGAGCGAAAAACGGCAGATCCAATCGTCAACATGCTGCACAGCGGCATTCTCGACTTGGAAGGTAATGTCGACGAACTCAACCGCCGCATTGCGGAGTTCCAGCAATTGCCACCCGCGCCGGATCCCACTGTCCAAGAATTGCGCGCACTCGATCTCTCGGGCTGGCAACTTCATCAGCAGCAGTGGCTCGTGCAGCGTGAACGGCTGGTGTTTGCGGTGAGACAAATTCAACGGGCCCAGGCACACCCGTCTGAGAAAGAAGAACTCTGGACCCAGTGGACCACCAGACAGCCACAATTCGCTGCGGTCCTCGAGGATCTCCGCGCACAGCGGCATGGGCTGGAACGAAAACGTATAGAGGTGGAATCCCAGTTGTTGCAGCGCTATTTCAAATAAGGAAGAGATGGGTGTATGTGCGAATCTGGATCCACGCCAAATCCTCATTAATCGAACGGATCAGGATACCCAACACGGACACTCCGGTGCCGTGTCCCCATTCTCGCATCTAGCAACTGTCTACGGTCTTCATGTGCAATGCTTCCATAGACCGTGGCCTCCGCTCTATCGTTGGTAAACTCCCGCGAAACGTTCATGCACAGCCACATATGAGGCATTTTCCATGCGTCACACTGCATTGCCCGACCAAACTCAAGGGGATTTGCCAGTGGTCCGGATGTGGGGCACAAGCTTATGCTAACGAATCAGTATCTAGGAGGGCTTCGATATGACCACGGACGATTGTGTCAATCCCGATGCGGAAGGTGTGGCCGTTCAGCCGAGACCATGTACCTACGACATGGATGACGAACTGGACGGAATCATCTTTGGTTCAGAAGAGTTGGCGAAGGTTTCCGTCAGCTCAACACTAATTCGTGATCGCCTCTGATGGCGGACAGGCTATGCTGAGGTGCCCCCCAGCCGTCGGGAGGTAGAACTCCGCTTGCCGGCACCACCTCCACATAGAGCTGCAGCACGTCCTACCCGATAGCGATCTGGATACTCTGTGCGCTCATCACAAGTTGAGGGAGGTGGTGTTCCCGGCAGCGTTGCATTAAGCATCACAGCCGACGCGGGAATCCCTACCGTTTGATAGAGGAGAAATGCGATCAGCGACGTTCCGTCGGCCGAGAATGAGGGCCAGCTCTCTCTACTAAAGACAGAAATGTCATCCAGATGGACACCATCTTTGAGAGTTTTAGGAGGCCTGTATCGCACATAGGACTGTGCTGCGTTCTCTGGATGAGCATATTTAAGTTTCCGCCAATGGGTCCTTAATGTCTGGGCTTCACACTTAAATCCGGCAAAGACAACGCTATATTTCCTGGGTATCTGAATTCGATGAGGCTGTTCATTGCGTGGATCTTCGTGGATCGTATTGTTGCATGGCTCGGCGACGAATCGCCGCGAATCAACTCTTGGCGCATCAGGCGAAGATTCAGAGCACGAGGCGGTGAGATAAGAGGAGAGAAACGGCACGCTGCGGCTTCATAGGCCATCTTGAGCGGAGTCAAAAAGCCGGGGACAGTGAATGGCGCAATAATGGCTCCCGTGCGCGGATGCTGCGCGGCCGGCCCCAGCATAAAATACTAATGGTTATAGACATGCGCAACTCCGTACCTGCGGAGAGTTTTGGCCTACCGTTCTCCGCATAGAACTGGTTTTCGGAGTTCAATCGAACAGCGAAAGTCCGTGGGCTTCAAAAGCACGCGTGGGAAATCTGCCGGCAGTGCCAAGCGACGCGAGGCTTGCTGTGTCTGTATTGCCACCGTGACGGCAGGCTTCCCAAACCACCACACTAACTTCCCTCACCCCCTCCCGCAATACGCAAGAGGAGAGACTCGCGATCACCGGGTTATTAAGGCCCTCAACGAGATGTGTCAAATCGGGAAACGTGATAGAAGCTTCAAGCTCTTGTTCTTTTTGTGCGTATGATTGACGGACGAGTCGAAGTCTTAAGATAGGCTGGCCTTTCGCAGTCCTTTAGATTCAGTGGAGGTTTCATGCTGATAGGGAGTGGCAGTTTGGTGCTAGTTGGAGTCTTGGTTTTGCAAGGTTGCGTGTGGGTGAGGGCTCCGGTCAAAAAGCTAGATGGGGTTTCTCCGGAAGGCCGCGGCGCCATACTCGGGCTACCACTCTATAACGAAGGGGAGCTTGCCGGAAAAGAGCATGCGGTAGTCAATAGTGTCGAGGGGATTTCCTGCAAATATAGGATGGAGGACCCTGCGGCGACCGAAATAGACGCGATTAATGAGGCAAAATATTCGGCCAAGGACCAAGGGGCCGAGGGAATTAAGAATTTGAAATGCGACCCTCCTCGCGGGAGGACCATCTTCCACACCTGTTGGGAAAGTATTACCTGTGTCGGACAAGCTATTAAATTTGCCAAGTAACTCAGATTTCTGTGGTGCCGAGTGAGCCAGTTCTTGCCCCGGGAGTTCTTTTAAGGAGGGTGAAACCATCTCTTTGGCACAGCCGACCAGTGCAGCTCCCGCTGTGAATGCGACTAGCGTGAAGTGGTCTCACGAGTTAGGGGGGGCGTTTAGGTGTGAAAGCTAGAACTTAATCTGACAGTCCGGTAGAGTCCTCGCCTTCACGGAA
>CAZBNV010000042.1:0-23656 GCA_964493335.1 uncultured Nitrospira sp.
TCTGTCAGGAAATGTATCCCATCATTCTCAGGACGCAAGACGTTTCTGAAACGACACGTAGACGCGTCACACCCCTCGCATGTCCGGCGTCCAAATGTACTTGTGCAGTTGTAGTTGGAACCGGACCGGCAACTTGTCGGCCAGCACCCACTCTGCCAGCTGCCGCACCTCTACATCACTGAACACCGGGCTGAAGAGCACCGTACAGCGCGTCGAAAGGTCCTCCCGACGGACTAGCTCGCGCGCCCATTCGTAGTCGGCCCGATCCTTGATCACGAACTTCGCCTCATCCTGAGCCGACAGCCGCTCAAGGTTGGGCCAATGCATCCGGTCAGCCATGCCGCTCCCCGGACACTTGACGTCAAGGATCACATGCACCCGCCGGTCGACACCGGCGGTATTGATCGCGCCACTGGTTTCCAGCAACACCTCGAACCCCTCGTCACAGAGTCGGGTCAGCAGCCCCAGGGATTCTGGCTGACTGAGGGGCTCTCCTCCGGTCACCTCCACGAGCGGACAATCGAAGCCGCGGACCTCCGTCACAATCTCTTCAATCGTCATATCTCGCCCGCCATAGAACGCATAGGCAGTGTCGCACCAGGTGCAGCGCAGCGGACAGCCCGTCAAGCGGATGAACAGGCAGGGCCGACCGGCATGGGTGGACTCGCCCTGGATACTGTGAAAGATTTCCGTCACCTTGATCATGGTGAGGACATTGGTGAGTCGAAGATGTATGACTGATTCATTTCCATATGGCCACTGGCCACCCATGACGACGTGCGATCGATGCCATGCCTCGGATAGGATTCACGACCAGTGGGTGACCTACCATGCGGAGCAGCTCAACATCGCCGGGACTGTCGCCATAGGCAAACGACTGCGCGAGATCAATGCCACATGCTTGCGTCAAGTGGGTAATCAGTTCTCGTTTGCCGTGGCCATAGGGAAGGGGCGGACAGACCTGGCCGGTAAATCGCTGCTGCTGCTGTTCAAGTTTAGCCGCCAGTAGGGTCGATACGTCCAGCAATGCGGCCAGCGGCATCATAAGAAATTCTAGGGAGCCAGTCACCAGCACAATCTGATGGCCGGCCCGTCGATGCTCGTCCATACGAGATAACGCTTGCGTCGAGAGATAGGGAACGATTTCGGCACGACAGAATTCCTCCGCAAGCGACTCGATATCGGCCACGACTTTTCCGGCCAGGTAGAGCTTCCGCTCTCGAAGAGGGTGCAATGAAACAGAAGGCGCTTGCCGCAACAGCCATTCCGTACTGTCCCACACCTCACGCCACCCGACCAGACCGCGCCTCCAGAGAAAGCGAAAAAACCGCACCTCACTCGCCTGCCCGGGAAGCACTGTGTTATCGACGTCAAAGAGCGCCGCGATGGCGGTGTGCTGGCCTGTGTGCGAAATATGTGGGGTTGAGAGAGGTGTCATCTCGAAAACCAGCCTGCTGTTCGCTGTAATGTGGGAAGATGTGCGATATGCCCGCGCAGCACGCGTCAGATTCTACCGGACAACTAGTTGATTGACAAGCATTTTGGACCACTTCTATAATGCGCTTCCTCTGAAGCGTGATGCGTACGTAGCGGTCAGACCCTTTACCGCTCCCCCTCAGTTGTACACATAGCGCTTCACCGGTTGATGATGACGCATTCGGTTGCCGAAGTGGTGGAATGGCAGACACGCACGTTTGAGGGGCGTGTGGCGCAAGCCGTGCGGGTTCAAGTCCCGCCTTCGGCACCAACTTAATGCTCGCTTGATCCGCGGAGTTTTTCTCACGATCCGCGCGGTCATGGGATGAGTCATCCTGTACACTCTTCCTCCGGAACACTCTGTGCCCCGCATTCTTGCGCTTCCCCTTGCGCCGACGACCTGTCGCTTGACCATTCACGTTGCACGACATCCGCTGAGCCATACCGACAATGTGAACCTGCTCACTTCCACTGCCAGCTGGTTCACACATGTTCGCCAACACATTCTCGCAGGTCAATGTCGCCCGCCTCTTATCCAAGCCACAGTGGCTGTCCAGAGGATCGCCACAACCATGGTCCGGCTCATACCGACAAACGGCCCTATCCGGCTAGAGCCCAATTACCATGCAAATTGTCAATCATCTCTACCGGTCTCATCCAGCATGGTGCTATGATCCAAAAGTACGTACCTAGTCACTGAGCGCATGAGCACCGCACTCGATACAGGGCTGACAGCACGCCACAGTAGCCGAGCCACCCTGTGGCACTCACACATGTCGGAGGAGACCTCTTGCTAATGACCCATCGGGCTCGTACGGCGCACAGGAGTCGGGCGTGACTTCGCCAGACCTGATAGCGGCCCTCCCCTCAGGAAGGCACTCGACGATTGAGGCCTTTATTCGCACGCTCTCCGGTGAAGCCTCTATCGGCATTTTTCTGTCGGACCCCGAAGGTCACACGCTCTACCTCAACGACCGGCTGCGCCGCATTGCCGGACTCCCATTGACACCAACAGCGGGAGAATGTTGGCTCAATGCCCTTTCCCCGGAAGATCATGACCTCATCGTTGCCGAATGGGCCAGCGCCACCGACGAACATCGAAGCTTTTCACGTGAATTTCGCTTTCGACGACCTGACGGATCTATCCGTTGGGTCATGGCCGAAGCGTTCCCCTTGCGCACCGACGGAGACGCCTCGACCGGATACGTGGGTATGGTCCGCGACGTCACCCCCCGACAACTGGCCATGGAAGCGCTGCACGCGAGCGAGGAACGCTACCGGAACCTGATTCTCACATCGCCCCATGCCATCCTCATCCATGCCGATCGAGCCACACTCTTCATCAATCAGGCCGGCACGCGACTCTTCGGACTCACCTCGGCACTCGACATTGAGGGACGACTGCTGACGGAATGTTTTCCGGAAGATTTTATCCGAGGGTTGCTCTCGTCAGAAAACTCCAGCGCCTCAACGCCGGCGGCTCCCGTCGAACAACGACTTGTGCGACCTGATGGAACACACCTCGACGTGGAGATGGTCTCCACCCCGATCATGTTCGATGGACACCCGGCCGTTCAGGTGATTGTCACCGATATCACCGCACAAAAAGCAACTGCCGCCCAGTTGCAACAGGCCAAGAAAACGGCGGCCATCGCGACACTGGCAGGCGGTATCGCCCACGAATTCAATAATTGCCTGACCGCCATCATGGGTTTCTCAGACTTGGCCCTGCCGCTGCTTGTGCCGGACAGTCGACCCCATGGACATATACAGCAGGTCATCCTTGCTTCGAAGCGGGCACGAGATCTAGTTACTCAAATGCTCGTGTTCGGGCGCCAGGCAGACAACGTCAAACAACCGATTTCTCTGGACATTCTTCTGAAGGAAACGCTTCGAATCTTGAGAGGAAAGTTACCGGAGAACATCACGCTCCGCGAGTGGATCCCTGGAGCAAGCAAACCCGTGTTAGCTGACCCAACCCAGATCCATCAAGTCTGCGTGAGTCTTCTAGCCCACTCCGAACAGGCCATGAGAATGAGCGGAGGAATCCTGGAAGTGCGCCTGGACAACATTCATCTCGCCGCCTCAACGAACGGCCATGACCTCCCCCTCCCTCCGGGACAGTATGTGCGCCTCACCGTCTCGGATACGGGCGAAGGAGTGAGCCCCGAGGTCCAGGCCCGTCTGTTCGATCCGTTCGTGACGCCCACTCCAGAGGGAAACGGGACAGGGGTAGGGCTCTCCGATGTGCAAACCACCGTAAGCGAGCATGGCGGCACCTTCCGCGCCACCAGCACGGTCGCGCAGGGCACCACCATCGAAGTGTATTTGCCCGCGATGCCCCACCCCAATTCAGTGGTGGTCACCGAGCCGACCCCAGGGGGAGCCTCTAACCTCACAGAAGGGAAAGAATTCCTTGCCGAGCGAGACAAGGAGCGGTAAATTCACAGGGACCATGGGACCAAACCCAAACACCCACAGCAACCATCTCAGACACGTAGCGCCCTAATACCTCAAATTTCACACAAGAGGACATCTGCGAGGAGTGTTATGCCATCGGTCTTAATCGTGGACGACGAAGAGGCGATCCGACGACTCATCCGTGAAACATTGGAACAAGCGGGCTACCATGTCCATGAGGCCTCTGACGGCAAAGAAGGTTTGACTCGCTACCGCCAATCGCCGGCCGACTTGGTGATCATGGACATCCTCATGCCTGACCAGGACGGGCTTGAAAGTATTTTGACCCTTCGGCGAGAATTTCCAGAGGCGAGAATCATGGCCATTACCGGTGGTAGCGACATGATCGGCATCCTGAACTTTCTGGATGTGGCCCGGATGCTCGGGGCTCGCCGCACCCTTCAGAAACCCTTCGAGATGCAACAGCTCCTGGATGCCGTGCACACCGAGATCGCCCGCTGACCCCACCCGACCTGTACCATTCTCGTTCCACCACTCCCGCAATGGCCGCATTGACTTCCTGCCGACCGATCCGCACACTGACGGCCTTTACCGTCCTCACGAGAATGAACATCATGATGATGTGGTGGACTCCGCAATTACACGCGCTGCTCGGTGGAATCGTCGTCGCAGTCGGGGCATTCGTGATGTGGGAACAGTTGGCCCCGATCTGGACGCTTATCTTTGTCGCAGGCGCGACCACGTTTCTCTGGTGGCGGGGACGGAGCATCGGAGCCGTCTGGGCCTGGACCACATTGGGGCTCGGGATTGAAAGCATGACCTGGCCGATTGTGACCATGATTCAAATCCGGATGGGAGGGAGTCAGCCGACCGAAGAACAGATGGGAACGATTCTGAATGCCGTCCTCTTTGGCCTCTTCTCATCAGTCTTCTGGGTCACGTTTGCCTTCGGACTCTTCAAACGTGTTCGAGAGGCGAACGCCCCACCACTTCCGCCACCAGGACCAGAAATGAGCTCGTTGCGGAACAAAAAGAAACGAACCCGCAGCTGAGGAGCTCACCCCATGGTGACCGGATCAACATCGATATCAAACCGGAGGGCACCTCGCCGTGGTCCTCGTTCAATCACGGCAAGCGTTCGGGCAACTATCTCCGTTCCCGTCTCAAGAGAGACAGCCTTGATCAGAATCTGCCAGCAATGCCGGCCCCTCACCATGGCATGTGGGGCGGGAGACGGCCCCAGGATGACGGTCCTTCCCCCTTCTCCTCCCACACCCGGGAGCCTCTGAGCTACAACCGGCCGCCGGCTGTCCTTGAAGTCCTGGGCATCCGAACCGGCAACCTGCGCCCGCAACAACGCCGCCCAACGGCCGGCCGCCTGAGCTACGACCGGCTCAATCGTACCGGACACATCCAGCCTCACGAGATGCGTATAAGGGGGATATTGGAGCAGCTGCCGAAACATCAGTTCTGGGTCGAGAAAGAGCGCATCGTCTCCCTGGGCTAAGGCCAGCATTGCGTGATGATCCGTGAAGCGAGTCTGCACCATGATCACTCCCCCTGCGTGAGCAGGTCGAGCCAGTTCGGCTGCGTCGACAAGACTATGGTACATCCGCTCGGCCGAGCGAAAATCGGGGATATGGAGTCCGGCATCCGCATCCGGCACGGCCACGAAAGCCGCCAGTGAATGGAGACCCAATCGAAACAACATTTGCGTGCCGATCACAATATCGAGATCGCCTGCGGCAAGCAGACGACGAAACGCCCGCGCATCGGCTGGGCGACGGATCGTCTCGCCATCCACACGACCCACACGCGCCTGAGGGAACATCCTCCGAACCGCCTCTTCGATCCGCTCCGTGCCAGACCCCACCAGTTCCAGCTTGAGAGACTGGCATTGGCTGCAATGATCAGGGACGGGTTTCGTCCGCCCACAATAGTGGCATCGCATATGATTGCTGCGCTTGTAAAATGACAACGTGACGCTACAGGCATCGCATCGCGGCATGGCGCCGCAATCCCCGCAATGCAGAACAGTCGCAAACCCTTTTCGATTCAGATACACAACTGCCAGTGAGTTCTGTCGCAAGGCCTCGCGGAGGCCCTCACACAGGGGAGGCGTTAAGCACGTTCCTGGCATAGACGCGAATGCGTATTCCCTCTGATCGATGACCCGAACACTCGGAGAAGCCAGCGAATCCCGATAGACATACGCCGTCACCTCTCCTTGTCGAACCGCCGACCAACTCTCGAGCGATGGATGGCCTGAGGCCAAGACCAACAGCCCTTGATCGGAGACGGCACGCCGGCGTGCTACCTCTCGGGCATGGTAACGAGGCACCTGCTCTTCCTTGAGGGCTGCATCATCTTCTCCCTCCACCCACACCAGTCCCAATCGCTCAATGGGCGCGAAAGCCGCCATACGGGTGCCGACCACGATCGTCGTGGAAGCGTGTTGCGCCGACGACCATACCGCGGCCCGGGCTCTCGCCGTCAGGCCGCTATGCAACAGCAGCGGCTGCTGTCCGGTGGCTGCAAGGGCTTCAGTCAATCGATTCGCATGCTCGACGTCACCCGTGATGATCAACACGCGTCGCCCACGACGAAGCGTGTCCTGAGCAGCCTGCACCAGACACCACAGTCTCGTGTCACAACCCGCCTGGACCAGCAAGGAAACGAAGGCATCCCGCGAAAGCAGCTCACTCACTGTAGCCGGCCACGAGGCCGCTTCGACTGGCGGGTGCGCGGTCCCCTCGAATGCCAACTTCTCAGGGAAGGTCTGGCTTGCCACCCCCGCCGGGTCCTTCGTGCTGCGTAAGGGTCGCGGATTCATCGCCTCATCCCGGCGAAGAACCAATCCTCTTCGGATAAGCGCCTGCAACGTTCGCATCACCGAAGTCTTGGCGCCTTGCGTGAGGGTAGCCGCCGTGATGCCTTTGGGACGCCGAGAGAGGCGCAAGAGCAACTCCATGTCCAACTCTCCCATTTCTTCGGGAGACGATAGGCTGGCCAACCCTTGCTCCGTTAGGAGATACCGTACCTGACTCCGGCCCGCCTGACCGATTGGGGGCGACACGAGCTTGATACATTGACCCCACGGTGCGGCATATCGGTCGGCTACCCAGCGGCTCAATTCTATTTGACTAGCTGTGAGATGTTCGTCTGGAGATGCATCGGAAAGCGAGCGGATAGCTTTCATTCCACGATCCGGCGCTCCGGGCGGGAGGCGGGGATGGACTGCAATGACAAGACCGTGAAGGTCTTGGGCTCCGAATGGAACGATTACAGACTGTCCGACCACTACTTTGTCCTTGAGTTCGTCCGGGATCAGATAGGTAAAGTGCCGGTGGAGTCGGCGAGGCAACACCACATCAACATAGGCTGGGCAAGCAGGAGGCGGAACCGTGGGAGGCACAGATGGACGCTGGTCGAGCATGCGGCATTCTAGCAACACCAGATCGGAGCAACAATGACGGAGTCCAGGAGATCGACCTCCGAATCACGTGCGGCAGAACAATTTGTGGGCACATCGAGACGATGAAGGGAAGCAACAGACACCGGCAAATGGCGACTGACATCCGGTCGGGAGCCAGCCACCACGATGGCTACAATCCAGGCGGGGCCGAGGTCAGGTCACCTCCGGCAGACGCAGCCGGTGTTGCCATTTCCGAAGAAGGAGCGACATGGTCACTCCCTGTCTCCGACGAGGTAGATCCTGTCGGAGTTGCGGGTGTCGGTACGACAGCTGCCGCTTCAGCAGGCGCCAAGCCCATTTCGTTAAGACTCACTTGAGCTGGTTTCGGCTGGAGATCACCCAGCGGCCTCTTCACTGGTTGCGCCGGCGATCCTTCTTCCGCCGACTCGAGTACAATTTCGATGCGACGGTTCTTCTTTCGGCCTTCTTCAGTTGCATTGCTTGCGACTGGGCGACTCGCTCCATATCCCACAGCAGAAAGCTTTGCAGAATCCATCCCACCCTTCGCAATCAGGTACCGGACAATATCGGCTGCACGCGCCTTGGACAACTCCCAGTTCGTTGGAAACTGTCCCTTCAGAGTCGGACCGATCTCCATGTTGTCGGAGTGACCCTCCACTCGAATTTGCTGATGCTCGGCAGTCGTCGCTAAGTAATCCGTCAATTGCTCGAGAATCGGCATCGCAGCGGGCTTGATCCTCACTTCACCGGATTCGTATTCTAACTGATCCGCCAGATCATCGAGGTTGATCTTGGTGACCCCACGAGCTCGCTCGATCCGTACCTTGCTTATAGCGCGAGGCTCTGCCGACAGGGATGAAGGGATTCCCGTGTTCCCAGCCATCACCGGCTGTACGGTGGCTGCGGGAGAATCGAAGTCCACACCATCGGATGGCATCGCCTCGATGAGCGAAGTATGCTTGGACCGGAGGCGATCGCCGATCAGAACCCGAGCCGTCGCTTTGGACAAAACCCCAGCAGCTGTATGAGGCTCTGTCGAAAGGATCTTCACTTCGCCGATTCTCCGCTCAGGCAGTCCGCCGCCCGTACGGAACACTTCCAGAGCATCGCCGGGACGAAGTCCTTCGTCCTGACCCTTGTCTAGGTACACCAGATTTCCCTGCGACACGAGTGACATATTCTTATCGGACTGCAACTCAACCACCATCGCCTCGACATCACCCGCCGGTGAAGAGGCATCGACAGCGTCTTCCGTAGAAGGCGGAGTAAAACGCATGACCGGATCGCCGGGTGAAAACGAAGCGAAAGATCGAACCACTCGTACACCGACCACCTTCGGATCTAATTGAATGACTTGCACAACACCCAACCGATTAATGATATAGCCTAGGTACTGCTTGGTGATGGGGTGAAACACTTTGCGTGAGCGCCGGTACACGGTGTAGAGATCCCCCAGGGCCGCGTCTCCTGGATTTTTCAATTTGAGATACAGCGTATCCGTCCCCGCCCAGCCGATCATCATTCGATTGCCGGAGAGCTGATTGTCCCCGGTAATCACATTGACGACGCCCTCCAACGGCATTTCCTGACGGATCGAGCCGGCGGCAAAAGTCAGGGCGGCTTCCCCCAACCTCACGCTTTGAGCGTTCTGGGCATGGGCTGACATGGCCGTGACGGCCACGAAACCGAAAGACAGGATGATCAGACTGGGGCGCATGGGTAATGTCCTCATGTTGGTCACACCTCGGAGGGTTTGCCTGTAGCAACCTTAGCAAACAGCAGGGGGTTGTCAAGAAACAGCCCAGCGCTGCACAGTTTGATTGCTATACGCAGCAGATGCTATCGTGACTTGCATTACTGATGTGAATTTTCAATAGAATAACCGTACGCGACGTGGCGCTACGTGAGGTGACAATATGGGAACGGAAAAACGTCGAATCAACACCCAATTGCCTCGCAGAACCAAGGTTCGGACCGCAACGCCCATGGCATCTGAGTGGGATATCAGTGCCGAATCCCCACCAAGCGATCTGAGAACTCCGTCCAACAAGATGATGCCAGGCTCCGCGAAGAACCATCCGCCAGCCGAAACATCAGCCGTGATACCCACAAATACGGCACCTCGCACTCGCGCATGACCGTATTCGGCCTCTCCTCTAACTGCTGGACAGTATTCACTTTCTAGGACTTCCGGGACTAAAGAGCCTAGGTCCTTTGTGCGCTTGCTATTAAAAATAGGCCGGGGCTAAGATTCCGACCTCTTACAAGCCCTCAAACCCATTGAGGTTCGAACCCATGACCGGTTCCGAGCTCCTCTTAGAGTACCTGAGCCGATATTTTCCAATTCTGCTCTTCGTGTTCATCGCGTTTGCGTTTGGCGTGGGCACCCTATTGATCAGCTATTTTGTTCAACCGAAGTATCCTGAGCCGGAAAAATTGTCCACCTATGAGTGCGGATCTGAACCATTTTCTGATGCTCGAATGCCGTTTCCTGTTCGGTACTACATCTTTGCCATGCTGTTCGTGATTTTCGATGTGGAAGTCATCTTTCTTTATCCCTGGGCCATCGTTTTCAACAAGATCGGTCTCATCGGTCTCGTGGAAATGTTGATCTTCATCGGACTCTTCCTCGTCGCCTATGTCTACGCCTGGCGAAAAGGAGCTTTGGAATGGGATTAATTCAGCTCGGAGGCCACGATAAAGACGGGAGTCCCGATGTCATTACCTTGACTGTCGAAAAGGCCGTCAACTGGGCCCGAAAGGGATCGTTGTGGCCCATGACATTTGGGCTGGCTTGTTGCGCCATCGAAATGATCGCCGCCGTCTCGTCGCGGTACGACATGGATCGGTATGGAGCGGGGGTGTTCCGAGCTTCCCCCCGCCAATCCGACCTGATGATCGTCGCCGGCACCGTCTGTCGTCGCATGGCCCCGGTCATTCGCAAAATTTATGACCAGATGCCGGAGCCGAAGTATGTGATCGCCATGGGGTCGTGCGCCACATCTGGCAATATTTATGACAGCTATAGCGTGGTGCAGGGAGTCGACCGATTCGTGCCGGTCGATATCTATGTGCCGGGGTGCCCCCCGACTCCAGAGGCCCTATTTGATGGCATTCTGAAACTCCAAGAGCGCATCATGCAAAAGCGCGTGTTCCTCACCCAACCCAAAGAAGTGAAAGACGCCTTGAAGGTCTGACGGGCAGAAGACAGTTAATGAGTCACCTCGCCAAACGAATTGAAGAAACCTTTCCCGGCGCCTGCATCAAGGCAGCGGAGTGGCGTGGGGATCTTGCCGTGACTGTGAAGAGGGACGCGTTGCACGATGTGGCCAAGTTTCTGCGGAACGAACCTTCCTTACAGTTTGACTATATTGTCCACGTGAGCTCGGTGGACTGGCCGGATGACGAGGAGCGCTTCGAGGTGGTCTACGAATTCTATTCCATTCGAACCCGTCAGCGTATCCGCCTGAAAACACGAGCTCCGGAAGCGGATGCTGTCGTGGACTCCTTGACCGACCTTTGGAAGGGCGCCGATTTTATGGAGCGGGAAGTGTACGACATGATGGGGATCCGGTTCCGCAACCATCCTGATCTTCGCCGCATTTTGATGCCGGATGAGTATGAAGAAGGATACCCTCTGCGAAAAGATTTTCCGCTCCGCGGCAGAGGGTGGCGCGATACATTCGAGTTCCTGGATGAACCGGCCCGTTAGGGCGACTTTCACTAGGCCACTGAACGAGCATGGCACAATTCGAAGACCAACGAACCACAGTCTATAAAGTCGACCCTGAGCATCCTGAAAGCACGACGCTTCCAACGCTCCGAACCGAAGAGCTCCTCCTGAACATGGGACCGCAGCATCCCAGCACGCACGGAGTACTCAAGGTCATTCTCGAACTGGAAGGTGAGCGGCTGGTCAAGTCGACTCCGGTGATGGGCTTTCTCCACCGCGGCGTGGAAAAGCTGGCAGAGGAAGGCACCTATCATCAGTTTATTCCGCATACCGACCGCCCCGATTACGTGTGCGCAATGTACAACAACTTTGCTTATTGTCGCGCCGTCGAAAAATTGATGAACATCACGGTGCCGGATCGCGCCGAATACCTGCGCACCATCGTCGCAGAAATCCAGCGCATAATCGGACACCAATTCTGGCTCGGCACACAAGCGCTCGATATCGGCGCGATGACCGTCTTTTTCTATTGTTTCCGGGATCGGGAAATTTTGCTGGACTGGTTCGATGAACTCTGCGGCGCCCGTCTGACGACCAGCTGGTATCGTATCGGCGGGGTCGAGCGGGACTTCACACCGTCTCTGTTCGCCAAACTCAAGCAGTTTCTGGATTACTTCCCACCCAAGATCGATGAATATGTGATCTTCCTGGAGAAGAATCGCATCTGGCTCGCGCGGACGAAAGGCGTGGCGGTCATTTCTGCTGAGGATGCCTTGAGTTTCGGGTTAAGCGGACCGACCCTCCGTGGATCGGGCGTCGATTACGACCTTCGCAAATATGAGCCCTACTCAGCCTACCCAAAATGTGAGTTCAGTGTCCCGGTTGGAAAGAACGGTGATACCTACGATCGGTATTGGATTCGCGTGCAAGAGTTGTATGAAAGCGTCAAGATCATCCGCCAGTGCTTGGAGCAAATCCAAGAGGGACCGATTATGGCCGATGTCCCCAGCGTGACCCTTCCCCCAAAGGAACGGGTGTTCACCAATCTGGAAGCCATGATTCAGCAGTTCAAATTGTTCTCGCAAGGATTCAACGCCCCGCCGGGAGAAATCTATTGCGGGACTGAGGCACACAAAGGCGAGTTGGGATTCTATATCGTCAGCACGGGCGGCGGGAAGCCGTACCGACTGAAAATCCGGGCTCCCTCATTTATCCATATGGGAGCGTTCGATCATATGTCGAAAGGCTACATGATCGCCGACGCCGTGACGATCTTCGGCACCTACGATATCGTCATGGGGGAATGCGATCGATGAAGACCGATACAAAGGAAAAAGTGCGAGTCGACAGCGAGCGCTGTTGTCCGCTTACTTTTGACTTGAGGTAATTTCATGGGTTTGAAACCAGCGACCAATCCAGACGTCGAAGCCGCCACGATAGAACTGTCCATCGATGGACGAACGGTTGCGGCCAAGGACGGCGTCTCGCTCTACGATGTGATCGCCAGCACCGGCAAGATCATTCCTGCCATGTGCTACCACTATACGTTCGATCCGTTTGGATCCTGCGGCATGTGCTTGGTCATGCAGGAAGGGAAAAAGGCGCCGGTCCGGTCGTGCACCGCCAAGGCCGCAGCCGGCATGGTTGTCCGCACCGAAGGCGACGATCTGTTTGCGGCTCGGAAAAAAGCCGTGGAAAAGCACCTCTCCGTCCATCCGCTGGACTGTCCCGTCTGCGACGCCGACGGACATTGCGAGCTGCAGGACATGGCCTTTCAGCATGGCGTGACGAACCTCGCCAACGCCAAACAAAAGTTCATCCCCGAAGACACGCGCAGCCTGGTGCTCGACTTCAACATGAATCGCTGCATCGCCTGCGCCGAATGCATCAACGTCTGCAAAGACGTCTTGATGATCGACGCCCTGCAGTTCATGAAAAAGGGCGGCTTCAACCAGGTCGTACCTAAGGGCGACCAACCTCTGGCTTGCGAATTCTGTGGCGACTGCCTGGCCGTATGCCCCGTCGGCGCCATCACGAATAAATACTCCAAATATCTCTACAAACCATGGCAGATGAAGAAAACCACTACCACCTGTAACTACTGTGGCGATGGCTGCCAAATCCATCTTGAGACCAAGGATACCGAAGTCGTTCGGGTCACTTCCCCGCTCTCGTGGAAGAATAAATGGGGTGACCGGGCGGAAACCAGCAAAGGCCACGGCGGGATCTGCGTCCGTGGACGATTCGGGTTTCAATACATCGACAGTGAACAACGCTTGCGGCAACCGCTCATGCGCAAGGGAGACGTGCTGACGGAAACTCCATGGCTTGACACCATGCAGAGCGTGATTGATAGGCTGTCGGACATCCACCGCAAGCACGGGCCGGAATCGATTGCCGGGCTCATCACTGCGCGTTGCACTAACGAGGAACTGTATCTGTTCCAAAAACTCATGCGCGCCGGGTTCCGGACCAACCAACTCGATAGCAGCGCCCGCTATGGGCATCTCAATTATGTGCACGCCGTGCGCCATGCTGTCGGCATCGGACGGCCGCTCAATGACTGGGAAGACCTAACAAAAGCCAAGGCCGTGCTTGTGATCGGCTCCAATATTACAGAAACGAATCCGTTGACCTCCGTTCGCATCAAGGAAGCGATCCGCGTCTACAGTGCACAGGTCATCGTCGTGGATTCGGCCAATACTAATATCGCGCAACTCGCTTCGCATCCGCTGTTAGTAAAACCGGGTACGGAAGGGCTGCTCATCGATGGGCTGATCAAATCAGTCATCGAACAAGACCTGATCGATGAACCGAGCACGACACGGCACCCACAGGCATTCGCAGCCTTGAAGCAGGCGATGGAGCACGTATCGCTGGATCAGGTATCAGCACATACCGGTATTCCGGCGGAGCAGATTCGAGAAGTCGCGGCCATTTTCGCGGAAGCCCCGCGCGCAATTGCACTATGCGCAGAAGGCATCGTCCGTCGACCAAACGGCTACCAGAACGTCCTGAAACTCATCGACCTTGCCTGGGTGACCGGCAAACTGGGCCAGCCTGGATGCGGAGTGACGACGGTGACCGAGGAAATCAATGAACAGGGTGCCGTCGACATGGGGGTCGCGCCGGAGTTCCTGCCCGGACAGGCCCGCTTCGACGACCCCAGTGCTAGGGAACGATTCGGCAAGGCTTGGGACGTCACCCTGCCGGCCGGCAACAGCGGCGCGAATCTTCTGGAAATTCTGTCCCGCATTCGGAGCGGTCAGATCAAGGCACTCTATGTCATCGGGGAAAATCCCTTGGCGACGTTACCCGCCTCATTGAATGTGAAGGAGACGCTTGAAAAGTTGCACCTCCTGATCGTACAAGACCCCTTCCTCACCGAAACGGGTCAACTGGCGCATATCGTCCTCCCAGCCGCCACCTATGCCGAGAAAGACGGGACCTTCACCAATCTGGAGGGTAAAGTCCTGCGCGTGCGCCAAGCGCTAGACCAGGTGGGAGAGAGCTTGCCGGACTGGCACATTATGACTTCGTTGGCTAACGGCCTTGGGTATGAATGGCCCTATGAATCTGCGCAAGACGTTCAGAATGAAATCATGAAACTGCTCCCTGGCTACTACAATCTCGGCCAGCCCCGTCGTATTGCGCACTCGGCCGACGCGTATTTGTCGAAGGACTATGCGTCCGAAGTCGAAAGCCGGTATCGCAGCCAGGTGTTGAAGCAGTCATCGAACGATGCCACTCGGCCCTTTACGCTCGTGACAGGGCAAGTGCTTTATCACTCCGGGAAAATGTCCACGCGAGCCTCTGGGCTCATCAATATTGAGCCAAACAGTGGTCGATTGCGGATGAATCCGGCCGATCTGCAACACCTCGGCCTCAACGAACAATCCACCATTCGCCTGAGCTCCCAACAGGGCGCGGTGCAGCTAGGCGTGAAGGCAGATCCCGATGTCTTGCCCGGATCGTGTTTCTATCCGGAACATTTCAATGAGCCGCCGGTAAAAGATTTGATGGCCGTGGAGGCTGACAGCGTGACGGGAGTGCCATACTTCAAGTCAACGCGCGTGAAGATTGAAAAGGTTGGTGCGTAAGAGTAAGCTCCTCCGTCTTTTTGATGTCGTCAGAGGGTGGTGAGAATGAGTGTCGGGGCATGGACCAAAAAACTTCTTGAAGCGGCGTTGTTCTACGAAATCTGGGACGCCATGAAGGTCACCTTCAAGCACATGTTCCATCGTCCGATCACTTTTCAGTATCCGCGTGAGCAGCGGACGATTCCAGATGGCCATCGCGGCGCATTAGGACTACTTCGTTACGACGACGGACATGAGCGCTGCGTCGGTTGTGACCTCTGCGAAGCGGCCTGCCCTTCCCGTTGCATTAAGGTGATCAGCCATGAAGACCCCAGCCGTCCGCTGCAGCGTTACGCTACCGAGTTCTATATCGATATCACCAAATGCGTCTTTTGCGGCTACTGCGTGGAAGCGTGCCCCGTCAATGCGCTGGCGATGACCAAAATGTATGAATACTCCACGCACGACAAGCGCACCCTGCTCTTCGACAAGAAGCGGCTCTATGAAATTGGCGAACGTCATCTTGAAGACGCCAAGAAATATCTGTATGCCCATAACCAAGAAAAAAACTCGGAGGAGAGCCGGGAGTATCGTTACTACTTTCCGCAGTCGGTTCTCAAACCCACACAGTCACAACCCAAACATTTGAGTTGAATCTACCGTTATGGCCTTCGTGTTTTTCGCGTATTTCGCAGTGGTGAGTATTGTCGCCGGTATTCTGACGGTGTCGCTGAAGCACCCGGTGCAATGCGGCCTGGCGCTCCTGGCCCTACTACTCCACGTCTCGGGTCTGTTCATCATGCTGAACGCCGAGTTCTTATGGGCCGTCCAGGTGATCGTCTACGCAGGCGCCATTCTGGTCCTGTATTTGTTTGTCCTCATGTTGTTGAACCTCAAGACGGACGACCGCTACTTCCACGCCAAGACGCCGTATCTACTGGCTCCTGCAGCCATTGGCTTAATCTATCTGTTGTTCTTGTTGGTGCGATCACCCTTCAGTGGCGTAAAAGGCGATGCGCCCTCGGCGGCCATCCTGTTGAACGGTGATGCCCATGCCATCGGCATCAAAATGTTCAGCGAATACTTACTGCAATTTGAAATTATCGGTGTGTTCTTAACGGGCGCCATCGTCGGTGCCATCGTCCTAGCCAAGACGCCCAAATCGATCGAGACGAGGCGCGACGTATGATACCCTTGTCCGCCTATGTGGCCGTGAGTGCGGTGTTGTTTGCGACGGGGTTACTCGGTGTGCTGATCCGCCGCAATTTCATTATTGTGCTGATGTCCGTCGAAATCATGCTGAACGCGGCCACCATCAACCTGGTCGCCTTCTCCCATTATCTCGACTCCATGCAGGGACAGATCGTGGCACTCTTCATCATCGCCATTGCGGCGGGAGAAGCGGCCATTGGACTGGCCATCATTATTGTGGTCTTCCGCGGCAAGATTTCGACCAACGTCGATGAAATGAATCTTTTGAAGTGGTAACGTGTCCGACTCTATCGATCTGATCGTCAAACTGATTCCCCTCTTTCCGTTGATGGCCGTCCTCGTGAATGGCCTCTTCGGACACCGCTATTCCCACGACCTGGCGCACCGGTTGGCGTGGGGCTCCGTCCTGCTCTCATTCCTCTGCTCCCTTGCGGTCTTCACGGACATCCTGAGAACGGGAGCAGCTCGTGAAGTGGTGGCGTACAAGTGGATCTTCGGCGGCGATCTCACGATCAATCTTGCCTTTTTGATCGATCCCCTGACCTGCATCATGTTGCTGGTGATCACGGGAGTGGGCTTTCTCATCCACGTGTATTCCGTGGGATACATGCATGGAGAATCGGGCTTCACGCGATTCTTCGTCTATATGAATCTCTTCATGGTTTCAATGTTATTGCTCGTCATGGGCAACAACTACGTCGTCCTGTTCATCGGATGGGAAGGCGTCGGGCTTTGTTCCTATCTTCTGATCGGCTATTACTACGACAAAGTCTCCGCCGCCAAGGCTGCCACCAAAGCCTTCGTGGTCAATCGAATCGGCGATGCTGGATTTCTCCTGGCGATCTTCCTCGTGTTCGTCAACTTTCGGACACTCGACTATACCCAGGTCATGCAAAATGCCGCTCAACTGTCACCTGAAATGGCCACAGCTATTGCGCTCTGCCTCTTGATCGGCGCCGTTGGAAAATCGGCTCAACTCCCGCTCTATACCTGGCTACCCGATGCCATGGAAGGCCCAACCCCAGTCAGCGCTCTTATTCATGCCGCCACCATGGTCACGGCCGGCGTCTATATGATTGTCCGCAATCACGCCATCTTCGATCTGTCACCAGTCGCGATGACAACCGTAGCCTGGATCGGTGGACTCACGGCGCTCTTCGCAGCGACGATCGGGCTGGTCCAAACCGACATCAAGCGTGTCTTGGCCTATTCCACGGTTAGCCAACTCGGCTATATGTTCCTGGGATGCGGACTCGGCGCCTATACAGCCGCGGTGTTCCATCTCATGACCCACGCCTTTTTCAAGGCTCTTCTCTTTCTGTCCGCCGGCTCTGTCATCCATGCACTATCCGGCGAGCAGGATATCCGCAAGATGGGCGCGTTGAAGTCGAAGATTCCTTGGACCCACATGCTCTTTCTGATCGGCACGATTGCGATCGCAGGAATCCCGCCCCTGGCGGGATTCTGGAGTAAAGATGAAATTATGGGCCATGCCTTCGTTCACCAGCACTATCTCCTCTATGGCATGGCCGCGGCCGGCGCTTTTTTGACATCCTTTTATATGTTCCGCCTGACGTACCTCACATTTTATGGAACCTCGCGGCTGGATCATCACACCGCTGAGCATGTCCATGAATCCCCAATGGTGATGATCGGCCCCTTGGTGGTCTTAGCCACGCTGTCCATCATCGGCGGTTTTCCAGGCGTCCCGCCCGAAAACGGCTGGTTCCATCATTTCCTTCATTCGGTCGCAGGAGTGGCCGGTGAGGAGCATGCCACCGCACCTGTCGTGATGTTCGGCCTAATGGGCACCGCCACCGTCATCGCACTGCTTGGCTGGGGACTCGCCCATTATTTTTATAGCGGCCAATCCACTGCGGCGGATGCGCTGGCCAGCCGAATGCCCGGCGTGTATACGACCCTGCTCAACAAGTACTATGTCGATGAGCTCTACGACACCCTGTTTGTGGAACCGACGAAGCGATTGGGGCAACTCTGCGATTGGTTCGATCGAACCATCATCGACGGCCTTGTTCGGTCGGTAGACCGTGGAACTGACGCCAGCTCGGCCGCCATTACCTGGACCGAAAAACACGTTGTTTACGCATTCTTGAATATTATCGGCTATGCCAATCACCAACTGGCTCGCTCATGGCGGCGGCTCCAAACCGGTATGGTGCATCAGTATGCGGCCATTATTGTGGCGGGACTATTTATTCTCGTGCATATTGTTTTTCTCATTTGGACCGGAACCGGTTCCACCGGCTATTCGTCACGCTGACGCAGTGGAGTTTTTGGACACACGATGCTTGAAGAGTTTAGTTTTAGTTTCCCCATTCTCTCGTACCTGATCTTCCTTCCCTTGGTTGGGGCAGCCCTCCTCTGGTTGATCGAAGATGAAGATCTCGTCAAAACGACTGCCTTGGGCATCGCCTTGGTAGAACTCGCACTTGCGAGTCTCGTGTTGTTGCGCTTCGTGCCGGATTCTGCGGCGATGCAGTTTGCCGAACATGCCCGGTGGATGCCGGCGCTCGGCATCGGGTATCACTTGGCGGTCGATGGCATCAGTGTGCTCTTTGTCGGCCTGACGGCCTTCCTGACCGTGCTGGTCGTGATCTATTCCTGGGATACGGTGCGCAACCAGCTCCGCCTCTACTTCATGGCACTCCTGGCACTGGAGACCACTACGATCGGCATCTTTGTCTCCATTGACTTGATTCTGTTCTTCGTCTTCTGGGAGCTCATGCTCATACCCAGTTACTTCTTGATCAAATTGTGGGGCGGCGGACCGGAACGGCATTACGCGGCACTCAAGTATGTGCTCTACACGCTCCTCGGAAGCGTGTTCATGCTGGTAGGTATTGCATTGCTCGATATCAATTATCACCAGTGGGCCGTAACCCATCACCTTGACGAAGTCTATTCGTTCGACCTGCTGCAATTACTGTCTGTCCCTATTCCACTCTCACAGCAGATTTTGATTTTCTGGCTCATGTTCATGGGATTCGCCTTCAAAGCACCGGTGTTCCCGTTTCACACTTGGCTCCCCGATGCCCTGGTCGAAGGCCCCATCGGGATGGCCGTCATGCTGGCAGGCATGAAATTGGGCACCTATGGATTCCTTCGCTTTACCTTCCCGCTGGTTCCAGATGCCTCAAAAAGCGAGGGCGTGGTCGCCATCGTGATGGTGCTGGCCCTCACGGCGATTCTCTATGGAGCGGTCGTGGCGCTCGTCCAATCGGACTTCAAGCGTCTCCTCGCCTTCAGCAGCATCAGTCACTTAGGCTTTGTCGTGGTGGGGCTGTTTGCCCTGAACTTTCAAGGCTTGCAGGGCAGCCTGTTGACCATGATCAACCTTGGATTCAGCACCGCCGGGTTGTTTTTCATGGCGGGTTTCCTATCGACCAGGCAACAGAGTTCTCACTTGTCCGCCTTTGGAGGATTTGCGAAACAAGTTCCGCTCTTAGCCACCTTTCTCCTATTGATCGGCATGGCCTCCATCGGATTACCCGGCACGAACGGATTCGTCGGAGAATTCCTGATCCTCCTTGGCGCGTTTAAAGCCAAATGGTGGTATGGCGCCGTCGCCGTCCTCGGCGTGATCTTCGGAGCCGCCTATTTTCTCTGGTACTACGAACGCGCGATGCTCGGCCCACTGACCAAAAACGTCTCAGCAGCGGTCAAAGATTTGCAGATGCGCGAGATCACCATTGCGCTGTCGCTGTCGATTATGATCTTGTGGATCGGTCTGTACCCGTCGCCCTTCCTGCGCATGATGAACGGATCGATTCAGGCCCTCGTCGACCGGCTGGATCGTGCAAAAGTGGCCTCAGTAGACAGCGTCGTCCACGTGCCGCCGAAATAAGAAGACCATGGCTGAATACACACTGCTCATCATTTTATTTGCTCCGTTTGTCGGGGCCTTGGCCTTGATCTTCGTCTCCAACCGGCAACTCTCACTAGTGCGAGGCATTGCGGCCGGTTCCGCTTTTGTGTCCCTGATCGCGTCGATGTATCTCTTTTACGCGTACGATCCGCTGAAAGGCGGCTTTCAGTTTCTTCAGCGAATTGAATGGTCTCGTCAGCTGGGAATTTCGCTCCATCTGGGCGTGGACGGAATCGGCACACCGCTGGTGCTGGCCTCGTCCATTTTGCTCTTCGCCGGCATATTCGTCTCGTGGCACATCAAGGATCGGATAAAAGAGTTCTATATCTGGATCTTGATTCTGGCCGCCGCGACGATCGGCGTCTTCATGTCGCTGGATCTCTTCTTCCTGTATTTCTTTTACGAAATGTCGGTCATCCCCATGTATCTCCTGCTCGGTATGTGGGGCAGCCACACCAAGAAGTACCTCGAGATGACGGACCCCGCGGGTCTGAAACTGCGAGACTCGGTCGGATTCATCTTCAATTTCGGCGCAAACAGCAAAGAATACGCGGCCATGAAGTTGGTCCTGTTTCTCTCAGCCTTTGCCGTCGCAGCGTTGATGGGCATTCTACTGATCTACAAATTCTCAGGCCTCAACACCTTCGATATTTTGATCCTTCGGGAACAGGCTCATTTCTCCGGTCCGCTAGCAACAATTATCTGGCTGTTGATCTTCTTCGGGTTTGCGTCGATCGCCCCGATCTGGCCATTGCATTCCTGGTCCCCGGTCGGTCATGCGGCCGCACCGGCGGCGACTAGCATGTTGCACGCCGGCGTGTTGATGAAGTTGGGACATTTCTCGATCATTCGGGTTGCGTTTGAAATTCTTCCTGAAACGACGCGCGAACTCATGCCGATCGCGGCCGTCCTCTGCATCTTCAGCATCATCTATGGGGGATTGGTCGCTTATTACGCGAAAGACACCAAATATGTGATCGGGTATTCCAGTTCCAGCCACATGGGCTATGTGTTCCTCGGCATGGCTGCGCTCGACTACATCAGCCTCAGCGGAGCCGTCATCTACATGTTCGCTCACGCCATGGCCACTGGGATGTTGTTCGCGATGGCAGGGTGGGTGTACGACCAAACACATACCCGGGATATTCCTTCGCTGGGAGGCCTCTCTAACCGAATGCCCTTCATCTCCGCGGCGTTTGTCATCGGCTGCATGGCCTCGATCGGGATGCCCGGCACCGTGAACTTTATTGCCGAAGTCATGATCATCGTCGGTAGCTGGAACAAGTATCCGTTCCAAGTCGTCGTCGCCGTCCTAGGTATCGTGCTGACGATGGCCTACCTGTTCAAGATGATGCGCGGGCTGTTTTATGGATCGATGGCGGAGAAATACAGCCACTCGCACGATGCCGTGACCGTCATCGACCGCATGCCCCTCCTGATCATGATCACCGTCAGCATCAGCTTCGGAATTTTCCCGGGCCATCTCTACTCAGTCGTCCGGTCAGGGGTCGATCCGTTGATCGCCCGTATTACCAAGGTCGTCCCGGTCGCGGAGCATCCCATGAACAGTCCACGTTCGGCCTCACCCACTGTGCCCCTCTCCACGTCCACTGAGGCCATTGCGAAGGTAACCCCGCGATGACGTTTTCCCTGACTCTTTCAGCCAGCGACCTTTTACTCCTGCTCCCAGAGCTGTTTCTCACCGCATGGCTCTGCGTGGTCCTCATCGCCGATTTTTCTTTTAAACGGATCGTGCAGGAGCAGCTGGCCTACCTCACCATTCTGGGGCTTCTCATCACACTGGCCTGCCTGGCCTGGTTTGACGTCACCGGCATGACCGGCACCCTGTTCGGCAAAATGTTCGTCTTGGATCGTTTGGCCATCTTCTTCAAGGTGCTTATTCTGCTGGCGACGATCTTGGTGATACTTCTGTCGATCGACTACGTGCACCGATTTTCCTTCTTCCGTGGCGAATACTACTTCCTCGTCGCCATGTCGGCGTTGGGCATGATGTTCATGGCCTCCGCAAACGACCTCTTGTCTCTCTTTGTCACTCTTGAATTCGCGACCTTTGGCTTCTATGTGCTGGTGTCCTATCTGCGTAACGATATGGCTTCCAACGAAGCAGGGCTCAAATTTTTTATTCTGGGCGTCTTTGCGGCAGGACTGCTGGCCTATGGGATCAGCCTGGTCTTCGGTGAAACAGGCAAGCTAGTCTTTTCGGAGATGAGCGGGGCGTCTCCGACTACCGGACTGGTCATCGGCTTCCTCCTCATTTTTGCGGCCTTGGGGTTCAAAATCGGCGCCGTTCCGTTCCATTCATGGATTCCCGATACCTATCAGGGTGCCCCCACCCCGGTGACCGCCTTTTTGTCGATCGCCCCCAAAGTGGCAGCCTTCGCAATTCTGCTGCGTTTGTTCTTGGTGGCGTTGGCGACCTTCAAACCAGCCTGGACGTTGCTCATCGTCGCGGCCTCCATTCTCTCCATGACGTACGGCAATATCGTGGCCATTAGCCAGCGAAACATTAAGCGGCTCTTGGCCTATTCCGGTATCGCGCAAGTCGGCAATGTGTTGATCGGCTTGGCCGCCGGAACCAAAATGGGGACCGACTCCATTTTGTTCTATCTGCTGACCTATCTTTTCGCGAACCTCGGCGCCTTTGCGGTAATTATGGCCATCAGCAATGCGGTGGGAAGCGACGAAATCGAGGATTACAGCGGACTCAATCGGCGCTCACCGTTTCTAGCCTTTGCCATGCTGCTATTCCTATTGTCTTTGGCGGGAGTGCCTCCGCTCGCCGGGTTCATCGGGAAGCTCTATATTTTCGTCGCGGCCATCAAAGAAGGCCTCTACACTCTGATCACGGTCGGGCTCATCAACATCGTCATTTCGATGTACTACTATTTGATTGTCGTCAAAAAGATGTACATCAGCGAGCCGCTCGATGCATCTCCCATCAAAACCACCGGTCCCCTGCGGGCGGTGATCTATGTTGGACTCGCCGGGACGCTCGTGATCGGTATCTATCCACAACCATTCCTCGATTGGGCCGTGGCTGCCACGCTCATGTTCTCCAATTTCGTTGCCCCTTCGGCCTCCATCCCTCCGCCCGTCATGCCGTTCGGAGGATAGGAAGCGGCTCCGTTCCACTGCGCCATTTCATTCAAATCCCTTCGCATATCAATACCCTCTGTTAGAATACGGTTTGCAGTCACCAGCGCCCCACGCTACAGTTGACGAACACCTACGCTCCAGCAATTGACCCTGCCCGGATCTCGCATGGGTATGAACGAACCAAACAACCAGCCGGCCGCCGACCCCCTCGGCGAATCCTCGCTTCCCCTCACTCCTTGGGGCGAGCGCATTCTGGCACGAATGCCGTTCCTCGCCCCGTTGGTGCACACATTTCAAAACCGATCGATTGAACATCGCGTGCTAGCTGGGTTCGGACTCGTGTTTACCGGCATCCT
>CAZBNV010000042.1:23756-34630 GCA_964493335.1 uncultured Nitrospira sp.
CTCATCGCGCAGCAACTCCAAAAGGAACGTGCGGCCATCGAACGACGTAACGAGACGGGGTTCGAATCGGTGCGAGCGATGGCCTTGGCCGGGGTCGCCAAGACTGAACTCGATTCCGCCCGACATCTGCAAATACAAATGGAGCAGGATGAAACGAGGGCCCTCGCGCAGCGCGTCGTCGAATCCACAACGACCACCCGGTCCAGCATTATCCTCCTGACCATCGGCGCCCTCTTGCTATTCGTGCTGCTGGCCGCCGTCTACTACTTGATCCGCCATGACGTGACCGAACGGCGGCGAGTCGCCGACGAACTCCACCGGCGCGGCGAACTCTTGGAAGCGGCTAACAAAGAATTAGAAGCCTTCAGCTACTCCGTGTCGCATGATTTGCGCGCCCCGCTGCGCCATATTGACGGCTATGCCTCGCTCTTGGCCAAGGCCGCAACCGTCTCGTTGGACGACAAGGCCAAGCGCTACCTGCAGACGATTTCTGAATCAGCCACCCGGATGGGGCAACTGATCGACGATCTGCTGGTCTTTTCCCGCATGGGCCGGCAGGAAATGTTGCACGGAACGGTCAATCTCAACCAATTGATTACCTCCGTGCTGCACGATCTCCGACATGACTTGCAAGATCGGACGATCTCGTGGACAATCGCTCAACTCCCTGAGGTCATCGGAGACGCGGCGATGTTACGGCAGGTGTTTGCCAATCTTGTCGGCAACGCCATCAAGTTCACCGGCACCCGACCTCAGGCCACCATCGAGATCGGAAGTCGACAGAGTAGCGAGGAAGAAGCAGTGGTGTTTGTACGCGATAACGGGGTAGGATTTGACATGCGGTATGCTAATAAACTGTTCGGCGTCTTTCAGCGACTCCATCGAGCGGATGAATTCGATGGCACCGGCATCGGGCTCGCTAATGTTCGCCGCATTATTCACCGCCACGGCGGGAAAACCTGGGCAGAGGGCACGCTCGGCGAAGGCGCCACGTTTTTCGTCAGTCTCCCCATGACAAGGCCGACAGCATGACCACCTCCAAACCTATTCTACTGGCCGAAGACAATCCGCGGGATGCTGAACTGGCTCTGGCGGCCATGGAAGAGCATCACCTGGCGGACAAGGTCATCCTCTGTCACGACGGCGCCGAAGTGCTCGATTATCTGTATTGCCGTGGGCACTTTAAAGCTCGCCTCCAGGGAAACCCGGCCGTTGTCCTTCTCGATTTGAAGATGCCGAAAGTCGATGGACTCGAAGTGCTGCGCACCATTAAGGGCGATGCCGCCTTAAGACCTATCCCGGTGGTCATGCTGACATCATCCCGTGAAGAGCGGGACCTCGTCGAAAGTTATGCCCTCGGGGCCAATGCCTATGTGGTGAAACCGGTGGAATTCCACCAGTTTCTCAAGGCCGTCAAAGAGCTCGGTGTGTTCTGGGGAATGATCAACGAACCGCCTCCTGAAGGGGCCAGCCGTTCGACCGGCCGAGCTACGTAACCCCTTCTTCAGGCACTTTCATTCCGATAGACTTCATGACTGAGCCCCTGCGATTCATCCATCTCGAAAGTAATCCCGCCGACGCGGAGCTGATCTCCACCACCTTGCGAGATGCCGGCATTCTCTGTCAACCGAAGCGCACGCAGACACGCGAAGAGTTTCTCGCCGCCCTACGGCAAGACGGGAGCCGCTTCATTCTTGCCGACACCTCAGTCCCGGGATTCGACGGAGCCGCCGCGCTCGCCCTGACCCGCACGCTGCACCCCGACATGCCGTTCCTGTTCGTCTCAAGCCAGCAGGGCGAAGACTTCGCCATCGATTTGATGCAGCAAGGGGCCACCGACTATATATTCAAGCAACGCCTGGGGCGTCTGGTGCCGTCCATCAAGCGAACACTGCGGGATCTCGACGAAAGACTCGAGCGCAGACGGGCAGAAGATGCCCTCCGCGTGAGCGAAAAGCAATTTCGGCAGGCTCAAAAAATGGAAGCCGTCGGTCGTCTCGCCGGAGGGCTCGCGCATGATTTCAACAATCTGCTGACGGTGATCATGGGCCATAGCCACGTCCTCCTGGGAGAACTCGCCCCGAGCAATCCGATTCGCGCCAAAATCGAAGAGATGCAGAAAGCCGGAGAGCGAGCCGCGACCTTGACTCGGCAACTCATGGCCTTCAGCCGGAAACAGATCTTAGAACCGAAAGTTTTCCCGCTGAATGCGGTCGTCGGCAATATAGACAGTATGCTCCGGCGCCTCATCGGCGAAGACATTCAACTGGTCATCCGTCCTGATCCGCACGACGGCCATGTGAAGGGGGATGCCGGGCAACTCGAGCAAGTCATCATGAACCTGGTCGTGAATGCCCGTGACGCCATGCCCAACGGCGGGCTTTTGGCGATCGAAACATCACAAACTGAACTCACACGCACGCCCATGCACCACCTCCAACCCTTGCCGCTCGGACAGTATGTCAAATTGACCGTGACCGACACCGGATGCGGAATGGATGCAGACGTCCTGTCGCACTTGTTCGAACCGTTCTTTACCACGAAGGAAGAGCACAAGGGCACCGGACTGGGGCTGTCGACCGTATTCGGGATCGTCACGAGCTGCGGAGGCGGTATCGACGTGTGGAGTCAGGTCGGACATGGCACCACCTTCGATCTGTACTTTCCACGCGCCAATCCACAAGCCGTGACGGAGAATACCGCAGAATTATCAGGGAACCTCCGCCAAGGATCGGAAACGATTCTCCTCGTCGAAGACGATAACAATGTCCGTGATCTAGTCCGAAACGAGCTCGCCAAAACCGGCTATCAGGTCCTCGAAGCCAGAAACGGCGTCGAAGCCTGTCTCACCGCCACGCAACATACGTGTCATGTGGATCTGCTCCTGACCGACGTAGTCATGCCGGGCATGAATGGCCGCGAGCTGGCGCAACATCTTTCTGTCATCAAGCCCAATCTGCGGGTGCTCTTCATGTCCGGCTATCTGGACGATATCTCTGTGAATAGAGGGATGGATCCGCATCGAACCACGTTTCTACAGAAACCCTTCACACCGGACCTATTGCTGCGCACCGTGCGCGCATTGCTCGATTCATCCTCGCCGGGAACCGGACTCTCCCGACAGCCGTCCTCTCCATCCGGCTCCGTTCCACGATCCGCGCAGGCCTCGTGAGGCGGCGCATGGACTCGCCGACAGGATATTCCCGTCGGAATTGACCCCTGTGCGCATCCTTTTTTATACTGAGGACCCGCAGAGCGTCCGCTGCACCTCACGTGTCGAATCGATGAAGGGATCAGGTGTTGATGCTCGCCAACCATCCACAACCATCACGACTCGCGCAGCGCCTCACAAGTCTCTGCGCTTGCTTGATCACCCTTGGTATCGGTGGATTTCCTCAGATAGGATCCGCGGCTGCGAGCGAGGTATCCTGGGAGCGGTTGACTGCTGGGATCCAGGTGGCGCTGTGGAACCCGGCGAACACCTGCCCTCAGGTCCCGGCCATGCTCATCCTTCAGGTTGACCCGGAACGCTTTCGATTCTCGATCTATCACTTTCGTGATGAAGGACTCCACACCCCCCTCTCGATTCACGGGTGGCAGCAACGCACCGATGCCTACGTGGTCTTCAATGCGGGATTGTTTCGGGAGGACTATTCCTACTTGGGATTGCTACTCAAAGGGGGACGTTCACTCGGCGGCAAGAAGCATCATTCATGGCAAGGGCTGTTCGCAGCCGAACCAACCGACAACAAGCTCCGGAAAGCCCGAGTATTGGATCTCGCCTTCGAGGGATTTACAGAAGAGGCCCCCAGCTATCGGGAGGCGGCGCAGTCACTGATGTTGTTCGACCGGTCCGGCAAGCTGCGCGTACGGAACAGCGGGAAACGCGCCTACCAAACGGTCGTGGCGGAAGACAGCACCGGATCCATCCTTGTGATTAAGACCGTCGAGGTCGTCTCACTCCATGACCTCGCCGACTGCCTGCACCAGCACATACCCTCGATTCAGCAGGCGATGGCCATGGACGGCGGCTCCTCCTCTGATGTCATCGCGAGTCCAGACCTGCTCCATGCCGCACTGGATATCACAGGCCAGGCCCAGTGGCGTCCCCTCCTGGAGGGTGACATGGGCGTACACATCGGCCTTCCAGCCGTCATCGGCATCAGCCCACGAACCGGAGCGCGAAACGTATCGCCCCCGTCCACCCCAGCCTCAACCCGCAGCCGATGACCACTCCGGACCTAGCGAGCAGATGCGACAGGAAACCCGGCTTCAGTCCAGGCATTCATGCTTCCCACGACATTGTATACATGCGTATAGCCAAGATCGGCCAGCGTCTCTGCGGCAATGTTGCTGCGGTGCCCAGACTGGCAATACACCACAATATGGTCATCCAACTTCGCGCCAAGCTCTCGGTGCCGCGCCTTCAGCTCACGAAAGTCGATGTTCAAGTCGGTGCCCGGAATCATGCCGGAGGCATGTTCCTCCGGGGACCGCACATCGATCAGTACGAAGCCTTTGGCGCTCGTCGACGGCGCCTTGACCAAACCGGCTCGCAACTGTTGCACGCTCAACACATACGAATGATGCGCGAAGGTCTCCTGCGCCCCAACAATACACAGCCCGCACAGGATTGTGCCGCATGCGACAAGGGTCAGGTATCTCATGGTCACCTCTCCTTTGTTCATAGCAGAAGATTCTGCGGCGAACACTCTATGATAGGAGTCCTATGAAAAGGCGGTCAAGAGGCAGTTTCCTTGTGATGTTGCTGGCGGTCTGGGGCTGCGGGGAGGGAGCGATCCTGGTGAAAGACTTCGATAACGGAGGTGTGGTGGTCTACCCCTATCGAGCCGAGCAGGGCAACCTGCTCTCGTCGTTCAGAAAAGAAGCGACGCGCCTCATGGAGCAGAAATGCCCGGGGGGGTACACGACTGTCCGTGAAGGGGAAACGAAGGGTCGATTACGTCAGGCCAGTCCTGTCGCAGGATCGAGCGATGTGGTGGAAGAGCGGCGCTGGGGGATTCACTTCCAGTGCAAGTAAGAGCCCGGTCGGGACAGGAGACGACCGTCTCACCCGCCAGCTATCAGTGAGCATGAGTCGCACGAGCCTCGAAGCATCATTGAGATAATCAGCTGGTGCCCTTCATAAGATCGTCTATGGTCAAGAGACTTCGCACGCGCACCTGCTCCTGCTCGATACGCGCTCGTCCATCCTGCTCCTTGCGATCGACGATCACCAGCACATCTCGCACTTGCAGACCAGCTTCACGGGCCGCCACGATAGCTTTCAGTACCGAGCCGCCGCTGGTCAAGACGTCATCCACAATCAAGGCGCGATCTCCAGCCGTGACGACTCCCTCGACAAGCCGGCTCAGACCATGATCTTTTGCCTGCTTGCGCACAAAAAATGTACGCCACTCTCGACGGGGTGTGGTCGAATACGCAAAGTCCGAGATGCTGGTGGCAATGGAGATCGCCCCGATCTCCAACCCCCCCAGACAATCGACGTCAAGATCCCTGGTCTCCTCATAGGCCAATTGCGCGACCAAGCGGCGAGCATGCGGAAACGCCATCAAGGTCCGGCAATCCACGTAAAACGGACTGGTCAGTCCCGAGGCGAGTTTGAACCCGCCCTGGGGATCCCACTTGAACGACTGGGTCTTGTGAAACGCAGCGATAAGGTCGTCTGGCAACATGATGCGACTTGGCTCCGGTGGAGGCCTGACTCCTTCAAACCACCGCGGCTTGGAGGGTGCCTCCACAATGGGGGCTGATTCTACACGGGTCGCCGTTCAGATGAAATCCGTCATTCACGCATGCTCCGCTGGACTCACCGGCGTCCCGCGATGGTTGTCGCCAGGCTCACAAACACCGGCAGCATCACTGCCCACAGCCCAACCAGAACCACGCCGGGCCGCGATGATGGGGCGCTTCATCCTCCCACCACATCCTGGCGCCATCCGGATTTGGCGAACAACAGATGGGCCGTCGAGATAGACCGCTCCAAGAACCCACCTTCGCAGTAGGACAGGTAGAAATCCCAGAGCCGGAGAAACTCAGGACGAATTCCAAGTTGCCGCACGTGCGCCAGGTTGCGCCGGATGTTGTCGCGCCAACTCCGCAAGGTGGGCGGATAGTGGGCGCCGATGTCCTGAAGATGCAACAGACTAAAATCCGAGGCCTTCGCCATGGCTTGACACAAAGTGTTCACCGAGGGAATGCAACTGCCGGGGAAAATGTAGCGCTGGATAAAATCGACCGACCGTTTCGCCCGTTCGTAATACCGCTCGTCGATGGTGATCGCTTGGACCAGCATCAGTCCGTCAGGCTTGAGTAATCGACTGCAGACCTCGAAGAAGGTCATGTAATATTCATGCCCCACGGCCTCGATCATCTCGACCGACACCAATTTGTCGAACTTCGTGCCGAGCGCGGGCAAGTCTCGATAGTCCGTAAGCAGCACTCGCACGCGATCAGACAGGCCGGCCTCACCAACCCGACTCACAGCCATATCGTACTGCGCGCGGGAAATCGTCGTCGTGGTCACATGACAGCCGTAGGTCGCAGCGGCATGGCAGGCCAAGCCGCCCCACCCGGATCCAATTTCCAGGAGGTGATCACCCTTGGAAAGGTGGAGCTTGCGGCAGATCAAGTCGATCTTGGAGCGCGATGCCTCCTCCAGCGTGCTATCGGGCCGCTGGAAATAGGCACAAGAGTACATCATGGTCCGATCCAGCATCAGAGAGAAGAACTCGTTGCTGAGATCGTAATGGGCGGCGATGTTCTGACGGCTCCCTGTTTTGGTATTCCGGTGAAGCCGATGAGCGGCTTTGAACAAGGGAGCGGAAAGGCGCGCGAGTCCCCGCTCCATGCCGTCGATAAGGTGGCGGTTCAGGACAAACAATCGGATGAGTGACGTGAGATCATCGCATTGCCAAGCACCACGCGCATAACTCTCCCCCGCTCCGACCGTCCCGCTCCATACTATGTCCAGATAACAGCCTGAATCCCGGATGGTAATCGTCGGCCGGAGTGCAGATGATGACGAGGAGTCACCGAACATCGTATTCCTCTGACCTTCAATCACCGTCATGGTTCCATGGGTGATCTGACGCAGCCGGGCGAACACCAGACGTCGGGCGATCGCGACTAGCAGGCCAGGGGACACCTCGGACGTCCCGGCGTTCAATGGACTCTGGTCCAGCCTGGGAGAGCATTCGGTCGGCACGAGGTCATTCATCCGGATATCCTCCTTGCATCAACGGAGTGCCTAGGCGTTTTGGGATGGGGAATAAACGGACAGCGCTTCAGCCACAAACGCAACGCTTGCCAATGGATAGCTCCGATGACCCGCATGGTCATCAGCGGATACCGCACCAGGACGCGTGCGAGTGAGGCCCCGGTGATCTCCTCCCGGCGCATGACCATTGTGGCATCGAAGAAGCGTTCCCCTCCGCGCAGGTTCTCCATATGCACCGCTAACCTGCCGCCAGGGGTGCTGAACCGCCAATCGTAATCCACATTCATGTCCATGAACGGTGAGACATGGAACTGCTTGCCGAATCGATAGCGGTGGCGGCGGCCGATGCCCTCGTCCAGCGACTTCCCCAAGACATAACAGTGTTGTTCACCCCAGGGCGTATTCGTGACTTCGGCCACGATGGTTTCAACCAGGCTGTCGGTAGAGTCGAAACAGAAATAGAAGCTGACCGGATTGAAGCCATACCCGAAGTAACGCAAATGCGTCAGCAGGCGGATCGGACCGGCCGGGCGGTGACCGGTCTTCGCCTCGACAAGGTCGCGCACGTTGTGGTCCAGCGTGATCTGCGGATCTCCCAGGTGGTCGTTCTGGCTGAACCAGGCCACATTGGGTCTCCGGGCGGACCAGAGCCACCGCTTGCGGAACAGGACCGGTAACTCGGCCAGATCCAGGTACATCATGAAGATCGAATACTGGAACGCATGATGGACCGGCGCGCTGCGGCGGTGCCTCACTGTCCCCTCGTAGACGCAGCTCTTCATGCCCTACGCCCTCCTTAGCTGGCGGCAGGCCGCCATGGCGCTCTTGACGCCGTCTTCGTGAAACCCGAACCCCCAATAGGCCCCGCAGTAATAGGTACGGGTACTCCCGTTGATCTCCCCATGCCGCTGCTGTGCGGCAATCGCCCCGGGGGTATATAGAGGATGGTGATAGGTCATTCGTTTGAGGATCGTCGCGGGATCGATCGCGCCCGTATGGTTCAGCGTGACGCAAAACTCGCAGGGTGCCGCCAATCCTTGGAGCTGATTCATGTGATAGGTCACCAAGGCGTGATCCGGCTGCGTCGGTAACAGGTGATAGTTCCAGGCGGCCCAGGCGAGGCGACGCCTCGGCAGGAGCGATCGATCCGTATGCAGGACTGCCTCGTTCGGTTGATAACGGATTGCGCCAAGAATCTCCTTCTCCAAGGGGGACGGATCCGCCAGCAACGCCAGCGCCTGATCGCTATGGCAGGCGAGGACCACTCCGTCGAAACGTTCCGTCTGATAGGCTCCGCGCTGGTCGCGCGCCCGCACTTCGACCCGATCCGGATAGCGACTGATCGATTCCACCGGCGATTGGAGCCGGATGCGATCGCGGAAGGGACGCACCAGCTGTTCAACATAGCGTTGCGATCCACCGGTGATGACGCGCCAGGTAGGCCGTGCATCGACCGACAGCATGCCGTGGTTCTTAAAAAATTGGACGAGATACCGCGCCGGAAACTCCCGCATTGTGGCGTGACCGGCCGACCAAATCGCCCCTCCCATGGGAACGATATAGTTCCTGATAAAGGGTTGGGAGTAGCGGTTCTGCTCCAAATAGGTTCCCAGAGAGGGACCGGGACCAGGCTCATCCAGGAGTTCGAGTGAGTCCCGGTTGAAGCGGAGAATGTCGCGGATCATGCGATAGAACGACGGCCGCAGCAGATTCCGCCGCTGGGCGAATAGGCTGTTCAACGAGGTGCCGTTGTACTCCAGACCAGTCTGTTCGCAACGGACACTGAAACTCATATCGCTCGGCTGCGAGGCAACCCCCAGGCGATCAAGCAGGGCGATGAAGTTCGGATAGGTCCAGTCATTGAATACGATGAATCCTGTATCGACTGCATAGGACCTTCCCTGCTGTTCCACTTCAACCGTGTTGGTATGGCCGCCGATATAGGCACCTGCCTCGAAGACGGTGAGGTCGTGATCCTGATGCAGCAGGTGAGCCGCCGTCATGCCCGCAATTCCGGTTCCCACGATGGCCAGCTTCATAGTTGCGCCACCATCTTCGCGCACAGACGGATGTATAATCGGCTCGGAAGCAACGTCAGCAGTTTGAAGAGCAGGCTCAATCGCCTGTGGAAATGAATCTCAGGCTTCTTGGTTTCGATCCCGTCGACGATTCGTTTGGCAGCGGCGTCAGCTTCGATTCTGAAGGGCATGGGAAAGTCGTTCCGGTCGGTGAGCAGCGTACGGACAAAACCCGGGCACACCACCGACACGCTGATCCCCTCGTGCAGGAGATCGATTTGCAGTGACTCGAACAGATTCTTGATCGCCGCCTTCGAGGCTCCATAGGCTTCGGACCGCGGCAATCCGCCATAGGCCACTGTGCTGCTCATGCCAACCAGCTGCGGTGCCGGCGACTGTCGGAGCAACGGCAGCACGGCCTCAATGCCATACACCATGCTCAGAAAGTTGGCGTGTATCGTCCGTTCGAACAGGGCGCTGTCGAACTTCTTGACCTCGACATACTCGCAGGTACCGGCGTTGAAGAACGCCATGTCGAGCCCACCCAAGCGCCAGTGGATCTCATCCGCGGCTCGCTGGTGAGCCGGGCGGTCGGTCACATCGAACGGAAGCGCCAGGACGCGATCGCCACCACACTCAAGGGCCAGCTGGCTGAGTGCCGGCTCGTTCCGCGCAGAAGCGATGACAGTGGCACCTCGACGAACAAGTTCCATCGTGACCGCTCGACCAATGCCGGACGAGGCACCGGTCACCCACACCCGTCGCCCTGTGACGCGCATTCGACCCATGGCTCAGACTCGACCCTTGATAATCCTGATCACAGCTCCAATCAGAGGAAGCTGCTCGTACAACATCGCACCGGCATCGAAATAGTCCCGGTGGTAGGACACCTTGTCCCGAAAACGAATATGCGTCGAACCGGGAACCGTCACCACCACCCCCCCATTCAATCGTGGGTGTTTCAGGAACATGGTCCACATCAGCACCGAGTCATTGCCTTGCGTGACATCCTCCTCGAACTTGAACGAGCAGGACTCCACCTGCGCATAGAGGTCCGCGAAGTATTGTCTGAGAGCGGGAAGTCCTGCGATCTGATGAAAGGGATCTTGAAACTCCACGTCGTCGCTGTACAGCTCGCTCAACAAACCCAGGGACTGTGCATCTAACTGTCCATAGGTTTGTTTGAATCGTTCGACGACCGGTTGCACCCTAGAACCCTCCTCTCCTCTCACTCTTCTACGCACGAACCCAGCGGATGGATTCCTTGACCTAGCGGATCGAGTCTGCCCCCGATAGAGGCCAGAAAAGAAGTCGTCATATTAGTTCCACCGTTGTGGCACCCTCAGGACTTTGGAGACATCGTAGCCTTCCGTCGCGATGAACTGCAGAAACCGCTGGTAGTCAGCCTCAGAGACCTGCGGGGTTCGCGCCATCAACCAGACGTAATCGCGCTGGATCCGGCCGATGATGGTCTGCTCATAGGCCTCGCCCACGTAAAGAATCCGATAGTCGGCCTTGATCGGCCAGATGAATTGCATACCCCAGACGGCATTCGACTGCTTGTCGATGATATAGCCGGTCGGATGATAGGTCTTGCGCTCCCCCTCAAAGCCGCC
>CAZBNV010000043.1:0-34255 GCA_964493335.1 uncultured Nitrospira sp.
ATTCATTCCAACACCTCTCCTGAGAGTGGTGATCCTATATCGCCACCGGCCTCGTGTGTGATTTCCCATCGCTCGACCCTTCTCCCGCGCAGGCTAGTTCACTTTCCCATGCACATACTGGCTGACCAATTCCTCTAGATCAAGTCCGGATTCGGTGTCACGAATCTTGTCCCCTGGTTTCAGCGGATCGCCCCCTCCGCCGACGGACAAGGCCAGGTACTTATCACCGATGATTCCGCGTGTCTTGATCGAGGCAATCGTATCCGAATAGAGCTTCACGCCGTCCTGAATCGCCAAGGCGACCACGGCGCGGTCGCTGTTCAACCCGATCTGCCTCACCCGCCCCACCTCAACCCCGGCTATTTCAACGGACGCGCCTGGCTTCAGGCCGGAGGCCGACGTGAACTCCGCGTCGACCGCGTAGTTGTGTCCGCCAATGACTTCCAACTTGCCCAATTTAATGGACAGATACCCCAGGCACGCCACGCCGACGAGCACGAAGACTCCTACCATGAATTCCAGCTTTGCACGTTCCATACGATCTCCTAATCAGAGGGATGCGGTCGGCACCCCTTTCGCCGTGACGGTGCCTCCGACAAAGATAAACTCCCGAATCTCCTCATCCGTCGTTTTCACAAACTCGCTCGATGGAGCCATCTCGGCAATCCGCCCATGCTTCAGCATTGCCACATAATCGGAAATCCCGAAAATCTCGGGGATTTCGTGACTGACCATCACAGCGGTAAACTTGAATTGATGCTGCATTGCCACGATGAGGTCGTGAATGGCCTTCGCCATCAATGGATCGAGTCCCGTCGTCGGCTCATCGAACAGAATGATTTCCGGTTCCATCACCAAGGCGCGGGCCAATCCGGCCCTCTTCCGCATCCCGCCGCTGAGTTCAGCAGGAAACTTATGGCCCATGCCCTTCAGCCCCACCTGTTCCAGCTTCTCCTCCACCCGTCTGGTGACAGTGTCCCCGCTTAAGCGAAGTTTTTCTCGAAGGGGAAAGGCGACATTGTCGAACACCGACATCGAATCGAACAGCGCTGCGCTCTGAAACAACATGGCAAACTTCTTGCGGACCTCGTTGAGCGCCCTTCCCTTGAGATGGGCGATGTCGGTCCCATCGATCCAGATCTCCCCCCGATCAGGCTGCATGAGGCCGATCATGTGCTTCAACAGCACGCTTTTGCCCGAGCCGCTTCCCCCGATGATGGTAGTGAGTTTCCCCTCGGGGATCGTCAGGTCCACCCCTCGCAAAACCGGCTGCCCACCCAATGTCTTTTCAACACCAACCAGTTTAATCATGCCTTCTCCGTGAGGCGTGCCTCGACCCGCAGGCTCTTGCCCCATGTTCCTCGCGCTTCACGTCGCATGGACATCACAGCAGCACCGACGTCAGGAAATAGTCCCACACCAGGATCAAGACCGCCGACAGGACGACCGCTTCTGTGGTAGCGGCCCCCAACCCTTCTGCACTCTGTTTGGTGTGAAAGCCTTTGTAGCAGCAGACCCAGCTGATCAAGAGCCCGAAGCTGATGGATTTTAGAATGCCTCCATACACATCCTTCCATTCCACCGCCGATTCGATTGAACTCCAATAGGCACCTTCGTTGCCGTTCAGCAGCTGCACGCCGACCACGTACCCGCCGTAGATCCCCACCACATCGAAGAGGGCGACCAGCAGAGGCACCGCGATCAAGCTGGCCACGAGCTTCGGCCCGATCAAATATTGCAGCGGATTGATCGCCATCGTGTCCAGGGCATCAATCTGCTCCGTAATTCGCATGATACCGATTTCTGCCGTCATGGCAGACCCGGCTCGGGCCGTGACCATCAACGCCGCGAGGACGGGTCCCAACTCCCGAATGATGCTGAGCGCCACTGCGGAACCCAGCACCGCTTCCGAGCCGAACTTCCGCAGGGTGTAGTACCCTTGGAGCGCCAAGACCATTCCAGTAAAAACCGCCGTCAGCACGACGACGAAGGTGGACTTGTAGCCGATGAAATTCAGTTGTTTGACGATTTGGTAGAACCGAAAAGGAGGGCGACTCAACCAGGCAAACGAGGAGAGGAGGAACAGCGTCATCCGCCCCATTTGCTCCGTGAGGTTGAGCGTGTATCGTCCGATACGAGCAATGCCGTCCAAACCGTCCTCCTCTCGTCCGTCCCTCTGGGACGGGAACAGTCTTTCCTCAACCTTTATTAGACCACCACTTCAAAGCCGGCCAGGTCGGCACAGGCTCGATAGACGGCGGTGAGCTGTGCCCCCGCCGTGCGACTTTGACTACGTAATCGATTGAGTCCAATCAGGCTCGTCGGATGAGCCAGGCAGGCGGCCACACCCTTCGCCCATCCAGATGGCCTGAGAAACAAATTGAAGTCAAGGGGAAGATCTTCATTGACGAGGTCCGATACGGTGCGGACGATCCCGAAAGGAATCTGCCGCTCGGATGCTGCCAAGCCCAACGCCGCACTCTCCATGTCGAGCCCGATTGCGCCCACGCGATCAGCCATCCCGCGTTTCTCGTCCGCCCGGCAAAGCACCTGCGGGACTGACACAAACGGGCCGATCTGTGCGGCAATATGCTGATTCTCCAGAGCCTGCCGCGCCCACGAGACCATCGTCGGTGCGCACAGCGACGCCCCGTGCCTACCCCGATCGCCCTCCATGGTCGCCTGAGTTCCCATCAAGACATCGCCGATGTTGGCTGCTCGCAATGCGCAGGCAAACCCCGTGGACCAGATCGCAGCAAACGATTGCTCTGCGAGCACCATCCGCGCAGTGGCTGTGGCCCGTTCAGGACCGACACCCATCGGAATGATCCACCAGTCGAGGTGCGGCCGTCGCGCAATGAGGCAAAGAACGGTTCCAATTAGCCGCCTCTCGGTGACGGGAAAAGCCTGGCGCACGGCTTCCACTTCCCAACGAGTGGCGGCAAACACTCCGATCGCGCTCACGGGTGTTCCCGATCGCAGATGGTGAGAAAGGCTGGCAAGGATGGACCCACACCGTCAGCGTGGTGACCGGAACTGTCCTGATTGATAGGCCTGTTGACGCAATTCATCTGCCCTCGTCATTCCACGAGTCTTGAGATTGCGGTACATGGCCAGCGCCCAGAGAGGGAAGTATTGGCAATACCAATGGTAGCGAAGATAGAACACGCGCGGGAATCCTGTCCCGGTATGGCGCACCTCTTCCCATGACCCATCCTTCCGCTGATTCCTGATGAGGTAATGGATACCCCGAGCCAGACTAAAAGAGTCCGTCACGCCGCCTGTCATGAGGGCCAACAGCGCCCATGCCGTTTGTGACGGAGTGCTCTCGCCGCGGCCGCTCTGCGAAACATCACCATAGGACAGACAGGACTCGCCCCATCCGCCATCGGGGTTCTGTTTCGATTCGACCCAATTCACGGCTCGGCGAATGTATGGAGACGAGACATCTTCTCCGATGGCGCGCAGCCCGGAGAGGACCGACCAGGTGCCGTAAATGTAATTCACTCCCCACCGGCCATACCAACTTCCATCCTGCTCTTGATCTTCCTTCACGAAGGCCAGCGCCGAGGCCACCGAGGGGTGGGTCCAGTCATAGCCGAGGGTCGCGAGCATTTCGAGGCAACGCCCGGCCAGATCGGCCGTACTGGGGTCCAGCAAGGCTCGATGATCAGCAAAGGGAATGTAATTGAACACGATCTTGTTGTTGTCGACGTCGTAGGCGCCCCACCCTCCGTCGGAACCCTGCATGGAAACAACCCATCGACAGCCTCGACGGATCGCCGCGCGTTGCCGCTCCTCATCAGGAAGCCGGACTTTCGCTAAGGCCATGAGGACTACGGCTGAATCGTCGACGTCCGGAAACTGTTCATTCTCAAACTGAAAATACCACCCACCCGGTTCGGCACCAGGAGAGGAAATAATCCAATCTCCGACCGTCGTAGTTTGTTTAGACAGCAACCAGGTCGCCGCCTTTTGCAAGGCCGGATGATCCTGGGGCATGCCGGCTTCCGACAGCGCATTGATGAGCAACGCGGTATCCCAGATGGGGGAGTGACAAGGCTGCAAATGCATCGCATCGACAGACTGTCCATTCACATACACCCGGTCGTGCACTTCGAGATCCGCGATCTCCTGCATCGCTTTCACGACGAGGGGATCGTCATTCTGATAGCCCAGGCAATGCAGCGCCATGACAGAATTGGCCATCGCGGGATAGATCGCGCCGAGGCCGCCGCTTCCCTTCATATGATCCAGCATCCATGTAGCGGCACCCTTGAGGGCTTTCTGCCGAACCCACTCAAGCGGCGAACGGTCATAGATCTTGAGGAGTCCATCGAGATTGATGAAAAAGTTTCGTGCGGTAAACCATGTCCGGTCTTTCTTGAAAGGAGGCACCGTACCGTAGTCGATGTGCGCAGGGGCTTCCGTATACAGCTCGTCGATGCCCTGCTCACTAGAAATCCGGCAGAGCGGCCGCTTGGCGAAAATGATCAACAGGGGAATCAGCACGGCTCGTGACCAATAGGAAATCGCGTAGATGCTGAAATAGAATCGTTTTGGCAGCAGCATGATTTCCGGGGGCATGCTGGGAATGCCGCGCCAGTCGTATTGGCCAAACAACGCCAACGCGATTTTGGTGAACACATTGGACGCCACCACACCACCCTTGTCGAGGATGCAGGCCCTGGCAGTCGCCATACAAGGCTCGTCCGCCGGCACACCGGATAGTTTGAGCGCGAAGTAGGCCTTCACTGACGCGCTGATATCCGGAGGCCCGCCGTAGTAAATGGGCCAGCCGCCGCCGGGAAGCTGCGAGGATTTCAAATAGCAGACCGCTTTGCGCTCGCGCTCAGGATCGACGCAACTCATGAAGTGGCGCAACATCAAGTATTCGGACGTGAGGGTTGTATCGGCCTCCAGCTCCGCGACCCAGTAGCCTTCAGAGGTATCTTGTCGCGCAAGAAACCAGGCCTGGCTTTTTCGAAGGGCTTCTTCAAGCGCTTCGAGTTGGCCGGTCGAATGGGACGGCGCCCGCTTCGTCACGCTGTCGCCGGACGCCGAAGCCGCGGGCTTACTCGAGACGAGTCGAAGCACGGGCGCAGAAGCGAATTCCCGTGCTGCCCTGATCCGGCTCGGCACCGTGACCAACAGGCTATCGGACAAGCGATTGAACAAGTTCTTCAAAAGTCGCATAACGTGCTGCCGTGAATCTGCAAGAGACGGCGGGATGGATAGTCGAGATGGTTCCATCAATCAGATGGTGGTCACATGAAACAGCACAGTACTACTCATAATCGTTAGCAGAACTGTATAACAAACTCATCGGGACCAGTCAAGGGAACGAGGGGCTATCCCGCCCACAGGAGCGACCGTCGTCTCGCAGCTCTTAGGCCGGCTGCAGCTCGCCGAGCTTGACGGAAATCAACGTCGACACGCCGGGCTCTTCCATCGTCACCCCGAACAAGGAATCCGCCATCGCCATCGTCCGCTTGTTGTGGGTGATCACGAGGAACTGCGCCGTCGCGGAAAGGCCGCGTAAGACCGCCGTGAACCGCCCGATATTTTCTTCGTCTAACGGCGCATCGATTTCGTCCAGAATACAGAATGGAGTCGGACGGATCAGGAAGCTCGCGATCAGAAGAGCCATCGCGGTGAGCGTCTTCTCTCCCCCGGACAACATGGTAATGCTTTTCAAGCGCTTTCCCGGCGGTTGCGCGACGATCTCGACGCCAGGCTCACGCGCCCCATTATCCTCCACACCTTCCTCCAGCGGCTCCTCCACCATCTGCAACTCGGCGCGCCCACCGGGAAAGAATTGCGCAAAGACTTCCCGAAACTTCTGCTGCAGTTCGTTGAAAGTCCCGACGAACATATCCTTGGTCGTCCGATTGATTCGATGGATGATCTCCTTGAGCGAGGCGATCGAGGTGGACAGATCCTGCTCTTGCGTCGTCAAAAACTGATACCGCTCTTCCAACTCGCGATGCTCATCGATCGCCGCCAAGTTGATCGCACCCATCCGTTCCAACCGCTCACGGATTTTATGAATCTGCTCCCGCAACTGCGGCGTCTCCAGAGTCGACACGGAAACAGGCGGTGCCTCTCCATCCGCCACCGGCTGCTCATCCTCCGGCGGCGCAAGCAGCGAGGCCGGATCGATTTGATAGGTGCCGGTGAGCGTGCTCTCGATCGTCGAGAGATGCGCCTTCACCTCCGCCTTGCGCACTTCCGCTGTCATCCGTCGGTCGTGCAAGGCGGACAAGCTTTGCCGCACCGCGGTAAGAGACTCCTCCACCGCATGCAACCCCGCCATTTCCTGCGCCTGGGCTTCTTGTGCCGACACCAACTCCGCCTTAATTGCGTCCACCTCGCTCCCCAATTCTCGGCACAGCGCTTCCTGCCGGGTCTGTTCCTCCCGGCTTGTCTCAATGGCCTGGACCAACCCGGCGACTTGCTCCTCCAGATCGATAGCCCGCTGCTGCGCCGCGTCGAGGCGTTGGGTGAACCGCGCAATATCGTTCGTACCATGGTCCCGCCGCCCCCGGATACTCTCCAGGGACAATCGAACTTCCGTCAGCCGTTGCTGCACCGCCATGCTTTCGCGCTCGATGGTACTCACTCGTTCCCTTATTTCAAGCAAACCCGTTTCCTGTCCTGCCTTCTCAGACACCCATTGCTCAAGTTGCGCTTGGCTGGAATGGAGTTGCTCCTGCAGCCGAGCCTGTTCGGCCAATCCCCGCTCAAGCTCTTCTCCCAAGACATCCATCCGCCGATGCAGTTCTCCGCGCTGGCGTTCTACGCCCGCATCGTCTTTCTGCAGCGACAATTCCAACATCTCCGCCTCACGGATAGACCGGGCAAGGCGCTGCTCGTCCTCACGCACAAGGACCAACTCGGCAGACGCTTCGTCCCGCGCAGCCCTTGTCTGTTCGAGCGCCTCTGCGGCCTCCGTCCGGCGCGCCTCTAGCTCCAACACTTCACGACGACGCTGGAGCAACCCGCCGCCGCCACTGCTTCCCCCACCGGTAATCACGCCGGCGGCATCCAAAGTCTCGCCGGATAGGGTCACGCAGGTCGGACCAATTGGAGCGGACCACTGATGTTGCTCCCAGAGCTGCAGAGCCACTGTCAGGGACTCCACAATCACAATGCCGTCGAACAGGTAGCCAAGCGTAGGCGCGGAGTCCCCCTCGGCACGGATCAAGTCGATCGCACGACCCACCACTCCCGGCTGTCCGTTGATGGCCGGCCACCAAACGGCCGAGGCATCGGCCGACGTGTCGGGCAACCATCGCAATTGCTGGGGAATGAAGGCCCCGCGACCCAACTCTTTTCCTTTCAAAAATTCCACCGCGCGGCACGCGGCCATCGGCTCCTCGACCAACCAGCCCCGCACCCGCTCGCCGAGGATGGTTTCGACGGCCCGATCCAGTCCCTGCGGGATGACCAGCCATTCCGCCAGCGCCTCCCGAACCCCCTCGCAGGTTTTCAGCGCGGTTCCTTCTTCCTCGCCTTCTCTGCCGTATCCCATTTCTTCGCGCACCATGCCTTGCAGGGCGCCGAGTCGCGATTCCACTCCGGCGACCTCTTCCGAGAGCCGGACGATATCGCGATCCAATCCGACGATCTGCGCACCGAGTCCCTCAATGCGTTCGATCGCCGCCTGGCGTTCGGCCATGAGACCCTGGATACGTTGACCGGCCTCTTCGCGCTGTGCGGTGAGAAGATGCCGCTGTTCATCCAACGCGCTGACCTGCTGAATCAGGACCTCTCGCTCACGTGAAACCCGCTCCGACCGGGCAGCCGTTTCCTGTTGCCGGGTCGTCAGTTGCGTGAGGCTCTGCTCCGTATTAGCCACAAGCACGGCGAGATTCAGCACATCGCGCCGAGCGCGTTCTTCCTCTGCCACGGCCGCCGCGCGTTGCCCGGCCAATGCTTTTGTCTCGACATCCAGCTGCTGAAACTGCGCTTCTTGCTCGACGATGTCGCCCTCCAGTTGCAGCAACATCGCGCGAAGCTCTTCGATCTCCGCCCGTGCCTGTTCCTGGTCCGATGCCAGCCGATCCATTTCTTGCGCGGCCTGGACGCGTTGCCGCTCAAATAATTCAGTGCGATTCCGTTCGACTTCCGCCGCCGTCAGCGCTTGCGATTGCCGTTGCTCAGTGCCGGCCAAGGTCTCGCGAACACGGGAAATCGCCTCCGCCGCGTCGTTCATGCGAAGCCTGATAGCCTCCTGTTCAGAATCCATGCGGGCTTGTTCAGCGACCTGTTCGGCTTCCTGCGATTCGACCTCGCGCGCTTCTCGATCGACGGCTTCAAGGTCTGCGTGCATCGTGCGAAAGTCGCGGGAGAGGAGTTCAATCTCGAGGCCACGGGCTTCCTGGTGCAGGGTTTGGTAGGAGCGCGCTTGGCGGGCCTGACGCTCAAGGGAGTTCAGCTGCTTCTTCACCTCTGCCACAATGTCGCGCACGCGCAACATATTCTGCTGGGTGGACTCGAGCTTGCGTAAGGCCTCGGCCTTTTGTTTCTTGTAACGAACGATGCCGGCCGTTTCTTCGATCAGTTCACGACGATCTTGCGGCGAGGCTTGCAAGATCTGCTCGATCCGGCCCTGCTCGATCACGGTATGGCCTTTCGATCCGGCCCTGGTTTCGATCAAGACGTTTCGAATATCCTTGAGCCGGCAGGCGGTCTTGTTGATGAGATATTCACTGTCGCCGTTTCGATAGAGCCGGCGAGTAATCATCAGTTCCTGGTACTCACTGAGCTGACTCGGCAGCCCGGAAATGGCCTCCAACCGCAACTCACCCAGCCCACCGATCACGAGCGAGACCTCCACCAGTCCCAACGGCTTCCGTACCTCAGTGCCGTTGAAGATGACATCTTCCATGCGCTCGCTCCGAAGTGTCTTCGTACTTTGCTCGCCCAGCACCCAGAGGATCGAATCCACGACATTACTCTTCCCGCTGCCGTTCGGACCTACGATGGCCGTAATCCCCTTCGGGAATTGAATTTTCGCCTCTGCGAACGATTTGAAGCCGAGCATTTCCAATGACTTCAGATACACCGGCTACCTCCAGAGCAAGAAGGTTAGATGGGACGGATTTTCAGGGATAAAACGCAGATCTTTTATCACAGGGATAAAAGCAAAGCAAAGAAAAATACCCGATATGGGGGAACGCTACTCAGCTCCCCACAATATATGGATACGATGGGAAATGATACGCCAGGAGAGGAACGGCGCTCGGCGAACCTAGTTCGCCGAGGCCGAGGCACGTGAAGCCGATTCGATCGTGACCAGTTCTTTCGGAAGGAGAAACTCGACATCTTCCTCGATCACGGTCAGTTCCTCCACTTCTTCGGAAGACCCGAGGCGCTTGAGGTACGCCACCACTTCGGTGACCAGCACTTCCGGGGCAGAGGCCCCAGCCGACAATCCTACACTTTTGGCATCCTTCAACCAGTCCGGGTTGATGTCCGATGCGGCATCGATGAGATAGGACGGAATGCCGCAATGCTCTCCCAGTTCGCGCAAGCGATTGGAGTTCGAGCTGTTCGGCGACCCGATGACGAGGATGACATCAACCAGCTTGGACAGCGACTTGACCGCGTTCTGACGATTCTGGGTGGCGTAACAAATATCTTCCTGATGCGGCCCTTTGATATTGGGAAACCGCAAATGCAAGGCATCGACGATGTCTCGACATTCATCGACGCTCAACGTGGTCTGGGTCACATAGGACAAGTTCTGCGTCTTTTCGACATGCAGCTTTTCCACATCCTGCACCGAGGACACCAAATGGAATTTGTCCGGAATCTGGCCCAACGTCCCGATCACCTCGGGATGCCCCGCATGGCCGATCAGAATCAATTCATACCCCTGCGTGTAATCGCGATTGACCTCGTTGTGAACCTTGATGACCAGCGGACACGTGGCATCGATGACGTGTAAGCGACGGCTCTGCGCCTCTTCCCACACCGATTTCGCCACGCCGTGGGCGCTGAAAATGACTACGGATCCTTCCGGCACTTCGTTCAGTTCTTCCACGAACACGGCGCCCTTATGCCTGAGCGAGTTCACCACATGCCGGCTATGTACGATCTCATGGCGCACATAAATCGGCGCCCCATATTTTTTGAGTGAGAGATCGACGATATCGATCGCGCGGTCCACACCCGCGCAGAAGCCACGAGGATTGGCTAAATATATCTTCATAATTGGTATTTTCCCCTGACGACGACTGGGCCGCGAATGGCCTGCTGGGAGAGCTATGAGTATGGGTGCACAGTTACCTTACGTCAGACTCGCCCTTGGCGTCAACAGATTCGTCCCCGCCCATCTCTTCGCCGCGGGCTTGAGGCTGCTCAGCCGTTGTGGGAGAATCCCGCCATGGCATCCCCCACACCGAACCACAAAAAAATTCTGATTGTCGAAGATGAGAAGGATATTCTCCAACTCGTCAAACTCTACCTCGAAAAGGAAGGGTTTCGTACCGTCTCCGCAATGACGGGGACGGAGGGGCTCCGGCAGGTCAAAGCCGAGCATCCCGATCTCATCATACTCGACCTGATGCTGCCGGAAATGGACGGGCTGGAAGTGTGCAAACGGATCCGCCTGAACCAAGATACGGCGCTCCTCCCCATCCTCATGTTGACCGCCAAGGCGGAGGAGTCCGACACGGTGATCGGTCTCGAATTGGGGGCGGACGACTATGTCACCAAACCCTTCAGCCCCAAAGCGCTGGTCGCGCGCGTCAAGGCCCTCCTCCGACGATTGGAGCGAAACGCAAACAGCCCCAAGATGCAATATCAGTATGGTCCCCTACTCGTCGATCTCTCTCGACACGAAGTCCGGCTGGAGGGGCAAGAAGTGGCGCTCACGGCCAAAGAATTCGGCCTGCTCGAGCATCTTTTGCGCAACGTCGGCCGGGTGCTCACGCGCGACGTATTGCTCAATGCCGCCTGGGGGTATGACTATTACGGCACCACCCGCACTGTCGATGTTCATGTGCGTCGCCTGAAACAAAAACTTCCCTTCCTGAACGATGCCATCATTTCAGTTAAATCACTCGGATACAAACTTCGCGAAGCCGACATACCGGCATGAATCTCGGCATCCGGTGGAAAGTTGCTCTGGGCACACTCGCGGCCGTCATCGTCGGCCTCGTCGCCGCCGGTTGGCTGGTTATTCGCTCGGTGGAACGCACGGAACTCGACCGCATCGCCGATACGCTGGATGCCCGCGGTGGGTTGGCCGTCGTGTCACTCAGGCCGCTGTTCGATCAGTCGGGCCTGACCGTCCCCTTACTCGTGCTGCATGCGACCGTCCGTGAACTGAGTCAACATGCCCGCCTGCGCATCACCATTATCCGGCAAGATGGGACCGTGCTCTCAGACAGCGCCGTCCCTTCCGATGGACTGGCCACCGTCGACAATCATCTCTCCCGACCGGAAGTGACGCAGGCATTGGCAACGGGACGCGGCATGGATATTCGAGCCAGTCACACCACCGGCGAACGCACCTATTATGTCGCGCGCCTCCTGTCAGACCTCGCGACATTGCACCCGGGCATTCCGGTCATCAGACTGGGGTTGCCGCTCACGTCGATCGAAGAGCGCGTCCAACACATCCAGCGCGATTTGGCGGCGGCCTTCGGCGTGGCCTTTCTGATCGCCATGGCCCTCAGCCTCTGGGTCTCGCGCAATCTCACGAAGCCGTTATCGGAAATGGCGGCGGCGGCCCGCCAGCTCGCCGGCGGAACCCCCGGCGTTCGTCTAGTCGTCTCCTCGACGGATGAGGTCGGCCTGCTGGCCCACACCCTCAATGACATGACCGACCAGTTGGAAACGAAGATCAAAGAAGTCTCCGACGACCGCGCACAACTGCTGGCCATGTTGATCGCGATGGTTGAGGGCGTCATGGTGCTGGACTATCGGGGCACCGTGGTCCAAGTGAATCCCGCGCTGGAACGCATGTTTGCCTTGGGGCTCACGGAATCACGAGGACGCCACTATGCGGAACTCATCCGGCACGAAGGGCTCAACACGATCGTGGCCTCGGTGCTGCAGACCCGCTCGGGCCAGGGCGGTGAAATTACCCTGTCACCCAGTGGACGATGCCTGCGGGTCGAAGCCTCGATCGCCGGGGGCAGCCGCGAGTTGGAGGCCTGCGCCGTATTCGTATTTCACGATATGACGGAACTGCGCCGCTTGGAGAAGATCCGCAAAGACTTCGTCGCGAACGTCTCGCACGAACTTCGCACTCCCCTCACCTCAATCAAGGGCTATGTGGAGGCGCTGCTGGACGGAGGCAAGGACGAACCGGACACAGCGGCGGCGTTTTTGGAAATCATCATGCGGCAGAGCAACCGCCTCAATCTGATTCTGGACGACTTGCTGCAGCTCTCCCAAATCGAATCCGGACAGGTGCTGTTCCGGCACGAGCCGGTGGAGTTACGCGCCCTGTTGGAGCGGACTATCGCGGTAATTCATCCCCTAGCGGACAAGAAACATCACACGATCAAGCTCTCATGTCCCGACGAGTTATTGATGGTTGACGGGGATGAGGAACGCCTCGTACAGGTCTTCATCAATCTGTTGGAAAACGCCGTAAAATACACCCCGGATCACGGGCAGATCTCGGTCAGCATCCGGCCTGTCACCCAGAGCCGAACAACCGCGCAACGCCCGATGATCGAGATAGTGGTGACCGACTCGGGAATCGGCATTCCGGAGGCTGACCGACCGCGCGTGTTCGAACGATTCTATCGAGTGGATAAGGCGCGCTCACGAGAACTCGGCGGAACCGGCCTCGGCCTCGCCATTGTAAAACATATCGTCGAAGCCCATAGCGGGCACGTGTGGGTCGAAGGGAATGCCCCTAAAGGCAGCCGCTTTGTCGTGCAACTCCCCGCGCCGCAGGAATTACCTACACCAGTTTTGATAAGAGCAGATAACAAATAGTGGAGAGCAGCGCGGCCCCGGGCAAGGTGAAGAGCCAAGCCGACAGAATCCGCCTCGTCACACCCCACCGAACCGCCGACAGTCGTTTCACCGCCCCTACACCCATCACCGTGGAAGTGATCGTATGCGTCGTGCTGACCGGAAGCCCGATATGCGCCGTCGCCAATAGCACAACCGCCGCTCCGGTTTCGGCGGCAAATCCGTGCACCGGCTCCAATTTCACGATCCGCATTCCCAGCGTCCTGACGATTCGCCAACCACCTACCGCCGTGCCTAGCCCCATGGCGAGGGCGCAGGAACCGATCACCCACGTCGGCACCTCCGCCGTCGGAAGTACGCCGGCTGACACGAGCGCCAGCGTGATGATGCCCATGGCTTTCTGCGCATCGTTCGCCCCGTGGCTGAAGGCCATAAAACTCGCCGAGACCAACTGCAGACGAGAAAATAGCCGAAGGGCGAGGGCTCGCGGCACCCGAAAAAACATCCAACTTAAGGCCATCATCAGGATAAGCCCGATGGCGAAACCAAAAAATGGCGACAAGACCATCGCCTCCAACACGGCTCGCAGTCCGGAAAATTTGACGGCCGCCGTCCCGCCGTGAGTGAGCGCGGCGCCGACTAACCCTCCGATGAGTGCATGGGAGGAACTGGTCGGAAGGCCCAACAGCAAGGTAATCAAATTCCACACGATCGCGCCGGCCAGCGCCGACGCCACCACCACCTGGGTGATGGACTGCGGATCGACAATCCCGGTTCCGACCATCTTGGCTACTGCCGTCGACATGAAGGCTCCGGCCACGTTCAGCACGCCCGCCACCAACACCGCCGTGGACGGACTCACCACCCGAGTCGAAACGACCGTCGCGATGGCATTGGCGCTGTCATGCCATCCATTGGAAAAATCGAAGAGCAGCGCCAGGATCACGACGACCAATAACAGCCCGCTTAGTTCAGCCATACATGCCGGCTCCTACCTTTGACATTGACTGGGATGAGTGTCGCACGAGACACGGAAGGCGCTCAGGTGTGCTTGAGGGCGATGCGCTCAAGAATATTGGCGACATCTTCGCACCGATCGGTTCCCGCCTCGAAATTCTCGTAGATCTCTTTCCATTTGATGACGGCGATGGGATCCGTTTCCTTTTCGAACAGCAACGAGATGGCATCGCGGGAAATCCGATCGGCTTCATTTTCTAAACTATTGACTCGCACGCTGCACTCCGTCACCGCCGGATGCGATTTGCCGAGCAAATCCACCGTTGCGCCTACTTCGACCGATGCTTGGTACAGCACGTTCGCCAGTCGGATCGCCGGCTCCGAGGGCGCCGCTACCTTATAGAGGACGAACCGATCCGCAATCGCCTCGACCACATCCAAAATGTCATCAAGCGCACTGGCGAGGTCGTGGATGTCCTCGCGATCGATGGGTGTGATAAACGTCAGATTCAGTTTTCGCGCAATCTCATGGGTAATCCCGTCACCGATATGTTCGACGTCTTTGATGCGTTTGGCTTTCTCGATCGGATTCCGGAAGTCGTCCATCATATCCTTCAGGAGCCGACTCCCTTCGATCATGTTGTGCGCCGCATTCTTGAACAAATCGAAAAAGGCTTCTTCCCGAGGAATGAGACCGAACATAACGTCTTTACGTCCTTTCTAGCCGAGCGAGGTTACCAACGCACCAATCCTGTGGCATAGGTCAGCCCCCCGCCGAATGCGCCCAACACGAGGAGATCCCCTGGTGCGAAACGATGTTCCCGCACGGCATGATCCAATGCGATGGGTAGCGAGGCCGATGACGTATTTCCGTAGCGCTCAATGACCGAGTACAACGCTTCCTGGGGAAGCCCGAGACGACGCCGAAGCTGTTCGAGAATTCGCGCATTGGCCTGGTGCGCGATAACATGTGCGACATCCCCGACCGTCAGGCCAAACTCCTTCAACAACGTGGACACTGCCTGTTCCAGACGGCGCACCGCCGACCGAAATACGGCGCTGCCTCGCATCCGTAGTGTATGCTCTTTTGCGCGCATCCCCTCCAGGCTGCTGGGCTGTCGTGACCCCCCGGCTGGAATCGTGATGAGGTCGTGGCCGGAGCCTTCCGCGTACAGACGCAGGCCGAGTATGCCGGGGGCATCCCGACTCGTGCTGTCCTCGGCGGCGACTACGACAGCACCGGCTCCGTCGCCAAATAAAATGGCGGTTTCTTTGTCCAGGAGATTGAGGGAACGCGACTTGATCTCCGATGCAATGACCAGGCAGGTTCGGATCTGACCGCTACGGATCATGACATCGGCCATCGATAATCCATAGAGAAACCCCGAACAGGAGGCAGACAAGTCGAAGGCCATGACCGATTTGGCGCCTATGGCTCGCTGAACATGACAGGCCGTGGATGGAAAGGCGCTGTCTGGGGAGGTCGTCGAAACAACAATCCCTTCGATCAACTCGGGGGAAAACCCTGCGGCTTCGCAGGCCCGTTGCCCTGCCACCACCGCCAGATCTGATGAGGCTTGTCCCGGCTCCGCCCAATGCCTCGTCCGAATTCCGGTCAACGCTACGATCTGATTCGACTCCAGCCCAAGAGGCGCTGCCACCTCCTCGTTGTCGACAACCCGGGAGGGGACGAACGAACCGGTTCCGACAATACGACTGCGCGTCACAAGATTCCTACTGAAATGTCGTTGAAGTTCGCCTGCATGGCGGCATGACCGCGCCTCACAAGCTGCGGCGAGATTATAGGACCCACGCCCAAGGGGGTCAACCACCACATGCTGAATCCGTTGCTTTTCAGGAGTCGATCTGCTAGAAAAATTTTTATAGTTACGATCGATCAGCTACCTAGTTCATCTACGAGAAGGAGTTGTTGGATGTCCTTGCGTTCAAGGGGTTTGCGTACCTACCTCACGGTATTGGTGGCACTGCTCTGTTTTGCCGGCGGCTGCTCGAGCAAACCCAAAACCACCGCTGAGGGCAAACCCGTCAGTGGTACTGACGAGCAAATCTTTCTCGGCGACACCATCGAAAAGAACTACGACCCGAATGTGATTATGAAACGCGGCGAAGCCTTTTTCGACAAAGAGGAGTATGCCGAGGCCATCGTCGAATTCCAGCATTTCCTCGAGCTGCATCGGGCCCATCAACTGGCGGTCTATGCGCAATTCAGAATGGCGGAGAGCCACCTCCGGATGGGCAAATCGATCGATCGCGACCCGGAACCTATCCAGAAGGCCATTGCCGCTTTCGAAAAGTTACGCAAAGAATTTCCAGGCAGCAAATATGAGGGACAAGCCCTTCAACGTTTGGAAGATTGCCACGATTGGCTGGCCAAAACCCATCTGTTCGTCGGACAGTTTTATTACCGCCGGTCCTCATATCTTGCGGCGGCCCATCGCTTTGATCAGATCATGAAGGACTACCCGGATAAGCAGGTTGCACCGGAAGCCTTGTACTATTTGGCTTTGACTTATCAGGAACTCGGCGCCAATGATTGGGCCATGGAAAAGCTCCAACTCCTGGCTGAAAAATATCCCAACAGCGAATTCTCGGGAGATGGTCGTCGGTTGTTGGCCAAACTGGAGAAGAAGCCTGCTTCGTCCCAACCGGCGGTCGTGGCCAAGGCTGACGCACCGACAGCTGACAGCCAACCCGCCACCCAGCTGCTTGCAGCCAAAGCCCCATCATCGGGGCTCTCTTCCATCGCAGCATCAACCGACCAACGCCAGTCCAATGCAGCAGGCTTGTCACTGCGCCAGCCGTTTGTCTCCTGTCGGCTCGGCGCTTGGTGCTGACTGGACACCACTGCCGCCGCACCACACCGCTCTAACGCAAGCGTAATGCTTCCAACAGCAGATCATTCACTGAGGCTTTGAGCCGCGCCTTTGCCTCGTCCAGAAACTGTTCAGCAGAGGTACGCCCCTGCAGCACTCCATAATAGGATTGAACGACATCCTGATAACGACGGAGAAGCTTGAAGCCCAGGCGCGGGAAGGCATAGATCACCTTAGCAATGCGAGCGGTGACCCGAAAATCCGGCACGATGTGCCGATCCAATCCCGCCTCATACCCGGCCAATGAGGCCACATGATCGTGCGGGTTCGACAGTATCGCCTGTGCAGCCAGTTGCCCAGAACGAACGGCATAATAAATACCCTCCCCAAACAGGGGATCGACCAGATGGGCGGCATCACCCACCAGCAATGCCCGACCACTGACGAACTGAGACAGGTTGTTCTCGCTCTGCTCCTTGTCGCCCTCTGAAAAAAAAGGGATTGGATGCCCAACCGGGCGAGGCACCATCCGTCCGGTTAATCCTGGCTCACCTCGCACGAAACGGTCGAATGTCGCACGTAAACTCGTCGATTTGCGGCGGAACTCACCAACCCCCACCGACAGGCACCGTTGCTTGGGAAAGATCCATCCATAGCCTTGCCGCGCCGCACCCACATCGACAAGGATCGTGGAGGGACCAGGGTAGTGACCGTCATGTTCAATGGGTACCTCGCTTTCCAGAGCCGGGGCACGATACTGGAAGCGACTGGGAAAAAGGTGTCGTGCCACCAGACTATTGGCTCCGTCTGCTCCGATCACGATCCTAGCGCGATATCGCCCGCGTTCGGTGGTAACCGTCACGCCGTCGGATTCCTGGCGAACGGCGATCACCCCTTCACCATTGCGGATATCGGTTCCCGCGCACACGGCTTGTTGGAGGAGGTACTGGTCGAAGCGATCCCGCATGACCATGTATGCAATCGGTTCTGAGGACTCAATGAGGATGGGGTCTTGTCCTCGATAGACGAACTGCACCCCATCCACTGAATGCTCGACCACCGAACGAAACCCAGGATCCAGCAGCTGGGCGACGCGCGCGGATAGGCCACCACCGCAGACCTTGTAACGAGGATGCGTCTCTTTGTCGAACCCGAGCACAGCCAGGCCGCCACGGCTGAGTGCCGACGCCGCGGTCGCACCAGCCGGACCCATACCGACAATCACGACATCATAAGTTGTGCCTTCTTGCCTATCAGCCATGCGCCTATCCCGATCGCAGAACACACAGGTGAGATCCGGAGGTCCGGGTTCTGAGGGTCACATACCCTGTGCCTTTGGAGGAGACCACCGAGGAGGGAGAAGAACGTCCGAGTTACTGTCCGAGGTACCAGCCGACCCCGTATCGTTCAAGAAAGCTCGTGATCATAGTTAGCGAATTCGAGTAAATCATCACGCCCACCACAATCAGCAACACCCCACTCACGGTCGACACACCCCAGAGGTATGCTCGCACTTCCTTAAAGTAGCTGAGAAATCGATCGACTCCTAGTGCCGTCAAAAATAAGGGCAGCGCCAGACCCAGCGAGTAACAGGTGAGCAACACCACTCCACTGAACATCGATTCTGTTGTGCTGGCATAGAGCAGAATGGTTCCCAACACGGGACCTACGCAGGGAGTCCAGCCCGCGGCGAACGCGATGCCGATCAAAAAGGAGCCGAGCAATCCAGCCGGTCGGCTCCGAAACTGGTAGCGATGCTCCATTTTAAGAAAGCTCAAGTTCAGGATACCGAGCAGGTACAGGCCAAACACAATCACGACGATCCCGCCGAACCGCCGCAAATGCTCCTGGTAGGTGATCAAGACTTGTCCCAGTAAGCTGGCTGAGGCCCCGAAGGCAACGAAGACCGTCGAGAACCCTGCGATAAACAACAGAGAGTTCACAATGATGGCCTTCCGAAACCGACTCCTCTCGGACACATCGGTCAACTGTTCAATCGAGAGACCCGTGATGTATGAAATGTACGAGGGAACCAGCGGCAGCACGCAGGGTGAGACGAAAGACAGCAGTCCTGCGGAGAAAGCGGCAATCAATGAAATCGACTGTACGGATTCGATCATGCTTAGGATCCTTGCAGGAGCGATTCCACCAACCGTTTTCCAGCCGGCGTGTTCCAGTCCCGGGCGCCGGGAATCCGGTTGCGAATGATGCCCTTGCGATCGATAAGAAACGTCATCGGTAGCTGACGTGCGCCATACCGTAGCCCGATGCGGAAATCGGCGTCGTGGAGCACGGGAAAGGTAAAGCCGGCCTCCTGTTGAAACGGACGGGTGACAGCTGCACCCTGGGCGTCGGTCGAGACAGCCAGGATCTCAAATTCTGTGCGACTAAATGATCGATACAGGCGCTCCATGGCCGGCATCTCAACTTTGCAGGGACCACACCAGGTGGCCCAAAAGTTCAGGAGAACCACTTTTCCGCGGAACTGATCCAGCGTGACATTGAACCCTTCGGAATCCTTCAGCAGGAAATTCGGCGCTTCATCATCAACCTGCGGAACGCGCTCGACCACGGCGAGAGGAGAGGCAATCTGCAGGGAATCAGCCTCGCGGGCGTCGGCGGTGATGAGCCCGAACATTGTAGCAGCAACGATGATGGACAGTAACGACCAACAATTCATCATTCCACTTATAACGCGGGGGCATCTTGAACAGCGGACGCCCGCGCGGCCTTCTCTCCAGGCTTCAAGAGTTGCGTCAACACCTTGAGATTATCCAATCTGGTCCAATCACGAGGTCCGATCACTTTTTCGCGAAGGACCCCTTGCTGGTCAATGATGTAGGTTTCTGGTACTCCCATCAACTTGTATCGTTTGTCAGTCTGTCCCCAGGAATCGATCAATACGGGAAACGTGAGATTGAGCCCCTTTACGAACGGCGGAATTTCCTTCTTGGTGGTGACACGGTCGATGCTGACGGCGAGGATTACCAGCCCATCCTTCTCAAAGTTCTTGTACAAAACCTCCATCGAAGGCATTTCCTCCCGGCAAGGCTTGCACCAAGTCGCCCAAAAATTTAGAAAGACGACCTTGCCGCGGTAGTCCGAGAGCCGTAGCTGCTTGTCGTTCAGATCGGGCAACTGAAAATCAGGCGCCACTTTCCCCACCAGCAAGGGCTCATACTTGGAACTTTGCAGCCAGACGACTAAAAACATCACCGCAAGAATGGCAGCGGCAGCCAGCACGACCACGGTTCGAGACGGGCCGGACTTCTGGGCCGTACCAACGGAGCTCTGACTCAATTGATCCGCCATCGGCTAGGCGTACGCGTGCAGGCCGGAGAGTAGAAAGTTCACTCCCCAGAAACAGAAAATGACCATAAGGAACCCAAAGATCGCATAGACAGCAGCCCGATGCCCCTCCCATCCCCGTGTCATGCGGGCATGGATATAGGCGCCATAGATCAGCCATACAATCAACGACCAGGTTTCTTTGGGATCCCAACTCCAGTAACCACCCCAGGCATAATTGGCCCACATCGCCCCTAGAATGATCCCAAACGCCAGCAGTGGGAACCCCAGCATGATGGCCTTGTATCCAAGTTCATCGATGGTCTCAAGATCGGGAAACGCGGCGTAGAAGCGGGACTGACTTCCACGATTGACGGCCCGCTCTTTGAATAAATACATCAAGCCCAGTCCTCCCGCCATGGCGAAGGCGGCGTAGCTGGTCAAGGTGACTGAGACATGGATGTAAATCCAATAGCTGTTCAAGGCCGGCACGAGTGGCTCTGCTGTTTGGTACCGATAGGGTAACAGCGACGCCGCGCCCATGGCGATGAATCCGATCCCGACTACAAATGCTCCGACGGCCTTGATCCTGTATCGGAATTCCAGAAGCACATAGCCCAAGATAATCGCCCAAGACACATAGGCCATCGCTTCGAACTGGTTCGACCAGGGCGCAAACGTGCCGGAATGCTCCATCCGTTCGAATGCGCGCGTCGTCAACGCCAGAGTATTCAACACCCATCCGAACACCGTGACCAGCGTAGCCACTTGTCCCAATTGGGTGGCCCAAGCACCATCACGTTCTTCAATATTGTCGATGGGATGCCCGGCCGGAGCCAGCTGCATGGCGGGACGTTTCGCAAACAAATACGCCACATACAAACCCAACGCGGCCAGGTAGAGCCAGAATGTCATATCGAACAGGAACAGTGATCGCATCATACAGGCCTCCGTCTATCGTAGATTGCAGTGCCGATCGGATGAAACATGCCTCTCCGCCGCACGGCATAGCACTTCAATTACGTCTTGGACTGGATTTTCTCCGTCAGTTTCTTAAATTCTTTCTGGAAGTCGATCTGACTCTTGTGTGTCGTCCCACCCAGATGCACCGTGACCCCGGATTCACCGGGTACGATCTTGGCCCACAGCCGACGATGATAAATCAGGGAGGATAGCGTCATGCCCACCACCAACATCGTACACCCAATCCACACCATATTGATGCCCGGATTTCTAGCGATCTGCAAACCCGTGAACTTTTTCGGCTGATACCCGATGAATTCAAATTGGTAGGCGGAATCTTTGATCTCAAACAGATCGGGATAGTGATAAAACACCCAGGGGGTGGACTGGACTGCGCTTCGCTCATCGACCGTCAACCGAATCGCCGGGTTGGCATGTTCAGCGGTTTTCGAGAAGACTTTTTTCTCGGTCGAATTGAATGCGAAGTCGGCGACGAAATCGGTCATCTTCATCTTGAGCGGAAGCCCCTCGACAGCCTTTTCCTTGTTCCACTCCAAATCAACCGTAGCGACAATTTTGTCACTATTTTTTTCTCTGATGTTAATCCTCGCCGCCTCAATCTGATCCCACGCATCGCCATAACTGGACTGGTAGAACCAGATTCCCTTGTAAACCAGCGGATCATTGACCGTAATGGTCTTGGTCGCAGTCGGAGTTCCTTGATCGATCACCGTCAGCGTGCTGTTGTAGGATTTGACCGATCCGTTTTCATGGTAATCGATCCAAAACTTGTCCACCCGGAGGTCGAAGTTGCCGCGTGGGATATGATAGGTCTGGCCTTCCAAGCACACCCCAAATTCCTGGAATCCATAGTAGCTCCCCAGCAGTCCTCCGAGAACAATGACAGTCGCACTGAGGTGTGCGACGTGCGCACCCACCCGGCCCATGATCCCTTTTGTAGCGTACACCGTCACCTCGCCGGGATCACTCTTGGCCAGCACGCGATAGCCTTTTTCGGCGAGCAGTCGCACTAAGTGCTCCGCCACGGATTCTTTGGACTGATTGAGCGACAGCGTCGCCTGTTGCTTCATGCCCTGGATGAAGGCCAACGACACGCTGACCTTATCCTGGCGCATAGACCGCCACACACTGGGAAATCGCTTATGGAAGCAGGTGAGAGAGTTGACGCAGAGAAGCCCTAGTAGGCTGGTGAACCACCACGTATGATAGACGTCGATGAAACCCAAGCGGACGAACCAACGGTACGCATCTTCACCATACTCTTGAACATAGGTTTCTGGCCGTTCCCCCTGCTGAATGACCGTTCCGATCGTCGCAGTCATGGCGAGCACAATAAAGAGGAACATCGCCAGTTTGATCGAGGCGAAAAATTCCACGACTTCCCGTGAAAACTCTTCCCAACCGAGTCTGGAGGTGGAAGGAGCAGGAGCCGTCGAATCTGGTGCTGCGTCGGGTTTACCGTTCATGAATCAACAGACCTACCTGCTTTGAGCTGCCATCATGCAGACACCATCATGATAAACGATGGAACCTTGCGTGTGGGATCCTGCGCTAATGCAGGCCGGTACCACGAGGTTGGGAATTTCCGGGGCAGAGCGTTTGTTATGAAAAATGTTCCAAATGCGCGAAAAGTAAGCCATCTTACAAGTCGTATCGAAGACCTGTCAAGCAAGACAGTTTACGTGAGCGCGAATCGATCGAATCCTTCTGATCGGTGGACAAATACAGCCTAGTCAGCTACTATTGCTTCAGTTTTCTGAGGAGTTGCCTAATCATTCTGAGAGCAGTGTCTTCCACATTCAGTCGCCGTGCCACCTGAACGCAACCGCCGAATCCTCGAATCACTTCAATTCCAGGGGGAACAATGAGACATAACTATCTGTTCACGTCTGAGTCGGTCACTGAAGGACACCCGGACAAGATTGCCGATCAAATTTCAGACGGAATTTTAGACGCCATCATCGCACAAGACAAGTATTCGCGGGTGGCCTGCGAGACTATTCTGACCACCGGGATTGCTTTCGTCGCGGGGGAAATCTCGACCAAAGCCTATGTCGAGATCCCTGACATCATTCGCGAGGTGATTAAAGATGTCGGCTATAACGACGCGACTTGGGGATTCGACTCGAACACCTGCTCGGTGCTGACTTCCATCCACCAACAGTCTGGCGATATCGCCATGGGGGTGGATTCTGGCGGAGCCGGCGACCAGGGACTCATGTTCGGCTATGCCACTAATGAGACGACCGAACTTATGCCGATGCCGATCGTCCTGGCCCACCGGCTGACCAAACGTCTGGCGGAAGTACGCAAGAAGAAGATTCTGAAGTGGGTTCGTCCCGACGGTAAATCCCAAGTGACCGTCGAATACAAAGACGGCAAACCCTTCCGCATCGACACCATCGTCGTCTCCTCACAGCATAGTCCTGACGTAACCAACAAGCAGATCGAAAAAGATCTGATGGAACACGTCATCAGGCCGTCCATGCCGAAGGGGTTGTACGATCCGACGAGCGTCAAGCACCACATCAACCCGACCGGCCGATTCGTGGTCGGCGGCCCGATGGGTGACACCGGCCTCACCGGTCGAAAAATCATCGTCGATACCTACGGCGGACATGGCAGCCATGGCGGCGGCGCCTTCTCCGGGAAAGATCCCTCCAAGGTGGATCGCTCAGCCTCATACATGGCTCGCTACATCGCAAAAAATATCGTGGCCGCCGGGTTGGCCTCAAAATGCGAAGTACAGCTGGCCTATGCCATCGGGGTGGCCGATCCTGTTTCCGTATTGGTCGACACCAAAGACACCGAGAACGTGGCACCGGAAAGCCTGGACAAGTTGGTCCGAAAGCATTTCCCGCTGACACCGCGCGGAATCATTGACCACTTGAAGCTCCGGCGGCCTATCTTCAAGAAAACCGCCGCGTACGGGCACTTCGGACGCAACGAACCGGAGTTCACGTGGGAAAAGACCGATAAGGCCAAGGTCTTGCGCAAGGACGCCGGCCTCTGAAGGTCGCGCAGCAGGTCGCACCAGCCGAAGGGGGCGGGTCGCAAACCCGCCCCTTTTTTCTGCATTCACACATCAATCGTTTATCAGTCACAACACAGGAGGACGACCAGTGGACTACGACGTGAAAGACATGGGATTAGCAGATCAGGGAAAGCTGAAGATTGAATGGGCCGAGGCCACCATGCCGGTCTTGCGACTCATTCGAAAGCGTTTTGAGCGAGAACAACCGTTCAAGGGTATTCGCGTCACTGCCTGCCTGCATGTGACGACGGAAACAGCCAATCTCATGAAGACACTCAAGGCCGGAGGGGCAGATGCGCGCCTTTGCGCCTCCAACCCTCTGAGCACGCAGGACGACGTGGCTGCGGCCCTGGTTAAACATGAAGGCATCCCGACCTTTGCCATCAAGGGCGAGGACAACAAGACCTACTACCGACACATCGAATCGGCTATCGCGCATAAACCGCACCTCTCGATGGACGACGGCGCCGATGTCGTCTCTCATTTGCATTCGAAGCGGAAGGATCTCCTCCGCAACGTGATCGGCGGTACCGAAGAAACCACCACCGGCGTCATTCGGCTCCGTAGCATGGCAGAGAAGAAGGTGCTGAAGTTCCCCGTCATCTCTGTGAACGACGCGGATACCAAACATATGTTCGACAATCGATACGGCACGGGTCAAAGCACTATGGATGGTATTGTGCGCGCCACCAATCGGCTGGTGTGCGGATCAACTCTGGTCGTCGCCGGCTACGGCTGGTGCGGACGCGGCATTGCCACGCGCGCACGCGGCATGGGCGCCAATGTCATCGTGACAGAAATAGATCCCTTGAAGGGGCTCGAAGCCGTTATGGACGGATTCCGGGTCATGCCGATGAGCGAAGCCGCGCCAATCGGCGACTTCTTTGTAACCGTCACCGGCAATTTGAAGGTCATTCGTGGCGAACACTTTGCCGCGATGAAGGACGGCGCGATCGTTTGCAATTCCGGTCACTTCAATGTCGAGTTGGACATTCCCGCGTTGGAGAAGCTCAGCAAGAAGAAACTCGCCGTGCGCTCCGGCGTCGATCAATACACCTTGGACAATGGTCGCCGCGTCAGCCTCCTCGGTGAAGGCCGCCTCGTGAACCTGGCCACTGCCGAAGGGCATCCCTCCAGCGTCATGGACATGAGCTTCGCGAACCAAGCCCTGGGCGCGGAATTCATCGTGAAGAATTATAAGAAACTCGAAAAAAAGGTCTATCCGGTCCCTGCCGATATCGACAAAGAAATCTCGCGCCTCAAGCTCGCCGGCATGGGCGTGGTGATCGACAAGCTCACGAAAGAGCAGGTCAAGTACTTGGCGTCATGGGAAATGGGAACCTAACCTGTATTGTTGCGCTAGGCAGTTCGTCAAGCGGCCGGTTGCGATTTCGCACCGGCCGCTGCCACCTTCTTTCTCTGAATGTGTTCGACTGGCACCCGCCACTGCTACCTACTGCTCGTCTCAGACGGTGAGGGCACGACTTCCTTCGGATACGTCAAATTCGTCCCCTGTCTTACCTCCATAAGTTGGAATAAGGTAGCCGGTTACAAAAATGTGTATTCCGCATTGCGCGTCTCTTAATTTAAGACTAGGAGGAAAGCGCAACTTTCTGCCGATTGGGCCCTCCCCCCTCACTCATCCTTGTTATAATGAGAATTGAGCAGAAACTTTGCGCGGCCGAGGGGCAGGTACTTTGTGCGGGAGTGCTGATGTAAATGTCCGGCTGTCTGGGGCGCAAATTTTAGACTTTAGCTATGGGCAAGATCTCATCGCGCTCCTGTATATAATCCTTGCCCTTAATCGGTCATAGTTGTGCTGCGGCGGATTACTCTTCATTGGGTGTCGTTCCGCGCCGCACCAGTCACTTCATCTCTGACAAGCCTCTCGTCAAAAACATTTCTGGGCTTGCCGTCTAAGTCACGGTCGTGTTTTTCCTATGGCCTACATTCACATTGGACTATCCGGCTATTCGTATAAACCATGGCAGGGGCCGAAGCGCTTTTACCCATCAGGGCTCAGGCAATCGGAACTTCTCGAATATTACGCGACGCGATACCGGACGGTAGAATTGGACGGTTTGTGGTATCGATTTCCCACCTTATCGTCCGTCACTAAATGGATCGATCAGACACCAGAACATTTTGTCTTCTCGGCCAAGGCTCATCGCATGATTACGCACTCGAAACGGCTTCGCCCCGAAGCGGTTCCCTTCCTCCACACCATGCTGGACCATTTAGCTCCCCTGGCCGCAAAGGGAAAACTAGGACCGATCCTCCTTCAATTACCTCCCAATCTCAAACGGGACAATGACAGATTAGCCGAGTTCCTGCCTTCTCTCTCTCGTGCTTACCGTTGGGCGATAGAATTTCGCCACGACAGCTGGAACAATTCTGAAGTGGAAGATCTCTTACGACACTTTCACATCGCCTGGGCGGCGGTTGAGACAGATGATTGCCACGCAGAACATCGGGACACGGCTGATTTTCTCTATGCTCGCCTTCGAAGGAGTCGCTATTCGATCAAGGAGCTAGAGAAGTGGGGAAAATACCTCATTGAGGCCAAAGCGAATGGAAAGGATTGCTATGTGTATTGCAAACATGAGGATGATGGATCGCCATGGGTCTGGGCGGACCATCTATTGAAAATGACGGCAACAACCACCTTACCTGCCGGAAATCATGGGGAGCTCTCGTGATCCATCCGCTTCCCGCTGAATCCGCTGGCGTTCCGCTTTCGATTCTTCCAACACGTTATGTAACAGCTCATCGCTGAGCTGGGTCAGCTGCGCCGCGGCGTCTTTCATCTCCGCGTGCTCCACTGCCCGCGACAATACCTCAGCCTTGGTCGCACCCTTCTTCTGGCCCAAGAACGGCTTGATGATAAGGTAGGCCACATCGCGGAAGGGCATGTAGCGCAAGAACCGCCGTAACAATTTAAAGGTCTGGATGGGATAACGAGTGAGCTTGTAGATGAAGAGCTTCTTCAGACCTTCCTGCCGCACCGAATTGATTACCGCTCCAGGTAAGCATGTGGGGTCAATCTCGGAGCATTTGAAATACTTGTACCAATCCTTGGCATCCGTGACGAGGCCGCGCTTGATGTACTCCTGCCACAAGGGGGTCCCTCGATAGACGCAAAGGCGGTTAAAGCCGAATGTGTCCAACGGTAGTTTCGAGGCAAAGTCGAATGTCTTCTGCATATCCTCTACAGTTTCATCCGGGTTACCCACAGTAAAGAACCCATGAACGATTTCGATGCCGGCCTTTTTGGCATTTCGTACCGCAGTTTCAACCTCGGCAAGCGTCTGCTCTTTTTGAAGTCGATCCAAAATCTTTTGGCTGCCGCTCTCAATACCAAACATGACCGTCCGGCAATGTGCTTTAGCCATGGCGGGAAACAGGTGCTGCGCGACAGAATCGACGCGACCTTCGATACCCCATTGAATGGAGAGCTTGGCCTCGATGACGCCTGTGCAGATCGCATCAATTCGCTTTGGCTGCAGCAGGAAGTGATCGTCGACAAAATAAACCGACCCGTACCCGTTAGCTTCGAGATACTTCAACTCATCGACGACGTGCTGTGCACTGCGCGCGCGCCACTTGCCCTCATTGAAGATCGGAATGTCACAGAAGACGCATGGCCAGGGGCAACCCCGCGAGGTCTGCATGGTTGTAAATCGCTCCATCGACAACACGGCAGGCACATCCAACGGCATAGACTCGACGAAGTCCAACTCCAAACTTTCCCGATCCGGGAAAGGCCACTGGTCCAAATGTCGCTCCATAGTCCGGTTGGGATTGTTGATCACCTGACCGTCCTTCGCCCAGGTGACGCCGCCTACATCCTGCGGGTCATCGATGCGATCGAGGAGGTCCAGGAGCAGCTGCTCCCCGTCTCCCCGACAGACGAAATCCACTTCAGGACATTGCAGTTTGACGAGCCCGGCATTGAGGCTGGCGAATACGCCACCGAAGGCCAACTTCACCTGGTTATCAGTAGCCCGAATTTGCCGCGCGAGAATCTTCGCATAAGGGTAACTGGTGGTACTGAGGAAGCTCAGCCCAACCAGAGCCGGTTTCCGTTGTTTGATCTGTTCGATAATATAATCATTGGGCGTCTCCGGATGGGCCTGGTCGAACATCACGCATTCATGGCCTGCGCGCTTCAGCACGGACGACAAGGACATGATGCCGATCGGCGGAAAGCCCATCACTCGAATGCGTCCATTCTTGGCGCGGGTCTTTGCGGGGAGCGCATAAAACTGGGGATCACGCACATGTATGAGAAACACGAGCATAGTGGCGTCCTTTCATATGGACAGTAACCGGGGCTCCTGTACTGTCAGCGTGTCTCCTGGAGGGAGGCCGATCCTATCTCGGGTTAGGGGCGAGCAATTCAACAGACCCAGATCATTCCGCTGTCATAGGCCGGTATACAGTACCACGTCTCTCGCAAGGGAAACAGGGAAGATTCCGGCTTTGGTTGCCAGGGAAAGTTTTGCAAAACGATAGCATCGGGGCAATCGCCACTGCTCTTCTGACATCATAAGCAGCAATCCCAGGCTGCATTGGATCAAACCGGCGCATTGCCCTGAAACACCAAGAGGGCGCCGGATTGAATCCGACGCCCTCTTGGGGAAATGTGCCGGACGCTAGCGGCCGAGCGCCGCTTTCACGGCATGGCCGATCTCAGCAGGATTCTTCACCACTCGAACTCCGGCCGCTTCGAGCGCTTTCATCTTCTCACTCGCAGTGCCTTTGCCACCAGAAATAATCGCACCGGCGTGGCCCATGCGGCGCCCCGGAGGCGCGGTTATGCCTGCGATAAAGCTGATCACAGGCTTCTTGACGTACTTTTTAATATACTCAGCAGCCTTTTCCTCAGCATCGCCACCAATCTCACCGATCATGACGACGGCCTGGGTTTCGGGATCTTTCTCGAAGAGGGGCAAAACATCGACAAAGCCTGTGCCGTTGACCGGGTCACCGCCGATCCCCACACAGGTCGTCTCACCAAGTCCCAACGTGGACAGCTGATGGACCGCTTCATACGTCAAGGTGCCGCTGCGAGATACGACGCCGACAACCCCACGCTTATGGATGAAGCCCGGCATGATGCCGATCTTGGCCTCATCGACCGTAATGACGCCGGGACAATTCGGACCGATTAATCGGACATCGCGACCATGCAACGCACGCTTTACCTTCACCATATCGTTCACGGGAATGCCTTCGGTGATACAGATAATCAGCTTGACGCCTGCATCGGCGGCTTCCAATATCGCATCGGCGCAAAACGGTGGGGGCACAAAAATCAGGGACGTATCGCACTCCGTCTTCTTCACCGCGTCGGCCACGGTGTTGAAGACGGGAATGCCTTCGACTTCCTGTCCGGCCTTCCCCGGTGTTACCCCGGCGACCATCTTCGTACCGTAGGCTTTGCACTGCGTCGCGTGGAAAGAGCCTTCTTTTCCCGTAATCCCCTGCACCACCACTCGCGTGTTCTTATTAACGAGAATGCTCACGGTCTTCTCCTTTAGGCCGCCTTGCCGGTCAACTTCACAATTTTCTGCGCCGCTTCCCACAGATCATTGGCAACTTCTAACTTGAGGCCCGACCCCGCCAAGAGTGTGCGGCCTTCATCTGCATTCGTACCCTGGAGCCGCACCACCAACGGCACCGTAATTTTCACTTCTTTGGCCGCCTCGATCACTCCATGCGCAATCCGCTCACACCGCACGATGCCGCCAAAAATGTTGATGAAGATACCTTTGACGTTCGGATCTTTGAGCAGAATCCGGAAACCAGCCGCGACCGTATCTTTCGTTGCACCGCCGCCCACATCCAAGAAATTCGCCGGCTCGCTACCCGCTAGCTTAATGACGTCCATGGTCGCCATGGCAAGGCCAGCGCCGTTCACCATGCAGCCGATGTTCCCATCAAGCTTGACATAGTTAAGATTGTTAGCGGTCGCTTCGATTTCCAACGGATCCTCTTCGTTGAGGTCGCGCATCTTCTGAACATCTTCATGCTTAAAGAGACCGTTATCGTCGAACGATACCTTTCCGTCCAGCGCCACCAAGGTCTTTTCCTTAGTGATGATCAATGGGTTGATTTCGACGAGCGCAGCATGCTTTTCCATGAAGAGGCGATAGAGATTGCCGAGCATCTGCACAAAAGGATTGATGACGGCCGGCTCCATGTTCTGAAGCCCCAAAGCAAAGGCCACATTGCGCCCATTGTGTCCCTGAAATCCGACTGCGGGATCGACCGCTTCCTTGATGATCTTCTCCGGAGTCTTTTCCGCCACCTCTTCGATTTCCATACCGCCTTCGGTGCTGGCGATGAACGTCGGCCAACCAGTATCGCGATCCACCAAAATGCTCAGGTACAGTTCTTTGGCGATGTTGGCCCCTTCCTCCAGCAGCAGCCGATGGACTTTTCTTCCCTTCGGTCCGGTCTGGTGCGTGACGAGGGTCTTGCCGATCAATTCCTTGGCAAAGCCTGCAACCGCCGCCTTGTCCTTCGTAATCTTGACGCCGCCGGCCTTGCCACGCCCGCCCGCATGGATTTGCGCTTTTACGACAAAGACCGGCGTATTCAGCTCGTTGGCCCAGGTCGTCGCCGCCTCCGGTGACGTAATTTCTTTTCCGCGAGGCACTGGCACCCCAAACTGCGCAAACAACTGCTTGGCCTGAAATTCATGAACGTTCATGTAATCCTCATAAGATCTAATGGCTTATGGCATTTTACGCGTGGCTACGAACAAGGTCTGCATGTTCAGACCGAACACCATCAGCCATTCGCGGTGCGTTCTGGTTCTTTGCGCGTGTAGGCAGGAAGAATCATCGGAGAGATCACTCCGCTGGAATTGCCGTGTTTCTTCGCTTCAGCACGGAACCGTTGAAGATGCTTAACCGTGAGTGCTCCTTGTGGCATGGATCCCGCCCGAGACGCCGCCGTGAGGCCAGAGCGCTTACCAAATACCATCAGGTCGAGCAACGAATTGCCCATCAATCGATTGCGTCCGTGCAAGCCACCGGAGGCTTCACCCGCGACAAAGAGATTTCTCACGTTCGTTTCTGAATTTGTATCGATCTTCACGCCGCCGTTCTGATAATGCAGCGTCGGATAGATCAGGACGGGGTCCTTGCTGATGTCGATCCCGAACCGCTCGAACTGCATCATCATCGCGGGAAAATGCTTCTCAACGGTACCCGTCCCATGCTCCGCATCCAACAGCGGCGTATCCAGCCACACCCCGACACGGCCTGACATGGTGCGAATGCCACGACCTTCTTCGCACTCTCGGATGATGGAAGAAGACACGACGTCGCGGGTATCGAGTTCGTTCACGAAACGCTCACCCTTAGCATTCACCAAGTGGCCACCTTCTGAACGAATACCTTCCGTGACTAACGCTCCGATCAATTGCTCTGGATAGACTGCTCCCGAGGGATGATATTGAAATGTATCGATGTGGTCGAGCTTCGCGCCCATTCGGTACGAGAGGCAGAGGCCGTCACCCGTTGCGCCGTAATGATTGCTCGTCGGAAATCCTTGAATATGTAACCGGCCAATGCCGCCGGTCGCGAGAATCACGGATTTCGCTGCGACGACCACTTGCCGATGATTGTCGAGATCCTTGAAAATCGCCCCTGTGCAGTGGCCGTTGTCATCGCTGAGCAACTCGACCGCCGCACAAAATTCTAGGAGTTGGATCTTTTGATTCAGGACTTCGTCCTTCAACACACGCATGATCTCAAGACCGGTATAGTCTGAGCAGGTCAAAAGGCGTGGTTTGGAACTGCCCCCGCCTTTTTTCACGTGCAGATTGCCATCCGCCTGTCGATCAAAGAGGACACCCAGTTCGATCAGCCACTTTGCAATAGCAGGACCTTCTTCGACCATCACTTTGAGCAACTCATGGTCGTTCTGCATGTGGCCGCCCTTAAGCGTGTCGAGGAAATGGGTCACGGGAGAATCTTCAGGCGCAACAGAGATCTGCATCCCCCCTTGAGCCATCACACTATTTGAGTCGCCGAGCCGAAGTTTGGTGGCCAGAATGACCTTGGCACCGGTCCCATGGGCATGCAACGCCGCAGCGCATCCCGCTCCCCCTCCGCCAATGACTAACACATCGGTCGTATAGTGCGGCGTGAGGTCTGCGTTGTCTGCAATGGGGCTGTCACCTTCGAGCAAGGCCGCCAGTTCGACAACTGTCTTGTCGTTCATGTTAGGGCCAAATCGAATCGGGCGATAGGCGCTGGCACGGTAGTCAGGGTGATACTGCTGAATCAGTTGGTCACGGTCTGCGGGAGAAAATTTCGGAATGGTTTGCTTACGACGTGCATCCCGAGTCTGATGAACGATTTGTTGAAGCGCGTGAATGTCCATGATTTCGCTTTCAGCGGTGAGCACAATCCCCAGGCATATCTTGGGAAGCCCGGCTGACGGCACAATGCATTACTTCACTGTCGCGCAGTGATCGGCCAACTCTTTTTCATTCATGGCGAGGACCTTGTTCCACTCCTCGGTGAACCGGCCGTCCTGAATTTCCTTGATGCGTGTCTCAAGCCCCGGAGGCCTCGCGGTGAAGTGAGCGCCTTGTGCTCGGCTGACATACAGAGCCACTAAATTTGGAGCAATGTCGGCAATACAGACCGGCGTACACATCCCGCACATAACACAGTCCATGAACATCTCGGACACACTCTTGAAGTCGCCGAACACGGCCTTCCAAACACCTTCCCGGACATCGATTTTTTGCGGGCAGGCCTCGGTGCAGGCGTTACAATTCCGACAAAGCGGCGTTTCGGGATACAGATTGAACAGGTCTTGCTTTGGGTCTTTGAGAGTTTGAATATCGTACAGTGCCTTCCGCGCTGGAAACGGAGGCATAATGGTAAAGGACATGCCGTCCTCCACAGCCATCTGACAGGCCAGACACGTCCGCACCTTAGGATCATCCTTCGTGCGGTAGTAGGTTGCGCAAGCGCCGCAGAACCCACCGAGGCAGCCGGCTCCTCGTACCACCTCCTGGCCCGTATACCATAAAGCCTTAATGACGGTGATACCCTCCGGCACTTCATACTTCTTGCCAGAGATTTCAATGTTCACCATCTTATGACGGAGCACTTCCGGCTGATCGATTACATTGGCGTCTTCTTGTGCCATATTCCCCAAGCGGTGAGAGGTGAACGTTAGAGGCAATACGAGGGATCGCCCCTCATCCATTACCCCCAACGAGACTCACACAGTGCATGTTCTACTCGCCACAAAACAGGCTCGATATACTAGGCAATCGCATCCACGATGGCATTCAAGGTTGCACTTGGACGCATCGCCTTGGACGCCTTGGCATCGTCAGGATGATAGTACCCGCCGACATCGACTGGCTTGCCTTGAGCCGCGAGTAACTCAGTGGAAATCTTGGCTTCGTTCTGTTCAAGTTCTTTCGCGATCTTCACAAAACGCGCCTGCAAATTTTTATCCTGTGTCTGCTGGGCCAGTGCCTGCGCCCAGTACAACGCAAGATAGAAATGGCTGCCCCGGTTATCGATCTCACCGACCTTGCGGGCCGGTGACTTATTGCTCTCCAGAAACTTCGCGTTGGCTTGATCAAGCGTGTCCGCCAGCATCTTCGCTGCTGGATTGTTGGCCACCTTCGCTAAGTGCTCCAGAGATGCGGCCAGTGCCAGGAACTCACCAAGCGAATCCCATCGCAAATAGCCTTCCTGTTGGAATTGCTGCACGTGCTTTGGGGCAGAGCCGCCGGCTCCGGTCTCAAAGAGGCCCCCGCCATTCAGCAACGGCACGATGGAGAGCATCTTGGCGCTGGTCCCGATTTCGAGAATGGGGAACAAATCAGTGAGATAGTCCCGCAAGACGTTTCCCGTGACCGAAATCGTATCCTTGCCGTCCTTGATGCGCTCCAAGGAGAGCCTAATCGCGTCAGCAGGAGACATGATCCTGATATCGAGGCCCTTGGTATCGTAATCTTTCAAGTAGCGTTCCACTTTCTTGATCAACTCCGCATCGTGCGCTCTGGTCTTGTCCAGCCAGAAAATCGCTGGAGCGCCGGTAGCTTTTGCACGAGTGACGGCCAGCTTGACCCAATCCTGGATCGGCGCGTCTTTCACCTGGCACATGCGCCAGATATCGCCCTCTTCAACCTTGTGCTCCAGCAATGTTTTCCCTGACGCATCCA
>CAZBNV010000044.1:0-34229 GCA_964493335.1 uncultured Nitrospira sp.
TGCCTGACCATGTGCGAGAACGCCTGGCCAGCCCGCTGATGCAACGCGCGGTGAATACCCGCGTACCGGTGTGGCTGGTGCGTCTTGGCAACTGGCTGTTCCCGAGCACCGGCACACACGCGGTGCTCAAGGAGATTGTCTTCGACCATGCTTTGCTGACGCCGGCAGTCCTTGATCGGTCCAACCGAAATCGACAACGAGCGAACCTCATCGCGCCGCTGCTATCGATCCGAGACAGCCTGCCTTTATGGGAACAACACTTTGCGACCAGGCTCAACGAAATCCACCACCCCACCTTGATTCTCTGGGGCGAAAAGGATCGACTCTTCCCTCCACAAGTCGGTCGCGACCTGCAAGCCGCCATTCCACAATCCACACTGAAGATCATCCCCGCCTCCGGCCACATCCCACAATGGGAACAACCCCAGATCGTCAACCGACACCTGATCGACTTTTTACAACCTTGACAGAGCGCCAAACGCATCCATACAGTGGCCAAGACACCTTCGACGCCGTTTCTTTATTGATGGAGATTTCCTATGCGACTGACGCCATTCCATTCTCTGGCCTCTTACCTACTGCCTTGCTGTCTAGCCCTCTCCGGCTGCGGGACATTGCCCAGCGCAGGCACACCTGATTTTGCGTACAAGAATCTCGCGGTGGCCGACGGCAGCGCCGTGGCCGGCGAAGGCAATAACATCCTCTTTCAAGGCAAACCCATGGCGCTCTCTGGCATGGGCATCAAGGTCGGCGACAACCTGCGAGATGTGAAACTGGTCCAAACGGACCTCTCGATGGTCAACATCAACGAGACCAAAGGTAAAGGGAAGGTCCGCATCATCAGTATCGTCCCGTCGCTCGATACGAAAGTCTGCGAACAACAAACCCACTATCTGAGTGAAAAGAACAAGGGCCTGGATCGGATGGTAGAACTCATCACCATCAGCATCGACACGCCCTTCGCGCAAAAACGCTTCGCGGAAGAGGCGAAGATCGCGAATGTGACCTTTTTGTCCGATTTTCGCGCCGCCGATTTCGGCAAGGCGCACGGCCTGCTGCTCAAGGATCCTCATCTCTTGAGCCGCGCGGTGATGGTGGTGGACAAGCAGAACAAAGTCCGCTATCTCCAAATCACGCCCGAGCTCGCGCAACTGCCGGACCTGGATGAGGCATTCCGATTCGCACATTCGCTCATCACCGCCAGCTAAGCCAGCATCGACTGTAAAACACGTGACCTTGGCCGGCAGGAGAGTCAAAACGGTGGTGGCGAGGCCGCAGCGAGGTCCACGGCGCGAAGTAGCATGTGCGCCACGTTTGTGAGCGCAGGCGAGGCGGTGAGCCGGCAGTGTCTTAGAGGCGGGGCGTAGGATTGCAGTACATTGAGCCTCTGAGCGAAGCGAGAACGATGCCAGCAGCCGTTTTCACCATCCTGCATTAGAGGTGTCATGGCGCACTACGACCTCCTAGTCATCGGCACCGGCCCCGCAGGCCAGAAAGCCGCCATCCAGGCGGCCAAACTGGGCAAGAAGGTCGGCATCATCGAACGCAAACTGGTCGTCGGCGGCGTCTGCACGAATACCGGCACGATCCCCAGCAAATCTCTCCGCGAAGCCGTCCTCTACCTCTCGGGGTTCCACCAGCGTGGCCTGTATGGCGCGAGTTACCGCGTCAAACAAGACATCACGATGGAGGACCTGACCTTCCGCTCCAATTACGTCATCAAACGGGAAATCGAAATCATCCACAACCAGATGGCTCGGAACAATGTCGAGATGTTTGTCGGCACCGCCGCATTCGTGGATGCACATCGCCTCAGCATTGAGAGCCCGCGGGACCACAGCGAACATACTGCCGACTTCATTGTCATCGCCTGCGGGACACTTCCCGCCCGACCGGCTCATATTCCGTTCGACGACGAAACCATCATCGATACTGACGGCCTCCTCACCCTGAAGCAGCTCCCCAAGTCCATCACCATCATTGGCGGTGGAGTGATCGGAACTGAGTATGCCTCGATCCTGGCCATGATGGGTATTCATGTCACACTCATCGAGCGTCGGCCCCGCCTCTTGGAATTTGTGGACACGGAACTCATCGAGGCGCTGCAGTACCACATGCGCAGCATCGGCGTCACCCTGCGGTTCAATGAGGAGGTCGTAGCGGTCGAGGCGCATCCCGCGCAACAGGTGATTGTCGGCTTGAAGAGCGGCAAGGAGATCGCCGCCACGACCGTGCTCTATTCAGTCGGCCGAATCGGCGCGAGCGCCCGGCTCAATCTGGAGGCAGTCGGACTGGCCGCAGACCAGCGCGGACGGCTTCAGGTGAATGAGCACTATCAAACCGCGGTTCCACACATCTATGCGGCCGGCGACATCATCGGCTTTCCCGCCTTGGCCTCCACGTCGATGCAACAGGGCCGCCACGCCGCCTGCCATGCCTTTGGGATTCCCTTTCAGACGCAGTTGGAATTGATGCCGTACGGCATCTATTCGATTCCAGAAATTTCCATGGTCGGCCGCAACGAAGACGAGCTCACCAAAAACGGAGTCCCCTATGCCGTCGGCATCGCTCGCTACCGGGAAATCGCCCGCGGGCAACTCATCGGCGACGACATCGGCATGCTGAAGCTCCTCTTTCATCACAAAACGCACGAACTGCTCGGCGTCCATGCCATCGGCGACGGCGCGACGGAACTCATCCACATCGGTCAAACCGTCATGGCCTATCATGGCCTGATCGATTATTTTGTGGATGCCGTCTTCAATTATCCCACCCTCGCGGAATGTTACCGGGTCGCCGCACTGGATGGCATTAACCAATTGCCAAGGCCCTGGACACCCCGGGCCTGAAGCATCGTTTGTAGAACGTGCAGCGCAAGCAGACATGATCGGCATGATTCCGTATCGTTCGTTGTTCGCGAGATGCGATCCACGAGATACGCGTGACGACGAAGGAGGAACCGGATGTCATTTTCCAATCATCTTCGCAAACTTGCCCAGCCCGTGTGGGACGCGCAGCTGACCCATCCGTTCGTGATCGCCCTCGGCAAGGGCACGCTGCCGGAACGCAAGTTCCGCTACTACATCCTGCAAGATGCCCGCTTCCTCGCGGATCTTGCCCGCGTCTTTGCAGCTGGGGCGCTGCGCGCGCCGGATTCCGAATCGGCCCTGCGCTTTGCCAAGCTGGCGGAAGAAACCATCACGGTCGAACGCAGCCTCCACGAGAATTACGGCAAACGCTGGAAGCTTTCCCCGCAAGCGATGCTCAACGAGCCGATGGCGCCCACCAACTATGCCTACACCCGCCACATGCTCGCGATCGCCCAGGGCGGCACCGCTACTGAAATCGCCGTCGTCGCTCTTCCCTGCGCCTGGATCTACTGCGTCGTCGGTAAACACTTCCTGAAAAATGGCGCTCCACCGGCCAAACATCCCTACCGCGAGTGGCTGCTGCTGTATGCGTCGCCGGAATTCGAGGCGGTGCAGGAATGGATGCGTGCCAGGGTCGATACCTGGGCGCGCACCGCGGGGCATGAGGAAAAAAAACGGATGGAGCAGGCGTTCTTGATCAGCTCGAAGTATGAGTGGATGTTTTGGGAGATGGCCTGGAACGAGGAGAAGTGGCCGGTGTGAGGGGCGGGTGGAGAGGGAAATCTCTCCGCGCTGAAACCAAAGCATCGGCAGCGAGGAGCGCTGAGCCGGCTTTGGTGCCTCAACTTGCTCTGTTTCGCGCCACGCGCGAACAGAGCTTCGAACAGGAGACACCATCTGCTGCGCAGAACAGCCCGCTCAGTCCACTTAGAAGCGCTGCCGATGCTTTGATAGCGCTCCGAGACCTCCCCTCTTCACCCGCCAGTCGCACGTCCGCTGAATGAAGGGGAGTAGTTGGAATCCGTCTTAATGTCTGAACCTCAAGCACTTTTGTAATATGACTACGGCAGATAAAATTGCTAGGTATTGTTCATACTTCGATGGCGAACTTATACGGATCAATTCCATAGGGAGTCGTTTACACTCAAAAATTCTCCTAGTTGCTCTTCTTGATACCCTGGCTAGGGTTAGAAATCCAGACACCAGCAGCAACAAGCAACGATTTCTTCGTCTAATATCCACATGCACTGATTGGACCGACAGTGAGCGCGTCAGTCTTTATCAGCTGTCCTTGATTCCCTCCCTCTCATCAGCATTGCGGCGACTCACAATCCAATCGATCGACAAGTAGTCGTATGGCCCTATGCACGGCCTAGAGCGTGACCCTTTAATTAGTGATGTCCTACCCATTGCAGATACTGAGCCACAGAGAACTGAAATCGCGTCTGTACCTCCGTGAGTCCGTCCGGCAAACCACGGATCAGGGAAAGACGGAAAAGCGATAGAAACTTCGCAGACACATCAGTCAGTTCAGAAATTCATTGCTGCCATGATGGGGTCAAAGCTAACGCGGATAATGCACGACGTGCTCGAACAGCACTCTACCCAAACTTTTAACCGGCCTTGCGATATTCTTCCGGCTGGTTGAGCGGTTCGATGTCCCAATCGGGCTCTTCTTCACCCATCATGGATTCACTCTCCTGGGTCACAGAGGCCCAGACTGCAATGGCACAAAACAGGATCGTCAAGGCGATGAGGAAGTAATCGGGCATGATGACCTCCTCCGTTCCTGGTTGTCCTACTTTCATGCTAGTCCCGCCGCCGGCCAGAGGCTACCAGTTATATGCCTAGGTTAAGCGCGGATTTTCCCCGTAGTAGAGACAAGACAGGGAAGCATCTCGTACGACGCTGCCCCAGTGCTAAACTTCTCTCAGCATGCCATCATTCCCTGCAAGACTTCATGTGCTACTCGCTCGGGAGGCTCCCATTGGATTAGTTATCCGCCGAGGCCCGTCGCGCCAGGTAGGTACGATGATGTGGGACCGCCGGACGGATACCTTCACACTTGGCCAATGGTTCAAGGGCCGGATCTACGAACGGCGGTGCGATCTTTCCCCCGAGGGTACTCACTTCATCTACTTCGCGATGGATGGCAAGTGGCAGGATCTTTCGAAGGGCTCGTGGTCGGCCATTTCGCGAGTGCCGTATCTGAAAGCATTGGCCTTCTTTCCCAAAGGCGACTGTTGGAACGGTGGTGGCCTCTTTATCGACAACGCTCGTTATTGGCTGAACGGCGACGGTTGCCACCAAAGAGGCCGCGGCTCGACTGGATTGCATCGTGATGAGGCCTACCGGCCAATAGGCGGCCGAGGTGGCGAATGTCTGAGCGTCTACTATCCTCGCCTGCTGCGGGATGGCTGGATCCTCAATGATCAGCTCTCGGCCGGCATCACGGATCAATGCGATATCTTCGAGAAGCCGATGGGGAACGGTTGGTTTCTTCGGAAATACGCCCACGCTCAGGTCGGCAGTCCTCCGGGAAAAGGCTGCTACTGGGACGAACATGAGCTCCTGCACAGGCCATCGAATCGCTGCATGAAACAATCTGAATGGGAGTGGGCGGAACTGGATGACAGTCGGCTGGTTTGGGCGTCGGGCGGTCAACTCTGGACTGGCACGCTCACCAACATCGGACTTGTCGAATCTCGTCTTCTCCACGACTTCAACGACATGACCTTCGAGCGCCGCACCGCTCCCTACTAATCCGTTATCACGCATCCCACCATAAGCAGGGTGCCTCTCGCCCGCGCCTCTCTGCTTTGTGATATACCCTACGCACGTTCCCTCGCAGGCATTTTTCAGGTCTTATCCAGAATGGCAGGTTCCTCTCCATCGCCGACCATTTTAAGTTCACGTGAGATCGGGATACATCTGGGCGGGCTTGTCCTATTTCTGGGGCTACTAGCGCTCTGGTATTGGCTCTCGACCGGAGCGCGGGCGGTGCCGACGTTGATCGAGATGCTCACGGACGACGATCCCTCGACGCGCATCGTGGCAGCGGAGCAATTGGGGCTGGTTGGACCGGCTGCGAACGCTGCGGTACCGGCGCTACTGGCCCAAGCCACGAGGGATGGCAGTCAACATGCCAACACCACCGCCGCGGCAGCGCTGAAGTCGATCGATTTGTCGGCCGCTCGAGTGGTCATGACCCACTTCATTCCCCGCCTTCAGGACCCCGATGTGCAACAACGCCGCACGGCCTGCGCCGTGCTCGGCAGCCTAGGGCCGGTCGCGAAGCCAGCCGTCACGTCGCTCCTTGCCGTGACCAACGATCCCGATGAGCTGGTGCGTCGCAATGCGTTGACGTCGCTGGCAAGCATCGGCATACCCTCGGCACCGGTCGCGGCCTCGCTGATCGCGGGTCTTCACGCCCCCTCGAGCCTCGTGCGCCATAGCGCCGTCGCTCAATTCGCGTTCACGACGCCGGTGCCGCAAGAAGCCGAAGAACCACTGAAGGCGCTTCTCGCGGATCAAGACAGAGCGATCGCCGGATTGGCCCGTAGCGCGCTTGATAAGCCGAGGCCTGACGATGTCTCCCATATCCAATCCTTAGGTCTGATGGTCGAGCAATCGACTGCGCGCGACTATGCGTTGCACCAACTTGCTCAACTGGGTCCTTCGGCCGGCCAAGCGCTGGGCGCCATCGTTCCGATGCTCCAGGATGAGCGTCCGTTGGTTCGGTATCTTGCCGCCGAGGCACTTGGCGCGATGGGACCGGGCGCAAAGGCAGCCCTGTCGGCTCTCAAACAACAGCTGCATGATGCCGATCCGGTTGTGCGCGCGAGTACGGCGGACGCGGTCGCGGCGATCGAATCCGGAAACACGACGCCGACGGGACCTGCCTCAAAGAGGCTCAGTCAATGATCGTTTCCTCTCCCACGACCATCTCACGGCTCAGATACCTCACCCGCGTGGCAGTCTGGCTCAGTGCGCTCGGAGGCCTGCTGCTCCCCTGGTCGGTAATGCTGACAGTAGACCACTTCGTTCACCATCTTCCTCTGGATCGAGCCTGGCAATCCTTCCGACTGCACCTCTTCGCGCCCGGCTATAACCTGTTCCTGGTGGGCATTCTCACGGCCGTCCCATTCATCGTGTTGGCGTTTGTGATTCTCCTGCATCTTGGGACGACACCGCTGCAACTCCCACTGATTGCGCGCCGACGGACGCTGGGCCTCGCCTGTGCGGGCTTCGGCATGTTCGCTGTGGCAAGCTGGGCCCATGTCGATGTCCTCATCCATCCGGATGCCCAAGGCGCCCTCGCCTATTTCTTCCTGCCGATCGTCCTGCTGCTCCTGCTGCCGGTCGGGTACGCTGTCGGCCGGCTTGCGGCCCGAGTGCTGCTCCCTCATCGTGCCGCATAAACGCAATCCATCCCGCGTCCGGGAGTTTATTGAATGTCCAAAGGCTGCAGGCTGGACAGCGTCAACGACGTGAGTATAATGTGTGCCATGAGTGATTCGGCCATGAGTGCGTGCTGATGCGACGGATCCTGTGTGGCTTCGTCCTGCTTGCCTTCGGGTACTCGCCTGTCCTCGCTGCCTCAAAATACGAAGAGAGCGTAAAAGAACTTGCAGAAGGTGTGGCCTCCGAAGCCATCAAGATGAAGAAGTCACGGCTGGCGGTGTTGGATTTCGTGGACAGTAAGGGGGACGTGACTCCTATTGGTCAGTTCCTCGCTGAAGAGTTGGCGACCCACTTGCTCGTCGCCGGAGAGCTCAAAGTCGTCGATCACAAACTGCTGGCCGCCACCATGGCGAAACATCACCTCACCCACCTGGAAACCTCGCAGGCCAAGGCGGCCAAGAAGGTGGCGAAGGCACTTCGGGCCGACCTGTTCGTGACGGGAGCCTATCTGGAAATTCCCGAAGGCGTTCAGGTGACGGCCAAGTTGATCGGTCCTTACACCGTCTATCCGGTGGGAGCGGCACGGGCGATCGTGCCGAAAGCCGGCCCCCTCGCCGCATTGCTCAAGCAGGCAAATGCTCCTAAACCGCCGGTGGCCGTCGCCGCACCGGAACCCACGGGTCCGGCATTGAGCAGCCATGAAAATGAGTGGTATCAAGTCAGGGTCGTGGGCATGGCTCGGCAAGATGATCAGATCGCGTTGGACCTGCTGTTTACCAACCGCTCCTCCCACCCGGTCAAAATCGGCTGTCAGCTTCAAGACACCTACCTGCTCGACGAGGAGGGCGAGCAATGGCCGCAGGATATCGCACAGAGCCGCGAAGGACTCTGTGCCCGCGGCATGGAATTGCACCCCCGAAAGCAGCAACCCGCGCGGCTCTCATTTTCAGCGACCAAGAAACCGGCCAACGGGCTTATGACGTTGCACTATCACGAAACTTCACCCAGGACTGATCGTGTCGTCACGCTGGACGGGCTGAAACTTGAAGCCGCGCCCGCCGCCGAGGCTGAACCCTCTGCGCCGCACGAGTCCGTTTCCCCCACGCCATAAATCACCACTTCCGGAACCTTTGCACAGGGACGATCCATGATCAAACAAGTATTGACGATAGCAGGCTCAGACTCGGGTGGCGGAGCAGGGATTCAGGCAGATCTGAAGGCCATGTCGGCCAACGGGGTCTATGCCATGTCGGTGATCACCGCCATCACCGCCCAAAATACGGAAGAGGTGACCGACGTATTCGACTTGCCCCTCTCGATCGTCGCCGCTCAGATCGATGCCATCTTCGATGACTTTGATGTGGCCGCCGTCAAGACCGGCATGCTGTCGTCGACCGACATCATCAAGACCGTGGTAACGCTCCTGAAACCGCAGCAAGTGAAAAATCTGGTGGTGGACCCCGTCATGGTCGCCAAGGGCGGACAACCCCTCTTGAAGCCGGATGCCATCGACACCATCAAGAAAGACCTCTTTCCACTGGCTCTCCTGGTCACACCGAACGTGCATGAGGCCCAACAACTTTCAGGCGTTGAAATTACGTCGCTGGCTGACGCCCGCCGCGCCGCCAAAATCATTCATCAGTTCGGATGCGCCAATGTCCTCATCAAAGGCGGCCATCTGCCAAGTGATCGCGCCACCGACCTCCTCTACGACGGCCGCTTCTTCAATATCTTCAAGAGTGAGTTCATCGATACGCCGCACACTCATGGCACCGGCTGCACCTTTGCCTCCGCCATTGCCGCACATCTCGCCCGAGGCAAATCAGTCCCTGACGCGGTTCAGACCGCCAAGACCTACCTCACCGAGGCCATCAGACACAGTTTGGCCATCGGGCACGGCAGGGGTCCCACCAACCATTTCTATTTTTTGAATCAGGACTAAATGCCCATGAGTCGAGGGTTTGGATCACCGCTGTCGTTTCTTCTCACCGGCTGGACCTGGCTGCTGCTGACTTCTCTGGTAGGGTTGGCGACCTTTCTCGGCGTCGTGCGCGGCTCTCCGCTTCCCCCCGGCCTCCGCATGCTCCATGTTCACGGCGCCCTCATCGGCGGTCTCATACAGATGATGACCGGCCTGGCCCTAGCGGCCATTGAACTCGCGGGCCACGAGACGAAACGGCCGAAACAGCCTGGACTATTCATCGGCCTGAATCTCGCAGCCCTGGGCTTGGCCGCCGGTTCGTGGTTACGCGATTCCAACCTGATCATCGTCGGCGGACTGTTCCTGCTGCTGAGCTTCGTTCCCATGGCGCGCCACATGGTGACGGCGCTGCGAACCTGCCCAGAATGGACCCCGCTGGCTGCCTTGTTCTTTGGGATCAGCTTGACGGGCCTGTTCGGGAGCGCCGTCCTGGGAGAATTCCTCGCCGGAGCCTGGTTCCCCACCTGGCACGGCATGCTCCGGCTGGGGCATCTGCACGCGGGCCTCTTGGTGTTCCTCACCATGGCGACGGTTGGAACGATTCAGCTCGCGCTGCCGCGGTTATTGAATCGCCCGCTTGGAAGACCCGGCTTGGGGCAGACAGTCTTGCTCCTGCTGCCGGCTGGCGCCGCCGGGCTCTTGACTGGATTCATTCTCTCCTCGGTCCACATTCAACTGGCCGCGGGAATCTGCCTACTCGTCACGTTGGCGATCTGTGGCTGGAATCTTGTCCGCACCTGGAACCAAGCTGGGCAACCAAGCTCGGCTGCCACCGATCACCTCATGACAGCCTTGTTCTTCCTATTCATCATGACGCTCACCGGCATGGCCGTCGGTATCAATGTACTATGGACACCGCCACTCATGCCCTACGGTACCCTGCACCTGGTCGCCTACACCCATACGGCATTCATTGGGTTTCTGCTGCAAACGATCGTCGGGGGATTGTCCTATGCCTTACCCCGGCTCCTGGCTGCACAACGCGTGACGAGTCAGAAAAAACGGCCCGCCTATCGGGAACATCTCGAGCACATCATGAATCGGTGGCGGGCGCTACAAGTATCCACCCTTAGTTTTGGAACCCTAGGGCTCGTCCTCGTCGCGTCGCTGACGTGGAGTCTTCCGCTCTCTTCGCCCTGGGTCCACACGGCAGTCTGGGTGAGTTTTGGCTTGCTGCTGAGCAGTCTTACGTTGTTCACGATGAAGATCGCGCAGGTGGTCGGAACACACCCGACCGGCGAGCGGACCACCGCGGACTGATCGCGCGCTTCACGACTCGCTGGAACCCAGACCTATGGAAGAAACCGTATTCTTTAACGACCCCTCCGGCCACCGTATTGCGGCTGTACTGACCAGACCGGACCACCCGACCGATCATGTCGCGGTGCTCTGTCACGGCTTTCTGTCTCACAAGAACAGCACCAGCAATCAGGCGCTGACGACTCTCTTGGTTGGGCGAGCCGTCGCCACGTTTCGATTTGATTGTTTCGGCCATGGCGAGAGCGACGGACCCTTCTCCAAATTGACGACCAGCCTCGCAGTGGGCCAAGTGCTGGCGGCCTTGCGCTACGTGTACGATCGCGGGTATCGTCGGCTGTCCCTCGTCGGTTCCAGCTTCGGCGGTCTCGTCTCGCTCCTCGCTGCTGCCGACTGGACCACCACGCATACCTCGAATCCATCCTCCATCCCGCCGCTCGCCTGCCTGGCGCTCAAGTGTCCCGTGGTCGACTTCGGAGAGGAGCTTCGCCTGGAGCTTGGAGAAGAAGGACTGCAGCAATGGAAACAAACCGACACGATCCCAGATCTTCATGGAGGGGCAACTCGCCTCCCTCTCGACTATGCCTTCTATCAAGACTGCCTGACGCGAATCGCCTATGAGCCGGCGCGAACCATCACCGTTCCAACATTGATCGTCCAGGGCGATCACGATGAATTTGTGCCTCTTCACCAAAGCCAGCGACTCTTCGACGCCTTACCAGGCCCTAAGCGCCTGAAAATTATTCCAGGCGCCGACCACCGGTTTACCAAGACCGCCGATTTTCAACAGATGCTGGCCTTGCTCACCGATTGGATTTTTCGACATCCCACTGCATAGCGCAGTTCGCTTCAAGCTCTGCTTGACCGGACACCATCGACGAGGAGACAACGGATACTGTGTGCCTCGCCCGTCGCACGCGTCGAGGAGCAACGAAGGTTTTCCCCTGCAGCCACCGCTCCACTTTGCACATCATAATTCGGCAATCAGCACCTTCGTCCTCCGACCGCCTGCAAAACCGCGCGTGACGTGGCTTTCTGGCGATATCAACCTTTCCAATATGTGGCATGCCGGTTGCTCATCCAGCGTCTTGCATTTTTCCTGGAGGAAATACGATGAAGACGCCAATGAGTGTGTTCGTGCTGGGTGTTGCCGGCTGTTTTTCGTCCGCGCTACTCCATGCAGCCTTCGTCCCTCTCGCTGCGGCAGCAGACAGCTCAACCACTCTGAGCCTGCTGCAACAGCCTTCCATGATCGAAGCCGTCGCGAAGGCCCAAGCCAGCGGAACCTCACCCATCGTGACAAGTCCAGGCGCGCTGGTCTTGCAAGCGCAGAAGGGCCAAACTGCAGTCGGCACACTCTCACTGAAAAAATCCGGCACCGATCAACACACCTATTACCTCAGCACGAACCAGTCGTGGGTCTGGATGAATCCGCCCTATGGCAGTACCCAGACCATTTCGTCTGAAGCGGATCAGATTGTCATCACGGCCCAGACCGCCAATCTTTCCGCCGGCACCTACTCGGCGCTGGTCTATATCGTCGATTCTGGCCCGAACAACTTCACGAACATGCTTCGCATTCCGGTGACATTCACCGTGACGGCAACACCAGTTGCACCGACGCCGCCTCCGCCGGCTCCCCCGGTAGCCACACCTCCGCCACCTCCTGTCGTGGTGACACCTCCCCCACCGCCGCCTGCTGCGGTCATTCCTCCACCTGCCCCGCCCGTCGTTTCCAGCACGGGCATCGCAGCCAGTCCGGTGGCGTTAGCATTGAGCGCGGTGAAGGGTCAAACGGCCGTCGGCACCTTGGCTTTGCGGAAGGGGGGAACCGACCAGCACAGCTATTATCTCAGTACCAATCAATCCTGGATTTGGATGAATCCGCCCTACGGGAGCACTCAGACCATCACCTCCGAAACGGACCAGCTCGTGATCACCGCCCAGACTGCCGGTCTGTCGGCCGGCACCTACGCGGCGACGGTCTATATCGTCGAATCGGGTCCGAACAGTTTCTCAAATATGCTCCGCATTCCGGTGACATTGACGGTCACGGCCTCTCCCATCGCAGCGACGCCGCCGCCCCCGCCCGCTCCCCCGGCAGCGACACCTCCGCCGCCGGTACCCGTGGTATCGGTTCCGAAGCCGCTTCCTGTGGTCGCAACGCCTCCTCCCCCGGCACCGGCTCCGCCCGCGCCGACAACCGTTGCAACTGCCCCGATCGTGGTAAGTCCGGCCTCGTTGGCATTGACCAGCACGAGCGCCGTCGGCACCTTGACTCTGCGTAAGTCAGGAACCGACCAGCATGTCTATTCACTGAGCGCCAGCCAGTCGTGGGTCTGGATGAATCCGCCCTATGGCAGTACCCAGACCATTTCGTCTGAAACGGATCAGATTGTCATCACGGCTAAGGCCACCGGCCTTGCGGCCGGCACTTACTCGGCGGTGGTGTATATCGTCGATTCAGGGCCCAACAATTACTCCAATACCCTTCGTATTCCCGTAACGTTTACAATCGCCGCCGGTCAGACGACCCCAGCATCCAATCCTGCACCGTCGACACCGAGCCAGCCGACGGCCACCTTACCCCCCCCTCCGCCGCCGAGCCCTCCCTCGCCCACACCGGTGGCGAGTGCGCCGGCACCGGCACCGAGAACAGCTAGCGCCACCGTCAGCTGGAACGCCAACACCGAGGCAGACCTGGCCGGCTACCGGATCTATGTGGGAACAAGGTCAGGCAGCTATGGATTCGCCGGACCGTTCGAGGTTAGCAACAGCACCAGCTTTACGGTGCCCAATCTGCCGGTCGGCACGACCTACTTCTTTGCCGTGACGGCATTTGATAAGTCGGGTAATGAAAGCACCAAATCTGCCGAGGTCAGCAAGAGCATTTTCTAAATTTCCGACCGTGAAGAACGAAATCAAGGCCGTAAGCTGGTGCGCATGGGCGCCCAGCTTACGGTGGAGTGGTTGAAAGGGCTGTTCGGGCACAGCGAAACCCCGTATAGCTGTTGCGAGTCTCCGGAGACAGTTTGAATCGCCCATAAGTGAGCAGATACTTCGGCAAGTCCGACCACGACCCGCCACGCAACACGCGAAATGATCCGACATCAGGCCCTGCAGGATTTCTGAGGGGGCTGCTTTCGTAGTAGTTCCCTCCGTACCAATCAGCCACCCATTCCCCGACATTCCCCGCCATCTGAAACAGCCCATAGGGGCTGAGACCAGCCTCATAACGCTGCACGGGCATCAGCGCCTGGCTGTAACTGAACCTGACGCCAAGCGCAAAATTTGCCAATGTAGGAGTCGGGCTTTGGTTGCCCCAGGGAAATAGTCGCCCATCGGTCCCCCGCGCAGCTTTCTCCCACTCTGCTTCCGTCGGCAATCGTTTGCCACGCCAGCGGCAATAGGCATCCGCATCGAACCAGCTGACACCCACGACCGGACGGTCACGATGTTGGGCCAGATCCACGCTCTCCCACTGCCAGGGGGCTGGTTGTTTCGCGAGGGCCACAAAGTCGGCGTACTGTCCGGTCGTCACCTCGTATCGATCCATCTCGAAGCGATCCAGCCACACCTGATGCTGCGGCCGTTCATCCTCAAGCGCATCTGTCCCATTAGCCCCCATGGCGAACGATCCTTCAGGAATGGCGGTCATCGGGACGTCAGGCAGGGTCGTCGCATTGGGCAAGGATCGTGGTCTCCGCAACTGTTCGAGCTGTCCCCACGCTGTCCCGAGTGACTGCGTCAGAATGGTGATCAGCAGACAGATGAGCAGGGTATGAGGAGGCACGCGCATGACTGATATCGATTGAGGAATTAAAGGATCACGCCACCGACGACCCAATGGCGATCGTCCGGAACGTCGATCAGGAGACGGGAAAGATTCATTTGCGCCAGCTGTGCCGCGACTTCATCTTCAGTGAACGCCGCCAACAATGAGTTAAAGAAATCCCGCTTCAGAAGCGGATCTTCGCCGGATGCATACTGGTCCACCAATGATTGCGCGGCTTCGGGAGATTCCGGCCGCAACAAATCCATCACCAGGACACAAGCTCCCGGCATTGCCCATTGTTTCAGATGAAACCAGAACTGGAGCGGGTTCGGGACGTGGTGCAACAGACTATTGGACAGGAGGGCATCGGCTTGCTCCGGCAAGGTCAGCGCTTGAAACCGCTCGCAGCACAGCGTCACTTTGTCCGCCAAGCCCGCTTCAGCCACGGCCTCTGCCGCCAAGTCCAGCATGGGACGACTGGCATCCACGCCAGTCACTCGCGCATCTGGAAATGCGCGGAGAAAACGAATGGGGATATCTCCTGGCCCACATCCCAGATCGAGCACATGCCCGCCGGTCCAATCAGGAAAATACTCTCGAAACCGATCGACGAATCCCTGATTCTCGTCGGCAAAATCCGCCCGCGCATAGGCCCGGACCTGCGCCACATCATCCATCAGTTCCGGTTCGAGTATGCGTTTCATTCCACAGCCTTGACCTTGCGAGAGTCGTACAGCACGACCTGATCACCGGTCCCGACCTTCCCTTCGACCAGGACCCGCGCATAGAGGCGGCTCCATCCCGGGTGCGCCTCCTGGGCCATTCTCGTCGAGTCTCCATCTTTGAACCATTGGCCGTTCAATCGACAGGGCGTCGTATAACTCATAATTTCCAGTTGCACATGCTCGCCGATACTGAGACGGTCGCCCGGAATAAGACACGCCCAATCGAGGCCCGCGATGGTCAAGTTGTCTCCCGCCGAGCCGGGACCGATCGAATGGCCCTCCGCACGCAACGCTTCGATGACCTCAAGGGAATAGAGACAGACGGCCCGATCTGGTCCACCATGGATCTTGCGGTTCCGCTGCCGATCTCCCGCCAATCCATCCACGGTGACCTGTGCGTTGGGCACGGCGCGTTTCGGCACGCCTCCGTCCGAGAGACTGACCTGGTGCACATGGGGAACGCCCGACTGCTTCGTGACGCTCATGAGGAGCACAAGCCTCCCTCGCAAGATTCCATACCCCCGGCCTCAAGGGCGACCCAACCGTCGCGTGCTCGCGCGGCTTTCACATAGACACCACGGGACGCATAGGCGGCTTCAATCTCCGCGCGTTGTTCAAGCAACAGACCGGACAACAACAATCGCGCGCCGCCGGCCGCATAGCGGCAGAGGATCTCGCCGGCATCCAGCAAGGTCTGTCGATCCAAATTCGCAAGCACCAGGGTAGGCGCGAACGCGTCAGGCCACGGCTCCCCCTTGGCGTTGCCCACAGACAAAGTCAGCCGGTGATCGAACTCGTTGATCTGAACATAGTCGCGCGCGCACTCGATGGCGACGGGGTCGAAATCCACGCCCTCTGCCTCCGCGGCCCCAAGCCGTATCGCCACCATCGCCAGCACCCCGCTCCCGGTTCCCACATCAAGCACGCGTTCGCTCGGAGTCACGACCTCCTGCAGCCATTCGATCAAGAGTTGCGTCGTCGCGTGATGACCCGTCCCGAACGCCTGCTTGGGGTCCAGGATCAATTCGATCTCGCCGGGGTTCAGCGCCATCTCTTTCCAACTCGGCCTGATGACCACTCGCCCGATCCTGATCGGCTCGACCAAACGCGACCACTGGGCATTCCAATCTTGATTGGCCAGGTCGTTGATCGTGATGGCGCGGTCCGGTTCGGGATGGCCTAGTAGTGTCAGCGCCCGTCGAAGGCCCTGCCAGGTATCTGGTCCACAACAGTCGCCGGGCCAATACAGGTGTATGCAGTCCGATTCCTGCCACGCCCCTGTCACAGCCGGATCATCCAGGATTCCGAGAAGCTCACCGGCATCGAGCGAAGTCTGCACATCGACCTGAATCCAGGCACCTGGTTGCAACACCGGGGCATTGTCGGCGGAGAGGTGCTCTGTCTTGGTGGTTGACGCCATCTCAGACTATCAGTATCGTCAGGTTACGATGCAACCAACTATCAAATCCCAGGGTGTCCCAACTCGAGAGGCCGGTCTTGTTCGGATACTGCGCCGCATCGACCGTCTGGATGCAAGGGGTCGATGGCTCAGCGAACGATTCACCGGTTGGCGGTTTGCAATTTTTGCTGTCGGACTGCTGGCGTCTATCATCATCCACAAATTGGGCTGGACGCAACTCGGCAACGGCGCGCTCGCAAGCTTCTTCGTCTGCTTCCTTATCCTGGCTTGGCATCATAACAAACTGGAAGATCGGTTGCATCGACTCCGCCGCTGGCAGCGCATCAAGCAGGCGCATGTGGCACGCATCCGTCTCCAGTGGGCAGACATTCCGCTTCGTCAGGCCGCGGTGCCGGAACGACATGGCTATGCCAAAGACCTGGATCTCGCCGGTCCCCACTCATTGTTGCACCTGATCGACCACACCATCTCATCGCAGGGGCAGGAACGGCTGGCCTCCTGGCTCTTCAATCAACCGCCTCAGCCTGCGCAGTGGTCCGCAAGGCAGACTTTGATCCGTGAATTGACGCCCCTCTCGCTTCTGAGAGACCGGTTGTCGTTGGAATCCCAGGCGGTCGAGGACGCTGATATTGATGGTCGCCGATTGCTCGCGGTGCTGCAGAAGCGCGTGGACAATTCCAGCCTCGTGCCCATGCTCGTGACCGAAACCGTGCTCGCGATCCTCACGGCAGGACTCTTATTCGCCGATCTGCTGCAGGGGATCGGGAACTACTGGATGCTGTCGTTTGGGCTCTATGCCTTCCTGTTCCTCTCCGTCCGCAGCCGGTCCGAAGAAATCTTCGACCATGCTCAGTCCCTGCACCGGCAACTGGAGCGACTCAGCGCCGTCCTCGGTTATCTGGAACGGCGTTCGTATCGCGCATCCCCGAGGTTGGCCGAACTCTGCCGCCCGCTCCTGCAACAGCACAGCAGGCCTTCCGCCGCACTCAAACAGGCGGCCTCCATCATGAATCGGCTCAGCGTGCGAGCCCATCCGTTGGTCCATTACCTCATCAATGCCGTTGGCCCCTGGGATCTCGTGCATACTTACCGTTTGCAGCAATTGCAGGACCGAATCGCCACGATCGCGCCGTTGTGGTTCGAGACGCTGGCCGAATTGGACGCTGCAGCTTCCCTGGCCACATTCGCCTTTCTGCATCCTGACTATCCCTGGCCCTCGCTGTCCCAACCGGATGAGTCCCAGCCGGCCAACGGCGATCGGCCGATCCTCGACGCCCGGAAGCTGGCCCATCCGCTCATCCCCGCGACGGTCCGCATCGGTAACGACGTCCTGCTCCAGGGACGAGGACGCATTTTTCTGGTGACGGGCTCCAACATGTCCGGCAAGAGTACCTTTCTCAGAACCATCGGCATCAATATCTGTCTGGCGCAAGCGGGCGGCCCGGTCTGTGCCGAATCGTTTCGCTGGTCGCTCGTGAGGATCGGCAGCTGTATTCGCGTGGACGATTCGCTCGACGGCGGCCTCTCATTCTTTTACGCCGAAGTGAAACGGCTCAAGACTATTTTGGACAGCACGCAGGATGAGCAAGGGCCTCCAGTGCTCTGGCTGATCGACGAAGTCTTCAAGGGCACCAATAACCGGGAGCGCCTCATCGGAGGCCGCGCGCTCATCGCCACACTCGCGGGGGGAAACGGATTTGGCTTGGTGACGACCCACGATTTGGAACTGGCCGAACTGGAACGGCAGCTTCCCAGCGTGACGAATGTGCACTTTCAGGAAACCGTCGCCGAGGGTGCGTTGCATTTCGACTATCGTCTGAGGCCGGGTCCTTGTCCCACCACCAACGCCCTGAGGATCATGGCGCTGGAGGGACTGCCGGTAGAAGTTCCAGCCTCGATCCCACCGCGATAAACAATTGCATCACGTCAACCGTTTCGGCAGACTGAGGCCTCGCACTGGAGTTAACCCATACACCCACGCAAAGGAGCCTCACATCGACCCTCAGCCTGACTCCTCACAACCGACTCGTCTTCCACTGCGCGGGCTCCTGATCGCGCAATTCTGCGGTGCCTTCAACGACAATGCCTGGAAGTTCATGGTGGCGCTCTTAGGTATCAGGACGGTGGCAGCCACCCTTTCGTCGGGACAAGAGCTCGAGACCGCCTCACAATCCCAAACAACCCTCGCCATGGTCGTCTTCACCCTGCCGCTGGTCATGACCTCGTTCGTGGCAGGATTTTTTGCCGACCGCATCAGCAAACGTACGGTCATCATCACGATGAAAGCGGTAGAAGTCTTGCTGATGACCGGCGCCACGCTCGCCTTGCTGTCCCACCCGACGGGTGGCCTCTGGGCATTGGTCGTGCTCGCCGGCATGGGGATCCACAGCGCCATTTTCAGTCCGGCCAAATACGGCATTCTCCCCGAGTTGCTCCGGCATGACCAACTGGCGCGCGGGAACAGTGTTCTGGAACTCTTCACGTTCCTGGCCATTCTGACGGGAACCACAGCCGGCGGCTTCCTGTTGGCCGGCGCAGGGGAACGTCCATGGATCGCTCCGCTCACACTGACCCTCCTCGCGCTGGTCGGTTTTGCGGCAGCTTGGGCAGTTCCACAGGTCCCGCCCGCTCGCACGGCAGGCGGGCTCTTCGATACCTTGCGCGGCGCTCTGTCGGCATTGCGAGCCGATCGCCTGTTGCGCCTCGCCATCACCGGCGCGGTCTTTTTTTGGACCATCGCGAGTCTGGTGGTGCAGAACGTCCTGGTCTATGCCAAGGCAGTGCTCGGCCTCTCGGACGCATTGGCCACCGTTCCATCGGCCTTGATCTCGGTGGGCATCGGGCTGGGTGCGATCGTCGTCGGTCGCCTCTCACGCTCTCGTGTGGAATATGGGTTGGTTCCCTTGGGAGCGGCCGGTGTCGCCCTGTTCCTCTTGATCCTCGGCTGGTGGGCGCCGTCCTTCAGCGGCACCCTCGCTCTGATGATCGCGCTGGGCGTCTCGAGTGCGCTCATTTTCATTCCGATCAACGCCTTGGTCCAGTGGAGAGCACCGCACGATCGTCGGGGATCGGTCATCGCTCTGGAAAACATCTGTGTCTTTACCGGCATTCTACTGGGCTCGCTAAGCGGCGGTCTCCTAGCCAACGCCGGCCTCTCAACCGTCGGCATCTTTCTCGCCACGGCCCTCGCGACGACGCTCGGCACAGCCTGGGCGATGTGGATCATGCCTGAAACGTTCCTTCGATTCATGCTCGTGCTGCTGACTAATACGATCTACCGGCTCCGAATCGTCGGACAAGAACAGGTACCGGGAACCGGCGGGGCGCTGCTGGTTCCCAATCACATCTCCTTCATCGACGGCTTTCTGCTGATCGCCAGCCTCGATCGCCCCATTCGATTCGTCGTCGATGCGGAATACGTCAACCATGCGCTGTTCAAACCCTTCATGCAGGCCTTGCATGTGATTCCCATCTCGTCATCAGGGGGTCCTCGCGTCATTTTGAAGGCGTTGCGCGAGGCGGGCAAAGCCCTCGATGCCGGCGACCTTGTCTGCATCTTTCCAGAGGGCCAAATCACCCGCACCGGCAACCTCCTGCCTTTTCGTCGAGGTTTCGAACGGATCGTGAAAGGCCGCGAGGTCCCCGTCGTCCCGGTTCACCTGGATCGAGTCTGGGGGAGCATCTTTAGTTTTGTCGGCGGCAGGTTCCTGACGAAATGGCCGGAGCGGATTCCCTATCCTGTCACCGTCTCATTTGGAGCCCCCGTTCCCTCCACCACGCCCGCCCACGAACTCCGCCGCCTTGTATTGGAAATCGGCGAAGCGGCGTGGCAATTGCGCAAATCCGATCGGTGTCCCCTGCATATGGCGTTCATCAAGGCCATGCGCCGGCATCCGTTTCGTCTGGCGATGGCCGACCAGACGAAGCCGCAGGTCTCCTGCCTCCAGGCCCTGATCGGCGCCATTGCCCTGGCTCGCGCGTTGAAAACCCACTGGCAGGATCAACCACATGTGGGCCTCTTGCTGCCGCCCACTGTCGCAGGAGCGCTGACCAACGTTGCCGCCACATTGGCTGGTCGCACCAGCGTGAATCTTAACTACACCGTCGGCAAGCAGGGCCTGGAATCGGCAGTCCAACAAGCGAATCTCCTCACGATCGTCACCAGCCGCAAGTTCGTGGAAAAGGCCAAGTTGGATCTCCCGGACGGCCCAACGATTTTGTGGCTGGAGGACATTGCCACCACGATCGGCGGTCCACAGAAGGCCATAGCGGCGGCCCTGGCGCTGTTCGCTCCGGTTCGGGTCATCGAAAGAGCCTGCGGGCAGCGCGAACGGGTGACGATGGACCAGCTCGCCACGATTATTTTCAGCAGCGGCAGTACCGGCGAACCGAAAGGTGTCATGCTCTCGCATTTCAGCATCGACGCGAATGTGCAAGCCGTCTCGCAAGTACTGCCCCTGGACGCGAAGGATCGGATTTTGGGTATCCTCCCGCTCTTCCACTCCTTTGGGTATTTAGTGTTTTGGTATATCACCCTCAACGGCGCGGCGACCGTCTTCCATCCGTCCCCGCTCGATGTGACGGCGATCGGAGACCTCTGCGCCAAACATCGCCTCTCATTTTTAGTCTGCACCCCGACCTTTCTGCAGCTCTACCAACGTCGCTGTACACCAGAGCAGTTCAGCACTCTGCGGGTGGTCCTCACGGGAGCGGAGAAACTGCCCTTGCGACTCTGCCAGTCCTTCGAAGACCGGTTCGGCATCAGCCCCATCGAGGGATATGGCGTCACGGAATGCGCCCCGGTCATTGCCGTGAACTGCCCGGATTTCCGGGCCACCGGATTTTTCCAACCGGCCTCTCGGCGTGGAACCGTCGGGCGACCGCTCCCCGGTGTCTCCGTCCGCATCGTCGATCCGGATAGCTTCGACCTGCTCCCCCCCGGCACGCCCGGCATGTTGCTCGTCAAGGGACCCAATGTCATGAACGGCTATCTTGGACGCGAGGATTTGACGGCCCAAGCCATCCGCGACGGCTGGTATATCACCGGTGATATCGCCACCCTCGACGACGATGGCTTTCTCACCATCACTGATCGCCTCTCACGGTTCTCCAAGATCGGCGGAGAAATGGTGCCCCACCGGCGGGTGGAAGAGGCCCTCCAACTGGCGTCGGGAGAAGAATTACAGATTTGCGCCGTGACCGGCGTGCCGGACGACCGCAAGGGCGAACAGCTCGCAGTGCTTCACACCATCGATGAGCATAGGATCCCGCAGCTCATCGCCAAAGCCGCGGCGGGTGGACTGCCGAATCTGTTCATGCCCTCTCGCAGCCATTTCATCAAGGTCGACGTCTTGCCGGTGTTAGGGACCGGCAAGCTGGACCTGCGCGCCCTCAAACGTATCGCGATGGAGCGATTGGGAGAACATGACTCGTGACACGTCTCCCGTGAATCCTGTGACACCACCAACTGAAAAATCGCTGATCGACTGCCATGTGCATCTTGCCGCGCTGCCGGAAGGGGACAACGGCTGTTTCATCTCACCGAGATTGCTCAAGAGCCCGTTGTTTCGCTTCTTGCTGTGGAAACATGACCTGTCCCCCGCTCATCCGCGAGAAGCCAACAGGAAGTACATTGAACACCTCGTCACCGAGCTGCGGGCCTCCCGCCATGTGCAGAAGGCGGTGCTTCTCGGCATGGATGGCTTCTACGATCAGACAGGCTTATTGAACCGAGAACAGACTGAGTTCCTCATCAGCAATGACTACGTGCTGAAGACCGTACAGGCCTATCCTGACTTGTTTCTGGCCGGCCCCTCGATCAACCCGCAACGGGAGGACGCGATCGATGAGGTTCATCGCTGTGCCGATGCCGGCGCCGTCTTGGTAAAAGTCCTCCCCAACGCGCAGCATTTCAATCCAGCCGATCTTCAATACAGACCGTTCTATCGCGCCCTGGCAGAGCGAAAACTCCCGCTGCTGAGCCACGTCGGGTTTGAGTTCAGCCTGATCGGAAAAGACCAGTCCGTCGGCGAGCCTGACCGGCTCCGCACGGCGCTCGATGAAGGGACAACCGTCATTGCGGCCCACGCTTGTAGCTACGGCCTGATGCTCTACGAAAAATTTCTACCCACCCTTCATGCGTTCGTACAGCGTTATCCACATTTCTACGCCGACATCTCCGCCCTGACGCTACCTAACCGGATCCGGATGCTGCTCTATCTCAGACATCACCCGGAACTGCAGGACCGACTCCTCTTCGGCACCGACTATCCGCTGTCGGTGTTCCACCTGGCAGCCTGGGGCCGCGTCGGCCTGCGAGCGTTGAGCAAGATGATCCGCACCACCAATCGCTTCGATCGGCAGGTCGCGGTGTGCCGAGGATTGGGACTCAACTTCCGTTCGTTCGGCGATGTCATCGCGCCGTCCACCACGACGCCGAGTCACTGATCCATGGACCGCAACGAAATACTCACCCATCTCCGCGCAAGGATCCTCAGCTTCGCGACATCACGTCTATCGAGGGATGCAGCCGAAGACCTCACCCAAGAGGTGCTGGTCCTCCTGCATGAGAAATATGTGAACGTGACCGAACTCACCGAGTTGGTTCCGCTGGCCTTCCAAGTGCTTCGGTTTAAAATGTTGGACGCCCATCGCAAGTCGATTCGACGAGGCGAGTATAATCAGGAACTGATCGATGACCATCCCGTGGCCCACTCAAGCGGCGATCCGGCCAGGCAACTGGATCAAAAACAACGGGTGGAACGCCTCATGAAGGCTGTGGCTCAACTCGGCGAGCGCTGCCGCCATCTATTCCGCTTGAAGCTGGAAGGGAATCGTTTTCCTGAGATTCAGAAGATCATGGGCCAGAAATCGATCAATACGATCTATACGTGGGATTTGCGATGCCGGAAACAGCTGTTGGATTTGATGGGCGGCAGTTGGGACTAGATGCGAGTATTCAAGCTTGAACGTTTCACGAACGACGGAGTCTCATGTCTGAACGCGACTTAGAAAAACTTCTGGGCGGATTCGCAGCGGATACGTTGATGCCGGAGGAACGCATTCGGCTCTACACGGCCGCCATGCAAGACCAACAGTTGTTCAATGCCCTCGCTGATGAACAAGCGCTGAAAGAATTGCTGGCCGATCCGCAGGTGCGTGACCGACTGCTGCAGGCCGTAAGGAAACCCGGCACTTCCAAGGCCGGCGATTCCCTCTCATGGTGGGACTGGTTGAGGCGACCAGCCGGACTCGCCTTCGCAGGAGGTCTCGCCGCCGTCCTCTTTGCCTTCGCGTTCGGCACGAAGATTTATCAGGAGAGTCTGGAGCGAACAGCCCACACAGTCGCCACCGAACATGCTCCACCGGTCTCGGCACCGCAAGCATCCAGCCCCGAGCAGCCTGCGGCGGCTGAGCCGGCACTGAAGTCCAAAGAGAGCATGGATTCCGTGAGTACGTCGTCGAAGAACGATGCGCTGGCCGGCAAGTCCGCTGAGCGCAAGAGAATGTCTGCCCCAGCCGCCCCTCAGGTACAACGAGCCGAGCAAGACGTAGCCCGCAAACAAGTACCAAAGAGTCCCGCGCCACCAGCCGCACCTTCGGCACCCCAGGCACGACAAGCTCCGGCCGGCGCGCCTGCCCTGAGCGCTGTCGCGCCAACCGTCAGCGCGCGGGCGATGTTCTATGGAAGTGAGCCAGGCTCGATTTCCGCCTCAGAGTCGGCACACCAGGCCAATCGCCCGGAAGCTACGGCAGAACGGTTTGCAGCCGCAGGCAAGGCCACAGGAGGGGCCGCCTCACCCAGGCCGCTAGGGTTACGTTATAGCTTTGTGGTGCGTGACACCGATGGACAGGAGAGAGAGGTGGATGCAGCAACCGCCTCCAGGAGCGCAGGGCGGGTGCGCATCAGCGTGGAAACGAGTCAGGATGCCTACCTGCAAATTCTCCAAACCCTCGGCACTGCGGGCACCCGCCTGTGGTGGCCTCCACAGGAAACGGGGAAAATCTCGCTCAAGGTCTTGGCTGGAAAACGGAACGAGATCCCCTTGCCCCCACCGGCAGAAAGCGGATTGCTCAGTCTCATCGTCCGTCTTTCTCCGAAACCATTTGCGCCGCTGACGATGCAGGAAGTCGGCATGCTCGATCGGTTCGCGGCCAATCTTCTCATCGAATCGGTTGCTGCCGATGAAACTGGCGCCCAAGAGCACGCCACCTACGTGGTCAGCCAGGACTCCTCCCAAACCGCGCAAATGACGGTGGAAATTCCCATCAGGCGGTAAGGGACGCTACTTGCGATTGAGTCTGAATTGCTGACGGATGACTGTTCTGCTCGAACATCTATTCATTCGCTTTCATCCCCTTCACTATCATGATAAAGTATGAATTATGATAATCCTGAGGAGAAATCACAATGCCGATTATCAAACCCATTTCTGACCTGAGAAATAAAACCAATCAAATTTCCGAGTTAGTACACAAGAGTCACGAACCGATCTTCATTACGAAGAACGGCGAGGGCGACATGGTGCTCATGTCTCTGGCTACATATGGCGAGATCGAGCGCACGCTGGACCTTTACGGAAAACTGGCTGTCGCAGAGGCAGAAGCCGCCAAGGGAAACCGCGGACGGGCACTGAACCAGGTGATGGCCGACTTGAGGAAGCGGATTCGTGGGTTCCAGTAACTGCACCGTCCGACTGCTCGCGGTTGCCGGGCAGGATCTGCAAGAACTGATCTCCTACCTGGCGGCAGAAAATCACGACGCAGCAGCCACAGCGCTCGATCGCATCGAAACCCAACTGCAAGCCTTGCAACGCCACCCCTTCCTCGGGCGGACCCCGAATGATCCAAGACTCGCCCGACTCGGATATCGAGTTCTCGTCATCCACAATTACCTCGCGTTCTACAAGGTCAAGGGAAAGACGGTTCTCATTCACCGGGTGCTGCACGGCGCGCGAGACTTCGTGCGGCTGCTCATGGACTATTGACCCGCGAGCGTACTACACACCACGCAGGTTCCGCCTCGCCCTCATTGGCTCTCGCGAGAAGGCTTCTCAGCCGGTACGAATGTGATATCTGCCGGTTTTCCAGGATTATGACTACGGATCCTGAATTGATCATGACTTACATTCAAGACATCCACCTGGTACGGAATGCCTTCTTCAACCATCGTCAGGATTCCTCCGACGTCTCTCCACGTTCCCAGCGCCGGCTTTCCGTGAGGAGAAGCGACGACTAACGTGCCGTCGGACAGAAAGACATACAACGTCCCCAGCGCGACGCTGGGCGACTCACTCACCTTCCACACGATATTGATGAAGCCAGGGGAAGATGCCGTCGGCGCTTGAGGAGCTGGCTCGGGCGGAGCCGATTGCTCGGAGCAACCGGTGAGGATCAACCCGATTGTCAGTGCCAGTCCAAGGTTTCGAAACAACTGGGCGAGTGATTCATTCATGCAGCAGATCCTTGTTGGCGCGGATTCTCGTTTGAACGATCCATTCCGGCATACCAGTAGGCCCAGAGGATTAAGAAGCCTTGCAGCGGCAGACGCAGCCACAACGCAATCGACGACGCCCACTCGTATTGTTCAGGATACATGGCCATGTGAACATTGGCCGGAAACACCGCGATCAACAAGGCAATCAATCCCCAAGCGCCCAACCGGGACCAGCGTTCGAACAGCAGCAATCCTCCCAATCCGATTTCCGCAACGCCGCTGATATAGACCAACGCAAGATGCCATGGCAGATAGGGCGGCATGATGCTCACATAGAAGGGTGTATTGACGAGATGATTTAAGCCGGCGGCAACGAATACCAGTCCGTAGACAGAGCGCGAGATGCGTTTGATTTGCTTCATGAGTCGCGCGGAGCACACCTCGTAATGGCCATGTGCCAGAGAAAACGAAACTCCCTGACAATTTCTGATGGTCAGACGCCCGTATGCGCTGTGCTTTTGCTGTCCAATAAAGTTTGATAAGAAGTCCGGTCAGGCACAAGCCAGGACGCCACTATTCGGGTATACCTCAAACCGACTCTATACATAGAATCCGCAATGTTAAAGGGTAGCAGTGCGATAGCGTTCCGCAACAGACTCAGATAGCTCCAGGCATCGATGAAGGACCGACAAACTGTGGCGTATGAGCAACTCGTTTCGTCCAGGACCACTATGGACCTCGTCGTTGAACTTGCCCCCGTGGAAGAGGTTGTTGCGAACTCGTCGAACGAGATCCAGGACACACTGCAATCGGTCAAGCCTGGTAAAGGCCACGGTCGAGTCCCAGGCGAGCGCATTTGCCTTCATAACCTGCCGCCAAGGAGGATGTAGCCCGAGGTAATCAATGGCTTCAGCGCACTTAGAATCCTGGCGTGCTAAGTCGAGATCCAGCGTCTCACCGAAGCCTAACCAATCTGGCTTGGCCTCCCTATGGTCGCCCGTGACAAAGCCGGCAGCTTTCAAGGAGAACTCGAACCGAGCGAACGTTAGGAAGAACTCGAACAGCAGGTCGTGATCGAGTGCGACGTTTGTTAAAAACTCCTCGCCCATATGTCCTTTAGCACTCATGTCGCGACCAGAATTAAGAGGTCAGACCCGTGGTTTTTTTCTTGCAGCGTCATGAGGACAAGTCGCCCTTCTTGCTAATGAGGGCCAGGTCCTTGGAAAAATGCCTTATCAATTCCTCATCGTCAGCGGTCAATGCACCTATCCACATCTTGAAGAGACCAATGCCAAGTGCAGCGTATGGATCTTTGGCTATCAGTCCTTCCTCGGCTTTTGTTAGGCTCTTGATGTAAACATTCTTTTCCTCCTGCGGTAGTGCGCTGAATGTCTTGATGTCGCCGAAGCGCTGCATGAACGCGGTGGTCATTAAATTCAGGCCGTGACCTACTGCAACTTGGGTAAGTTCATCTGCGCTCCACAACTTTGCCGTGACCGTCACGAATTCGTCTCGGAACTGTTGACGGCTGGACAGTTCCTTCTTGGAGAAAATCCAGCCCACACGCCCTCCTAGATATTGACCGGCCTAGCCAGACCACAAGCTGAGGCGGGATTCTTGCGCTTGCTCACCCACTTGTCAACACTCTCCATGGCGCAGCGTCTGCGTGCTACGCAGACCGGCATAATTCCGTTCTACCCGCGATGGGGTCAGTCCCTGGGTAGAAAATCTGCTGGAATCCGCACGCTCTTTGCGCCCCGCTTAAGGCTAAATAAATTGACCCGACCTCTCTCCTTTCACGCCCGCTCGTTCTCCTCAGTCTAGGTTGACCGGTCTTGGTCCCTCGCTGCGCACGTCGAACCGCCACAGCTGTATCGTGGGAGTTCCGTGAGCACAAGGGTCCAACCAGACCGCCTTCTGTAGCCTTTTCTTTCCGTATCACCCAACTCCAGCGAGGCGGCTGGCCTAGGCTCTCCTGCGCGCGTCGAACGAGGTCCTTCTGAGGGCGCGCGTTCCGCGAGGTGCGCGACGCGAGGAGTAACGAACGTCATGCTCGCGCACGCCGGCGAGATGGTGAGCCGGCCGTGTCTTCGTAGGCCAGCCGCCTCGCCTCTTCCCTCTCCTTGCACGTCCAGGCCATTCGTGATACTCAGGAACGAGAGGGAAAACGACTATGGAACGCCAACTATCACCACCCCAGACTGAGCTAGATCGAAAGCTGAGAGATGTCCTCGCTCACCATCCTTCTGTAAGCATGGCGTTCCTGTTTGGTTCGCTCGCGGCCGGGCATGGCCGAATGCAAAGCGACCTTGATCTCGCGGTCGCAACTACCGCCCCCCTCACCCCTCAAGCCCGGATTGATTTGATCGAAGATCTCGCGGTCGCAATCGGTCGACCTGTCGATCTCATCAACCTCGATCAAGCACATGGACCGTTGTTACAACAGATTGTGACAAAAGGGCGCATGGTCCTGTGTAAGAACCGAACCCTCTATGCCGAACTGTTGCGGCGCTTGGCCTACGACGAGGCCGACGTCATGCCTTACTATCGCCGAATCCTCGCGGAGAGAAGGCAGGCATGGATCGGAATATAGTCGAGGCCAAACTTGAATCGCTACGGCGTTGTGTTGAACGGATTGCCGCAAGGACGCCCGCTTCAGCCGACCAATTGATCCACGATCCAGACTTGCAGGATATCATCGCGCTGAATCTCCAGCGCGCGGTTCAAACCTCTGTCGATTTAGCGGCCCACCTAATCGCCGAGTCCGACTCCCCAGCTCCCGCCACAATGGCAGAACACTTTGAAATTCTCGAACATCTTCATATCATCAGCCCTGCCCTAGCCCAACGCCTTAAGAAAGCCGTCGGCTTCAGAAACATCGCGGTGCACAGCTATCAGGCGATCGATTGGAGCATCGTATTCCAGATCTCCCGGCATCACCTCGACGACTTTAAACAGTTCGCTCAAGCAGTCGCTAAGCGCCTTCAGGCGTCCTAGCCTCCTACTCATCCTTCACTCGAAAATTGAATCCGCACCCCATGGCTTCCCCTTCGCTCCCACAGGGCGGCCTAAGTCAATCGGTCCTAGAACCTTCCAGGCAGCGACCAGGTGGTCCTTCACTGCGCGCCTTGATCGGGGCACCGCCCGTAACTTGGAAACGGGATAGAACCGTGGTGTGCGGGCAGCGAGGTGCGCGACGCGAGGAATAACGAACGTCACGGTTGCGCACGCCGGCGAGTCGGTGAGCCGCCGTGTCTTTGAGGACCACCTGGCCGCTGCCCTCTCAACCCCTTACAATCCCGCATGTTTTCGTCAGCCTCAACGGGTGAAAGGATCCTCTTCCTCGACCCATATCCTCCTGTGAACGGAGGGCATCATGGAGCAAGGAATGGGAAGTACCCAACCAGACAAGCCTGCGAAACCACTCGATCCCCGCCTTTACCAAATCGCGAGCCTCGGCACACTGCTGCTCTATGGTCTGCTGTGGCTGCACTTCGACGTGTCGCTTCTCCAGGCCTCCCTCACCATCGGAGCCGCGCTGCTGACGCAATATGCCGGTACGCGCTTTTATCAGCTTCCGTCATTCGACCCTCGCAGCCCGCTCATCTCCGCCCTCTCCCTCTGCCTGCTGCTCCGAACGAATGATCCTGCCGTGGCAGCACTGGCCTCGGTCATTGCCATCGGTAGCAAATTCCTCATCCGCTGGAAGGCCAAACACCTGTTCAATCCGACGAGTCTCGCGCTCGCCGTCATGCTGGCGAGCGGGCTGGGGTGGATCTCGGCGGGACAGTGGGGCCAGGCGGCCTGGTTTGGGTTTCTCATTGCTTGCCTCGGTGGTCTCGTGGTCACGCGTGCGGCGCGAGCCGATGTGACGCTGGCGTTTCTGACTTGCTACGTCGGCCTGCTGGTCGCACGAGCGCTGTGGCTGGGCGATCCCCTGACCATCACGTTCCATCAGATCGAAAGCGGCACGCTGCTCATCTTTGCCTTCTTCATGATCTCCGACCCGAAGACCACCCCGGATTCTCGTATCGGCCGGATCGCCTATGCGCTGTTCGTCGCCCTGCTCGCGCTCTACGTCCAGTTCGCATTGTTCCGTCCCAATGGTCTGCTCTGGGGGCTCATACTCTCTACACCACTGGTTCCGCTTATCGATTATCTGCTTCCCGGTCTTCGCTACGTCTGGCCTAAGCCATCCACCGCTCGCGCACCGGCGGCACGAATCCACCCTGCGCAATTCTCGTCCCGGTCACTTCACTAACCAAGGAGGTTCCTATGAGACACTTGCTGCTTCCCGCACTGACCCTCACTGCCGGCCTGCTTGCATGGGGCAGCGAGGCTTCGGCCTTTTGCGGTTTCTATGTCGGCAAGGCCGATACGAAACTCTTTAACAAGGCATCCGAAGTCGTCATCGCGCGCCACGACAACAAAACCGTCATCACGATGGCGAATGACTTCAAAGGCGACGTGAAAGAATTCGCGCTGGTGGTGCCGGTGCCGACTCTGTTGGAGAAGGATCAAATCCATGTCGGCGATCCGGCAGTGCTCAAACACCTGGCTGATTATTCCGCGCCGCGATTAGTGGAATACTTCGACGAGAACCCCTGCCGGAAGTATGACTTCATGGAGCGACGCAGCATGGACGCGATGAAGAGCATGGCGCCGGCTGCTGTTGGAAAAACCGAACGCGACCGCGCCTTGGGTGTAACCGTCGAGGCGCAATATGCGGTGGGCGAGTACGACATCCTGATTCTGTCGGCGAAGGAGAGCAGCGGCCTCGAAACCTGGCTGACCGAAAACGGCTACCGCATTCCGAGCGGGGCCTCCACCGTGCTGCATAGCTATCTCAAACAGGGCATGAAGTTCTTCGTGGCGAAAGTGAATCTCGGCGCACAGACGAAGCTCGGCCTCACCCACTTGCGCCCGCTCCAGATTGCGTTCGAGTCGCCGAAGTTCATGTTGCCGATTCGCTTGGGCACGGTGAATGCCGACGGGCCACAGGAATTGTTTCTCTATTTTCTGACGAAGCAGGGTCGGGTCGAAACAACGAACTACCGGACAGTGCGCCTGCCCGTCGGACAGGAGATTCCGCTCTACGTGAAAGACACATTCGGCGACTTCTATCGCGATCTCTTCACGCAACAGGTGAAACGCGAACGCGAGCGGGGTGTGTTTTTGGAATATGCCTGGGACATGAATGGGTGCGACCCCTGCGCGGCTGATCCGCTTTCAGCCGGCGAGCTGCGTGGGCTAGGCGTCTTCTGGCAAGAGGAGAACGGCCGGACGAGTAAGGGCATAGGTGGCGCGCAGAATGTGTTTCTCACCAGGCTGCATGTCCGTTACGACGCCGCGCACTTTCCTGAAGATCTGATGTTTCAGGACACCTCAGACCGCGGCAGCTTCCAGGCCCGCTACGTCCTCCGGCACCCATGGACCGGCTCTGAGGAGTGCGCCGCAGCGACTACCTATCGGCAGCAGTTGCGCGAGCGCCACGAGCGGGAAGCCCAGACGCTGGCCTCACTGACGGGGTGGAATATCGGCGACATTCGCAAGACGATGCACATCGCGTCAGGGCCGATCGGGGAAGAGCAAACCTGGTATCAGCGATTGTGGGTGAACTAGCGGAACAGCGGGGACAGGAGGCCGGAGGACCCGGCCTTCTCAGCATGGATATGCGGCCGGCTACGTCACCACATTCGCGTTTTCACTACTTGCTCGTGCACTCGCCTGTCCGTTTCCCGTCGATCTTCATCGTGACCACCACCCCTGCGCCGGAGATGGGTTTTGCCTTACGCACCACGGAGAAAGTGGTACTGGATACGGTGCCCTCCACGCGGGTGATCGCATGGGGCCCCTCAATGTCATAACTGACCTTCCCATCCTGTATCGACACGTTCATGACCTTGTTCGACGGCTTGAGCTTGAATCCGTTCGTCACATAATTGTTAAAGACGGCATCTGGATTGGCCAGTTGCTCGTCCTTCACGCAACGGGTATGGATGTCCGGTTTGCCCGCCTCCCCGTTGCTGGTCTCTGTGACCGCTGCGATCTGGTACTCACCAGGCTTCAGAGGAACCGATTCCGCCCGTACCGACGCACTCCATGCGCTCACACCCATCACTATGCATAACAGCACTACTCGCTTCATGCTCAGACCTCCCTATCTTACTCATATAAGTCTGGTCCCCGAGTGCGATTTCCACGGCACACAGACCGCCTTGTTCCGCATTGTCCTCTAGGATTCGCCGATTGTGCGCAGGCGTTGAAAGATTGTCAATCGTCGCCCCCTGTTTCTCGAACGCGCGTGCCGGGCTCTGCAATCTTCGACGGCGATATGGGCGAACATCCCTCCTTCCGGCTCGGCATCTCCCCAGGCTCATTTTTTTCGGTGCTTATGGTATAGTCGCACAAGATCGCTTCTTTTCTTTTCGCCCACAAGGAGCCTCCAATTATGCACGCTCGTCTCATCTTTGCGGCGCTCGGCGGCTTGTCATGCATGTTGCTGCTCTCGGCCTGTTCCTTCAAAGCTACCTTCAAGGAAACGACGGACACGACGTCCAATATCACCGGCACGACCTCGGGGCGTGTCTGGTGGAACGAAGACGGCCTCTTGAAACCTGGACACAAAGTCGCTGCCTTCACCGCCTACAATGCCCAGAACCTGGAAGAAGACCTGGCCCGCGGGCAGGGAGACTATCTGGCGTCCCTTGATACACTCCTGGAAAAATCCGAGTCTCCTTCCTTTCAACTATTTGCGCAGGAGACCTACAGCCGATGGAGTCAATCCGGCAGTACCTCGACCGACGAACTCATGAACCATATGCGCACAGCACCGCGCTGACCGCCGGCTAGTCGGCATGCACCCACGCCTGACACCAGCACCTCACGGGGAATTCATATCGATATGAACGCAACGCTCGCGTCTCGGCCCATTCAACGCATTTTTCATCCCACAGATTTCTCCCAGGACAGTCACGTGGCCTTTGCCCATGCCCTCAAGCTGGCACTGGTCCACCGAGCCGAACTGACGATCATGCATGTGGATCCCGCCGTGGCTCCGGAAGGATTCGAAGACTTCCCGCGCATCCGTCCCACGCTGGCTTCATGGGGCCTCTTGCCGGAATCCAGTGCCAAGAGCGACGTGGCGCGCCTCGGGATCGGTATCAAGAAAGTTCGGGCCTTGGCCGCCGATCCCAAACAGGCCATCATCCACCATCTCACCACGTCACGCACCGATTTGATGGTGTTAGCGACCCACCAGCATGAGGGCGTGACCCGTTGGCTTCACGAGTCTGTCGCAGAGCCGGTCTCGCGCGAGATGGAAGTCATGACCTTGTTCGTGCCCTCGCACGTGGAAGGGTTCGTCTCACTCAAAACCGGTGAAACCTCGCTGCATCGCTTGTTACTACCGATCTCGATCGACCCTCCGTCTCAGCCGGCCGTTGATGCGGCGAGCTCGCTCATTTCAAAACTCGGCGTCCCACCCATCACGCTGACATTGGTCCACGCCGGTGAGGAAACCGGGGTAGAGAATTTAGTCATGCCGCAAAGAGCCGATTGGTCATGGAATCAACTCTTCGGCCAAGGCGACCCAGTGGAATGGATCCTGGCGGCAGGCGCGGAATTCGACGTGGATTTAATTGTGATGACGACCAAGGGGCAGGACAGTTTGTTAGACCTATTGCGCGGCAGCACAACCGAACGTGTCCTACGCGGAGCACGCTGCCCGCTGCTGGCGATTCCTGCTCCGCTCATCTGAGCGCAAGCGTCCGTCGCGGCAGGCGTTTTTCAACATGCGGTGGCGAGATGTCATGCGTGGTGCGCGCTATCCTCGGACTTGGCCGACGTCAACCACCGATGGCGGTGGACGATCGGTCGTCTCACGGCTCGTCACCGTACGAATGACCATACCGTCTCGAAACACCACGAAGTTGGACGGCACGGCGGCGATGCGAGGCCCTGGCAGGATTACCCCGGCGAGGTTCAACGGATCCGCGGCTGAAATCTTGATCTCCTGCTGAGTCTCAGGCCGTTTCTTCAGCGCGCGCAGTGCTTCCAGCGCTTCAGGAGACGCAAACTGCTCGCCGGTGAAACCGGACACAAACCGGCCGCCGCGCAGTTCTCCCCTCGATTCCATACGACGGTAACAGACCAGCAGATCTCGCCAAGACGACACCACCGATTCGCGCGCCAGGAGGTCTCGAAACACGACGCCATACCGCTGCAGCAATCGACGGGCAAGAATTTCTGCCTGCTCGGCTCCCGGCAGAGGAGCGGACTCATGGCCTGTTCGCAGCAGCGACCAACGCCCGCCGACATGGCGCGGGCGGCAACTCCGTCCCTGCCCCTCCGCGCGCCGCC
>CAZBNV010000045.1:0-18400 GCA_964493335.1 uncultured Nitrospira sp.
GGACATCATCTCCATGCCCGACAAGTGGGAATATCCCTGGTACGCGGCTTGGGATCTCGCATTTCATTGCCTGCCGATTGCGCTCGTGGATTCACGGTTTGCCAAGGACCAGCTCGTGCTGATGCTGCGCGAATGGTACATGCACCCTAACGGGCAGATCCCTGCCTATGAATGGGCCCTAGGGGATGTCAATCCGCCGGTGCATGCCTGGGCAGCGTGGCGCGTCTATAAGATCGAGAAGAAACGCAAAGGCGTGGGAGACCGGGTGTTCCTGGAACGGGTGTTTCATAAGCTCCTGTTGAACTTTACCTGGTGGGTGAATCGTAAGGACGCCGCAGGAAAGAATATTTTTCAGGGCGGGTTTCTCGGATTGGACAATATCGGCGTCTTTGACCGCAGCAAGCCCCTTCCGACCGGCGGGCACATCGAGCAGTCCGACGCCACCAGTTGGATGGGAATGTATTGCCTGAACATGTTGTCCATCGCGCTTGAATTGGCGCGGGAAGACCGCGCGTATGAAGATGTTGCCAGTAAATTTTTCGAGCATTTTGTCTATATCTGTCGCGCGATGAACAACATCGGCAACGAGAAGATCGAGCTCTGGAATAAGGAGGATGGGTTTTACTATGACGTGCTGCATTTGCCTGATGGCAAGACGTTTCCCATGAAGCTTCGGTCGATGGTCGGGCTGATTCCGCTGTTTGCCGTGGAAACGTTGGACTCCGAACTGATCGATCAGCTGCCGCGCTTCAAGCATCGCATGCAATGGTTCATCGAAAATCGACCCGACTTCAGCCTCCACATCGAAACGCAATCGCAGGATGGAGAGGTGCGTCGGTTCCTGTCGCTCGTCAACCGCCGCCGGCTCACCAAGGTGCTGCGCTACATGTTGGATGAAAACGAATTCCTCTCACCCTACGGCGTGAGAGCCCTATCTCGCTATCACAAAGATCACCCCTACGTGTTCTCATCGATGGGAATAGACTATCGCCTTGAGTACCAGCCGGCGGAATCCACGACCGGTCTCTTCGGGGGCAATTCGAATTGGCGGGGCCCCGTGTGGTTCCCGGTGAACTATCTGCTGATCGAATCCCTGCAGAAGTTTCACTATTTTTTAGGCGACACTTTTACCGTCGAGTACCCAACGGGATCCGGAAAGAAACTCAACCTGGCCGAAGTGGCGGCAGAGTTGTCGCGCCGCCTCACCCATACGTTTCTGCGCGGCCCGGATGGCCGGCGTCCGGTTTATGGGGGGACCGAAAAGTTTCAACAGGATCCGCACTGGCGAGATCTTGTGATGTTCTACGAATATTTCCATGGTGACAACGGGGCGGGCATCGGGGCGGGGCACCAGACCGGCTGGACCGGACTCGTGGCCAAGCTGATCCAGCAGTCAGGAGAATAGACGTTGACGATCGATTCCTTTCGCTGCCAAGACCTCGAACGAGGGCTCAGTCTTGAATGGCTGGAGACGAATGGCCGGGGAGGATATGCCTCGGGGACTGTCGCCGGAGCGAATACGCGTCGCTACCATGCCTTGCTGTTGGTGGCCAGACGCCCACCGGTCGATCGCGTGGTGCTGGTGAATCACCTCGAGGAATGGGTGGAGGCCGGTGATCACTCCTTTCCGCTCTCGACGAATCTGTATCGCGGCGCCGTATATCCGGAAGGCTACCGGCATTGCGAGGGGTTTTCTGCGGACCCTTGGCCGACCTGGCGTTATGCGGCCCATGGCATCGAGCTTGAGCGGGAAGTGTTCTGTCCGCATGGTCGCGATATGGTCATCATCCGGTGGAGGCTGGTGGGCCAAGAATCTTCTGGTACCACCCTGCGAGTGAGACCGATGCTCTCGGGCCGCGATTACCATGCCGCACACCACGAGAACGCCGGGCTTGATAGTCGCGCCACAATCGAGGAAGGTCGGGTGACATGGCAGCCTTATGTGGGGCTGCCCGCGGTGCGTGCCTTTCACAACGGTCAGTACCGGCATGGGCCGGATTGGTATCGCGATGTGCAGTATCGGATCGAGCTCGAGCGTGGGCTCGAACCTGCGGAGGACTGGTGGTCACCGGGCGAATGGGTGTTTTCCGTCGTACCAGGGACGGCGGCTGAGCTTGTCTTCACCACCGAGGATCTTCTGTCCGTCGGGGTGGGGCAGATCATGACTCAGGAGCGTCGCCGTCGCGAAGGGATGCAAGAAGCCATTTCGACGGACGACCCGTTGACCCGCAGACTCTGGACTGCGACGGCCGCTTATCTTGTGACACGAGGAGAGCGGCAGACCGTTATCGCCGGATATCCTTGGTTTACCGACTGGGGACGGGACACGTTCATTGCCTTGCCGGGACTCTGTCTGGTGACAGGCCGTTACGACATGGCCCGGCAGGTGATTGAGGCGTTCGCCTCGCAGGTGTCGCAGGGCATGGTGCCGAATCGATTTCCGGATGTGGGCGAGCAGCCCGAGTACAACACGGTCGATGCATCACTCTGGTTCGTTCATACCGTCGGGCGCTACCTTTCCTACAGTCGAGACCTCGCTGGGATGCGCCAGACCGTCTGGCCCGCGATCAAACAGATTCTGGATGGGTATCGCCGTGGCACACGGTTTGGAATCCGGATGGATGACGATGGGATGATTATGAGCGGACCAGACGGCGCGCAACTCACCTGGATGGATGCCAAGATTGGTGACTGGGTGGTCACTCCACGTCAAGGCAAGCCGGTAGAAATTCAGGCCCTGTGGGTGCGGGCGCTGGCGGTGGCGATGGAATTGGCCGCGCAGTTCGGCGAGCCGGACTATGCGGCGCACTGTCTTCAGGATCGTGGACGTGCCATCGAGTCGTTTCGCGCCCGGTTCTGGTACCAGACCGGAGGATATCTATTTGATGTCGTCGATGGGCAGAGCGGAGATGATGCGTCGCTCCGCCCAAACCAAATCTATGCGCTGGCCTTGGATGATCAGTTGGTCAGTGCCCCACAGGCGCGGCAAGTGCTACAGCTGATGAAAGAGCGACTGCTCACACCAGTCGGATTGCGCACGCTGGCGCCGGAGGATATTCGATTTTGTGCGTCCTATCACGGTAGGGTCTCAGAGCGAGACGGTGCGTACCATCAAGGCACCGTGTGGCCCTTTCTCCTCGGTCCGTTCGTGACGGCGTGGGTGAAGACGTATGGCGATAGTTCGTCGGTACGAGGCGAGGCGCGCACGTTTCTGGACGGATTGCTCCCTCGCCTTGATGAGGCCTGTGTGGGACAGGTCTCGGAGATTTTCGACGGCCAGAATCCCCACCACGCCCGTGGCTGTTGCGCGCAGGCCTGGTCCGTGGCGGAACCCTTACGGGCCTTGATCGAGGACATTGGCGTGACTAGAGGGCGAGGGCCTGACGCACGATGAGTCACCAAGTTGGAAAGTTTCATCCTGGGACAAGTAAATTCCCATAGCTGTTCGTAGGCTTCGGTCTGCCGAGGTCTTTCTCTCTTCTCGTACCACGAAATCTTGACAGTGAGAGAAATGATCCGGTAAGGATAGGACAGATCTCACGACATACTGCCTATGAAATCTGCATTGTTCATATTTCTTGGTCTCCTTGTGGCCGGTTGCCAGTTGTTTCAGGCGGCTGAGCAGACGTCCGCGTCTCGACCGTACTCCGTCATGTCGATGTGGGAGCTGTATCGACATTGTCAATCCAGCGGCGATGTCGATACGGTCTTGTCGGCGGCGAAGCAGTTGCAGCAATCTGCCGATACCCATGTCGTCCCCGCTCCGGATGTTCCGAAAAGTCTTGATCGATTCGTGACGAGACAGCCGGTACGGACTACTGTTGATCCCAAGGCCCTGGCCGCGTCCTGCACTCTACAGGCGGCTCGCACAAGTCTGAGCGCCGGGCGAGAGGAAGAAGCCGAGCAACTCCTGCATGCCGTCGTGTTAAGTTATCCGGAGAGCGACTACACCTTTTATAGTGAGCAGGCGAAGGTGTGGATCGAGGATCTGCATGGTCCTGGCACACTCCATCCGGTGATTCACCCAATCGCCAACTACTAATCGGCTCCTCAGCTGATCGCATACCCTGCGTTCCGCACCTCTGTTGCGCCATTTCCTCCATGAGACTCCGCTGCCGTCGGCCTCTCGCGTCGGGCAGGCCGATGCCGCCGTGCCTGGCTCGATGCTCTGCGCTCCCGTCTGCCCCGGCCGGTCGGTCACGACCAGCTGTCTGCTGCGGCCAAGTTCGCGCTCTATTCGCAATCGGATTGCCGCTGGCGGCCAGTCTCATCCGCGTTACGCGAGTCTTGACAGATCGGTGCTGTGGCCGTAGGCTCGCGCTTCGTCACGATAGGTGTACGCGTAGCGAGAGCTGTGCGTCAGTCAGGATAAGGGAGGTATGCGATGGTGAGGGCAATGCGATCGTCTGGTCGAGGGCTTGGATGCATCGGTGTCATCGCTGGGGCGTTGTTGATAGTTGGCGGATGGCCAGCGGTGACGCGGGCGGCTGATGATTTGCCGAAAGAATCCGTCTTGCCGGTGACCTTGGCAGGGAAAGCTGTGCAGGCGGCACTTGATCACTGCAAGAAGGACGGCTATCGAGTCAGCGCGTCGGTCGTGGATCGCGCGGGCGTGTTGCGCGCTATGTTGCGCGCAGATGGCGCCGGGCCGCACACGATTGACAGCAGCCGAAAGAAAGCCTATACCGCCGCCAGCTTGCGGCGCGCGACGACTGACTTGGCTGAAATGATCGCCAAACAGCCTGCGTTGCAGGCGCTACGTGAAATGAATGACAGCATCCTCATGGTCGGTGGGGGACTGCCGATCGAAATTGCCGGTGAGGTGGTCGGCGCGATCGGAGTCGGTGGCGCACCGGGAACTCATCTGGACGATGCTTGTGCGGAGGCCGGACTTGATGCCATCGGCGCGGCCTCGAAGGTGCCCTCCGCCAAGTGATGCCGCTGCGAGGACCAGGCTGGTGTCTGATCAGTCTGGTCCTCCTCCTGTCGGCGTGCAACAGCGATCGCCCGGAGCCGGCCGATGTCGATGTGCCCACTGCCGGGCTCCGCGTGAGCCTTACCCGTATTGCTACCCATCCTTTTCTCGCTCGCTATCGATTAATCCTTGGGATTGAAGGGCCACATGGGTGCACAGGCACGGCTGAGTTATTTCCCGATACGGGGTATGTCGGACGGCGGAACCTGTATCAACAGGCATCGGGCGCCATTATCGTGTTGGGTCAGTACGACGCGCGGGTGATTGAGCCAGGCGGTTGCACCATTCAGTTGGCGGAATTTCAATCCTTGGTAGGTCAGGCCACGTTTCTGGGGGCGTTTGACGTGGACGCGCAAAAGCGGTGGCGCTATCTCCCATCCGCGGTGAGGGCGGAACGGCCGTTTGAAAAGCGCTAGCCCACTGGCGATCCGTTTATTGACTGACATCGATCCGTGCATGGGGAGGCGAGAAGAGATCGCGTCGGAAGGCGAGTGATCATGCTGCTTTCTTCAGGCGCCTATCTCTTCAAGCGATCTTTGAAAGTCAGTTCCGCTACTGCAGATTTGTCCATCTCGCCTTTGCCGAGACCGACCAGACGCCGGTATTGTTCGTAGGTGGCTGTGGCCAAGGGCAGATCTAGGCCGACCTGTTGCGCCATTGCCAGAGCGATCCCCGAGTCTTTCGCTGCATGGGTAGCTGAGAAGTAACAGTCGTGGGCGCGCAGTTGCATATCTTCGCCGTCGGTCTCCAGCACCCGGGAATTGGCGCCGGTCTGGGAAAAGACGTCGCGCAGCATGGTGAGGTCCAAACCCAGAGCCGATCCCAATCCGAGCCCTTCCGCCAAGGCGGCCGTATTGGCGTTCATCACCATGTTAACAAGGGCCTTGACCTTTGCGGCTTCGCCGGCCGGTCCGATATACCGTAGGTGCGCGCTCAGGTCTTGGAGCAGTGGTCTCGCGCGTTCGAACACCTCCGGTCTGCCGCCGCACATCATAAATAACGTTCCTTGGCGTGCTTGGGTGATACTGCTGGCCATGCAGGCTTCGAGGCACTGGCCGCCTTCCAGCTCCACCTGGGTTTGGATCTCTGTCTGAATGTCCGGAGAAAGAGTGGCGCAATTGATAAACAAGCGGTTTGCAGCCTGGCGCAACAGACTGTCCGGTCCCCCAGTCGAGTAGATCTGGCGCATGGCCCCATCATCCGACACCACCGTAATCACCGTATTGGCGAGTCCTGCGAGGCGGACTGGTGTGGGGGTTGCTTCGCACTGCAGTTCCTTTGCCAAGTCCTCGGCACGCTGGGAGTCGGCATCGTAGATAGCCACAATCGGATACTGGAGCTCATGTAGCCTCCTGGCCATATTAGCCCCCATGCGCCCCACCCCCACGACTCCGATACGATAGCCCGATTTTGTCATCCTCGACCTCCTGGAGAAATGGTACCCTGTGACCAGAAAGGCAGTGTAGCACAGTCTTTTTCGAAGGAAGACATGTGGCGATCGGTTAAGGAAATGGGGAGCCGAGAATGCTGCCTCTGTGCCGGTCGGCCGCAAGGTCGACAGAGTGGGGGGCGTCATGCAGCAAAGCATCATTGGGTATCATCAAGATGAAGAGGGTCACTGGGTGGCCGATTTGCGTTGTGGCCATGGGCAGCATGTACGGCATCAGCCGCCCATGATCAGCCGGCCCTGGGTATTGACGGAGGAGGGGCGGCGGGCTTTTCTGGGCACGCAGTTGAATTGTAAGAAATGTGAGGAAGAGCGTTAGGCGGCGATGGACGGGACCCCACGCTCCGTTACGTGCCTTGGAGCGGCCGATGAGGATGATGCGATGCGACGATTTGGAACGATTGACTGTGCGACGGTGATTGTCTCTAGGACCAGATCCAGTCGAACATTGATGTCAACCATCCCGTCATGTTCGAAAACCAGGATTCGTTCTGGGGTGCGGATGGACTGCTGATCGTGGGCGACGCTGTGGTGACGCTCACGGGTCCAGTCTTTGTGGGAATGTTCGATGTTGGCGGCGCAACGACCGCTGCCGCGGGTGTCAGGGGTGCAAGTGCTGCTGGATTCGCACCGGTGGTTGGAGGAGCATCCAGCTGAGAGGGCGCCGGCGCGGGGGACGAAAACGAGGACGCGCCGCCCACCTGGGGCGATTCTGGAGTAATGACGGCGACCATGTGTGGCTTCTGCGGGAGTCCATCCACGGGGGTCACATGGGCTTCTGGCCCAGCCGGCGTGGTTGCCAACTCTCGTTCATGCTGTGCAGTAAGCGCTTCCAACTTCTTTTCGTACCGCTTCGTTTCAGAGATTTCTTTCAACATAGCCTGGTGCCGGGCGCGTAGTGCGGCGAGGTGGTGCTCGAGTGCCGCCAATTTGACCTGGTTGGTTTTCCGGATCTGGTCGGACGAACTTTTGATCTTCTGCAATTCGCTCTTCAGATTGACCAACGTGCGCTCGTCTCGTTGGTTGGCAGTGTGGGTCGCATCCCGTTGTTGTTCGAGGGTCTGGATTTCAGCCTGGGCTTGAGCGAGTTCATTCGCCCTCGCCTTTGCCTCCTGTCTGGCAGTGTCGTAGGTCTGTTGTGAGACACAGCCTTCCACCGACAAGATCGTGCTTCCAACCATCCAGCAGAGGGTGACCCAGTGGATGTTCCGTAGGCGAGCGACGGTGAATCTTCGGCCTGGGATGGTCGATTGCATGGGACATTCCTCACAGGTACGTGCAACGCCAAGAGTTTGGATAAGCAGTCCGCTTGTGCGGAGCCGTGTGGTACAGATTAATTTTTCAGAAAAGTGAAGAAACGGCAAAAGATTTCGGGAAAGCTGCAGGGAGCTGCCGAGAAAAGAGCGAAGGGTCGACTGCCGCCGTCTCGAATTATTCGATTATCATGCAGTCAGGAGAACAAGGCGTCTGCATATCGAGTCCGGCTCCATACCAGGGGTGGAGTATGGGTCCGCTGTAGCCATAGCCGCCGAGAACCGGATCGGTGGAGAGAAGTAAGGGCGTATCCAGATCCAGCACATCGAATCCCCCTTGTCCCAGCACCAGACTGAAAGAGCAACCCATCGCGATGCGAGTTTCCACCATGCCTCCAATCATCAGCCTCAGCCCGATGGAGCGGGCGAATGCCGCGATCCGGAGCGCTTCCACCACGCCGGTTTTCATGATCTTGATGTTGATATAGTCGGCGGCGTGCAGCTGGACGACCCGGCGCGCATCGTCCAATGACCGGACAGACTCATCAGCCGCCACGGGAACACCCGTCAAGTGACGAATCGCCTCAAGACCTTCAAGATCTTCGCGGATGAGCGGTTGTTCGAGAAGCACCAAATGGCCCCCAAACTTTTTCACGCCGCTGACAAAGAGGAGACAGTCTTCGCGAGAGAAACCCTGGTTGCCGTCGCCAATGAAACCAATGTGCGGGAGCGCGTCGTGGACGGCTTCCAACCGTCGAATATCTTCTTCGACGTCCGTTCCCACTTTCATCTTGAAGAGTCGAAACCCCCTGGCATACCAGCCGCGAGCGAGCTCCAGCGTTTTCTTCAGCTCGCAGATGGGAATGGTGATGTCGGTTTCCCGATCCCGGACATCCGCCGATCCCCAGAGTTGCCAGAGGGGGATGCCCAGCGACCGAGCATGGGCATCGAGCAGGGCCGTTTCTAAGCCGCAACGAGCGGCAGGATAGAGGAGGGCCTGTGCCTGAAGTGTGTCCGCGATGGATTGGTAGTCGGCGGCGGATTGCCCGATCAGGGAGGGGGCCAGGACCGTGGCTCTGTCCAGGCATGAGCGTCGGTCTTCACCGCCGACTTCGGGAAAAGGCGCGGCCTCCCCATAGCCGCAAGTCCCATCGCGCAACGTGACACGCATGAACAGGTTCTGTGCCGTCACTCGTGCGCCGGTGGCGACGACAAACGGATCCGTGATCGGGACATCGATCGGCCAGATCTCAATGCGCTGTGTGGTGTTGGACCTCACGGACCTCGTCGTGGCCGGAAAGGTGGCTCAACCGTACCGGTCGTTTTGCCAGGGAAAGGCGCTATTGGAATAACCACGCACCTCCCAGAAGCCTTTCTCGTCTCGGTCTGAGAAGGTAATCTCCTTGATCCACTTGGCGCCTTTCCACGCATAGCGTTTGGGAATGATCATACGGACTGGGCCGCCGTGTTCCTTGGTGAGGGGGCGGCCATTCCATTTATAGGTGAGGAGCACATCGGCATCGTTACAGGCCTCGATCGGCAGATTCGTCGTGTAATCGTCATAAGACTTAAATAGCACAAACTTGGCGAGAGGAAGTGGTTGAACGACGGCCATCAGGTGCTTGAAATCCACCCCTTCCCATTGGTTGTCGTAACGGCTCCAGGATGTCACGCAATGGAAATCGGAGACGTCTTTGAACTGCGGTTGCGCGAGAAAATCCGTCCAGCTCCAGGTCACGGGAGTCGTCACTGCGCCCCCGATCGTCAGCGACCACTCCGAGAGGGGAATATCCGGTTTCTGACCGAGGTCCAGTACCGGCCAGGTTTCCACAAGGTGCTGACCGGGAGGAAGTCGGGCATCTCCTTCGTAGAATACCTCACGTTCTTCCCCACCGCGTCGAGCTTTCGCCCAGTTTTCCTTGGTCTTTATCAAACGATCATTTTGATCCATGCCCGGCCTCCCTGATGACAGAGTAGGACAAGATACCAGGATCTTACAAGGATGTTGTGATAGTGAGCGAGAATTGAGGGCGTGGGAAAGGTCTTTGCAATAATATGGCGAGGGCAGTCACTGCTTGCGGGTTGCGTGGGAGGGAGTAAGAGTAAAACGTTGGAGGCGGATAAGGTGAAGAACGCTGACTGAGAGTGGAAAGGAGGTGCAAGGCGATCCCCCGGCGTCAGGCGACCACTGCTTCTGCCGGCACGAGTCAAGATCAGACGTGCAGTCTGGTCTCTCGCTCGCACCAGCGTTGCGGGCGCATCAGTGTACCCAACGCTGCGATAGCGCAGATCGTCGCCAACAGCAGAAAGCTCGCAATGAGAAAAAATCCACCCTTCATATCCTGCATCGAGAGAGGCCCCATGATTTCACCCCCCATGGTCTAATTGTACCACTTCAATCAGTTTGCCAACCGCAGCCACAACGCCATGATTCTTCGGGTGATTTCTTTCGCAGACGGGAGGAGCATTGTGGACAGGGTCGCATCCATACATGGGAGGTGGTATCGCACATCGACTGTGAAGCTTGGACCTGGTGTGGAACTGTTTGGATTGTCGGCATTGCAACGTCCAGGAGTTCAATTAATGCGTCCATTGAGAGATTACCTCCACTCAGGCTCCGGCTTCAATAGATCTTTCGGATGGACGAACCGAGTTCTTGAATGGTCGAGTGGGGAATAAGCGGAGAGTTTGCCGCTAAAGTGGCCTGCCGACGACAATTGTGGAGCGAAACTCGGCAGATCTTTTCTTCCTTCTATCACCTTGTGTGATGCAAACAGTCCCCTCTTTCTGTAAGCTCTGGGTTCCTCGCTCGACCAACGGGCAACAGTCTGCACCTGTGAGCGAAAGAATGGCGCCTTTGCGAGGAGAGATGATGTCACCGATTCAGGATGCAATGACCACTTCGCTGGAATCGTCCGGATCTCAGAAAAATCGCGGCCTCGGTAAACTGTTGCTGGGGCTGTCAGTCGGTCTCGGAATTGCTGCATTTTTCTATTTTGACCTCAGCCGTTTTTTATCTCTGGAAGGCCTGAAGTCGAATCGGGATCATTTGCTCGCGTTCGCAGAAGCTCATTATTCAGCCGCCGTGGCCATCTTTGTCATCGGCTACTGCGTGGTCGTCGGGTTGTCATTGCCTGGCGGGGCGATTATGACTCTGGCAGGAGGATTTCTGTTCGGCAGCGTGCTGGGCACGCTCTATGTGAACGTCGGCGCGACGGTGGGAGCGACGTTGGCCTTTCTCGTGGCTCGGTATCTTCTGCGGGACTGGGTCGAACAGAAATTCGGGAGCCGACTGGGTCCCATTCAGGAAGGTTTTGCCAAGAATGCATTCAGTTACCTCATCACCCTGCGCCTGATTCCTCTGTTTCCGTTCTTCCTGGTGAACATGGTGTCGGGATTGACGAGGGTGAGGATTGTCACGTACATGGCTGCGACATCGTTGGGCATCATTCCCGGTAGTTTCGTGTTTGCCTATGCAGGCCGCCAACTTGGCACGATCAACTCGCTCAAGGAAATCGCTTCCCCCAATGTACTGATGGCCTTTACACTGCTGGGACTCTTGGCACTGGTGCCCATCCTCTATAGAAAATTCTCCGGCAGGTCGGTCTAAGCCGCATGTTGATTCCTCTCGAAGATCGAAATGGATTCACGCCAAGGTGGCGACAATGCCCACTCAACAGAGGGAGCACACGTCCCCGATGAATGCCAAGGGAGAGAGCCTAGTACTGCCGAATGACGAGCACAATCAGCAGTTGGTTGAGAATGTGCATCCGTCGAATTGGGTGAATCCAGAGGCTGACGGTCGCTACAACATGGTTGTGCTTGGAGCAGGCACGGCGGGGTTGATCACGGCGGTCATTGGGGCCAGCGTGGGCGCAAAGGTCGCGCTGATCGAACGTCATCTGATGGGAGGGGATTGCCTGAACGTCGGTTGCGTGCCATCCAAGGGGCTCATCCGTGCGGCTAACGTATGGGCGGAGATTCGGCATGCCGCGGATTTCGGTCTGCACATCCCACCGGGGGTGATATACGACTTCGGCGAGGCCATGGCTCGAATGAGAAAGCTGCGCGCGAGGATCAGCCGGAACGATTCGGCTCACCGGTACAAGTCTCTGGGCGTCGATGTCTACATTGGTCAAGCGCGATTCGCCGGACAGGATACCGTGCTGGTGGAGGGACCCGCCGGTGATCGGAGGCTGGCGTTCGTGAAGGCGGCGATCTGTACAGGCGCCAGGGCCGCTGCTCCCACCACCCCAGGGCTAGAAGCAGCCGGTTATCTCACGAACGAAACGGTGTTCTCATTGACGGAACGGCCGTCCCGTATCGCTGTTATCGGTGCAGGACCGATCGGATGTGAGTTGGCGCAGGCGTTTGCCCGCTTCGGGAGTCAGGTGTACCTTATCGAGGCGATGCACGGCATTATGCCCAACGAAGATCGGGATGCGGCCGAGATCGTCCGACAATCCATGGGCCGCGACGGTGTCATGTTGCTCTGCTGCGGGAAGGAGTTGACGATTACGAAAACGGCAGAGGGCAAGCGGCTCGCTCTTGAATCGCATGGGCAGCTGTACGATGTGACCGTCGACGAAATTCTGGTGGGCGTCGGACGGACACCGAACGTCCAAGGGCTTGGTCTGGAAACCGTCGGGGTTGAATATGACAAATTCGGCGTGACAGTAAATCACCGGCTCCAGACGACGAACCCGCGAATCTATGCCGCCGGCGACATCTGCTCGCGGTACAAATTTACCCATGCCGCGGATGCCATGGCGCAGATCGTCATTCAAAATGCGCTGTTTCCGCATCCCTTTGGACTGGGGTATGCCAGCACGGAATCTTTGATCATGCCCTGGTGTACATTCACCGAGCCGGAAATCGCCCATGTCGGGCTGTACGAAGCAGAGGCCACGAAGAAGGGGCTGGAAGTGGAGACCTATACGTACAAACTCGACGAAGTGGACCGGGCCATCCTTGATGGGGAAGAGTATGGATTTGCTCGGGTCCACATCCAGAAGGGAACCGATAAGATTCTCGGGGCCACGATCGTAGCCTCACATGCCGGCGACATGATCAATGAGTTCTCGGTGCTGATGAAAGCCGGCGCCGGCGTCAAAATTATTGCCTCGACTATTCATCCCTATCCCACCCAAGCCGAAGTGAACAAGAAGGTCGTCAATCTCTGGCGCAAGGCGCACTTCACTGCACGGACCAAAACACTATTGACTAGGCTCTTTGCCTGGTTGAGACGGTGAGGGGCGAGATGTCTCGGCTATGGCTTGTCCTCTTCACGCTACTGTTCAGCACTGCGGCGGTGGGACTGGCCCAAGGACCTGCGCTGCTGGAGGTGGGAAGGTTCTCCGCCGCGATCGAAGGGAGCACGTTGCCGAATGGGTGGAAGCCGCTGACCTTTAAAAAGGTTGAACGACACACACAATATGAGGTGGTGAAAGACGGCTCAATGGTCGTTGTCAAAGCCATCAGCGAGGCATCTGCCTCAGGGCTGACCAAGGCGGTGGTGATCGATCCGCGTGAATACCCCATCGTGCGCTGGCGATGGAAAGTGGAGAATCTGCTGCAGAAGAGCAATGTGAACCGCAAGGACGGCGACGACTATCCCGCACGGATCTACATTACGTTCGCCTATGAGTCGGACAAGGTGAGTTTTGGGAGGAAATTAAAGTACAAAGCCGGACAGGCGCTGTTCGGCGATATCCCCCTCGGCGCGCTCAATTACATTTGGGACGGCAAGAGTCCGATCGGCACGATCGTGGATAATGCCTTCACTGATTTTGCCAAAATGATTGTGGTGCAAAGCGGGGCGCAGCGAATCGGTTCCTGGGTGGAAGAAGAGCGCAATGTCTATGAAGACTATAAGCTGGCCTTCGGAGAAGAACCTCCTGCGATCAATGGTGTTGCGATTATGAGCGACACGGATAACACGAAGGAGCGGGCGGTGGCCTATTACGGCGATATTGTATTCGCGCGGGCATCGAAGTGAGGGGGCGGCTGGAGTGGAAGCAGGCGGAGGGACTGGCCTGTGCAGAGCCGGCCCCTCCCGGACACCAACGAAGTGATGTGGGTTCGCCGAGTCGGTGGGTTATTGAATTGAATTTGCGAAGCCACCGTGGGTAATTTCAGCCCGAATGGTGTCGCCCACCTTCTTGTTGCCTCGCAGATGTTTAGTGCCCTGCCCGACATGCACCTTCATTTGGTTCCCCTCAAAATCTTCGACCAGGTACGTCTCCCCCTGAATATTCTTGACGGTGCCGCCGACTGTTTTCCATGCCACCCCAGGCTTGGAGTCATGCTGGCCTGGCTTGGCAGCAGGAGCTGATTCGGGAACAGACCCCAGCAATGAAGCGGCCGCTGCCGCTGATGTCGTAGTTACATGTTTCGTGTGCTTGCCGGTCTTCTCTTTTGCCGAAACAGGGGAGACCATCAAGGTGACGGCTGCGAAGCTAGCGGCGGCCATCATGAGCATTGAGTGCTGGGCTTGCGCGTTCATAACGATCCTCCTTGCGATGGATATGGCTGGGTATCTGTGAACCATTCAGCAAGCCGTATGCCTGAAATACAGGTGTTCGACGTGCAGAATCGATTGGATTTGTGCCGATTGCGTTGCGTTGTGCTGACCAGGAGCGGCGGGAGTAGGGGAAAAATGACAAGCCCCGTTCAAATATGCTCACTCGTGCCAGGGAATTCGCGATTCCTCGAAACCGCTCCCCACGGTTAGCTCCGACTGAGCCATGCTGCTCACAAACCTCTTGCTAGGGTGGGCGGTATTACCCACCTTCCAACTCACCCTTCGCTGCACCAGGAGCCCTATCATTTACCGCGATCAAACGCTGTTCGTACGGATTTTTTTGCTTGAGCGGCTCGGCGGGTTCACCGATCAGCCCATCCTGGAAGACGTGACATTCGGAGAGAAGTTGCTGGGGCTGAAGACGCCCGCGCTCCGGTCTCCGCCGGTTGTGACAGATGCCCGGAAGTTCCTTCAGATGGGGGTCTGGCGAAGTTTCGTACGCCTGTTGCCCATGCTTCCCTATCTTCCACGTGTCTTTTTTTAGAAATATTCGCTGACCCCCATCTTCTTCGCGCTCTTGTTGTGCTAATCGTCAACTCGGCCTCTTCCCAATAAACCGCCAATTTCGTTGTCAACGATCCCGGTCCCTTGCACGTTGAAGTGGGCAACAGCAGCGTATGAGGCAACCAAAGGAGGATGTATGAAGAAGGTGATTTGGGGTGCGGCGGTCTTGTCGGTTTGTGCCACGTCGTTGGTGTTCGCCCAGGCGAATACGCCGAAGATTGATCAGCGACAGGCTAAGCAAGAACAGCGGATTGATCAGGGGATGGCCAGCGGCCAGTTGAACGAGCGTGAAGCCAATCGCCTGAATAATCAGCAGGAACATATCAACAAGATAGAAGACAAGGCAAAGTCCGATGGTGTTGTAACGAAGAAAGAACGCACCAGGATTGCACGCGCGCAGGATCGCACCTCGAGACATATCGCTAAGCAGAAGCACGACAGCCAGAAGCAATAGACTGCAAATTTGGCGTCAGGGCCTGCCGTGGAGCACATGTTCCGATCGGCTCGGCCTGGCGAGATGACAGCTTCCCCGCGCCCTGTCGAATGGCACCATGCCGCTCACAAGTGAAATTGTGGGCGGCATTGTTATTTCTGCAACAAGACCCGCGTGGCAGGGTGTGCGAGGTTGCTTCGCGAACCCGTGATGACTTTATTGCTTCAGAGGGTAAGCCTGAATCGGCCCGTCCGATCCTGCTAGAATGCCCACATGGATCTGATTACAACCCACCTGAATGCGGACTTTGACGGCTTGGCCTCGATGGTTGCCGCCCGGAAGCTGTATCCCGGAGCGGTGCTGGCATTTCCTGGCGGCGCGCAGGAGGCGGTGCGAACGTTTCTAGCTGCACATGAGGTGAACATCAGCCGGCTCAAGGATGTGGATCTGGAACAGGTGCGGCGGTTGATTCTGGTGGATGTAGAAGAGCCGGATCGCCTTGGCCCATTAAAACTTCTCAGTTCGCGTGCGGACGTAGAAGTTCATATTTACGATCACCATGGGGCCATCGAGTCCCCCGGGGGGCAACGGCCATCATTATGGCCTCTGGTCACGCAGCGGGAGGTCCAAGCGGTCGGTGCGACGACGACGTTGCTCGTCGAGCGACTGAAAGACCGGCGCATAGCGATCACGTCTTCTGAAGCCACAATTCTGGCGCTTGGTCTGTACGAAGAAACGGGCTCATTTGCCTATCCATCGACGACCCCGCGCGATCTGGAAGCTGCAGTCTTTGTGCTGCGTGCGGGCGCCGATTTGAATCTCGTGGCGGAGACCTTGAGACATCCGTTGGACCCCGATCTGATCGCGCTCCTGAACGACCTGCTGCAGTCAGGGGAGATTTACTATCTAGAGGGCAGAAAAATTCTCGTGGCGGCCAGCACGTATGACCGCTATCGAGGTGATCTGGCTGAAGCGGTTCAGCGACTGGCGGAGTTGCAGGGCCTCGATGCTGTCATCGCCGCTATTTCGTTGGATGAAAAGGTTGAAATTATCGGGCGGAGCCGGCGGCCGGAAATCGATGTGGCGTGGATCGCACGCGAATTTGGCGGAGGCGGGCATGCCGTGGCGGCGGCCGCCAGCGTGAAGGGCCGGACGCTGGTCGAAGTTCAGGAACAACTGAAGAGTCTCCTGACACAGCGATACCGGCCCGCCTTGTCGGCTCAGGATGTCATGACGACGCCGGTCAAGTCGATTGCCGTTGACGCGACGGTTTCTGAAGCGGAACGGGCCATGACGACATACGGGGTCAACGTCTTACCCGTTAAGGGTAAGCAGGAGCGGTATGTCGGAATCATTTCGCGTGAGATCGTCCAGAAAGCGCTGTTCCATCGCTTAGGGGACCAGCTGGTCGGAGACTTCACCAGGAGCGATCAGTATCATGCCCATCCGGACACGCCGTTTCATGATATCGAAGCGCGCATGATCGAGATGAATCAGCGTTTTGTGCCGGTGCTGGTCGATGAAAAAGCGGTGGGCGTCATTACAAGGACCGACTTGCTCCGCAGCCTCCACGACGATGTGCTCGCCGATGCTCGCGCCAAGCCGAAAAAGTTAATGGGGTTGGAGGCCATAGGTGGAGTGCGACGACGCGAGGTCGTCGGTCTGCTGCGTGAGCGGTTGCCCCATGCGATGCTGCATTTGCTGCGAACGGCAGGCGAGTTGGCGGAGCGACTCCGTTACTCAGCCTACGTCGTCGGAGGGTTTGTACGCGACCTGCTGCTCAGCATCGATAACCTCGACGTTGACCTGGTGATTGAGGGCGACGGGATTGCGTTCGCCCGCGCCTTGGCCAAGGACAAGGGGGGCCGTGTCACCGTTCACGAGCGTTTTGGAACAGCGATGGTGCTCTTTTCAGATGGGTCCAAGCTGGACGTGGCGACGGCCCGCACGGAGTACTATGAATACCCGACCGCCTTGCCGACAGTCGAACAGAGCTCCATCAAGAAGGATCTCTACCGCCGCGATTTTACTATCAATACGCTGGCCGTCAGACTGAATCCCCTCGCATTCGGCCAACTCATCGACTTCTATGGAGGCCAGCGTGATCTCAAGGAGCGGACCATCCGAGTCCTCCACAGCTTGAGCTTCGTAGAGGATCCGACGCGAGTCTTTCGCGCAATTCGCTTCGAGCTGCGTTTCGGCTTTCAGCTGAGTAAGGAGACGTTGGCGTTGATCAAAGGTGCAGTCAAGATGGAATTGTTCCATCGCCTATCCGGCCAGCGATTGTTGGATGAACTACGCTGTGTGTTTTCTGAGCGAACACCACGACATGCGGTTCGCCGACTGGCGGATCTCGATCTCTTGCGGTTCATTCACCCGAAGCTGACTTGGTCGAACCGTCTAGATCGGCGCTTGATCGAGGTGGAGGAAGCGCTGGATTGGTACAGGCTCTCCAATCTGGATCGAACAATGAGTCGGTGGCTCGTGTATGCCATGGCGCTGACCGAGGTGTTGCCGGAGCCAGCTGTCCAGGATTTGCTCGCACGATTTCCCGTCGCGGAAGCAGAGCGACGCGCGATCACCGCGGCACGGTTCACCACGCAGCACATCTGCCGACAACTGAGTCGACGTGTGCCTCCCCGCCCATCTGAGACGGTTCGGTTGCTCACGGGCCTGTCCGACGAGACCCTTGTCTTTCTGTTGGCCAAGAATGCATCAGAATCGGCCAAGCAGCAAATTGTCGCCTATCTCACGACCTATCGAACGATCAAACCCGCCTTGACAGGGACAGAGTTGACCGCACTGGGTTTCACCCCAGGCCCGCTGTACAGCAGAATCCTGGCTCGGTTGACTGAGGCACGGCTGGATGGCGAAGTCACGAGTGAGGCGGAGGAACGGGATCTGGTCAAACAATTCGTGGATCGAGATCGGGAGAGATCGTAGCACTCGTTCGGTGACAGTCTGAGTGTTCAGACTGCGTCAGTCACGCCCGATCGTGGGCGTGTGGTGGGCAATCGGGAGAAGCGCTTCCCCGGTTACACGACATGGGTGGGGAGATCAAGCCAACGGCTCAACCGGCTCGAGTTCGTCCTGTATCTCGACGGTACGAGCTTCTTTCCCCATAGCGGCTAAGATGCCGTCATAGACGATGCGAGCCGCATCCGACCATTTTGGATTGAATGGGCGACCAGCAAAAGCGGCTTCG
>CAZBNV010000045.1:18410-34093 GCA_964493335.1 uncultured Nitrospira sp.
TTCGGTGACGGCTGAGTGTTCAGACTGTATTAGTCACGCCCTACCGTTGGCGTGTGGAGGCAATCGGAAGAAGCGCTTCCCGGTTACACGCAATGGGGGGATTAAGCCAACGGCTCAACCGGCTCGAGTTAGTCGTGTATTTCGACGGTGCGAGCCCACATCGCGGCGAGGATGCCGTCATAGACGATGCGAGCCGCGTCCGACCATTTTGGATTGAATGGACGACCAGCAAAAGCGGCTTCGGCCGCCTTTTTCTCATCGTGGGTAATCTGTCGAGGAGCTAGAGTGCTGTCCATAGGAATAATAATAGATCGCTTCAGTGCATTGTCAAGGACTCAACGAAGGCAATTGATCGATTTCCCTAGAGAAACGCCCTGAAGTCAGGCACATGGTGCGGTGGCAGCAGGCGGTCTAATTCAACGAGACTTGACCGAAAAAGATCCGCGGCCCTCTCCGGAGTACTGATGACGAATGAGACGCTGTCGCCGGGACACAATTGCGCCGCGAGTGAGCGGTCGGCGGCGATCATCGTTCCAAGTGTGGCATACCCTCCGGTTGTCTGGCAATCCGCCATAAGCAAAATCGGCTGTCGATCGGCCGGCACTTGAATGGCGCCGAACATCACGGCATCGGACACGATGTCCGCTGACGTTCGATGTATCAGCTCTGCTCCACGCAAGCGATAACCCATTCGGTTGGATTCGGAGGTTACCCGATAGGGATTTCCTGTGAGCACGTGCAGCGCCTCTGGAGTGAAGCGATCGGCGTGCGAGCCGGGCACGACTCGCACCCTCGGTGAGTTGAGATAGTGTGGCCGATGCGATAGTGGAAGCATACGGCCTACGTACCGAGCGCTCGCAGTTCCTTCCGCTCCCACTTCCAGATGGTCTCCCTTCTTAAGCGCGCGACCTGCGAGGCTGCCCACTCCGCTGGAGACATGCGTCGATCGGCTTCCGAGTATCAGCGGACCATCGATGCCTCCGGCCATGGTGATATAGGCGCGGGCGCCCTGTCGTCGCAGGCCGAACTGCAGTCGGCCTCCTGCCGGCATGGCGACCACGGTCCACATGGGAAGCGAGTGGCCGTTGCTGATTGGGGAAAGGTCCGCGCCGGTGATGGCAAGGGATACCGCCTGTTCGAAGAACAGTTCCGGTCCTTGGATCGTCAATTCCAATCCAGCGGCATTGTCAGGGTTGCCGAGCAAACGATTCCCGACTACGAGGGCCCAGCGATCCATCGCGCCGCTGACCGAGACGCCAAAGCGCTGATAGCCGTAGCGACCCAAGTCTTGGATCGTGGTGAACAGACCGGGGCGCAGGACCTGGATGCACCGCGGATCAGAGAGCATGGTCCAATCGCACGACAGCAATCCTTCCATCATCATCGAACATGGTCCGCAACGCATGCGCCAATCGAAGGGAGTCTGGAGTGTCGCCGTGTAGACAGAGGGTGTCGATGCGGAGGTGCAGTAACGTGCCGTCGATGGCCGTGATCATGCCGTCGTGAATCAGCGAGTGCGCCCGAGAGACGACTGTCGATTCATCGTGAATCAGGGCGCCTTCCTGATCGCGCGGGACCAGTCGAGCGTCGGCTTCGTAGGCCCGATCGGCGAACCCTTCGGCGGCGACCGACAGGCCGCGTGCCTGTCCGGCGGCGAGAAGTTCGGATCCGGCCAATCCGACCAGGATCAATCTTCGATCGATCCGCTCCAGGCTTGCGGCAATGGCATCGGCGACGGTGCGATCGCGTGCGGCCATATTGTAGAGCGCCCCGTGTGGCTTGACATGTGTGAGTCGAAGGCCTTCAGCCTGACAGATGGCCATCAGCTCGCCCACCTGCGACAGAACCAGTTCTTGCACAAATTCTTGAGACAACCGCTGCTCGCGACGCCCACGCGTGTCTCGGTCCGGCAGTCCGGGGTGCGCGCCGATCGCCAGATCATGCTGTTGCGCCAGTTGTACGGTACGGCGCATCAGTGAGGCATCCCCTGCATGCGCACCGCAGGCGATATTCACAGATGTCACGTACGCCATGAGGCGAGCTTCTACATCCAGCTGCTCCGGCGTTGTCGCTTCTCCTAGATCGCAATTCAGGTCGATGGAACGTAGGTGATTCATGTGTGGTCCGAAGAAAGGTTCCGGAATTCCTCCATGTTGATAGGGAAAAACTGCACCTGGTCTCCAGCGGCGACCAGAAAGGGCTGAGGCCTGGTGAGATCAAAGAGGCGGATGGGTGTCCGTCCTATGATGCGCCATCCCCCAGGGCTGGCGTGAGGATAGATGCCGGTTTGGCTTCCTGCGATACCCACGGATCCTGCGGCCACCTGCTTGCGCGGCGTCGGTACGCGTGGGGCTGCAATGCGATCCGGCACCGTGCCCAGATAGGGAAAGCCTGGACTAAATCCCACCATGTAGACGTGATACAGCACAGAGGCGTGCAGGGTGAGGACGTCTGAGGGAGTGAGCCCGGCCCCCTCGGCGACATCGACTAGGTCGGGTCCCCATTCCCCTCCATAACACACGGGGATACGGTGGGTAGTGCGCGCAGGATTGATCGCAGGGGATATTGTGTCCAGAAGCAACCGCAGGTGTGCCGTTACAGCGTCTGCATCGGTGCGCCGGAGGTTGAAGTAAATGGTGGCAGAGCAGTACGTCGGCACGACTTCCATGACGCCGGGAATTGTGGCTCGTTCCACCGCCGCGGCAAAGGCTAATACCAGTTCGTTGGTCTGGATGTCGATGGTCTCCCCGAATTTGACGGTGAGTCCCTGGTCACCGAGCGGTATCACGCGTGGAGTGACGTTCACAGGTTTCTCGGCAAAGGTTCGAAGATCGAACCGTGGGTGATCATTCGGGTAACGGGTGTCCTTTGGTTTCCGGCGCAAAAGGAAGGACGAGCAGGCCCAGAATATAGATCAACGCGATGGTGCTGGCGGCCTTGTTGAAGGACCCCAGTGTGGTGACGAGCCAGCCGGTGACAAAGGGCGCCGCCGAGGCGAGCACGCGGCCCGCGTTGAAGCAGAAGCCCGCGCCGGTCGCGCGTAGTCGAGTCGGATAGAGCTCGGGAAGATAAATGGGAAAGCCGCTGAAGATGCCATTGTTGAAGAAGCCGAGAATCGGCAGCAGCAGCAAGATATCGCCATAGCTGCGCGGTACTGAATAGATGAGCGGCAGCATGATCAAACTGCCGAAACACATCAGTGCGAAGACGGGTCGACGGCCGAATCGTTCGGCGAGCGGTCCGAATGCGAGGTAACCGAAGAGAGCGCCTGCATTCAGTGCCATGATGGCGTAGCTCACGTTCGTCGTCAGCGTGGCGGCGTCCAGCCCTTGAAGATCAGGCATGGCACGGACCAAGGTCGGAGCCCAATTGGTGGCGCCCCAGAGCCCAAACACGGCCACGAATGCCAAGGTCGAGCCGACCAGGGTGCCGCGACGCAATGACGGCTGGAACAACTCGGCCAGATTTCTCAGACCGACGCCTGCCGCTCCTCTAGCACGCTCATGCGCTTGGATCCATCTGTCCGGTTCCTTCACCCACCACCGCACAAGCAAGGCGACAAAGGCCGGCAGAATGCCTACGAGAAAGAGGGTTCGCCACCCATAATCCTTGAGCAGAAGATTGAAAATCGCCGCAAGAAAAAAACCTGCGGCCCAGGCTGACTGTAAGATGCCGGCGGCCCTTGCGCGTGTATCTTCCGGCCAGGTTTCGGCCACGAGCGCCGCACCCGCGGCCCATTCGCCGCCGATTCCGAGCGCGGTGAGGAAGCGGTAGATCGCGAGGTGCCACCACTCCTGTGCAAGCGCAGCGAATCCCGTGAAGATTGCATACATGAGAATGGTCGCGATGAGGGTCTTGGTGCGGCCGAAGTAATCGGCTGCCAGGCCGAAGAAAATGCCGCCGATGGCCCAGCCGATCAGGAAAATTGAAAAGACGATGCCCCCGTACCAGCCGATCTGTTCGGAGGTCACGGTGCCGCCGGAGGCGCCGGCTTGCAGCAAGTCATGCAGGGCCGGATGGAGGACGATGGCATAGATGGTCGCATCCATGGCATCGAATACCCAGCCGAGCCACGCGACGAACAAGACCAACCACTGATATCTCGTCACACCTTGGGCCCAAGTCACGCGACTCTCCTCTCCAAGGGAAAGTGTCGATGCCGCGCAAGGCTACGGGGGAGAAATTACGCTGTCAAGGTGAACGCGACAAAGTGGACATGGTATAGTCCCTTCCATTATGCCTCGGGTGGATTATTATCGTGTCCTCGGTGTGGCGCGCGACGTCACCGACGACGACATCAAAAAAGCCTACCGGAAGCTCGTCTTCCAGCATCATCCCGACCGCAATCCAAACAACACCAAGGCGGACGAGAAAATTCGGGAGATCAACTCGGCTTACGAGGTCTTGGGTAATTCGGAGAGCCGGCGAACGTATGATCGGTTGCATTGGGGCGAGGAGCCGAGAAACGAAGCCATCGACCCGTCTTTCTTTCTCGATGAGATGGAGAAGAAGCTCTTCGATGAAGGACGCAAGGAGGTCTTCGCCGTCCTCATGACGATGTTGCCGAGGGTGAAAGCGGAACTCGCGACGGTTCGTGAACGTACCGTCGCGCACCAAGGCTACGACTCATTCAAAGTCCCCATTGTGGAGGCGCGGGCGGCTGAGGTGATGGATGAATTCGTCACCCCCGAGATGGAAACGCGCAAGCAGCGTCTACTCGAAGTGGCGATTCAGATGATGCTGTCGCAGTCTGTTGTGGCGCGAGGAGATGAGGGTGGCATTCGCGCGCTTCGAGGCCAACTGGAGGAGGCGTTTCGAAAAGGCCGAGTCAAAGGCTTCATCGTTGCACTGGAGCTGCTGTACGAACGGCGCTAATCGGTGAGGGGTGCAGCGTGAGGCGCGACTAGGTCGATGCCCGCTCACCCGTCACGTATTTGCGAGGGGGCCGGCCACGAATCGCCCGCGTTGCATCACTCCCGCGATCCGCTCTCTTTTCAGCAGCCCCCCGATATTCCTGAGCGGATTTCCTTCCACAAATAACAAATCGGCCTGCTTTCCCTCTGCGATTGTCCCGATGTCCTGGTCGAGGCCCAGCAACCGCGCCGCGGCTGAAGTGCTTGTCATGATCGCCTCCATCGGAGTCATCCCCAACGCGACCATCCGTTCCAACTCCTGCGCATTCTCCCCGTGGTGGTTGAACGGGGTACCCGCATCCGTGCCGAGCGCAATAGGGACGCCTCGTCGCACGGCCGCGCGGAAACTCTTTTCATGCCGGTTCACCATGTTCCTGGCTTTGGTGCGAGCGCTGTCGGGAATGCCGCACCCGACGGGGCAAGCCGCGGTGGTGGCGAGAGCGGACAATGTCGGCACCATGAAGACGCCGCGTTGCGTCATCATTTCTGCCGCGTCGTCGTCCATGAGCGTGGCATGTTCAATGGAATGGACGCCGGCACGCAACGCATTTTTCATCCCGCTGGCTCCATGGGCATGTGCTGCCACATGCCGGCCATGTGCCACGGCAACTTCCACCGCAGCCGTCAGTTCTTCGACGGTCATCTGGGCCTCGTCCGGTGAGGTGCCAGGAGTGAGCACACCTCCGGATGCGATCACCTTGATGACTTCAGCGCCTGCAGCGAGCTGATCCCGCACCGCCGCTCGAACGGCTTCGACTCCGGACGCTTCGCGACCGATGAACCGGGCGTGACCGCCGGGCATGCAGATCGCGAGGCCTGCGGCAAGGATACGAGGCCCGGGGGTCGTGCCGGACTCGATGGCCTGTTTCAAGGCAAAGACTGCATGGTCGCGAAACCCCACATCTCGGACTGTCGTAAACCCGGCCTGGAGGGTGCGGCGCGCCAACTCAGCCGCTTTCAACAAGGTGAGGGTGGAGGAATCTCGCTCGACAGCAGCTACGACATCCGCTTCCGCCCCCAAACACAAATGGACGTGACAATCGATCAGCCCGGGAAGGACCGTCAGTCCACGGCCATCGATCCGTTGGGCTCCTTTGGGAAGACGGATGTTCCGGTCTGAACCGACCGCCACGATGCGGGTGCCCTCGATCACGAGGGTGCCTCGCTCAAGGCGATGGCCGAGACCGTCCAGAATTCGTACCTGCCGAATTGCGATGATCATGGCGTCTCACTGATGGGGATAGTGACGATGATGCCTCCCATAATGTCGTTGAGCGCATAGTCATGCCGTGGGCTGTTGGCGTGACTATTATGACAGGAGACGCAGCTCTCGGACACCGCCCGGTCGGCGTAAATTCCTTGGAAATAACGGACACCGGCCTGTTGATAGAAACCGGTGAAGGGTTTGTCGGGGGCCTTCATGACGGCCTCCAGCCCGCGCCGTTCAAAATCGCTGTTGGGTCCGTTCCACACATAGATCGGTGTGAGGCTGGCAAGTCGAAAACTAAGTTTGAGATCCTTTTGCGCCACCAAACGGCCGGACTCGAGCAGGAATTGGGCCGGCAGAGGAAGGCCTTTCTCCTCTTTCCAATGTTCCAGTGCTTCGACTACGCCTTGGTTGTGCAGTTTGTCGACGACGTTCTGTGTGTAGTTGGCACGATTCGCGTCGATCACGGCTTGAATGAAGCCGGTGACGCGTTCGGGCGCCACCATATCCGCCCGATGGGATTCAGCCACCGCGAGAGCGATGACCCAGTAGGTGATGGCGGCGACGAAGCCCGCAACCCCGGCCGCCACAATCCATAACCCGCTTCGACTCATGCGCCCCTCCTCGCCGACCGCTGTGAGCCGGTATAAATTTCAACTGCTGCTTGAACCGCGCGACCGGGATGCGTCAGCCACCCCTTGCGGATAAAGATCTCTTCCAGTGCATTGAGGAATGTCAGGACATGGGCTTGCTGGCAGGATTCGCCCATGAGGCCGATGCGCCACACTCGTCCCCGCAGGGGCCCAAGGCCCCCGCCGATTTCAATGCCATAGTCTTTTAACAGCTCTGCTCTGACCATTGCATCGTCGATCCCGCTCGGTAGCGTGACACAATTGAGCATCGGGAGTCGATGGTCGGCGGGAGAAAGGGAGATCAGGTCCAGCGTCTGGAGTCCCGCCATCAAGGCGTCACTGTTGAGTTGATGGCGAGCAATGCGGGCTACAAGCCCTTCCTCCTGCACGAGCCGCAGAGCTTCCCGTAGTCCATAGAGCATCGAGACCGGGGCGGTGTGGTGATAGGCGCGGGTCCGGTCGGCCCAATACTCAGCGATCAGAGAGAGATCGAGGTACCAACTGTGACAGGCAGTCCGTCGCTCTCGGATGCTATGGACTGCTCGCGAGCTCAGGGTGAGCGGAGCGAGTCCGGGCGGACAGCTCAGGCACTTTTGGGTGCCGCTATAACAGGCATCGATCCCCCAGGCATCGACTTCCACCGGAACACCTCCGAGCGAGGTCACGGCATCGACGATCGATAATGCATCGTGTTTGTGGCATAGGGCTCCGACTTCGTCCAACGGTTGCCAGGCCCCGGTCGATGTTTCTGCATGGACCAGAATCACGGCTTTCACCGGAGCTGAGCGTGTGAGTTGGTCCTGCACGACATCGAGAGGAATCGTCGTTCCCCAGGGTACCTCGATGCGGAGGGCTGTACCACCGCTCCGTTCCACCATGGTCGCCAGTCGGGAACCGAAGACACCGTTGACGCCCACGATCGCGCGATCGCCTGGCTCGATCAGATTCGCGATGACGGCCTCCATCCCGGCAGAGCCGGTTCCGGACAGCGCGATGGTAAATTCGTTCTGAGTCCGGAACGTTGCCCGGAGCAACGTCTGGATCTCATTCATGAGGCCGAGGAACACCGGGTCGAGATGGCCGAGTAACGGCAGCGAGAGCGCATGCAATACACGCGGGTGCACCATGCTTGGGCCTGGACCCATGAGCAGGCGGTGCGGGGGGATGAAGTCTTGGTATAGCGTAGTACTCATTGTCGGAGTTGATCCCCGGCGGGCGTCATCTTGGCTCGCGGCCCCTGTCGGGGGAACAGTATAACGAAACGAGATGGGATTCGGCCATGGGCTTGTCGTTCGGCCTGTGCGGTGACCTGCTTCCTGTCCTGAGATTTTCTCGCAGAACGTTTATTCAGTTTCGCCTCTCGAAAGGCCGATAGTATATACTCCGGCGCTCGCGAGGTTTCCGTGGACACGTACGAACCAATCCTATCGACCTCCAATGAGGCCGCCGTTCTGACTCCCGTCGTGGGAGCGCCGCCTCCGCCGCATCCGTACAACCCCGATTTTTCACGGGCGATCACATGGCTGTCGGCGGTGGTGCTCTGTGCATCGATTGCGGTGGTCGCGTGGCTGTCGTTCGATGTTCCCCGTGTCGATCGAGTGCCGGATGCCGAACGCGCGCTTGACCATATGGTGGGCCGTTTGATGGATTTAGGGGAGGGCCTGAAGACCCTGCCGATTTGGGAACAATTTCTCTATGAAATCACAATGGGGAGCGATGCCAACGATCGTGCACAGGCGATCGACTGGTATCGTGAGCTGGCTGAAGAGTCGCCCGATCCCTTTGTGGATTTGCATTTAGCGGTGTTAGAAGGCGAAGCGGGACGCCTTCAGGATGTCCAACATAAAGTTGCCCGATGGGGGCGGCAGAGCGAGCCCTACCCGCTTTTTGCGAGTTTCCTTCAGGCCGGTTATGTCGATCCCCATGTATCTCCCGCCTATGCCTTTGACTTGCAGGCCCACCTCGCGGAACAGCCTCTCACCGGTTGGTTTTACAGCCGCCTCGCGACGCGCATTGCAGAACGGTCGGGAGACCGGCCGTTGTTGGCGACGATTGAAGCCTCTTCTCAGCAACGAGCGGAGGCCTTGTTGTGGCGGTCGCGCGCCTTTGCCGCCCTCGAACTGGCGCTCATGGTCCTGGGCCTGCTGGTGTTGGTGTGGTGGGTGGGACAGGGGAAGCGCACGGCCATGTTTCGTGTGGGATCTGCTGAGCTTCCGCCATTGTGGGCCGGCCGGTTGGGCGTGGGCGTCTTGCTGCGTGGAGGTGCCGTCGGTGCCCTGCTGACCGTGGCGTTTCTCTTTACCGCCATCGAGTATCCCTCGTTACGGGTCTTAGCCGTGCCGCTATCGAACCTGCCGCTCTTGGCGCTGGCGTATTATCATTTGCTCCGGCCGCAAGGACAGACATTTTGGGCAGGGTTTGGGTTGCGTATCAAACCACGGCACATGGGACGTTTGGGACTCGCCGTTCTCGCGGTCGTGGCTTGTGGACTCGTCGGCGAGTGGGTGATGGGCCGGATTGCCGAACCGTTGAATCTGGTCAGCCATTGGACCGAGTGGTTCGATGTCGACTTGGTGTGGGGGGCGCCGTCAACACTCGCTGTCAGTCTGATGGAATATGTGCTCTTCGCGCCGGTCTTCGAAGAACTGGCGTTTCGCGGCTTGTTGTTTGGTGTCCTTCGACGCCGCTATCAGTGGTGGCCCGCAGCCATGCTGAGCGCGGCGTTATTCGCCCTCGCGCATGGCTATGGGTTGATCGGCTTCCTCAGCGTGTTTTGGAGTGGTCTTATTTGGGCCTGGGCCTACGAACGAACCGGGAGTTTGTGGCCGGGGATGATCGGCCACGCCGTCAACAACCTACTCGTCTGTCTCAGCGTCATGGCGCTGTTGCGAAGCTGACGAGCTTGCGTCTCTGCGCCTGTTCGCGCCGCCCATCACAGGCTCCTCCCGGACCTTGATCTTCCTTGCCATATTTGCTCCAATCGACTGTGTCGACAAGAATCCAGAGGGCGACCGTGCATGGCTTGGTGTCGACTCGGCGTGGGTGAGTCACATGGCCCTGTGGGCCGTGACGATGAGAATTTGGGCCGGTCGCTGACTCTTGTTCCGCCAGCAGTGCCGGCTGCCGGGGGGAATGCCGGCTGCATCGCCTCGCTTGAGATCATGGACCTCCTCTTCGAGGGTCAATTCGACGGTTCCCTTGAGGATGACTGCCAGTTGTTCTGCCTGCCGAACGTAGGGTTTTGACCCGCTCGCTCCCCCTGCCTGGATCGTAATGACCATCGGCTCCAAACGGCTGTCTTTGGCGAAAGGCCCGAGGGCTTCAATTTTTGCACGGGACCACTCACTCTGTACCACCGAACGTGCATTGGATCGGATAATGGCGGGCAACGGCGGGTCCACGGCCCTAAAGAATTCTCCGAGGGTGACCCCTAGCGCAGAAGCGATTCGTTCGGTAGATGCGATGGAAGGCGAAGCCTGGCGCAGCTCGATTTGCGAAATGAAACTGGGTGAGAAGCCGCATTTATCGGCGAGCGTCCGAACAGAAAGATGGAGAGTTTTTCGCAAGTGACGGACAAGATCTCCGACGTGCACCTCAGTCTTGGATGGGGATGGCTTGGTGTGCCTGGTTGGTTTCTTCGGTAGAGTGTCATCCATCGATGGCTCGCGATCCGGAACCCGCAAGGTGGCGCACGTTCTGAAGGGGCTTTTTACCTGTGTAGCATGTTTCTCGGCGAGTCTCAAGCCGTCTGGGGTTTCTGCCAACTCCCGATTTCCCTCGCATTTGATCCGCCGCCATAGGCGATACGAAGTGTCTCCCAGTGTCTTGCCCAGAAAAAACGCCATTATTCAGTGTCCAGTATTACTGGACATATGTTAATCTGGGTAAGTATGTTGGTGGCTTGGCAATGGAGTGCTTCGACGGCACGCAGGGCATGCCGTTGACGAAGACTGCGGGAGGCAGCGCGTCCGCAGGGGGATGTGCCTCGATTTGAGCGCGGTGTGATCGAGCAGTGGGCGATGAGCTGCGCGGAGGGAAAAATTGTGTCATTCGTGAAGGACAAAGCCGGAGTTGTGACAGTGGTCATATTTTTGTGCGGCTATGCCCTCTTGTGGCTGACGGGAGTGACGAGTACAGGACACCTCGTCGATAACCTGGTGGCAGGGTATTTATTGGCGTGGGGGTTGTATGTTTTTTTATCGGACGTCCCGCGCAAGGAAATTCGCGCGCGATTTGTCCTCATGACAGTGGTCGGCGTAAGTCTGCTCGGGCTAGCCGAATTATTTGGCGTGGTTGGTCTGATCAATTACCAAACCCTGCTAGGCACCCAAGGGCGGGTATGGTTTGACCGCCCGGGCTATATTCACGATGCTGAGTTGGGTTACCGGCATGAGGCACATTATCGTGAACGAGGCGTCTTTGTCCGGGGAAACATCGGCGAAGCACTGTGCCTTCCAGCCCATCCGCCTGAAGAGTTCGACCTTCGCTATGACCAGCATGGCTTTCGCAACGACCAGGACGTGGACCGGGCGGAGGTAGTGGTGGTCGGCGATTCGTATGTGGAATCGCCCATGCTTCCCAATTCAGCCTTGTTGACGACCGCCTTGGAAAAATCGCTTGGCATCCCTGTCGTCAATTTGGGGATCAGCGGATATGGTCCAGAGCAGGAACTGATTGTGCTGAAGCGCTATGCGCTGAAATTACAACCCAAGACGATTGTGTGGTTGTTCTTTGAGGGAAACGATCTTCTGCAGCTGGATCCTGAGGAGCAGGAGTCCGAAGTCGCCCTCCCTGATCCGGGAACTCGGTATGACAAATATTGGATGCGCTCGTTGACGCGCAATTTATTGGTCCTGTCAAAAAGCGCAGCGCGGGGGTGTGTGCCCCACCAGACATATTTACAATATCGAGGAGCATTTCAGGAGGCGGGCGGGAAACGAACCGAAATGTTCTTCTGGGAGAAACCGATGCCCCTGAAGGCGACTGATCGTCTCCGGCTCGAACGGTTTCAAGCGATTCTCGCTGAAGCGCATGAGTTGTGTCGGCAACAGGGGATTCGGCTCGTGGTGGCCTTTGCGCCAGTCAGCTATCGGGTGCACCAGGGGTTGGCAAATTTTGAACCGTTGACCCCAGAAATGCAGGCGTGGCCGCTCAATAATCTGCCTGACGAACTGGCGCCCCTGCTCCGGGCGATCTCTCCGGACATCGATTTCCTCGATCTGACTCATCCGCTCAGAGCCGCCGCCGCTGCTGGAGTGTTGACGTATCTGCCTGACGATACGCATTGGTCTGCCGAGGGGCAACGGGTGGCGGGCCAGGCGCTGCATCAACACGTCACGGCGATGGTCTCACGACGCACCTCGAGCGCGAATGTTTTGGGGCGTGAGCTCTTCACCGCGCGACGGGGGTGGCTGCATCGCCTCTAGTGCTACGTAGACGTTGGGGTGCCGAAACGAATAGTTAAATTGTTCGACCAGTTTTTGATTAAGAATACGTTTCCCTGATGTCGTATTGCTCTCCCGTCGTGGACTGACAATTCCCCACCGCCTAGATACTTCAGTACAGAGGTCTGCCCAGCTACAGGGTTGCCCGTCACTCACATTGTAGGTCTCGCCGGCCTGCCCGCCCTGCAGCGCCAGGAGGCAGAGGTGGGCCAGGTCTTCGACATGAATGAGATTAACGAGCTTATCTGTCGGCCCGACCCGACCTTGCCTGATCCACTCGACGGGGTTGCGTTGCGGGCCGTAGATGCCGGCCACGCGCAGGATGATCGCGCCGTGCTGGGTGCGCAGGTATTCCTCGCCCTGGACGCGGAGCAGGCGGGTATTGATAGGACTCGTCTCATTGATCGAGGGGGCCGGGCCCGCCGCATCACCACTCTCTGTGTCATAGGCCGACGTGCTGCCCAGGACCACCAGCTTTTGTGGCGGGCTGCAATAGTGCCTTGCAAAGGCCTGCACCTGCTCTAGCGGAGTGGCTGGAAAAGTCCAGATCACGTCTGCGTCCGGTGGCAGCGAGGACCAGGTCGTGGGGTCAGCAAGGTCGAATCGAAGTCGAGCCTGCGGCTCGACATAGGACAGGTGAGTGTCAGGCCGGCGGCTGCTGGCGCGGATCGGCAGAGACTGTTGTCCGGCCAATCGATAGAGCCATTGCCCGGTATAGCCGGTTCCTAGAATAATGAGGGGACGATGGGAGGTCATCGGCGCATCATACCCGAACTGTCGCCGGGTTGCCGCTTGCACCTCATGACCGTCCCTGTTCTAGTCTCCGGAGCGAGACGCATGCTAGAATCCCGCCCTGATGGCACGTTTCAACGAACGGCAGGAAGAGGCTGAGAACCTAGTGGGCGAGTCAATTGAGGCGCTTGCGCGTCGGCGTCAAAACCTCATGGTCGCGATGGCGGGCCTGCTGGCCTGCCTCTTTTTTGTGCTGGATCTCCTGCTGCCGTTGGGACTGGCCGATGCGGTCCTGTACAGCGCCGTGGTGTTTCTGTCCGCAGCCAGCCGCTATCGGCGGCTGCCTGTCGTGACGGCGACGGCCTGTTCCCTGCTGACCTTTATTGCCGCGCTGTTCAGTCCTCGCGTGCCGGGTCTCCCTGTCTGGTTTGAATGGAGTAATCACCTGCTCAGTCTGTTCGGCGTCTGGGCTCCGGTCGCCTTCGTATATCAGCGCCGCCGTACCGAATGGCTGCTCAAGGAAGTCAACGAGCGGCTGGAACAACGGGTGGAAGAACGCACCGCGGATCTCGCCGCCAGCCGTCAGGCCCTGGTGCGAAATGAGGAACAGTTGCACACGTTGACCGGCCGGATTCTCACGGCCCAGGAAGAAGAACGCCGGCGGATCGCACAGGACCTGCATGACGATGTGAACCAGCGCCTGGCATTGCTCATGCTGGAATTGCAGGGTGTCGACCGGCGACTCGGCCTTCTGTCGACCGAAGCCCAGGAGGAAGTTCGGCACGTGCTGAAGGGGCTGGAAGAGCTCTCGGACGATGTGCGGTATATGGCGTACCGATTCCATCCATCGATCCTGGATGACTTGGGACTGAAAGCGGCGTTACAGCGGCTGCTGGACGATTTTTCAAGTCGATCCGGAGTGAAGGCGCTCTTTGTTCATCAGCCGCTCGACCATGCACTCGATAAAACTGCTGCGACGGCCTTGTACCGAGTCATCCAGGAATGCCTCTCAAATATTGCCCGCCATGCGAAGGCCGCAAGGGTTGAAGTGGAAGTGACGGTGGAAGAAGAGGGGGTGGTGGTGATGGTGCGTGATGATGGGATGGGGTTTGATCAGATGGCGGTCAGTCGCACCGCGGGCGGTTTAGGGTTATTGAATATGCGAGAACGCCTCCTGGCGGTGCAGGGGTCCTGCGAGGTGGAATCCATGCCGGGGAGGGGGACGACCGTGTCGATGTATGTGCCGCTGGTGCGGGTGACGACATGACATTGCCGCGGGTGCTGCTGGCAGATGATCACACGCTGGTCCTGGAAGGGTTTCGACGGCTACTCGACGAGCAGTGCGAGTTGGTCGGAACCGTGGGGGACGGCCGCGCCTTATTGGAGGCCATTCCGCAGTTGAAACCGGATATCGTGATTCTCGATATTTCGATGCCGGTGCTGAACGGGATCGATGCGGCGCGGGTGGTGAAGATCAAGTATCCTCATATCAAAGTCGTCTTTATTACGATGCACGCCGATCCGGCCTATGTGCGGGCGGCATTTGAAGCCGGCGCGTCGGCCTATCTGCTCAAGCGATGCGTGGGCGAAGAATTGGGACAGGCCATGCGGGCCGTACTTAGCGGTAATTTCTACGTGACTCCTCTCGTCACGAAGGAAGTCGTCGAGGGCATGTTGCGTGGGATTGATGGCGGAGCGCCCGCTGGACCAGAGCTCACGACCCGTCAGCGCGAAGTCCTACAACTCCTGGCGGAGGGGCATACGGTGAAGGATATCGCCTGTACGCTCAAGATATCCCCGCGCACGGTCGAATTTCACAAAGGGCAAATCATGGAACAACTCAACCTGCACACCACCGTTGAACTGGTGAAATATGCATTGGCGCAGGGATTGACCGGCCAATCCTAATTCCCTCCCAGGCCAGTCGGTACTTCCGGCTCGGCGCTCTATTTATCTTACCAGTCACAATCCAGGTATTTTAATGGCCAATTGACTCGTGGTTATACGCGTGTGGTTTTGCCTTCACTTGCCTACGATACGCCTCCCTTTCTAAGCAGTCATTCGTAGGATTATGGGAAAACACATGCCACGTCCACGGGTTCTGATCGGTGATTCGTCGCGGGCCATGCTGGCCTTTTTGGAAATTCTATTGGAATCGCAGTTTGAGGTCATTGCGTCCGAAACAGAGGGCGAAGCGCTGGTGCTGATTGCAAAAAGTCTGACTCCAGACTTGATAGTCCTGGATTTTTCCCTGTCGTTTCTTGAAGGGCTCTCAGTCGGCCGGCAGCTTCAAGATGCGCTGCCAAGCTCGAAAGTGGTATTTTTTTCGTCCCATGAAGATCCTGCCTATGCCGCTGCGGCGTTCGAGGTGGGAGCCATGGGGTACCTCGTGAAACAACGCACGGTTGACCTGGGCCACTACCTTGGGCGAGTGCTGCGAGGCGAGCGGGTCTGCTGCCCTGACCATATCCAAACAAAGGCGGCCGGCAAGAAGAAAAAATGACTAGCGGTCAGGAGTGACGAGACTGTTTCACGCAAGAGGAGACCGACGATGGTTCGAGTCATACCAATGTGTGGATTGTGTCGACGTGTTCGCGACGACGGGTTTTCGGCGAGAGATACGACCAGTTGGGTGGATTTTCCCAACTATCTGACGCGGCATGTCGTGCCGCCTTCTCAGGTACAGTTTTCAAGCGAATATTGCGGTGAGTGCCGTCTGTCCTACGATATTCTGAAGAGCTACGGGAGTTAGTGA
>CAZBNV010000046.1:0-33994 GCA_964493335.1 uncultured Nitrospira sp.
CCGCCGAACTTGATGTCGCGATTGAGGATGATCACCTCATGGCCGGCGTCCGTCAATTTCTTGGCCAGCGCCATTCCGGCTGGTCCGGCTCCCACCACGATTACGACATGTCCGCTTATATCCGTACCCGTTCCACTCATTATCTACCCTTCAATCTGTATCTATATTAAACGGAAACCTCAGTCGACAGAGCTATCCAAAATTTTGCGCACGTTAGCATAGGGGCCCTCAAGCTGTCAAAAACCATGGCAGCCGGCAGCATCGTTCTACAGGGCGATTCAGGCCATGCCCAGCAGCCCGGTCTCGAATGACGATTACCCACCCGCGCTTCCGACTGGTCCGCCGGCTTGGGTCATGCGCCAGGGATCCAAGAGTTGGGTGAGACGTTTTTCCGCCAGCACATTCTGTTCCCGCGCAACTTCCCGGACAGTCTTTCCAGACTTATACGCGTCCTTGGCAAGTTTGGCGGCGGCTTCATATCCAATGACGGGAGCGAGGGCCGTGCACATGGCGAGGCTTTCTTCGATGAGGCTCTTGCATCGCTCCTCATTCGCCTTGATGCCGTCGATACATTTCACCGCAAAATTCGTGGATGCCGTTGCCAGGAGCTCGATGGATTGCAATAGGTTATAGGCCATCACCGGCAGCATGACGATCAGTTCGAAGTTCGCTGCCTGGCCCCCGACGGTAATCGTGACATCATTGCCGATCACTTGCGCGCAGACCATCGTGACGGATTCGGCAATGACCGGATTCACCTTCCCCGGCATGATGGATGATCCGGGTTGGGTTTCCGGCAGATTGATTTCCCCCAGACCGCAGCGTGGTCCAGACCCGAGCCAGCGAATGTCGTTCGCAATCTTCATCAGACTGACCGCTAGAGTACGCAATGCTCCGCTGGCCTCGACAAGGGAGTCTTGGGCTGATTGCCCTTCGAAGTGGTTCACGGCTTCTTGAAAGGGACACCCGGTCTCTTTTGAGATGACGGCCATGACCTTGGATGCGAACTTCGGATGGCAATTGAGTCCGGTGCCGACCGCCGTACCGCCGAGAGCGACTTCGCTCAGGGCGGCCTGCGCCCGTTTCATCCGAGCGATGCCCAATTCGATTTGTCTGGCGTAGCCGCTGAATTCTTGCCCTAACCGAACCGGCGTCGCGTCTTGCAAATGGGTGCGGCCGATCTTGACGATCTTGTCGAACTCTCGGGCTTTCCCCTTCAGGGCCTTGTGGAGCCGTGTCAGTGCGGGGATCAGTTGCCGTTGAATCAATTCTGAGGCGGCGATGTGGATGGCGGTTGGAATGACGTCATTGCTCGATTGCCCTAAATTCACGTGGTCATTCGGGTGCACCAGCTTACTGCCTCTGGCACCGCCGAGGAGTTCCGTCGCACGATTTGAAATCACCTCGTTCGCATTCATGTTGGTGGAGGTGCCGGAACCGGTTTGAAAAATATCCACCGGGAACTCAGCGTCGAGGTGCCCTTCCACCACTTCGGTGGCGGCGCGTCTGATGGCCTCGGCCGGCTTCTTGTCGAGGAGATTCAGCGAGTGGTTCACACCGGCGGCGGCGCGCTTGATGAGTCCCATAGCTCGGATCATGGCACGCGGGAAACGTAGCGAGCTGATGGGGAAATTTTCGATCGCGCGGGCCGTTTGCACACCATAATAGGCATCGGAGGGAACCGGCAGTTCGCCCATTGTATCCCGCTCCATGCGCGTGTGGCTCGTCCGGGCTGCGGCGGTGGCGTTGGTGACTGGCGCGATGCCGGTCGTGCGTGAGCGCTTCTTCATCGTCGGGTCTCCTCGAATAACTGACTGGCGGTTGACGTAGACGTGCTGGAGCCGCGCATCTTAAACGGTCATGCGGCGCAAGCACAAGCATGGCTGAGCGTCATGACCTGGGGAACCTGCAGGCCGATGTGCGGAGGGTGGAGCAGATAACGATGTGCTGACGGACATACCAGTAGGACGTATTATAGGCTCACTTCTTCGAGTGTAGAGCGTGAGGGCCGGCCTGTTGCGGGACTGTGTGGGGCGTGAACTGCAAAAAGGAACGGCCCGCCAAGAGCGGGCCGTCGTTCACTTCGCGATCAAATCGGTTTAACCAATCTTCACATCGATCTGTTTCGGTTTGGCCTTCTCCGATTTCGGAAGATGCAAGTGCAGCACACCATCGGCGTACTCCGCCTTCACCTTACTTTCATCAACCGTATCGGGAAGCGTGAAGCTCCGCACAAACCGTCCGTACGAGCGCTCGATCCGGTGATACTTCTTTCCCTTTTCTTCCTTCTCCTGTTTCCGCTCGCCCTGAATGGTCAGGACGCCGTCTTCCACCGTCACCTTCACATCTTCCTTCTTGACCTCCGGAAGTTCTGCCTTAATGGCATACTCCGCCTCCGATTCGCTGATATCGACCGTAGGGGTCCAATCAGCCACAGTCATGACTTCCTTTCCCGACCCTGCGGCCGGGCTGGTTGCCGGTCTGGCGACCATCCGATTCAACCGGTCCGACATCTCTTCCAATTCCCGAAAGGGATCCCATCTTACAACGGCCATGGTCCTGCCTCCTTGTGTGGGTGTGCTGAGTGGTTTCATCTACGGGACATCCTCTGCACTAGCAAGTAGGTAATCTTAACGCCGGTGAAGTCAATGGCAGCGCGCGAAGAGATATGGCTGGACGAGGGCCTTGACATTCGAGGGCCCGGCATTATTTATTAGCCCCCTTTGGTAGACGGAAAGGAGTGCTATGTTGGAATTCATGTCCTATGCGTTGCTCGGCGGGATCATGTTGGTGACGTCTGTGGTGTTGTGGTGGTTCATCGGCCGTACCGAATAATCGGCTACCGCCGCTCGATCGGGACGTAGGATCGGTTATGCTCCCCCGAGTAAATCTGATCGGGTCGGTAGAGTTTATTTTCCCGTAGCTGCTCCAGCCAATGTGCCAGCCAGCCGCTCACCCGTGCCATGGCAAACAGCGGCGTGAACAGATCCACCTCGATGCCCATCTTGTCGTAGACAATACCTGAGTAGAAGTCCACATTGGGGTAAATGCCTTTGCCCTGGAGCCGTTCATTAGCCAGTTGCTCCACCGCCACCGCCACTTCATAGAGTGGCGAGGTGCCGCAGACATTGAAGAGGCGCATGGAGAGTTCCTGCAGCACGGTGGCGCGAGGATCTTTCACCTTATAGACCCGGTGTCCGAATCCCATCAGTTTTTGTTTCCCCTGCAGCTTGGCCTCCACCGCCTCCCGAGCGTGGGCCGACGTGCCAATCTCTCTCAACATGATAACGACTTCCTCGTTCGCGCCTCCATGCAACGGCCCCTTCAGCGCCCCGATCGATGAAGCCACCACGGTGTATGGGTCGGCCAGGGTCGAGGCCGTCACCATGCCGGCAAACGTCGAGGCATTCATGGTGTGTTCCGCGTGCAGAATCAGGCAGTCATCGAACACCTCGCTCCACAGCGGATGCGGGACGGTCTCGGTCAGCATATACAAAAAATTGTCGGCAAACGGAAGATCGTCCCGCGGTGGAATATACTCGTCTCCGCGCCGCAGGCGAGCCCAGGCCGCCACGATGGTCGGCAGTTTGGCAATGAGTCGCACCGCCGACCAATAGTTGTTTTCCACGTCTTTCACATTGCGTCCCGGATAAAACATGCCCAACGCGGCGACGGCCGCCTGCAAGGCATCCATGGGATGCCCATGTTCGGGCAGCACCTTCAACAGATCGACGATACGAAATTTGATCCGCCGATGGTGGGTCACATCTTGGACCCACTGGGCGAGTTCTGCAGCCGTCGGCAGGCGGCCAAAGAGCAACAGGTAGCTGGTCTCCAAGAAGGAGGACTGCTGGCACAACTCCTCTACGCGGATGCCTCGATATTCGAGCACGCCCCGCTCTCCATCGACATCGCTGATCGCCGATTTTGCGGCGGGAACACCGGCAAGGCCCGGCATAAAATCATGCGGCATAACTTCTCTCCCCCTCTCCCTGCGTGCACCAGCAGGTGTTACGACTGAGCCCACTTCGGCGCGGGTTGATTGCAGTCTTGTGTGGCCAGCTTACCATGATCTAGGGCATCGGCTCAGCCCTCGCCTTGAATTGATCAGGTTCCCTTGGCATACTGACTCACAGAGATGCGATGTGTGTATGTGAGGTGGAGGTGAAGGTGACGGGGTTGGCGAGAATCCTTCTCGTGTTCGGGTTGTTGGTCTTGGTCGTGGCCCTGATGGTGCTGTGGCGGGATGATCGTCCTGCGAATCTGGAAAAGTCAGGCGCTTCACTGGAAGAGCCGCGGGTCGGCCGCAGTACGCTGAGCCACGGAGGTCCGGGTGTGAGCGGTCCTCCGGAAGCGCAAGGCCGCCCGTTGAAGCCTGTAGATAACGTCCCTTCCGGCCAACCTTCTCAGGTGATCAAGAGGTAACGAATGGGTGTGTTCCGTGCACTGGCCATCGGAACGCTGGCCATGCTCTCTCTCGCTATACCCGCGTGGGCTCAGGTGGACGTGACGGCCTTTGCCGTTGTCAGCGATCCCCCCAAAGATAAAACGCGCGTCGCTGCGAAGACTCTTCTGGACGGTGCCGTATCCGATATGAAACTCGTGCCGGCAGAATCAGTTCTTGGCAATCCGGTTTGGCGTACCCTCGAAGTGTGTCATGCGCTCAAGCTCGAAGGCTCGAAATCGGGGGATGGATTTAAGGTGAATTCCGCGCGGGTGCTCGATGCCAGCATGCTACCCATGGCGCTGCAGGGGTACGCTGGAGATTGTTTGATCAAAAAGGCCGTGGAGATTGCGCCACTGGCGGATTAACGAGCTCGTCAGGGTACACGTAGCATTCCAACGGTTCTCCTTCCCCACTCCCATCATATCCGTATCGAGGGATCAGCAGGCTGCGCGTTAGGAGGCGCATTCGGGGCAGCATGTGGGTTCTTCTTCCGCGTCGCATTCGTCGGCCGTGAGGGGGAAGAGTTGTTCACACAGCCGGCAGGGGCGGATTTCGAAATAGGCCACGCCTTGGTCGTCGATTTCGGTCGGTAACAACAGTTCAAGAGGGTCATAGCCCAGTCGAACGTTGTCCTCGAAACAAATGATCGCCAGACGGTCGTTAAAGACTTCGAACGTGGCTTCCTTGCCTTTCCGATCCAGCCGGTGGCCGACGACGAAGACCGGTTGCCCCTTGCGTTTGGTGCGCAGGTCTTTCAAAGTGCGCTGAGTCGTTGAGGCGCAGGAGAATTTGCCTGTCTGGTCGCTGGTATCGGTTCCGTATGTCGGCATAGAGAGTCGGTTGCGTACTGACGTGTAATGCAGTGATGTAACACAGGTGAAAAAATTGCGTCAAGGGAACTTGCGCGGAAGGAGAGGCGAAAGACATGGCGGACATCACGATTTATCACAAACCCACCTGCTCCACCTGTCGCGAAGCGGTTCGTCTGGTGCGGGAAAGTGGACAACCGTTTAAGGCCGTCAATTATTATGAGCAGCCGTTCACCAAGAGCCTCCTGAAGTCAGTCCTCAAGAAGGCAGGGCTGGCGGTGCGGGATGTCTTGCGCACCAAGGAAGATCTGTACAAGTCCCTCAAGCTTTCGAATGACAAGCTGAGTGAGGATGAGTTGCTCGATCTGATGCTCAAGCACCCAGACTTGATTCAGCGCCCTCTCGTGGAAAAGGGTGACCAGGCGATGTTGGCGAGACCGGCCGACACGATCAGGAAGCTGCTGTAAACAAGGCGGGGTCGGAGTGCTCCAGTCGGAGCGCCGGCGGAAAAGGATGGAGAAACGAGCTGATGCCAACGTTCAGTTCTGTGAATCGCGTGTCCTTCCTCGGGCGGATGCTGCAACGACTCAATCTGCGGTTTCCTTCACTCTTTGTCTTCTTCGCCCTGCTCACCCTGGCCGATATCGTCATTCCGGACGTCATACCATTGGCCGACGAAATAGGCCTGGCGTTACTCACGCTCCTGTTGGGATTGTGGAAGGACCGTCGCAATTATCGCCGAGCAGGGTTTCCTCGCGATGCCGGGAGGTGAGCCGGTTCTGTTGTCGACCTGCGCCAGCGGAGAAGTGCACCCAGAGGTTTAGGCGGGATGATCGAGGTGGCCAAATCGAAGCTTGCCCAATTCCGGGTCGATCCACACCTTGAGGTCACCGGACAAGACGCTGAGCAGCGTTTCGCCGACCAGCTGACGACGCCATCCGCGCAACACCGGAATATCGACTTCTTCCTCCGGCGAGGTGCGTTCAACCAGGGCTTGCAGGTCGCCGGTGGTGGCGATCAAGGTCGGGGCAATGTTCTCCATGGCGGCTCTGGATTTCAGGACGGACTGGAGGAGTTCCAACACACCGGTGGATTCAGGATCCGGTTTCCGATCGCGCGGAACCTCGGGCCATTCGGATTCGGGTCGCGCCAGCGCCTGCTGCATGGTGTTGAGCAGGGCCTGACCATTGCGTTCCACCTCAGAGGAGTACATGCCGCGCATGCCGCGGAGCTGATCGAGCGTGCGCGGCGTCTGCCGGGCCAACTGCACCAGCACTTCGTCACGCATCACTCGTCCCCTCGGCACATTCCGGCGCCGGGCTTCCCCTTCCCGCCAGGCTGCGAGATCACGCAGGACGCCGGCGGCGCGGGGTTTGAGGCTTTCCCATCCGCGAATACGTTGATACCGTTCCAGCGGGTCACGGGCTTGCGCTCCAAGTGACACCTCCAGGCGGGAAAACTCCTCATCGACCCAATCCAGCCGACCCATGACGGTCAGTTTTTGCTGGAGATGTCGGTGGATGGGCAAGAGGAATGTCACGTCATCCAGGGCATAGACCAACTGCTCTTGACTCAACGGGCGCTGGCTCCAATTCGTAAACGTATGGGCCTTGTCGAGTTTGACGCCTTGGACGCGCTGCACCAAGTTGGCATAGGCGGTTTGCGCGCCATAGCCGACCATGGCTGCCGCAATCTGGGTGTCGAAAAAGGGTTTCGGCAGGCGTCCGGCATGATGGGCAAACAGTTCAAGATCCTGGCGTCCCGCATGCAGCACTTTTTCGATGCGGCTGTCACAGACAATATCCCAGAATCGGACGATCGGCGCGGTGTCCTGCACAGCAGGAAAGTCGATAACCGCCCCCACGCCCTCTGCGGCGACTTGGATCAACTCCAAGCGGGGAATAAAGTGCTCTTCACCCATGAACTCGGTATCGATAGCGATGACGGAGCTGTCATCGAGGCGGTCGCAGAGAGCATCCAGCGAGTCGTCGGAGGTAATCAAGGTCTGGTCAGGTTGCGCAGTTGGCATAGGTTACTCGGTGGGACGATATTCCGTGCCGCGCGAAATCGGCGGTTCGGTATTGCTCAAGCTCAGATATTCCTTCAAGAATTGATAGGCTTCGAGAATCCGCCGGAGCTCCGGTTCTGAACTCCGATCTCCATTGCGGGAATCAGGGTGCAGTTCCTTGGCGCGTTGGCGAAAGGACGTGGTCACATCGACGAGCGGCGTGCCGAACTCCAGACCCAGAATCTGGTAGGCGTCATAGGCATTGGTGACTTCGTTGGTTGCGCCGGTGGAACTTCCCTCCCCTCCTGCCGCTTTCAAGAAATCTGCGAGATTGATCTTCCGCCGCCGCCGCCGCGGCCGTTCGCGCACTTCGCTGTCGAGCTCATCCCAGCGATCTTCCACGAACTCCAGCCGGGATTCCAATCGAATGGCTCCAGACACATCCCGCACCTGCTCCAATTCCTCTTCAATTTGCTGCAGTGACAGTTCGACCTCTTCGAGTCCCGGTTCGACACGGAAATAACTGTCGACGCGCTCCTGCATCATAAAGTCGACGGCAAAATCCATGCTGTCCACGTTCTTGGCGCGGAGCATGCCGATCCGTCGGCGCATGCCGCGCTGATACTTGAACAGTCGATTGGTTGAAAAGGCCACGGGTCCTCTCGGGTCCTCTATGGGTCCGCTATTGAGCGCGCCCTGGCGAGCAGGGTTGCGGCAAGGTCGGTCGCATCTTAACACAAGGCTTTGCGCTTCGATAAGAGTTGGGTACCCGGCCTGATCTGCGCCGCCGATGGTTCACAAGTACCAGAATGCGATGACTGCCACCATCGTGGGTGGCAAGGCGGCGAGGAATAATCCGACCGGATGGACAGTTTCATCCTCGAAATGACCGCGCAGAATCGCAATCCCAGCCGGATTCGGCGCATTGGCAATGATCGTCAAGCCGCCGCCCGTGACTGCTCCGGCGACCAGGGCATACTTAAATTCAGCGGATAACCCTTCAACCAGCGATCCAAGGTAGGTCAGCGCGGCATTGTCGGTAAAGGCCGTGAGGATCGCTGCGCCGAAGAATACCCCTTCGTTGCGCATACCCATGAGTAATGGCTGAAGCCACCATTGTTGCTGTCCACCCAAGACGACCAGGCCAGCCAGAAAAAATGCGACCAGCAGCCCTTCCCGGAGGATCAACCGATCCTGGTGGCGCTCATAGGCCTGAGCCACGCCGAGGAAAAAGAGAAACAGTCCCATAAACATCGCAGGATGGTGGGCGAAGATGACCACTACCCCAAGAAATGCCAGATGGATCCCAATCAGGGGCAGAGGGACGGCGTCTCCGCGCATGTCGCGACCATTCACGGCGAGCGCAGACAATTCCCTACGGAACAGCATCGTCGCGACCACCGCGTTCAGCACGACGACCAACGCGGCCCTCCACCCGAACGTGACCATCATAAAGCTTAGGTCCCATCCCCAGGTCGAAGCCACCATTAACACCGGCGGCGCGGCAAACGGTGTGAGCGTGCCGCCGATGGAAATGTTCACGAGGAGCACGCCGAGCGTCCCATATTTCAGGCGCGACGACAGTCCCTGTTGGAAGAACCGGTCGCGCAGGATCATGGCGGTCAGTGTCATGGCTGCGGGCTCCGTGATGAACGAACCCAGCAACGGCACCAACCCCAGAACCGTACAATAGAATCCCATGTTTGCCGGCATCGGCATGGCTTGACTAAGAAGTCGTACTCCGGCCATGGCGGTCTGCAAGACCGGCCGCGTGCCCGCTATCACCATGATGGCAAACACGAACATCGGCTCGGTGAAGGTGCGTGAGTCGACGTACTGGATGGCGGCGGCGGCGCCATCGGTCATGACCATGGCAATGATGAGCACAGAAGCCCAAAAGCCGAAGACGACTTCGACTTCGCCTAAAAGATGCCAGAGCCCCGCATGTGTTGGCCGCGTATGCGCCATATGTTCAAAAAACGAGGTGGCGAAGGTGTGCAGAATGGCGACGGCAAAGAGTGCTGCGCCGACTAATTGGATGGTTGTTGGCGTCACCCGATTCTCCCTACTGTCACTGACCTTGCTCCCCTCTCTGGAACGCCGACTTGAGCAGCCTCGTGGAAATCCTGGCCTACTCTACATGGCTCGCGCACAGTAGGCCAAGCAGGAGGCGAAAAAAGTGGGGAAGGATTGCGGAGATTTTGACTAGTACAGGTCGTCGTCGATTTTGGTGCGGCGTCTGGCGACGCCCGTCGCGCGCGCCGCAGCCGCGACAGCCTTCGCCACGCGCGGCACGACGTCGCGATCGAACAGGCTGGGAACGATGTAGTCTTCTGAAAGGGCCGCGGCCGGCACGCATTCGGCGATGGCCTGAGCCGCCGCCAGCTTCATGGCCTCGTTGATCTCGCAGGCTTGGACGTCGAGTGCGCCTCGAAAGATTCCCGGAAACGACAAGGCATTATTGATCTGATTGGGGAAGTCCGACCGACCGGTGGCAAAAATTCTTGAGGCTTCATCGCCGACCTTGGGGTCGATCTCGGGATCGGGATTGGCCATGGCGAAGACGATGCGATCCTGATTCATGCGCTCAAGATCCTCTTTGACCAGCACGTTGCCCACGGAGAGTCCGATAAAGACGTCGGCTCCTTTTAACGCGTCACGTAAGGTTCCGCGTGGGTGGTCACGCCGGATGCAGGCCTGCAGATCGGTGCGGCAGGCGCGCAGTTCTTCCGCCTCCCCCATCAATACAATGCCTTCCCTATCGCATCCGACGAGATGACAGGCGCCCGCTGCGAGCAGAATACGACAACAGGCGGTTCCCGCTGCGCCAAGGCCGTTCACCACGATGCGGACTTCATCCATCCGTTTGCCGACGACCTTCAATGCGTTCGTCAGCGCGGCCAGCAACACCACGGCTGTGCCGTGCTGGTCGTCGTGCATGACAGGAATGTCGAGCGACGCTTTGAGGGCGCGTTCAATCTCGAAACAGCGCGGCGCGCTGATATCCTCCAGATTGATGCCGCCGAAACCGGGGGCGATGCCGCGGACGATGCGAATGATTTCCTCCGCATCCTGCGTCGCCACGCAGATCGGCCAGGCATCGATGCCGGCCAACTCCTTGAAGAGCATGACCTTGCCCTCCATCACCGGCAAGGCCGCCGCCGGACCGAGGTTGCCGAGTCCGAGCACGGCGGAGCCATCGGTGACCACCGCCACGCTGTTACTCTTGATGGTGAAGGCATAGGCCTTTGTCGGGTCCTTGGCGATGGCCTGGCAGACGCGGCCGACCCCGGGTGTATAGATCATGGAGAGTACGTTGCGTGTATTGACAGGGACCTTGCTCTGGACCCGGATTTTCCCTCCCAGGTGGAGCAAGAAAATCCGGTCGGACGCGGAAAGCACATTCACTTCCGGGAGACTTTCCAAGCGTTCGAGCACCCGCTCCCCGTGGGTGTCATTTTGCACATCGAACGTGATGTCGCGGATCATGCGTTCGGCATTGGCCGACACGATGTCCACGGCGCCGAGGTTTGCTCCCTCCTCCGCCAACAAGGCCGCCACCTTAGCGAAGATGCCTGGTTTGTTAAGGAGCGCGAGGCGGACGGTCAGGCGGTAGTTTGAATAGGGGCCGATGTCGTCAGTTGTCATGATCTGTGATCCACAGCGGTGAGGGTGTTTTCTGAAATTCTATCACAGCCGTTGAGGTGGAGAGGCTCGCGGGTGAGGAATTCCACGAGAGTTTGTTGACATTTTCTGCCGGGCGGCTACCCTCGGGCGCCCTTGTGGTGGGCACAAACTTTCTCAACCGTTCAAGGAGGGGTTCCGATGAAGCGTGCGTTATGTGCAGTCGTTGCGGCAGCCATCCTCGTGGCATTCACCGCTCCGTCATTTGCCGGAGAAGAAAAGAGGAAGGATAACTAGAAGGACGGACACTGATCCCAGGTCCCCACGTTCTTTCGCTGTCTTCAATTGGCTCGCGAGTTCGGAGGCCGGCGTGGGCCAATTTTTTGTCTGATGCCGTCCCTTCGTCCCCGCGCCATCCTGCTTCATTGACCCATTTACTCGACGCGTGCTACGGTTCGCGTATGACAGATACAATCGCAGAGCGCCAGCCGAATCGTCTCATTCATCAGACCAGTCCCTATCTCCTCCAACATGCCTATAACCCGGTTGACTGGTATCCCTGGGGACCGGAGGCACTGGCGCAGGCGGCGCTGTTAAAGCGTCCGATTCTCCTCTCCATCGGTTATTCCTCCTGTCACTGGTGCCATGTGATGGAGCGGGAATCGTTTGAGAATGAATCCATCGCCAGGTTGATGAATCAACATTTCATCTGCGTCAAGGTGGATCGGGAAGAACGGCCCGATCTTGACGAGATTTACATGCAGGCCACCTTGGCGCTCAACCGCAACCAAGGCGGCTGGCCGATGACGGTATTTCTCACCCCGGATCAGAAACCATTTTTTGCCGGCACTTATTTTCCCCCCGAAGATCGCTGGGGCAGGCCGGGGTTTCCGACGCTCTTGAAGAAGATTGCGGACTATTGGGAGAAAGACCAAGCGGGGGCGCTGTCGCAGGCGGCGACGCTGACGGCCCGGTTGCAGGACGGCGCTCATGCCCCCTCCCCGACCACGGTCGGCGAAGCGGAACTCGATACAGCCGTCACCCAATTTGCGGAAGATTTCGACGCCAAGCATGGCGGGTTCGGCGGGGCGCCGAAGTTTCCTCCCGCGACAGGCCTGTCGCTGTTGCTCCATTGTTACCATCGCACGAAAGATGCCCACACACTCACCATGGTGCGGAAGACGTTGGACGCCATGGCGGCCGGCGGCATCTATGACCATGTCGGGGGCGGGTTTGCCCGCTACTCTACCGACGAGCGCTGGCTGGTGCCGCATTTCGAGAAGATGCTGTACGACAACGCGTTGTTGGCTCGTGTCTATGTCGAAGCGTTTCAGGTGACCGGTGATACGAATTATCGTCGTGTAGCCTGCGAGACATTGGATTACATCCTGAAGGAAATGACGTCGCCTGAAGGAGGGTTTTACTCCGCAACGGATGCCGACTCCGAAGGAGTCGAAGGAAAGTTCTTCGTCTGGTCTCCCGAGGAAATCCGCGCGGCTGTCCAAACCGATGAAGATGCCCGTCGCTTCTGCGCCTACTACGATGTCACGCCGGCCGGAAATTGGGAACACCAGAATGTGCTGCATACGCCCAAGCCCCTCGAGGCCGTTGCCAAGGAACTAGGGATCGCCATTGAGGAGTTGCAGGAGACCATTGCACGCGTCAAGCCAATGGTCTATGCCGCGCGCACCAAACGAATTCATCCCGGGCTCGACGACAAGGTCATCACGGCATGGAACGGCATGATGATCAGCGCCATGGCGGAAGCCGGGCGTGTGTTCGACGTGCCACGGTATCGTGACGCGGCGCAGCGCGCCTCCGATTTTCTTCTCGGCAGCCTCTCGAAACCGGACGGTCGGCTCTTGCGGACCTATCGGGCAGGCACGGCCCATCTGGACGCTTATCTCGAAGACTATGCCTATTTCGCCGAAGGTTTGATCGAGACCTATGAAGCCGGCGGCGAGGAGCGCTATGTGCTGGCGGCCGTCCGATTGGGCGAGCGGATGTTGGCGGATTTCGCGGACGGCAAACATGGCGGGTTTTTCACCACGGCCACGGGCCACGAAGCCTTGATCATGCGCAGCCGTGAAGGACCGGACGGAGCCACGCCGAGCGGGAACGCGGTGGCCGCATCGGTCTTGGCCAGACTCTCGTACCACGTCGACCGAGATGACTTCCGTCAAGCAGCCGCTGCGGCCATTCGAGCCTATGGGCGGCAGATCGCGCGATATCCCAGGGCCTTTGCCAAGAGCCTTCTCGTGGTGGATCTTCTGACCAGCGGTCCGGTGGAGATTGCCTTGGTCGGCTCGCCCAACGATTCCGGCACGGCATCCTTGCGCGCCGCTGTGAGCCGCATCTATCTCCCCAATCGTATGCTGGCGCACCGTGTTCCGTCGCAGACCGCGACCACCCATCCGTTGTTGCAAGGTAAAACGTTGGTTGGCGGCAAAGCGGCGCTCTACGTCTGTCGCAACTTTGCCTGTCGGCAGCCGATCACCGATCCGGCGGACCTCCCTGCCCTCCTCACTCCTCAGGAACCTGGATCTGCGTCGCCGGCCGTCTCAGAGCAAAAGGTGTTGGGCGGAACGTTGTTACCTGGCGCAGCCACCATCAAAAACACAGCGGCCTATGCGGCGCGTAAGATTCATGAAGCTTCGGCGACCGGTTCCCTCGCAAAAGGGTTCGGGCGATTCGGCGCGACTGGTCTCACGGTGAGCCGCCTTGGATTCGGCACCTATCGAGTGGGGCAACGTGAAGCCGAACAGCGCGACGCGTTGGTCAAGGCGCTGCGCATGGGCTGCAATCTGATCGACACGTCAACCAATTATATGGACGGTGAGAGCGAGCAACTCGTAGGAGCTGTGCTGCAAGAGATGATCAAGGCCGGCGAGGTGGCCCGCGAGGAAGTCATCGTCGTGTCGAAAATTGGTTATGTACAAGGCCAGAATCTTATGCAGGCCCAAGCCCGGGAAAAAGCCGGCAAGCCCTATCCTGATATGGTGAAGTACGGGGAGGACATCTGGCATTGCATCCACCCTGATTTTTTGGCCGACCAACTGACGCAATCGCTGGATCGGTTGGGGCTCGCCACTTTGGATGTGTGTCTGCTCCACAATCCGGAATATTTTCTTTCCCACGCCACCCGTCTCGGCAGCACAGACGCGCCTGATGTGACTGCGTTGCGCGAGCAATTCTATGCGCGCCTCCAGCTGGCCTTCGAGTATTGCGAGACGCAAGTGCAAGCCGGTCGAATTCGCGCCTATGGCGTGTCGTCGAATACGTCCACCGCAGCCCCGGATGATTCTGGTGCCACGTCGCTGTCGCGCATGGTCGCCGCGGCCAAGGCAGCCGCCCAAAAAATCGCAGGTTCTGCGCATCACTTTGCCCTGTTGCAATGTCCCATGAATCTGTACGAATCCGGCGCAGCCCTCATCCGCAACACCGGTCCTGGTCAGGGCCGCACGCTGCTGGAAGAAGCCATGCATGAAGGCATCGCGGTCATAGTCAACCGCCCGCTGAATGCCATGCCTTCGCAACGAGGCGGCGTGATACGTCTGGCAGATGTGCCGGCGCAGGCACCGCAGGGAGAATTCGATGCACAGCGGCAGAAGGTTGCGCGATTGGAAGAGGAATATCGGAAGGACCTCGCGCCGGCGGTGGCCCATAGCGGACAGGGCATGGTACCCAGCGACTTCTTCCGATGGGCTGATGAACTGGGCCGAATCCGCACCCAGGTGCAAGGATTGGAACATTGGGAACAGATCGAACAACAGATGATCGCACCGCACGTCAATCAGGTCATGAGGGCGCTCTCCGAGGCCTTTACTGGCACCGTGGCTGAACAGTGGGAAGCCTGGCGTGATCGCTATGTGCCTGAACTGCTCGCTCTGCTGAAAGTGCTGCAATGGGAGGCCGCCGAACGGAGCCGGCTGCGGGCCGAGGACATGCATCGCACGGTGAACCCATTGCTGCCCGAAGGCACACGAAACGCCTCGCTGTCACAGAAGGCGCTATGGATTCTTGCCAGCACCCCGGGGGTGACTGCCGTATTGAATGGCATGCGCCTGCCGGCCTATGTCGATGATGCGCTGGAAATCCTGCGGTGGGACCCTCTGCCGGACCCGCGACGGGTCTACGATCTCTGCGCCGCGAAGAAGTAACTTGCCTCATTCGCGCGATTTGATTATTCTGTGCCCCGTAGAATCCACGAACTTCAATGTCCCCTGGAGGTCTTCATGATTCGTTTGCGTCCGTGTGTCCTACTGGGACTTCTTGCCGTCGCCGGACCTGTGTTTCTTGACGGCTGTGCAAGCAAATCAGGAACGAGCGGAGGGAATACCGTGACGGTGCCGAAACCTCGCGTGGAGGAGCGTGTGGCGGCGGCTCCAGTGCAGGAAATCGTTCCACCACCTGAGGCGGCGCCGGTTCCGCTTCGATCCACTGAAATGGCCGCTCGCAATGCCTCCGGAGAGCAGAATATTCCCTTTCCCGACGTGTTGTTTGATTTCGATCAATATGTATTGCGGGACGATGCCCTCACGGCCGTTGAGGATAATGCCAAACGGCTCAAGGATCATCACGTGACCAAGGTGGTCTTGGAGGGGCGCTGTGATGAAATCGGCACTGCGGAATACAATCTGGTGCTGGGAGAACGGCGAGCACTCTCAGTGAAACGGTATCTTGAATCGCTGGGGTTCAGCACACTGCAGGTCGATGTCACCAGCTACGGCAAGGATCGCCCGTTGTGTCTTCAGCATAATCCCGTCTGCTGGCAGAAGAATCGCAGTGTGCACTTCCTCGTAAAAGACTAACTCTGCTCCGACCCTCTCCGCCTGCTGCGGCATGGGCCACCTCGCCCGTGCCGCGCATTCCTCGGTCGATCCTTCGCTGCTCGTCGCGCAATCTCACTACGTAACACATAATTTACCAACGCGTGATTTCCATGGAATCTTCGCGCGGTAGACTCGAAGATAGCAATTCCCGAGAGTCTGCTCCGAACGAAGGAGTTCTTCGCATGGTGAAAGCAGCTAGTCTCCTGACAGGATTCGCGTCATTAATTCTCGTCTGCATGCCCATCGTGTATGCGATTCGCACACTCATCGGCATGAAACGAAAGGATGTATATCCCCTGCTACGAATTCGCCGTGCCGACGGGACCTGCGTGCCCGTGATCAGAATTAATGCGAGTCGCGAGTTTTGGGGAACAGTGCAGACAGTAAATAATGAGGGCCGGTGGCACAGGGGGTAGCCGGTCGTAACAGCGCGGTTTCACAATCATCAATAGGAGGTGCACATGGTCACGATCAGTCAACTGATGACCCGAGATCTCGTAAAGGTTCAAGCCGGTACGTCTGTGGACAAGGCCGCGAGGATGATGAGTGAATGCAAAGTCGGCAGTGTGTTTGTGGAGCAGAACGAGCGACTCGTGGGCATCGTGACGGAACCCGACATCGTCAGGAAGGTGGTGGGAGAGAGTCGTCAGGCCTACCACGTCCAGGTCGAATCCATCATGAGCACGCCCGTCATCGGGATCGATGAGCGCCGTCCCATCACCGAGGCTGCCGATCTCATGCAGCAGCACGGAACGCGGCACCTCGCTGTGATGAAAAGCGGGGCGATTGTCGGAGTGTTATCGGTGCGGGATCTGTTGCAGCCGGTCTCGGTGGATGAATTTTAGGCCTGCTGCAGAATAAAACTTCTCCCCTCGCCCCATTGACGAAGACAATCCGACCCCTCCTGTGACAACAGCCTCGTCACAGACAAGGGTGTCGGACCTGGAGTCTCCGCTTGGGTTCCCCGGTTATCGCGTCTCAGTAGCGCAGGTGCGTTCGTCACCGAGCTCAAGCTGGCCATCAATGTCCCCCTCAGATGCCGATCGTCTCATGTGTGGAGGTCCCATGCCGAACGGCCACCGCGACGGCAGGTCTGAGGCTCATCGGACTACCGAGTGCATCGAATTAAGCAGTTGCGCGTGGAGGAACTACACGATAGCCGATCGTCGGCACGACTTCGATCGATCCGGTACAGGCATTGCGGACCTTGATGTTCAGCATGGCCATTAGGGCATCCAAGTCACGAAGACATAGACATTCACTATCGGACCAGATCAGGCTTGCTAATTCCTCGGCGGACACGATGTGCCCCGACCGCTTGCTCAACAGTTGTAACAGGCGCCATTCCGGTTGCGAAACAGTGAGCCGTGCTCCCAGCAGTGTGATCTTCAGGCAGTGCTCTTCGATTGCCGACTCCGTCAGTGGATGACACCTGATCTTGCGGGACGACATGCCCCCTGTGGTCGCCTACTCCATGGGTACCTGCACAGAGGCGCAGCATTCAGTTCCCAACGTTGTGCAATGTCAAACATTTTCCTGCTCCTTCATCATCTTCCCCGACAGCATCCCTCTCCGCCCTGCATGCTCTCATAAATACAGCCGATAACAATTAACAATTCCGTAACACGGGAGTCATTCCGCTGCAATGGGTTCGCCGTATGTTGTGCGCAAAGATATCGGTTGCTATGGCCAGTGATACGGCCGGATACATCTGATCAGCATAAGACGCTCACCGTACTGAGAAGATCGACCCTATAACCCAGGAGGTTCAATAATGAAACGTACGCTCCAAACCTGTGCGATCCTCGGCTTGGTGGGGGTGATGGCTGGTACCTCGACCGCCCAAGCGCAACTCAAGCCGGCAATCGATCCTCAAATCCAGGCCTATGCGAAGGCCACAGGTGTTTCGGGTGCACTCACTGTAGCTGGATCGGAGACCATGAAGGCACTCTCGCACCGGTGGGAAAGCAAATTGAGAGAGCTCTATCCAAGCCTGGAGATTCAGATACAAGGAATCGGATCAGAGACAGGTCCGCCGGCTCTCCTGGAAGGGAAAGCCCAAATCGCCGCCATGTCTCGCCAGATGACGAAAAAGGAACTCGAAGAGTTCAGCAAGCATTATGGTTATGCGCCGACAGAGGTGCCGGTGGCCGCCGATGCCTTGGCGGTCTTTGTGCATCGTGACAATCCGATTACAGGGATGACGCTGGATGAATTAGATGCGACGTTTTGCAAGGAGCATCGCCGTGGTCTGAACGAAGACAGACTCAGTTGGTCGCAATTTGGTCTATCAGGCGAATGGAGCGAGGCCGCGGTCACGCTGATCGGTAGAAATAAGGCCTCCGGGACAGCGACGTTCTTCCGTGAGCATGTTTGCGGCAACGGAGACTTCAAAGAACGTATGAAAACAGAACCCGGATCGGCATCCATCGTCGTCGGCGTCAAAAAGGATCGGTACGCGGTTGGATTCAGCGGCATCGGGTACCGTACGTCATTCGTCAAACCGGTACCACTCGCCGTTGCGAAGGGAAAGCCCTTCATCGAGCCCACCTTCGAAACCACTATCGATGGCAGTTATCCCTTGCGCCGCCCGCTCTATCTCTACATCAATAAAGCGCCGAAAGCCGCGACGCCTCCGGCGGTGACGGAGTTTGTAAAATTTGCCGTCAGTCAGGAAGGGCAGCAGGCCGTGGTCCAGGAAGGGTTTTTCCCCTTGCCCACCGATGAACTTAACAAGCTGTTTGCCGCCTGGTCTCAGCCGGTGCAGGCTGCCACGGTCTCCCATCCGATCCCGGCTCGCGACTGACTACAGAGCTCAGAAGGTATTCTCTCTTCGCGCCGCCCGACCGGGCGGCGCGTTTTCTTTTGCTCAAAACGCTGTGCTAGACTCCAACGCTTTTTGGAGAGGATCCTATGACCATTCTTCGTCTTGTGCCGCTCTGTTGGATCGCGTTTCTTCTCAGCCTCACCGCTTGTCAAAGTCGGCAGTTCCCGACCATGACCATCTACGAAAGTCCGGCAAGCTTTGTGCGGCTCGAGAGTGATCCGATGGCGCGCGAGAACAAGGGACACTCGCATCCGGTCAGTATCACGTCGGAAGAGATGGCGGCGGTGTTGTCAGGCCTGATGATCGAGGAACCATCCCGTCTCTTTGCGTTCCTGGATAAAGACAGGGAACCCCAACGTCATCCGGCATTCAACGAAGCGGAGGTTCAGTTTTTCGCGCCGTTGCTTGCTAGAGGGTTAGGGCAAGCCACGTCTGAAGAAGTGGTCACGTTTTATCAGACACATCAGGATACTGCGATCATCAGAAAAGTCACTTCCGGCGGGATTTATGTGGATGATGAAAAAATGCACGTTGTGTTGAGCAACTACCGCTCGCCGACACATTCCGCGTCCGATCCTGGCGTCGATGATACGATGGATGATCGATTGACACCCATGCGAAGGATGGCTCCTCAGGAAGCCCGCCTCGAATTCGAGCCACGTGATGCCATCGCCCTGTCTGATGAAAGTATCTTGTCGAGTCTTTTCAGTATGGAGCGACGAGAAGTGGTGGTGCTGTACAAACGGCTGGCGCCGGCAAAAGCCGGCGCCAGGTATGAGGCAGTCCCGAAATGAGGAAGCATCGATAGAACTTTTGCAGCCAAACAGTACCCGCTAATAGTTCCACTGCAGCTGAAATCGAATCAAATTTCCGTAGTGCTCTTGGTATGGGTTCGGGCCGGTGGCCACGGCCGAAGTCCGCTGGGTGAAGGTATACATACCTACGAGCTCAAAAGCTTTGTTGAATTGATACTCAACTCCTAGTTCTAACTCGCGCACGACATTGCGGGGCGCATTCGCCTCGTGCTTTTTCCCGCCGTAGTATTCCTGATAACGCACGAAAGGAAAGACGTTCAGGCAATACGTCGCACATGTATAATTGTACATGGCCTGGACATAGCCGCCATACAGGTCACTCTGGTTGATCGACCGTCTGTCGGCGCTCAGTTCCGGCCCCTGTCCGACCGTATATTCTGCCTGTATGCCGAAGGGCTGCGGATAAAGAACAAAATACGCTCCCACCCGTTGGTCTAGAATATTGTTGTTTCCACGCGGCGTCACGGCCGCTCCTCCTCCCAGCGGGACGATGGCGGTTTTCGATATGTTGAACATGCCTCGATAGGCGCTCACGCCGGCCTCCAACACCTGTCCATTCGCAAATTCATACGGGTAGGCGGCGCGAACGATCATATGCTTGTCGTCGTTCCGTTCCGGCTGATTGGCGGTTTGGCCATTGTACACACCGACTCCCAACATGCCGTAGTCACCGGAGCCCTTCAGGCCGCTGTCGACAAGACGCCGAAATGTTTCACGGACATGGGTCGGCGCATAATAGAGGAAGAAGCCGAAGTCACGCTCGTCTTTCACGGCACTGTTCAAGGCATCGTTTCGATCCAACGATAGCCGGTTTTGGCTGGATTGGAGATTCTCAAACCCATAGGGTACCTTGGATTGCCCGGCCCTGATGCGCCATTCCTTGTTCTTAGTGAGAAACAGATCTGCATACCAGTCTCTCAACTGAGCGGCATGGCCTGTGCCTCCTACAGTCGAGGCAAAGTCCGGCTGAATATAGACGAAGAGCCGGTCATGTACTTCGCCGCTCACAATGAAGCGAGCGCGCCGGAGGAAGAATCCGTTGTTATCACCGATCGACTTATCGCCTTGATCATTGATGAGGTTCCCGTTGGGGTTGCCCAACCGGTTATAGCGCACCTGGGCATAACCGCGGATACTGATCTTCTCATACCACTTGGCCTTGACCGGCGTATCTCCGACGCCCCGGCTTTCTTCAAACACCTTGGCTTCGCGTTTTTCCTCTTCCGCCTTCAACTCCACCCACTCATCGATCGACATTTGGTTTTTGTGTAGCATTAAGTCTTCCAGTGATCCGGCCAGCGATGCACCTGTTTCCAGGCTGCACAGCGCCGCCAGAATGCATGCACTCATTACGTACTGGCCCCATCCTCGCGTCATGCTTGTCCTCCCGTTTGGTTTGGTTTTGGATGCGTTTCGGCGGGAAGGATAGGTGTGCCGCATTACAGAGGCATTACACGGAATCGTCATCGAGGTTAATTTCGCGCGTGAAAGTCACTACCGACATTAATGGTGGTAACAAAATGTTGAAGTGTTCCGCCCTGCCTGAGGGCGGAGCGGGTTATCGATCGGTTAGTGGAAGGCTACGCAGTCGCGCGTGGAGGGATGAAGCGATAGCCGATCGTCGAAATGATTTCGATCGATCCTGAAAGAGTATTGCGCAGCTTGGTATTGAGGGTGCCGATCATGGCATCCAAATCGCGAGAGCGGATAAACGTGTTGTCGGTCCAAATGAGGCTCCCCAATTCCTCAATGGGAACGACCTGTCGCACCCGCCTGGTCAGCAAGTGCAGCAGACGCCACTCCAGTTGCGAAACGGTGAGTTGCCTCCCGAACAGTGTGATCCTCAGACAATGTTCTTCGATTGAGAGCGAATCGTCGTCTGTCGCGAGTCCTTGATCCAGTGGCTGCCGGGCCCGCCGCAGGAGGGATGCGACACGAGAGATGACCTCGCGCGGGCTAAACGGTTTGGTAACGTAATCGTCCGCCCCCATTTCGATACCGGCAATACGGTCTTCCTCCCCGCCCAAGGCGCTAAGCATGATAATCGGGATCTGCCTGGTGCCGGCCGCGTCCCGGATGCGACGACAGACCTCCAGCCCGTTCATCCCTGGTAACATGAGGTCGAGGAGAACAAGCGAGGGCTTGAGGCGATTTACATCGGCCAGGCCGATCACACCATCGCCCGCCACGTTCGTGCGGTAGCGGGCCTGCCGCAGAGAGCGGTCTAACAGCTGTGCATGGAGGGGCTCATCCTCAATGATCTGCACGATTTCAAGACTCATAGGGCGATTGTACCGATCCTATGTTGCAGACCCCCTACCGGACTGTTAACGCTGCGTAACGATCTAACCTTGGGGTGCGAATGACGCGCAGGCGCATGCCATATAAGGTGAAGATGTGGGAGGGATGAGCCAGGTGTGACGGGACAGTGCTGTCTAGGCCGAATTCAGGCGGTTTGCAAGTCGTCAGGAGGCTTGCAACTTGTACCCGACCCCGCGAATGGTAAGGATGAACGCAGGTTTTGAAGGCTCAACCTCTATTTTGTGTCGTAGCGAGTGAATGTGTACATCGAGCGCATGCTCTTCAAGCGCATAGTCGACACCCCATACCCGATTCAACAGATCCTGTCGTGACAGGACAAGCCCGGGCGAGTCCATAAACTGTTTCAGAATCTGAAACTCTCGTGGCGTCAATTCCACGAGCCGCTCATGCACGCGCACCTCGTGACGCGCAATATCCATGCGTAGAGCACCGATGTGCAGCGCGGTAGGCTCGGAGGACGCGTTGAGATGCCGCCGCAAAACGGAACGAATGTGCGCGACGATTTGGCGGTACGTCTGGTCGCACCAACAGCCATCCAACCCCTCATCCAGTTCACTGACACAGTCTTCTTTTTCACTTTCGTTCTGAGTCGTTTGCACCGTCACCATCGGGATATGTTTCATCGATTGATGCCGGCGAAGAGCTTGCCAGCGATGCCTCTCTCGATCGACCATGACAATCGCCGGTTTTCGTGCGACCGCCAGTTCGAAAGCGGTCTTCTCATTGGGGGCGGTCAGCAGATCGTAGTTGAGTCCGAGGAGGGCTTTCTGCAGGGAACTTTTGAGGTTTGCACGGCTGGTGACGAGCAAGATAGCGGGGTTGCCGGCCCGTGCTTCGTGATGGCTCGCTGTGGGAGTGCTCATCTTATCCCCTTTCGTACAGAGTAGGTGTGCCGAATGTGGACAGTGCGCAGTATGATCTCCAGCTATAACCTGGGCATTTCCCTAGTGTGACGCCAGTGTAATATTTTATGGCTGTCATGTAAATGGACCCTTACTTGATAGGTCGTTTCCCAATGCCAACGACGGATCCATGAAAACCTTGTCTTATTTCATGTCCACCGATTATGCGACCGGAGGAAAAGACGTGAGGATTAACACAGTCTTAAGGTTGTCCTGAAGCAGAAGAGATGGGGCCGCTGTATCGTCCCGCGACAGAACGCTGATCGTATTGTGATGGTGCGATGGGCGAGAGAGGACCACTGCGAAGGGAGGCGGCGGTGCAGATATTCAGGGCGATCGTAGGAGACCGAACATTCAGGACGACTGTGATGTTGTCACTGGTAATCGTGACAGGGGCCTCGATTCAGGATTCGAGTGCTCAAGAGTCATCCATAACGGACAAGGTAGCGGCAGAAGCAGGACTGGCTACCCCGGCGGGCGCGCCCCCCGCTCCCGGCGGCATCATTCGTCGAGGCGAGAAAGGCCTGGAAAGCACCTCCCTCGAGGACCTTATGCTGGAAAAAGGCCTGATCACCATGGATGACTGGATCCGAATCAAGGCCGAAGAGGAGCAACGGCTGAACGAACGTTCCGTCGCAGCAGAATTTACCGGCAGTCCTCGCTGGTTTGAGCGCATCACCATGTACGGGTATGGCATGTTCCGGTACAACAATACCTCGAACGGGGCTTTTCGCAGCTATCACGATGCTTCGATCGGCGATAAGAACAATGGCGCTCAGCCGGGTTTCTTCTTTCGCCGGATCCGATGGGTGATCACCGGTCAGGTATCCGACCACGTCTCCTTCTTCATACAGCCGGACATGGCGTCGAATATCAGCGGGAATACACACGCGCTGTCGATGCGAGACGCCTGGGGGGAGTGGAATTTTGACAAGGATAGAGAATACCGGTTACGCGTCGGTCTCCAGCGCGTGCCCTGTTCGTGGGATAACTGGCAGGCCAGCCGCCAACGTATGGCGATTGATCGCGCCGACGCGACCAACAGCTGCGCCACCTCGGAACGTGATATGGGTGTCTCCTTCATGTGGTCTCCAAAAATCGCGCAGCAACGGTTCAAGCAGATGCTCGATTATATGTACGGGCCGGGCGACTACGGCGTGTTTCATATTCAGGCATACAATGGTCAGGGACTCAACGCCCAAGAGGCAAACGCGGATAAACACATTGCAGCTCGATTGGCTTGGCCGTTCGAATTACCGGGTGGACGGCTGCTCGAAGTCGGCGCCAATGCCATGCGCGGCCAGTACGTCGTCAACCACGGAACGGCTGCGGCGGGACGTACGATGTTCTCCTTCAATGAAAGTGGCAATACCAGCGCGAGAAGCTATCGTGACGAACGACTGAACTTTTATATCTATTATCCACCGCAACCCTGGGGGTTCATCGCAGAATATACCATCGGACGCACTCCTGAACGCCAGGCGAACGGACGGGTTCAGGACAGCGCGCTTTCGGGCGGCTACGTGCAGGCCCACTATCAGTGGAAGTATAGCGATATCGGCTTGGCCAATATTTACGCGCGATATCAGGATTACCGTGGCGGTATTAAATTCGCCGCCGGCGCTCCCAGTGGAAAGATGACAGAACTGGAGACAGGTATCGCTTGGCAACCTGACCCTCAGTGGGAATTCACGGTGGCCTATACCTTTTCTCAGAGGAACAATCTGTTCCTGACCGATCCGACACTTGCGACGGTCCCAGGAAGACAGACAGAACAGTACGCCAATCTGCTTCGTTTTCAGGCAGTCTGGTTCTGGAATTGAGGTCCGAGCACGTCCTTGTTCACCACGTCTAGGGCCGGGCTGCTCTCAGCCAAGCCCTGGCTAGGACCGGAGACGATGGACGAAAGAGGACCGGAATCACAACCCGGAGTTTGGGATCGAATTTAATTTTTTTAGTCCTGTTCCTCGGCGGTCCGTGGGGCAAACGTGGAGACCACTTTTAATCCGACGGTCAGGCAGCCGATTCTGTCACAGACCTCCACAGTTCACCCCATGGCATCGGTCTTCGGTTCGGTCAAGCTTGGACAGCGTGTGTTGTCGCCCCTTTTGCGTCGATTCGAGGGGATGAGGGGCAGAGTATTTATATCGGCGATGAGAGCAACGTGCAGGACGGCGTGGTGATTCACGGTCTTGAGACGTTCGAGAGCGGCAAAGAAGTGTATGAGAATGAAGTGGAAGTCGATCGAAGAAAATATTCCGTCCATATGGGCCAGCGGGTATCAATCGCCCATCAGTCGCACGTGCATGGCCCGGCAAGAATCGGGGACGACACGCTTATCGGTATACAGGCCTTGGTCTTTCGCGCAGAGGTGGGAGACCATGCCGTCGTGGAGCTGGTGCCAAGATCATCGGGGTAACGATTGCCGCGCACCGGTATGTTCCCACCATGGCGGTGATTACGAAACAATCAGACGCCGATGCGTTGCCTGTCCTCACCGACCAAGATGCCTACCGCAGCTTCAACCATGTGATCGTGCACGTCAATACGCAGTTTGCCGATCCCCGGGCGGCCCAACGTCTTCCTCGACAGCGATAGACCTCGTACCGATCCTGTCCCAATCCCCGCCAAATTAAGGACAAATGAACAGCCAAGGAAGCACCTGCCCTCTTGGCTAGGATGTTTGATCACACAGGCGTGGACGACGAATGGGAGATTCTTCTAGCGAGGCGAAGCGGTGGGGTCAGGAGGTCGATTCTTGCCAGAACGCTCCGTGAGGCGATCGAGGTCGACGACCATGAGTTTTGTTTCGTCGAAGTATCGGTCATACCCGTCTTTCCCACGGACCTCTTTGTTCGGAATCCAAGCCTCCTCGGGAGTAAAAACAGTCGAGAATCGATAGCGAGCAAGGGGTAGAAGCGGGTTGTCCCTCGTATCTATCGGCGACGCGTTCTCATATTGGACGGAGTATTTTGAGGAATGGGCATTGGCCAGAATCATGTAGAGATGTCGGTTTCTAAGGAAGAGACCGCCTGACGTCACCAAGTCACCTTGGTCGGCATTGCGGGAGACCAGGTAGAACGTGACCATGTCCTTTGGAGAAGCTTTAGCGAATGCCTGGGAGAGGAACGGCGCCAGGACGGCCACTTCGGCTGAGAGGAACGCCGGTGCCCCTGATTTCTTCGCGAAAAGACCGAACCCCGCGATGTGATCGCGAGGCTGTAGGCCGATACCTCGGAGAGCTGCGGCGATCTGTTCGGTGGAGATCGCCGCAGGATGACTATGGCCTGCGCCGGACGACGGATCGAACTTCAACCAGACTGACAACGGTTGGTCTTCGTGAATCACAATGGGGGGAGGGTCCGCGGCGCAGCCGACCGAAAGACAGAGTGCGACTGTTGCCATCGCTAACCGAAGCCTATCGGCAAACTGCTGGATCATGAGAGCTCTCCGTCCGGTATTCGATCGGCACTGTAACAGAAATGGGAGAGCAAGACAGAGCGCCGATTACCGATGGAGCAACCGGCGCACCAGCGATCCTCAAATTGTTACTTCTGACTCTTAGACACTACGAGGGCGGATACCGCCGGGCCAGTCAAACTCTGCAAATTTTTTGCGACCTGGGCTGCCGGCAATGGAAAGAAGCCCGCCCGCACGATGGTTTCCTGTCCCTCCCGGCTATTGACGAACTTGAGAAACTCCAGCACGTCCGGCTCGAGAGCTGCTTCGGGAGATTTTTTCGCATACAGGTACAGAGACCGAGCCAATGGGTAGGCTCCGCTGGTGGCTGCCTCGGCCGTGGGTGGCACAAATTCACTCACCGCTGTTTTAGCAAGCGGCACCACCCGAACGGTACTGGCTTGGAAGCCGATGCCAGCATAACCCATGCCGAGCTGGTCTCGACTAATGTCCAGGATTTCACTGGCCGATCCCGGCTCTTCCACGATGTCGGATTTCAACTGGCCGCCATTCAAGACTTCATTGATGAAGAAGCTGCGGGTGCCGGATCTTTTATCACGGCCGTAGAGATGAATCGGTGACGAAGACCAGTTTTCCTCCAGCCCAACCTCGCTCCATTTTGTAATGTCCGACCGATACCCACGCTTGCGGTCTTTTCCGAAGATGGCATCCACCTGGTCCAGTGTCAGTCCCTTAATGGGATTTTTGGCGTTGACATAGATGGCAACGGCATCCATCGCGATGGGAAGTTCCGTGACGTCATACCCATAGCGAGAACTGAAATCCTTGCGGTCTTCGTCGGACATCGGACTGGACGCAGCGAACAATGCGACATGGCCTGAGACGAGGTGGCCGGAAGGCTTGGCATCCCCGCGCCGAATCGTGGCCTGATCGGTGATAAACCCTTTGACCCCCGCATAGGACCCGCCTCCTTGGACAACCACCTTTACTCCCGGGTGCCACTGATGGAAGGCAGAGGCCAGTTTCACGATGATCGGCTGCATCGTGTCCGACCCGGCAATCACCATGCGCCCGGAGACCGGTGTCGCCGTCTGATAAGACCCGATGGATGAGTCAAGTACGGGCTTGGCGCTGGCAATCGCTGTCTCGGCCGAAGCTCCGTGATTCATCCCACCGACTAGTAGGAGACCGAGTGCGACGACCGACATCCGTGCAGGTATACCGTACCCTGTCTGCCTGGCTTGACTGTGCTCCATGGCTCCTCCTGACTAATAAATTGATTGCGGCCCTGTTCCTGGAAAGCAACACAGATTTCGGTTGATGGGGCCACAGTATCCGGTTGCTGTTATGGGCAGATGTCTCGCATGTTAAGAGTCTGTTAACTGCTTCGATCTCTATGTCCCCTTCTACCAAGATCGTGTGGGTCACGGCCTATACGAGTATAGGCCCACGGGGGAAACGACAGATGCCCATGTACAGCGGTGGAAAAGTAACCACCCTGTAATGCAGTCGTAAGTCCGATTTAACAGGCCGCGGATACAGTTCATCCAGGGTCCCTACGGATGTGTGCCGGTTCACGTCTAGCCAGGAGGTTGATCATGCCGCCTACCGAGTTCTGGGTCTCATCATCGTCGAATGGGTTACACCTCGCCATGGTCGCCCTCGTCGGGCTTTTCATGGGCTTGTGGTCCTCGAAGGTAGGAAAGGGGCCATAGCCACGATCATTCATGAGCCCGACTGCGCCAGCCGATCCTCTCCCCCCGTGAACATTTTTCATTCGGCTTCCACGATGACCCGCACGTACAGCGACGTTAGCTTCGCGAGCGAACAGTCCCGGTGGTCTTCGGTTTCGGCTGTCTCGTCACGACCGTCGAGAATACTCCGGGCCGGTCATGACGCGACGGGCGACGTGCTGCTGGTGGGCAAGATGCGAAGTGTCAAAAAAAGGTTTTTGCCTCCGAGGAAAGAGGCCATTCTGAACGGATTATTGGCCGACGTCGTCGGTGAAATGCTATCTAACACCAAGCTTATGTGCCGGTGCCGCCTGGAGGATCTACATGCGATACAGGTCCAGATTCGGGATCCCGGTCAGGTGCAGAGTCTGATTCGGATGGCAGTGCGTGGGCCAGCCGCAACTCTCGGAGCATGGCCCGCTTTTTGGTCTGGTGGGCCTGCATCCGCCGCAGGATATCATCCAGCACCTCCACCGCGCTCAGCACATGCGGGCCCTTGTTCAGCATGACGCACTCGGCACGGTCCCCCATCGCCGCGTCCGTGATCTCGGCGCGCGACGGCATCCCCTCTTTGGCCAGGGTCTCCAAGACTTGAGTCGCCCAGATTACGGGGACATGAGCGGCCTCGCAGATCCAGAGGATCTCTTCCTGAACTTCCGCCAGCCGCTCGAATCCGCATTCGACCGCGAGGTCGCCGCGTGCGATCATCACGCCGCAGCAGGGCGCCCGCATGGCCGTCAGCAACATCTCCGGTAAGTTTTCGAAGCCGCGGCGTGTTTCAATTTTCAGCACCACGGCAGGCTGCCGACTCCCGAGGCGCGCAAGATGCTCTTGGAGCATCTCCACGTCTCGGGCACTATTGGCAAAGGATAATTCAACGACGTCGGCGTGCTGGGCTACGAAGGACAGGTGTTCGAGGTCCTTGGCCGTCAGAGCCGCGAGCTGAAGGGCACTTTCAGGAAGGTTGATCCCCTTGTCGCTGCGGAGCTTTTCTCCCTGCAAGCGGGCATGGGTGATTCGGACGAGAACCTGGTTCGCCTCAACTTTGTTAACAATGCCTCCGATCTTGCCGTCGTCGAACCAGATTGCCTCCCCCGATCGGACGTCATCGAACACCTCTGGAATCGTGCAGCCGATCACGGCCGGGGTCAGTACCTGCCCACTACTGTCATGAGTCGCGGGACGGCCTGGCTTGAGGTGTCGGGTCAGGATGAGCAGATCACCTTGCTGCAGAGAGATGGCATGCTCGGCAGGCGGCAACTCGCCGATGCGGGCCTCACGGTCATCACCTTTCGCGATGCCGCGCTCGTGACGCAGGATGGTGCCTGGCACGACGTAGGTCGTCTTAGTCGCCTCCGCCCAGCATCCGTGATCGGTGACGTCAACAACCGTGAAGGTTCGTTTGGCGTCCCGGGCGTCGGTGAGTTTCACCTGTTCGTCTGGGCGCAGGCGGGCCAGCCACGCCGGCGGCACCAGGAGGGAAGCGTCTGCCGGGGAGGGGGACGGCTGGGGTGAAGACTCTGCGGTGAGCCACACCCGGGCGGGCGCCTGGACCCGTCCGTACATATCGCGGCAGGGACGAATCCGAATCACCCCAGGACCCGGCTCCAGCGGGCCCGTGCGCAGCTTCGGTCCGGCCAGATCCATGACGACCTTGCAGGACCGTTCGAGCGAATGCGCGGCCCGTCTCAGGTGCTCGATCATCCGCAACCAGGCAGTAGCGCCGTCATGCGCACAATTGATGCGCATGCAATCCATGCCCCGCTCGAGCAGGTTGTGAACAACCGCGTAATCGTCCGCTGCCTCACTCGGCATGGTGACCATGATCCGGACCCCGCGCCCTCGGGTGGCGGGGCCCAACAGGCCTTCAGTGTGTTCTGCCAGTAGCCGCTCACCGCCGGCGAAGTCGATGACCGTTGTCTCCGGGAACGGCCGCTGCCAGGAGTCTCCCGTCAGGCGGTGCAGGACTTCCAGGACTGCACCGCCTGTGGCGAGGACGTGCGACTCGGCGCGTCCGAGGGAGGAAAGCCCCAGCGCGGCCAACCGCATCTGGAACGGGCGGAGGTCCCGCCGCCGGAGGGCAAGATAATGCAGGAGGTTCCGGGCGCTCTCTCGGTAGTTAACATGCACCTCGGCGAGACGCGCCTGCGACATGGCCGGGTCAGTGACCATATCCGCCCGGATCGCCGTGAGTTCCAGGAGGAGGTCCTCTATGTCCGCGTGTCTCCGGTCAGCGCCGGTATCGGGGTATTCCATGGTTGACTCGAAATACTATTTTGGCAGCAGATGAAATTTCTTGTCGGCGGAGCAATGCCTGAGCGTAGGGTACTGCAGCGGGATTACAGGGGGGTATCTTAGTTGTTATGAGAGGGTAAATCCATCCGGCTCTCGTTACCAGGAAGATCACGGAGAAGGGATGCTCCTGCCAACACGTAACTGAATTGTAATGTCGCCGTGAACGGGATGGAACAAGGCTCCTATACACTCATGGCATGGTATCTGATCCACAATGACCGGAAGGAGGCATTGGGCATTGGCCCCGAGATGAATAGTTTCATCGACAACCACAAGGAGTCTTTACGCATGACCTTTACGAATCTTCAGCCTCGCGTGCATCGTTTCTCTGATCTGGCGGCCAGAGTCATCGATACAGATCTCACCGAGTTATGGATGAAGGGAATCAAAGCGGTCTTAAGTCTCCTGATTTTGACGATTCTCATCGCGCTGACGGGCGGCGTGATCAAGACCTTCATGGATATCGGGTTGATGTTCAACGCACCGGTTGAAGTCGGTCTCCGGCAAATCATCGTCGATACGCTGATCTTGCTTGCGGTGGTCGAGGTATTTAAGACCACCGTGACGTACTTCTCCGAGGGGCGCGTGAAGGTGACCTTCATCGTGGATACCATCCTGGTCGTCATGCTGACGGAGATCATTTCTCTGTGGTTCAAGGAGGCTGACCAGGTCAAGATGCTGCTCTTGGGAGCGATTCTTCTGACATTGGGCGCCGTGCGGGTCGTGGCCGTACGCTGTTCCCCAGCCTATGGAGATGCAACCGTTAAAGGCACTGTGTGCGGTCGCGAGGAATTCTAGCACCACGTCGAGGTCTATCTGGTACAGCGAGTTAACTCAGATTTAATGAGGCGTTGATGTCGGAGTCACAAGTCGGAGGCAAACTGGTACCAGCAGAATACCTCTGCTGCCCTAGCTCTTCGGAGCGAGCCCGCCCTGGAGAGTCTCGGAAGTCCAACCAGGAGGAGCGCCATGGTGCATCCAGCCATCTCCCACACCAGTGAGTTGTTGATTCTCCATCTGTTACGCACGCGGAAGTCCTTGAGGCTGGAGCAGATCGTCGTCCTGCTTCCGGAACTCAGCTGGAACCAAGTCTTCAAGACGGTCGATGAACTAAGTCGGCGCGGAAAGATCATTCTCATCCGGAGAGGATTCGAGTACGAAGTCGAATGGGTGTCGTCCAAAGACCCAGTGTTATCCTGTGTCGGTTGAGTTGAATAGACGCGTAGGCAGCTTGGCGCAGTCGAGCATGGCCAATAAGCATGGCAATCGGCTTTGCGCGCGCAACACTCCTGCAGGGGCAACGGTGTATGGGTTCGGATTACGGCACTACGATCGTGATTGTGAGCGTGGTCACGCTTGTCATACTGTTACTTCTTTTTGTGCGGGACAATTATTGGAATAAGGCCTGGGGGCAGGTCGCCAAGCCGGTTACGCTTCAAGAAGTGTTTCGAGACTGGATCGCGTATGTGCTGATGTTTTCCTCACTGTCGCTGGTGCTCCGCGCGCTGCTGTGTGTGGTGTGTTCTCACTGTGTGTCGTGTTGACCTCCCCGAACGTGCCAGAGACCCCGACCGACCAGGCACAGCCTTTCCTATGTACGCTACATGCGATCGTTCAGCGTGACACCTGAGCATTTGCCGACCACGCGACCGGGCGCCGCGATTGAGAGCGGTTGTGCCGCTTGTGTCTCAGCCCGGTCGTGGTTGTGCCAGGAAGCGGTAGCGCGATCCCGGTAAGATCTCGATCGATCCCGCCCCACTATTTTCCAGTTTTCGTCGAAGAAACCGAACCCGGTGATCGAGTTCCTCCGGCGCGATGTTCCCTCGATCCTCCCCGGGGAGGTCGAACAAGTCCTCGCCGCGGACGAGCTCCCCGTCTCGAGCCAGCAGGTATCGAAGTAACCGCAGTTCCGTGCTGGAGACGGTGACTTGCCGCTGCTGCATCGACACCACGAAGAATGGACCCTGCAGGGTAACCGTATGCTCCGAGAACGGTTCGGTCTCAGGAAGTGGTGCATGCGTTCGGCGTAACACCGCTTGGACCCGTGACACGACCTCACGCGGACTGAATGGCTTCACCACATAGTCGTCCGCGCCCATTTCGAGACCGGCGATGCGGTCCTCCTCGCTCCCGACCGCTGGCAGCATAATGATCGGGATATGGCGTGTAGATGAAGTGCGTCGCACCAACCGGCAGACCTCATGGCCACTCATTCCGGGCAGCATGAGATCGAGCAGGATCAACGATGGCAGAAGGCGTTGTACGTCGTTCCATCCCGTATGTCCGTCGGTGGCCACCGCGGTGGCGAAATGGGCCTGACGGAGCGCGCGATCAAGCAGCGTCGCATGGAGCGGCTCGTCTTCAATAATTTGGACGATCGTAGTAGTCATGGAACGCATGCTACGGAGAACCTGTTTCGGATCCCTCTGGGCTACATTGCCATCCTGTTAACTCCAGAGTCTGCCGAGGCTGTGAAAGTTAACAATTCCGTAACATAGCCGTGTTCCTCAGGCAATCTCACTACCCTACCGTCAGGTATGCCCACCGTGGTTAAAAGGTGTCATTGGAGGCGTGATATGACAAGTTCCGAACTGGCGCGGAAAATCCCCCTCACACAATGGGCCCTGACCATTGGCTATAGGCTGGCATTCTCGCTGCTGTTCGCGGGAGGGTCGTTGAGTTCCGTCCATGCGGAGCAAGTCGGTCCATTTGCCGGGCTGAGGGTCGATTCCAGCCTTGAGCGATATAGCCCGAAGTCTCAAGTGACCGGCGGCTTTAAGGTCCAGGGCTCCGATACCATGCATGCGCTGATGCGCCGGCTCGTGCTGGATTTTCAGGCTCGCCAACCCAAAGTCTCGATCGACCTCCGTTCCGGAGGTTCAACCAAGGCGATCATAGAGTTTCTCGAACCGCCCCAGCCAGGACGGATCGTCCTGAAGGAAGAACGCGCGAAGCAGGCCCTCCTCGTCAGTGCCTCGCGAGAACTGACGGATTCCGAAGTGAAGCAATTCTCGGCGCAACGGGGGTACGAACCCCTGACCATCCCAATCGCGGTAGACGCCGTCGCCCTGTATGTGCACAAAGACAATCCGTTGCCGGGTCTCACTCTGGATCAAGTGGACGCTATCTTCTCGACCGACCGCCGCCGAGGACAGAAAAAAGACGTCGTACTCTGGGGCGATCTAGCCCTGGGCGATGGCTGGACAGCCGCGCCGATTCAACTCCACGGGCGTGACCGCAAATCCGGGACCAGAGCTTTCTTCCAGGAGCATGTGCTGGCAGGCGGGGAGTTCAAGGCGACATTGCAGGAAGCCCCTGGCGCCGCTTCGGTGATTCTGGCTTTGAGCCGCGATCAGCTGGGTATTGGGTATAGTGGGATTGGACTGCAAACTTCAAACGTGCGTATCGTGCCCTTGGCAGAAATTGAAGGCATGCCCTTGATCACGCCGTCTCCTAGCACCGTTGCCGACCAGACGTACCCCCTTCGCCGTCTCTTATACCTCTATTTTGACAAGGACGTCGGTAGTTCCTTACCACCGGCGGTGCAGGAGTTTTTGGAGTTCGTCAAAAGCCGTGAAGGCCAGGAATCCGTCGTACGAGCGGGCTTTTATCCCTTGCCGATGGATCAGGTGGAAAAGCTGTCGGTTGCCTTGAGAGCTTCGCTCGCGTCCGATACCGCAACGAAACAATAACGCGGGTGGCCTGAATGAACCGATGTGGAAGTCGTCGAGGTTAGGGTGTGGAAGGTTTACGCGTGGCTGGTTTCTTAGGTCTTGCGGGGTCCGCCTCTCGCCGGATCCTTGTCAGTTCATCCTTCAATTCCTGTAGCTGCTGCGTCTGCTGATTCAATCGATCCCGCAGATCAAGGTTTGACTGCGTCAGTTCTCGAATCTGCAACCGGAGATCCTGCGGAGCCTCGGTCGGCTCCGCCGTGACCAGCGGTGCCGTTCCTGCTGAGGC
>CAZBNV010000047.1:0-20781 GCA_964493335.1 uncultured Nitrospira sp.
GCGAACCATCGCACAGCCGGACGCGGGGCTCTGGGAGATTCGTAACGGGTGGCAGGAACACTCCTTCTCCAATTTGATGTGTTGGGCCGGGCTCGACCGCGCACACCGCATGCAGCAGGCGGGTTTTTTACCCTCGTTGACCTTCGATGTCGGTGCAGCTCGCGCGCATGCGGCACAGGCGCTCCTGAACGCCACCAAAGATGGCGCCCTCCGCAACGGCCCCAAGGACGACACCTACGATGCCTCCCTGGCCCACGCCGCGATCCTCGGCTTTCCGAACCGGGAAGTCTGTGAGACCACGATGCAGAGCATCGCGCGGGAACTTTCCGTGCAGGCCGGCGGGAAGGACACCGGGTTCTATTTTCGCTACCTGCGGACGGACGATTTCGGCCGGCCGCAATCAAGCTTCGTCATCTGCTCTTTTTGGGTCGTGCAGGGACTCGCGCGACTCGGACGACTCGCGGAAGCGCAGCAGATCATGGCGCAAGTGCTCACAGGCACGAACCATCTGGGACTCCTCTCGGAACATTTCGTACCCGAAACCCGCACCCAGCTCGGCAACTTTCCCCAAGCCTATTCCCACGTCGGGCTCATCAACGCCGCCTTTGCCGTCAGTCCATCCTGGACTTCGGTGCTGTAACCGGACATAGCACGGGAAGCATTGGATGATTAGACTGATTGAACTCAGCGGGTTCCTGAAACTCCCAACGGTGAAATAGGCTGGTGACCCAGCGCCAATCATCGCTATGAAACGATGAACATGCGCTGGGTCATCCGCGGGAGTCCTACAACGGCACCAACCGTCTTGAATCGCTTGTGAGGAGTGAACTGCGACGGAAACCGCCTCAATCACGAGTTTCTCGCAATGCGAGGGGCTCATCGAGGCATGCTATTATCAATTCGAACGGTACCGGGCAGGACCTTCAGCCCACCACCAAGCGCTGTTTCCGCTCGCACGTTGTAATTGACGATTGCGGTTTTCTTGAAGCATAAGGAAGCCGTTTCGTTTGGGCCTAATTCTGCTGTTTCTCTCACGGAGCCCATCCAATTTGAAAAGCCACGCCGACAGGCCAAATCTTCAGCAACCAGATTGGGAATATCGACTCGTGCAGTATCCTTCCGCAGATTGACCCACCGGATTTCGTCTCCCGGCTGAACGACCAGATTGTCGTTCTTGACAACATCCGTAATGTTAATGTCATGGATGACAGCCGTTCGGGTGGTCTGGGGCAAACTCGTGCAAGCGAATAGTACACCACAGGCCACTGCCATAATACCTAATGACCTGACATTTTTAAAATTCACCATACCAAACCTCCTCAGCAAATGGTTACGTTCCACGTTGTAACGCTCTTTCCTCTATTCTACTTAAACTACTTTGTATACGCAACCGCGGTCATGGCTCAGTGAGACCCGTGACGAGCACGAGCACTTCTGGGGAACTGATTTCGTTTCTTATTATGTGGAGGACAGCGATGCCCTAGCCGATCTCAGTTTGCCAGAGCGGAGTCATGGTCTATTGCAGCGCTCAACTTCTGGGGTCGTCTTTCCTCCGCTCACTCACGTAGCAATCAGCTCTCTCATCTGTTCAAGCAATACACGCGCTTTTCGAGGAGGAGAGTCCTGGGCGGCAGGAAAAATCATCGCCTAAAACATAGCGCATTTGTTGGCCACCGAACGAGTCGGTTGAGCTGGACCACGCTGGGCATTGGCGCATTATTACCCAGAAGGTCGCTGTTGGCTGAAGCCCATTGCGCCAGCGCGCGGCAGGAGGGTACAGCCACAGCGACCCGCAGGATTATGCCCAATACAGGGACCAGCGGACCACACAAAGTATGACTTCGAAGGAAAGAGGAAAGCGAAGGGGGATATTCCGTCGCCCCGAACGAATCAATGACCATCACTTAAGGCGTTTATCCATCCGCCTCCGTTACGATTAATCGATAACGAGAGGGCGATTCGCGGAGGCGGGGCTCAACAGCGACAAAGGAATCACTGGCGGAGTTTATCCCGTCGCCCGGAACCATCACAATGGCTCCGGGTCGAGCGAGCTCTGTTTGGTGGAGGCGAGGGGAGTTGAACCCCTGTCCGAAGATCGTCGGCTCATCGCTTCTACATGTGTAGCCGATTCTTTAAGCTTCGCAACGACCCACGCCTATCGGCAGGCTTAGAATCGCCGCTAGCCCAGTATTGTCTCGTCCACCGCCGCTGAGCACCGACGTTGGACCAGCCCGCTGCATCGCGCCATTCCACCCCCGCGGGCCTCAGATGGAACGACGTCTCAGCTTAAATAATTAAGCTGCGAGTGCCAGTTCTTGATTGGCAGTTGCATTTTCCCGGAGGATTTACGAGACCCCGAGAGCTCGACATGCGACGATGGCATCAGTATCCCCGTCGAAACCGGTCGCCCCCTTTCATGAAGATCGTGAAGCGTCAATCGTCATTCGTGACGCGCCAGGCAACACACTATTTTCCTGCCTTGCGAGATGTGGCGCTCTCCACGAGCGGCGTATGATCTAGATGCTCATCATACAGCACAGGTCAAGCGGATACCAGGCGAGAAAAATGCTGGGGGCCGAGGAACCTCCGCCTTCCCTGAATCTCAGGGGACCGGTGTAAACGTCCACGTCCACTCCTGTTCTTGCTGCTTTAAGGTTCGACCCTTGGGGATCTCACCCGTAAAAAATTCCGCGGGCAGGCTCACCAGCAGCTGCTCTTCACGAACCTGCCCCTGAACAGGGTGCGTGCCTTTACAGCCGCCACCACCGACATATTCGTCTATATCCGGCGTTCTTCGTTCACCTACCAAACCGAACATGGTTCCGATCACTGTAATGCTCTTCAATTCGAAATGCTCATACGTCCCCTTGAGGATCGGAGCCGGACACACACCCGAGCCATCACGAGAATTCTCCGCCGTGGTTGGGATATTGGTCAGCACCCGAGGCGGCGGTGAGGCTTCATCCAGAGGCCAACTAAATTCGAACTCCACCTGCTTCGTCACATTGGCCATCGCGGAACCGCCGATAAATTGGTTGTCTCGCTGAAATATACCCACCACCTTGTACTTTGAGAAGGTGATCTTCTGGCGCGAGGAACTTTTCGCCAGCCAGCCACTGGCCGCCTTCACTCGTGTCTCTGTGCCCGGACTCGCGCTTGCCTCTACAGTCATTGACCATAGACAGATTCCCGAAATCAGCAACGCCCACAGAATATTCACGACTCGCTCCTTCTATGATCGAGGGACCTCCAACAGAACACACCCCGATCCCCGCAACCCACAACATTCAGCCCCAATGGGCCACTCCCACTCTCAGCCCGGCGTTCGGCTTCCGCTCTACGGGAAACTTCCGTTCGCGCCAGGCATCGAGACCGCCTACCAGAGGACGCACTCGATGGATGCCTTTCTTCTTTAGCAGAAACGCGGTCCTGGCACTGGACACTTCATTCGGACAGGTGCAATAGAGCACGATATCCCGATCCCGCGGGATTTCGTGATGACGGTACTCGATCTCCTCCATCGTGAAGTTGATCGCTCCGGGAATCGTCTCGGGATCCAGGTCCAGGGCGAGTGGATCCCGAACATCGACCACGCTGATGGCCTCTCCGGCATCCATCCGTTGCTTCAGTTCTTCCACTGAAATTTTGGCCATCCGCAGGTGGCGCAAAAACTTCTGCCGATGATAGTATTTATACCCGATGAAGACCCCCGCCACGACAAGCAGCATGGCCAGCAGCCACCCACCGGCCTGATCGAACAGACCGACCAACTGCTCCAGTTGATTGCTGAACAACGCGCCGACGCCGGCGCATACGCCTGCCCAAATCAACGTGCCCCCTACGTCGTACAGGATGAATGTGGAGGCGGTCATCCCGACTATGCCCGCGAGAGGTGGCGCCACGGTGCTGAACCCGGGAATGAACTTCGCCAAAAGCAGCGCACGCGGCCCGTTCCTATGAAACATGTTCTCCGTGTCTCTGACGCACGAATCCGGCTCAAGCGAGAGACGACACAGAAACCCCAACACCTTTCCACCTTTGATTCGGCCGAGGTAGTACCAGGCAAAGTCCGGCGGAAGCGAAGCCGCAACCGGAATGAGCAGCGCAGTGGCGACGCTCATCTTGCCAGCGCCGACGAGCGCACCTGCCGCGATCAGCAGAGGAATGGCTGGTATGGGCACACCGACCTGCTCGACGAAAATCACCCAGAACAGCACCGTGGCACCGTGATCCGCAAGGAATTGCAGGGCATTCATTGAAGGATTCCTCCCATTGACTCAAGCGCTGCGAAAGCGCGTCACCCGGGTAAAGAAGATTGCGGCAAAGGGGAGCGCAAGACCGAGCACCATCTGCACGACGAGTAACGTCCCAAGCTGCGTATAGTCTTCCGGCATTTGAAGGACGTGGGTTACCGGATCCCGCACTTCGCGTGTCACAACGAATGCTTGGTTCAGATACTTGGTGCCGAGCTGGCTCAGGGACAGGGCAAGATTGGTAAACGAGGCCATCACAGCGAAATAGGTGGCTTTCAGATTTGCCGGCGCAGAATTGGCGATCCAAGCCAGCATGGGAATCATGGAGATTTGGCCGAGCGGGGATTCCAACGCCGTATTCACCAAGGCGATAAAGCGCGCATCGATCACGCCGCCGGTCAGCGCCGCGGTCCACTGGTGCAAGCCGTAATACATACTGACGATGGGTAGCCCCAACAGGAACGCCGCAGCCGTTAAAAATCCCACCACGTAGGCGATGGACCGTTCAGCCATAAAGCGGCGAAACACAAACATGCCGACGAGGGTCAGTGCGCTGCCGATGAGCGACAGCACCGAGAGAAACTGTTGATCGAATTTCAGTTTGTCGATCATCCACCAGGTGGCGCCATCACCAGGACCGGGTATGGCACGGAAGGCAAAGATGACCAGCGCCGTGCCCAGAAGAATGTGCTTCGACTCAGGCGCCAGCTCGCGGGTCAGTCGCACCATGAGAAAGCATACGATCCCCATCGACCCGGCAAAGACGATTTCTTCATTGTATGGAAAATCTCCGAATCCGATCGTCAGCGTAAAGAGCACGAATGCCAGACTGCCGCCCAGAATCCACCAATTGGGCCTGGTGGTTTCATTCGGTCTATCCGTCAATGCGGCCACTTGTGAAGCCGTCATGCCCTGTTTGAGAAGTCGTCGTTTTTCGCGCACTCGCAGGAAGGACGCCGCGATCACGCCTAGCACCGACACGGCCGGAATGACCAGTGCCATCAAATAGACCTGCTGGTAAATTTCGGCGATCTGTTCTTTGGGCAAATTCTCCACGCCGGTGAAGAGATACAGGTTGATGACCGCGACCAGAATGCCGCCGCCGATAATGGCCACCCGCCCCAAGGTCTGCATGGTGGTATGCATGAGCTTGAGCCTGGCTTCACCTATGGGGTGACCCTGTTCGTCGATTCTAGGTACGGCCTCAACGGTCATGGCATCGGCCACCGTGTCCTGGATGACGTAGCCGATCGGGGCGAGCAAGACACTCAAGACATACCAGATCTCGGCAGGCATCATGGCTGTCATCGCTTCGCGATGGCCGATGAGACCGACCATGATCAGTAGACTCACGGCGATCACGCCCGCGCCGAAATACACGAGCAGACTTTTCCAGCGCCACAGAAGATCGACGAGATGACCAAAGGGCATTTTGAGCGCCCAGGGGATGCCGGCCCAGAATCCCAGCGCCGCGAGGAACGCCGCGGACAGGCCCAGATAGTCTTTGACGAAAAAGGTCCCCACGATGCCGGTGAGTCCTGAGATGCCGGCAGCCATATAGACCATGAGGGGCGGCAAATACGAAAGCCGGAACTCACGCGCGAGTTCCAAGATGTTGCGGTCGATCCAGTCGTAGACGGTCGTCATGCGGACACTCACTCCTTCTTGCGTCTCAGGTACCGAATGTAGAGCGCGTATGCGCGAGCGGTTCGTCACTTTACACGATGTCGGAGAGAATGTGGATCCGATCAAAAATGAAAAAGGCTGGGGCCTACCGACCCCAGCCTTCTCTCCGGAGAGTCCTGAGTCCTATTTGGGAAATTCGGTCGGAGCGGTGACCTGCTGCCAGCCCTCGCCGTTGAGCGATCTCAGGAAGGCGACCACATCCTGCTGTTCGGACTCATTGAGCTCCAGCGGAATAACCGTATTGTCCTGGTGCGGATTCTGAATCCCGCCTTGGTTATAAAAGGCCACGACCTCTTCCAGCGTCCCAAACCGTCCGTCATGCATGTAGGGGGCGGTGCGCGAAATCTCCCGCAAGGTCGGCGTCTTGAAGGCGCCAATGTCCTCGGCGTTCTTGGTCACCATGTAGCGGCCTAAGTCCACTTGGTTCGTATCCCAGCCGATACCGAGGTTGTGAAACTTCTCGTCCGAAAAATTGAACCCCGAGTGGCAGCGCGTGCAACGCGCTTTCCCTCGAAACAATTCCAATCCTCGTTGGGCGGCGGGGGTCAAGGCCTGCTCGTCCCCGCCGAAATCGAACCGGTCGGCCGGACTATTCCCGGAGACCAGAGTCCGTTGAAAGCTGGCGATCGCCTTCCCGATATTCTTTTCGGTAATGTCTTCCGCGAAGACCTCTTTGAAGAGTTGTCTGTACCCGCTCAATTTCTTCATCTTGGTCGTCATTTCGTCATAGTCGAGAAAGCCATGCTCGACGGGATTGATGAATGGCCCGGTCGATTGCTCCTCCAAGGTCTGAGCCCGCCCATCCCAGAATTGCACTTTGCTGTACAGGCGATTGATCGCCGTAGGCGCACTCCGGCCTCCTTGCAGTCGATTGATTCCCTGGGATACGGCCTGGCCATCCGTAAAGGCCAGCCCCGGCATGTGGCAATTGGCACAGGCCACCGTATTCGTCTTGGACAGTCGCTTGTCGAAGAAGAGTATCCGTCCCAGCTCGATTTTCTTGGCCGTCTGAGGATTATCGGCCGGGATATAGGCCGCAGGATCCTCCAGCCCCAGCAGGATGTCTTTCGATTCCACCTGGGGCTGGGACTGTGACTGAGACGCTGCACCCCCAACCCCAAAATCGGGCAAGAGAGCCACCATGCCAATCGCCACCATGCTGCTACCCGCCATCCACCATGTCCCCCGCCTCGTCGCCATAACTTCCTCCTTGTTGACCGGGATGGAAACCCCTATCCACTATCTGGGGACAGATTACTCGCTGGCATCACGATCAGTCCAATTGATAAGCTATTCGATGTTGATTAGTTGAACTTATGGACGGAGGAGCTACAGGTGACCCTGACGGAGTTGCAATACATCGTGATCCTGGCGCAGGAGCACCACTTCGGTCGAGCGGCGGATCGAGCGTTCGTGACGCAACCGGCGCTCAGTTTGGCGATCAAGAAGCTGGAGGATGAACTCGGGGTGGCGATTTTTGAGCGGCGGAAGAATCATGTCGCCCTCACGCCCCTGGGAGAACAGATCATCCATCAAGCTCAACGCGTGCTGGAGGAGGCCGACCAGATAAAGCTCCTCGCCGCGCAAGGCAAGAATCAGCTCGTGGGCGCACTGCGGTTGGGTGTCATCGCGACGGTGGGACCATACCTCTTACCGGACTTGATCCCGATCCTGCACAAACGAGCGCCGGACATGCCGCTGGAAATCGAGGAGAATTTAACGGTCAACCTGACGGCCATGCTCAAGAGCGGCAAGTTGGACGTGATCATGATCGCCCTACCGTTTGAAGAGCCAGGGATCTTCACGCAAGCCCTGTATGATGAACCATTCAAGGCAGTCGTCCCATCCGACCATCGATTGGCGAAGAGGACGAAGATCGATGCCGCATTGTTGACGAGTGAGCGAGTCCTGTTGCCCCATGCCGGGCACTGTTTCCGGCAGCAGGTGTTGCAGAGCTGTCCTGAACTCAGTCGTTCTGACACCGAGAGCCTGCAGGGCAACTCGCTGGAAACCATCCGCCAGATGGTCGCGTCGGGGCTCGGTATTACGGTCATGCCCTGCAGCGCGGTCACCGCCAAACATCACAACAAGCGGCTGGCCGTTTTGGAGTTTATGAAACCGGTACCGGAGCGACGCATCGCCTTGGCATGGCGCAAGGGATTCGCGCGACCGGCGGTCATCGGGGTGATCCAGGATGCAGTGGGAGCGATGACTATTCCAGGCCTGGTGGCAATCGGCCCGGTACGTTAAATCGTCGGGTCAGAAAGGATGGGCATGGCCGACTCAACCCGAATCAGCACGCATGTCCTCGACATTGCGCTGGGACGACCGGCTGAGGGCATTCCCTTACTCTTGGAACTCCAGGGACTCGCCGGGATATGGAAACAGGTCGGCAAGAGCCGGACGGATGTGGATGGTCGCAGCGGCGACCTTTACCCGCCGAGCCTACGTCTTCAGACTGGGACTTACCGCCTGACCTTCGAAGTGTCCGGCTATTTCCGGTCACAGAATGTGACCAGTTTCTACCCCGAAGTGGTCGTCATCTTCAGCTTGCGTGACGCCGCACAGCCGTATCACATTCCGTTGCTTTTGAGCCCCTTCGGATACAGCACCTATCGCGGCAGCTGAGGAATAGCTATGGTCGGCCCGTTGTGTTATTCACGGGCCCCCGCAGACAGAAGAATCTCGGCAATGGCCTGATAGCCTTTCTGCTTGGCGTGCCGGAGAGGAGTGACGCCATCGTGATCGGCAAAGTTGAGGTCTGCCCCAGCATCCGCCAGCAATCTGACGATCTCCTGTTGCGTCGCGCCACCGTCACTGAGCACGATGGCTTCCAGCAGCGCGGTCCATCCCAACCGGTTGACGTGATTCACGTCGATGCTCGTCTTCAATAACTCTCGCACCACCTCCACGTGCCCACGCTCGCAGGCCGGAATCAAGGCGGTGCCCCCATAGCGGTTATACCGCGTGAAATCCGGGTGGGCCTTGAGGGTCAGTCTGAGAATGTCCAGATATCCACTCGCGCCGGCCAGCAACAGAGGGCTGTTTTGCATGGCATCCTGGGCATTCACATCAGCGCCGGACTCAATCAATAGTTTCGCCACCTCGACATGGTTTCCATAGGTTGCCGCCATCAATGCCGTGCGACCCTGGGCATTGCGAGCTTGAACGCCGGCGCCTCTCTTCAACAGTTGCCGTGCAAGCACGACATCGTTTCCCTGCGCCGCCATAATTAATGCTTGGTCCATGTCGGCAGAAGGCGACTCAGCGCCGGCCATGCCGAGAGCGACCGTGAGGAGAGCGGCGCAAGCTGTGACAAGCATCATTCTCATGGAGCTTCACCTTGCTGCCGCCGCTGAACCAAGTCTCGTAGCGCAGCCTTCATCTGCAATTGAGGCAGATGAATGCGGCCGCCATGACCGGCCAACACCCATTCAAAGGGGTGATGCGCAAGAGCCGCAATGGACTGACGCAGGGCCGCTGCATCCCAGACCAACTGACGCGGTGAATCCAGTCGGAGATGCTCCGGGTCCCACCAGAGGTGATCGCCGGTGAACAGGAACCGGTCGCGGTAGAGAAGACACATGCTGCCCGCCGTATGGCCCGGAACCGGAATGATCGTGAATTCAGGTGAAAAGAGACGCACTGTCAATTCTTCGATGACCTCTTCCGCATCCGGCATGGCATGAACATCCTTGCGATGAATGATCCGCTTCGCGCCGAACCGTTTCGCGTAGCGGGCGGCATCCGCAACGTCGTCTTCATGCGTCAGAAAAATATAGGCCACCCCGCCCATGCGCTCAAAGGCGTCGACCAACGGTTTGAGATAACGCGGCGAGTCGATCAGCCAATTGCCCGCCGCATGCCGCACATAAAAGCTGTTGGCGCCGAATGACTTTTCCGAGTTAAACCCGCAGTAGTACACGTCGGCTTCCACCGGAAGAGGAAAGTCCCCCCTGGCCTCGCGGAGCCATGCCGCCTCACTCTGTTCGGTTCCGATCGAGCCGGTCGGGCAGGCCAGTAACGCGCGATAGGCCTGACGCATCTCCGTATCGCCGGCCGGTTGGTGAACCACCGCCGAATACTCGCCGACCTCCGCGAAACTCCTCGGAGCCAGTTGACGACAGGTGTCGCAATTGATACAGGTGGTGTCGACGTAGAAATTTCCCGGACGATTCGTGTCCAGCCGTTTGTGCGGATCAGCCATTGGATGCTCGCTTCGCCGACTTCTTCACCATCGAGTCCGCCAGACGGATGACCTTCGCAGCTTCAGAGGCACGCCAGAGATACCAGGCCGCCGCGGTGCGATAGGGCTTCCAGCGCTCACCATAACGCCACACGTCCTTGGGAGCTGGCATTTCGCCGAGGCCATACACGAGACGGAATCCATTACGCACCCCGAAGTCGTCGACGGGCAACACGTCAGGGCGCCCGAGATGGAAGATCAATAGCATCTCAACCGTCCACCGTCCGATGCCCCGCACCTCAGTCAGCCGTTTGATAATGGCCTCATCGTCGAGCAATTGGATGGCACGGGAGGTCGGCACGGTTCCCTCCATCGTCTTCGTCGCCAAGTCCCGGAGCGCGGCAATCTTGGCATGAGAAAAGCCGGCGCTTCGAATCATCTCCGACGTGGTCGCCAGTACCTCGGCCGGACGGGGAAACCGTCGACCTGGAAAGAGGGCGACAAACCGTTTCAGAATACTCTCGGCGGCCTTGCCATGAAGTTGTTGATAGGCAATGGCGCGCGCCAGCGATTCAAACGGCGAACGCCCGACCCGCAGCGCCAGCGCATAGGGCCCGACCTCGGCGATCACGCGCTTCATGACCGGATCGATCTTGGATAGATGCCTGGTTTCTGGCGAATGGCTGCTCATCTGCGCCACCACGCACACTCACGCTTGTGGGTCCGCCTCAGCCGTAATCGCGTCGGCTTCGATTTCGACCAGCATGTCCGGATCGATCAACCGCTTCACCTCTACCATAGTCGTCGCCGGTCTGATCGCACCAAAGACCTCGCCATGCGCCCGGCCCACGTCCTGCCATTGCTCGATATTCGCCATATAGATGCGTGTGCGAACCACATCCGCCATCAAGGCACCGGCCTGTGCCAGCGCCGCTTCAATCGTCTTTAGCGTCTGAATGGTTTGTGCGTAGGGATCGCCTTTACCGACGAGTCCCGAAGGCGTCATGGCCGTCGTCCCGGAGACCTGCACGGACTGCCCGACTCTGACCGCTCGCGAATAGCCGATCTTGCCTTCCCATGGACCACCGGTCGAAACGTTGCGTCTGGTCATGTAGCCTCCTATTGCCGTTACATTACGATGCCGCCGCCGGCCTGAATCGTTTGGCCCGTCAACCACCGCGCCTGCTCGCTCACGAGAAACGCCACCACATCGGCAATATCCGTCGGAAGACCCAGCCGTTTCAACGGCGACATTTGGATTCCCACGTTGCGCGTGTGCTCCGTGAGTACTCCGGTATCGGTAAATCCCGGCAACACCGTATTGACGGTAATTCCTCGCGGCGCCAGTTCTTGCGCGAGACCCTTCCCGTACTGTTCCAGCGCCGCCTTGCTCCCCAAGTGCGCCGTGGCACCGGGAAATTTCAGATGGGTGAGGGCAGTGGAGATATTGACGATCCGGCCTCCATCGCGAAGAACTTTAGCGGCCGCTTGCATGGCAAAGTAGGGTCCCTTGGCATTCAGCGCGATAATGGCATCGAAGTCCGCTTCCGTCGTCTCTTCCATCGTTTTCGGTACGAACCGACCGGCATTGTTGATGAGAATGTCTAGGCGATGAAACTGTTTCACCGTGTCCTGCACCAACCGTTGCGCCTCGGCCACCCGACCCATGTCGGCCTGCATCACCAGGGCCCTTCCACCGTTGGCCAAAATACTCTCGGCGACAGCCCATGCCTTCTCGGCATTCACATGATAGTTCACTACCACCGTCGCGCCCTCCTGGGCCAATCGTTCCGCGATGGCTCGGCCAATGCCGCTGGACGCACCGGTCACGAGCGCGATCTGGCCTGTCAGCGAACCCATCCACACTCCTCCATGCGCTTCCGAGGACGCATCACCGACCTCTTCCTCCACAGGTCATTCTCTGGGGCCACTCGTCTCGTGAAGACCGTTTCTGACACAGTGAGCACATGAGTATCCGTCGTGATCAGATCGTCCCGTTCGGGCGATCTCTGCGCGAATACGAACTGATGTTTTCGCTGAGCGCAACAGATCGCCGACGCCGCATTCTGGACTGCGCCGGCTTCACCGCGGAGCTCACGGCAGCCAGTAGCAACGTCTGCTCGCTCGACCCACTGTATCAATTCGCCGGAACCGAGATCCAACGGCGATTCTTCCACACCCCTGGACCACGTCATCGAACAGGTACGGAGGACGCCTCAGAAAGAGAACGGACCGATATATCTCCGGCTCCCTGCCATCGCTGCCGTTCGAGGAGAATCGGTTCGGCCTCGCGCTCTCATCGCACTTTTCTGTTCCTGTACTCGGATCACTTCTCCGAAGCCTTCCACCCTGGAGTCCATTCGAGCCCTCTTGCTTGTCGCGCACGGGGTGAGGATCTTCGCGTCGATTGCGCTGCGTGCCGAACGGTCACAGCACCTGGAGCCGGTCTGTGACCAATTGAGCCGGAAGGGTTATGCGCTATCGGTTGAACAGGTGGACTATGAACTCCAGCGCGGCGGCGACGAGATGCTGCGCATCCGGCGGAATGAGCGACGCAGATCACCTGGTGAGCCAAGCCGGCAGGACACCCCACATACCAGCCGAGACGAACTCCGTCACGGACTTCCGTTCACGGGGTTTCAGCTCTCGCTCACGTAGATAGTCTGGCAGATCGGCGGGATCGCCGGAATATCCGACAGCGATCATGGCCACCGGTTCAAAGCCGGGCGGTATAGCGAGGTCGGCACGCGCCTTCTCTACATCGAAGCCTGCCATCTGGTGCACGATCAGGCCAAGGGCTGTGGCCTGTAAGGTGAGACTGAACACGGCCATGCCTGTGTCATGCCAGGCATGTCGGTTCGGCGTGTCCTCGTCTTCAAAATTCAGGCGCGCGACCGAGAGCATCAGCACCGGGGCGCGAAACGCCCACTTCTTGTTCCCTTCCTTCAGACAGTGAAAGAGGCGGTCATGGGCGGGGGAATCGTCTTTCGTTCCAACGATGAAGTGCCAGGGCTGCTCATTGTTCGATGAAGGCGCCCACCTGGCCGCTTCAAAGAGACTCTGCAATTTCTCCTGCTCTACCGTGCGCTCAGAGAAGGCTCGCGGACTCCAGCGTCGCTGCAGCAGGTCATGGATGGGGTGGTCAATGTCAGCGGGCTTTTCCATCAACGTATTCTTCTCCATGCCGTGAGTCACACCAACATTCGCACGATGCGGGCCGGATTGCCCACGACGACGCTATCTGGCGGCACATGATGGACGACCACGCTTCCTGCACCCACGATGCTGCGATCCCCGATCGTGACCCCCGGCAGCACCAGTGCCCCGCCGCCGATCCACACATCACTGCCGATCCGAATCGGGCTTGCGGATTCCAAGCCGGAGCGACGCACCTTGGCATCGATGGGATGTTGCGCCGTATAGAGTTGCACGGCAGGGCCGATCGTACATCATCTCCAATAGCGATAGGAGCACAGTCGAGAAAGATGCAGTGATAATTGATGAAGACGTTCCGGCCGAGGCTGATGTTATAGCCGTAGTCGCACGTGAAGGTGGGAAGGACCACGGTTCCTTCGCCGACTGCGCTCAGTAAATGCCGAAGCAGGGCCGTGCGCATATCGTGCCCATCATCCGGCACCCCGTTGTACCTGGCCAATAGCTGCTGGGCGTGGCGTCGCTCATCGAGCAACTCTTTGTCGCTTCCACGATAAAGTTCCCCTCCCAGCATTTTATTTTTTTCGGTCTTCTCTGCCATCACCTCGACGCTTTCGACAGGTTACAGGGGCGGGTCCGGCCGCACGCCACATTCGTCCAGATGATGCAAGAGGTCCGCCGGATCGTCATAGGTGCGATACGCCCCCGCGCGTTCCAGTTCGTCCCGGCCATAGCCCCCTGACAAGAGCCCGACGCCGAGCGCGGAGGCCCGGCGGGCGGCCAACAGGTCCCAGACGCTGTCGCCGACGACGATGCACGTCGCGATCGGAACGTGGAGCTGTTCGGCGGCCGCCAGAAACAAATCAGGATCGGGCTTCGCACGCTTCACCTGATCGCGAGTGACGACGGGAGTTCCAGGAGGAAGTTTCAACAACTTCAACGTATGTTGCGCATTCTGCAGACGCCCACTTGTCGCGATGGCATACGGCACACGAGTCGCCGCGAGAGTATCCAGAAGTTCTTGCGCCCCCGGCAGCACCCGAAGTGAAGGGGCCTGTCTGGCAAATGCTTCGGCGTGCACCCGCTGAATGCGCTCCGCCTCGTCTTTTGAAACGGGCCGGCCGGTTTCTCGCCAGAGCGCATGAAGCATGAGGCCACCGCTCATGCCGATTTGACGGTGAATCCTCCACACCGGCAGTTCGATCCCTGCCGCCTGGGTAGCCTCACGCCAAGCCAGCACATGCTGGTAGACACTATCCACGAGCGTGCCGTCCAGATCGAAGAGAAAAGCGACAGAATCAAGATCGTGCGAAGAGCCCATGAATTCTAGCTCTCCAATTTCGCATCCATGGTAATCGTGGTATTCAGGAGTCGTGATATAGGACAGCCGGCCTTGGCCGCCGCTGTCGCCTTTTCCCACGCAGCCACATCGGCCTTAGGCACCTTGCCCTTCACAGATAAATGGACGCCGGTCACGCTCCAGCCTGCCTCTACCTTTTCCATCGTGACGGTTGCGGTGGTTGCCAGTTGTTCAGCCACCAGGTTCGCTGCACCCAACTGTCCCGAGAGGGCCATGGTAAAGCAGCCGGCATGGGCCGCTGCGATCAGCTCTTCCGGATTCGTGCCCTTTCCATTCTCAAATCTGGTGCTGAACGAATATTGTGACTCGGCCAAGACGCCGCTCTCCGTCGAGACTGTCCCTTTGCCGGTTTTCAAATCGCCCTTCCATTGTGCTGAAGCGTGACGTTTCATGCGATCCTCCTATCGTGAATCGTTGATGATGAATGCCGCGCGAACACAGGCCGGGCCGACCGGATTAATCGGCCAGGCACTTTCACTGGTTGCCTTGCTACTCATACGGATCAACGCCTCGATTCCTGCCATGCACCCCAGCCGGATCCTGCCCGATGGGCGACGTAGAGATGTTTCGAGGTGATCACTTGGATCGGCCCATGATTCAACTCAATGGTCATTGGTTCGCCCGTCCGGAGATCGACAGTCACCTGTCCCGGCTCGCGGTTGATCGTCACAGTGACGTTCCGACCTCTCCATTGCAGAGGGAACGACAACTGATCCCAGTTCGATGGAAGGTGCGGGTCGATGACGAGCCCATCTTCTCGAAGCCTGACACCGCCCATGCCGAAGACAGCGGCCTGCCAGAGCCCCCCGAGGGTGGCGATGTGGACTCCTCCCGCCGCATTGCCCGTATGATGAGAAAGATCGATCGCCGCAGCATCCCGGAAATAACGCGCGGCCAAGTCGGAATCGCCGAGCCGAGCGCTCACTAAGGCATACATGGCGGGGCTTAAGGAGCTGCCATGTGCGGTACGAGGTTCATAATAACGAAAGTTCGCCTCATGCACTGCAGACGGGAATCGTTCCCAGAGGAGCGCGCTCAGCGCGACCACGTCCGCCTGCTTGACGATTTTGGACTTCTGCGTCCGGTCGCGCCCGAGAGTCAGATCGATGGGCGTGGGCAGAGTGCGGTACGCCTGGAGATCAACCTCCTCCAATTGAAAGAAGCCGGCAAACTGCTCGAACAGATTGGTCCGCCGGTCGAATCCGGTGGTCATGAGCTCAGCGGTCCGACGCCAGGAATCCGGTTCATCAGGCTTGACGTGCAATCGCTCGCATATGGTGGGCCAGTCATCAGGACGGCGGGAGCGGAGCCAGTCGACCGTGTCCGCGGCCCGCTCCAGGTTCCATTGCGCCATGACATTGGTGTACGCATTGTCATCCACGGATTCATGGTATTCATCCGGCCCGATGACGGTTCGAATGTGATACTGCCCGTCCGGCTCTAACCTTCCGCGGGTTGCCCAGAATCGCGCGGTCTCGATGAGAATGTCCGCACCTGCCGCGAGAAAGAATGCCTCATCAGCCGTCGCCTGCCAGTATTGCCAGACCGCATAGGCGATATCGGCGCTGATATGATGCTCCTGAATTCCAGTGAGAACTTGAACTACCCGGCCATCCGGCGCGATGACCGTGTCCGGCGTGACATCTTCGCCCGTATCGGCAGACTCCCAGGCGTACAAGGCTCCCTGATACCCCCGTCGCCGCGCCCTATCGCGGGCCGCAGGAAGAGTATGGTAACGGTACAGCAACAGCGCCCGCGCCGCCGGAGGATCGGTAAAGGTGTAAAACGGCAGCAGATAGATTTCAGTATCCCAGAAGACATGCCCCTTGTAGATAGGGCCGGTGAGCGCCCTGGCTCCGATGGACACATACTCGTCCTTTGGATTCACGGCACTGTTGAGGTGATAGACGGCAAAGCGGAGCGCGCGCTGCGCCATCTCATCGCCGGCCACTTCCACTCCGGTGGCGCGCCATCGGCCTTCCCAGGCTTCCGCATGTCGCAGAATGTGCGCGTCCAGCCCCGCCTCGGAGGCTCGATGCACATGTTCTCCGGCTGCGGCGGCGGGAGCCCCTACCTCGCGGGATGAATAGACGACGACAGAGCGATCGAATCGGGCCGGCTCGCCCCTTTGGGCCCGCCACGTCCACGGCTCTGTGAATCCTTCGACCGGACTGTGGCCCGCTCCCTCTGCGCTTTTCTCCAGTCGCAGGTTGCTGTGAGCTGCCATCGCGATCGTCGTTCCCCTGCGCGTCCGCCCCACGACCACGGCTGCGTCGCCCTCGACCTTGGAAGCCCATTGGGTCCCCTGCTGAGGCCCTTCAATGAAAGATTCGATCGAGATGATCCCGGTGTAGTTTTCTGGTGTGACCGTGACAGATTGAAGCAGGAGGTGCCGATCGTGATGGCACACAGCGCGCACGCAGGTGAGGCCCGTTACTCGGCCCTCCTGATCCTGGTGCCGCCAGGTTCGAAAAAGCAGACCATGTTGGAGATCAAGAATGCGTCGGTGATCGAGGGTTGTTCCGGTTTCAAGCGACAGCGGGACCCCTTCCACAAGCACCCGAAGCTGCGTCCAGTCTGGTAGCGTTATGAGTTCCGGGGTACCTCCTGGGGCATCAGAGGCCTCAAACACTCCGGCCAGGTAGGTGGCAGGGGAGGACAGGCTCTTGCGTTCGGCGAGCGAACCCCGCGTCCCCACATAGCCGTTCGCCATCGTAAAGAGCGACTCTATCTCATGCTCCCGCCCCGGTTCGAATCCTGCTTCGACCAGGGCCCAATGTGGGTCGATGGCGAAAGGAGGGTTCACCGGAAATAATAGGGGAGTCGGTTTTGCTTCTTCCTCTCCACCAGTTGGTACCGAGAGGATCGATTGGTCGCGAAGTATCCACATCATGACGTTCCTTCACATCCCCGAGGGGCAGAATGGTAGCATACGGAGGCCACTACCCATCCGGATGCCGACGCACAGACTGAACCGGAAAGGAGATCGAGGATGACACAAGGCGCAACCGGAGAACAACCACTCCACCCACGGTCCATTGATCTGACCAGGTTCGATGCGGTGCTCTTCGACCTTGACGGAGTCCTCACAAAAACCGCCGTCGTGCATGCAGCCGCCTGGAAACGGTTATTCGATGAGTACCTGAAAGCAAAAGCCTCCCGCGAACAGGTCCCTTTTCAGCCATTCGATGTCATGCTCGACTATCGGCGATACGTTGACGGCAAACTTCGTTACGACGGGGTAAAAACCTTTCTCGAATCCCGCAATATTGTCTTACCCTATGGCACCGCTCAGGATGGCCCCGAGCAGGAGACGGTCCAGGGGCTGGGTAACAAGAAGGACGGGTACTTCCAGGCTCATCTCAAACAGCATGGCATCGAGCTGTATGACGACGCGGTGCGATTTCTCCGAACCGTTCGGGCACAAGGTGTTCGGACAGCGGTCGTCTCAGCCAGCAAGCACACCGCGGCGGTCCTGCAAAAGACTGGTCTCACGGACTACTTCGATACGCGAGTTGACGGCATCGAAAGCGAACGACTCCATCTTGCAGGGAAGCCGGCCCCAGATGGTTTCCTCGAAGCGGCACGACGACTGCAGGTCGATCCACCGCGAGCCATTGTCGTAGAAGATGCCGTTGCGGGCGTGCAGGCTGGACGCAACGGCGGATTCGGATTGGTCATCGGGGTCGATCGAACCGGCCATGCGGAGGAGCTCACACGAAACGGAGCGCATCTCGTTACGTCTGATTTGGCTGAGCTCTGCCCATAAGCTTCTCTCATCGCCATGCCCGGCCCCTATCACTCTGAGCATCGGCGCGCCTCGAGATTGCCTTTCCACGTTACGGGTTCATGGTCAGGACCGCGCGGAACCTCGCCCTGCCGTTCATCATCTGCTGATAGGCCTCCTCCGCGCGGGCGAGGGGAAACTGTTCGATCATCGGCCGCACGCCCGTCATTGCGCTGAAGCGCAAGGTGTCCTCGGAATCCTTCGACGTGCCGGACGGCCAGCCCTGAACGGAGGCGCGTTTGCCGATGAGGGTGATGGCATTCACCATCACCGGCTCACCGGGTGCGGCGACGATGAGCAATGTCCCATTCGCACCGAGTCCGTCTACCATCGACGCGATGGCTTTGCTGTCCGGCGCTGTCGCAAGAGTGACCCGCGCGCCGCCCAGTCGCTGGCGTTGCTCACCGGGATTCACTGCTGTACTGTGACAGACGCCACAGGCCTGGACCTTCACCCGCACCTGATCATCTTTCGGTGAGCGGAGCAGACCATCGTCAGCGAGAAGCCCGCCACGCGCTTGCGCCATCGAACAATCATGTCATCCAAGCGATGGTGAATCGGTCAAAGGGAAACTTACTTCTCGACGTCGAACCCATCGTCCTTCCACCAGCGCCACCCGCCGTCCAATTCCATAATGGGATAGCCTTTGCCGGTAAATTCCACCGCAGCGGTCGCCGCAAGATGACAGACCTGCGAATAACAATAGAGCACGTTCATCTTGTCCTTGCGCAGGCCTTTCAGGGATGACCACTGGTCCTTCGGCAAATTGACCGCGCCCGGGATATGCCCCTGGGCGTAATCCTCGGCTGCCCGTACGTCAACAATATTCACTTCGTTATTTTTCATCATCCGTTCGAGCTCGACCGGACCCGTCGTAAAGGCCATCTTCGCCTCGAAATATTCTTTCGCCTTGGCGGGGTCATTGATCATCACTTGCGTGGCCATCGTCTATCCTCCTTGTAAAAATTCTATGCTCGCATCTTTCATTCCAGTGGCTCCAGGTCACTGAGAACCACCGCGCCTGGACGAGGTTCCATCCGGGTCTTGTTCGCTGCTTCACGGCTCGTCTACAAATGCAACGGCTTGATCGGCGAGACGACCGCGTCGGGATTATTCTTCCAAATCGCTTCATCCGCATCCACGTAAAGCTCGACTTCGTTCCCGTCTGGATCATGTACGTACAGGCTTTGGCTTACCGTATGGTCGCTCATACCCTCGATCGTCACGCCGGCCTTTTCCAAATCTCGTTTGGCGGCGCGCAACTCATCCAGACTGTCACCGATCTTGATCCCGATGTGATAGAGCCCGCGACGCCTTCCGGGCGGAGGTCCCGGCGCATCACCGACCTGAATGAGCAACAGTTCATGATGCGTTCGGCCGGACGTCAACGCGGCGGCGGCGCCGTTAAAGATGCGTCCGACTTCTCGAAAACCGAGCAAGTCCCGGTAGAAGGCCAGCGCGCGCTGAAGATCTCTGACATAGAACACGACATGACCTAAGTAATGGGCCTTCATCTATGGACCTCCCTCCGGGCGTGCCCCATTTCAGCGGCACCCGGCGATCAATACCCGACGGTAAACCGCCTGCGAACATGCGCCGGCTTTTCCAGCTCATCGATCATCGCCATGGCATAATCCTGCACAGAAATTCGACTCGCTCCGTTTGCATCTTTCAGCATGTGATCCGTTTCGACCCGGAAGTGTCCGGTGCGCGACCCGGGAAATAGATCGGCGGAGGGAGATAAGTAGGACCAGTCGAGGTTTGTTTCTTGACGGAGGTGGGCCAAGGCTTCACGAGTTGCGAGCGCCCCCTGTTTGTATTCCTTCGGAAACTCCGGCAGGTCCAGCGCTTGAACCCCAGGCTGCACCTCTAGGCTACCTGCGCCACCGACGAAGAGTAATCGCGTGAGCCCGGCTTGCTTCACACCATTGATAATGGCGCGCGTGCCCTTGATCTGCTGGTTATAAATATCCGGATTGCGCCAACCGGGATTGAACGCGCTGATCACAGCCTCATGGCCTGCCACCACCTTGGCCACCTCGCCCTCTTGATAGATATCAGCCTTCCGAGGTTGGAGGTTCGGGTGGGGGGTCAGCTTCTCGGGATCTCGCGCCACAGCCGTCACGTGGTGCCCCCGGTCTAGGGCTTCCTTCAAAATGGCCGAACCGACGTATCCGCTTGCTCCGATCAGGACGATGTTCATGGCTTCTTCCTCGTTTTTTAGCGGAGCGATGTCGCAGAATGACCTGAGGTGACGCCGCTCACCGCGTCTGCTCGCGCTGATCCTGTTATCGAAGCAGTGCGCGGGTTGCCGCATGCGCCAACACCACATCGGGCTCCCGTTGCAGCGCATCAT
>CAZBNV010000047.1:20881-33171 GCA_964493335.1 uncultured Nitrospira sp.
GCGCGGGTTGCCGCATGCGCCAACACCACATCGGGCTCCCGTTGCAGCGCATCATAGTAATGTCTGGCGAATCCCTCTCCCGCTTCGGACGGCGTCAGCAGCGCACGCGCCGAAGCCATGAGCTCGGCAATTTCCGCGTGGCTGGAGTCCTCATCTTCTTCACACAGCTCATCGAATCTGGCCATCAATTGAGACAGCGGACGCAACCAGGCGAACCATGCATCCCCCAATACCAACTGAAAGAAGGCGCCGTTGGAGGGGATACGCCCATGCACCCGTTCGTAAGATACTCGCTCGCCATCCAGCAATGCCTTGTGCAGGCGAAGCAGAGACCGAGAAAGATTGTCCAGATGCGTGCGTGTGGGATTCGTACTCGGCATACTCTCGCCTCCTTCCCTATGCCTTCCCTGCTATCTTGGTCCCGCCGTTGGTGCCGACGGGAATGGCCGCTCCGCTGACTTGACCAGCCTCCTCGGAGGCGAGAAAGAGCAGCGTCTCGGCAATGGATTCCGGCTTGGTCCAGGTGGACGGATCGACCTTGGGCATATTGGCGCGGTTGGCCGGCGTATCGATAGTATTGGGCAATACGCCGTTGACGGTGACCCCTGATCCCTTGAGTTCAAGCGCTAAGACCTTGATCAAGGCCACCAGGCTCGACTTAGCGATAATGTAGGCCGCAGCTCCAGGAAACGGCTCGACCGCTGCCCAGGCCGCCACATGCAGAATGCGACCATCACCCTGTTTCGTCATGTGCGGGATGACGGCTTTCGAAAGCAAAAACGCCGGCGTCACATTCATCGCCAGCATCCGCTGCCAGAGCGCCACCTCCGTGTCTGCCAGACGCCCCATGGCAAAGCCGCCCACCAAATTGATCAGCACATCCAGGCGCCCGTGACGCTGAATCACCTCACGCACGACTCGCTGGACGTCCGCTTCATCGGTCACGTCGGCTTGCAGCGCCGTCCATCCGGCGACTTTCGGTGGAATGGTGCGATCCACCGTGATCACCCGAGCACCAGCGCTGACACAGGCCGGCGTGACTGTATGACCCAGGGCTCCTGATCCTCCGGTGATCACCACCACTTTCCCATTCAGTCCCATGGATCTCCTTTTATTGAGACGCGTCCCCAAGCCGCGAGAGGGAGCCGGAGGCTTCCGCCTCACAGCTCCCACTCCTCAATCGTATCGTTATGATGCCTGTTTTCCCGTGTCGTAGTAAAATCGCTCGTGGACAATCTTGCCGTTCTTCCATTTGGCTGCGGACACCTGCTCCAGACGTACGGGTTGACCATTGGTCGCAATGAATTCCATGACGCATTCGTAAAACGTGGCATTGTCTCCGACGCCGGATGCTACCACCTGAAACCCTTTCCACTCCTTGACGCCACTCAGAAACTGCTTTTCGCGCTCAATGTTGGCGGCCAGTCCTTTCGTGGGCGGATTGGTATTGTCCTGCATCACCGTGTCCGCATCATAGAATTCCTTCATGGCTTCCATAATCTTCCCCTGCTGAATTGAGGTCAAGAGGTCCTGGAGGCGTTGCTGCAAATTAGTGGTGCTCATTTCATTTCCTTTCGTGATGATGAACGCGACGGCTTGGCAAAGGTGATTCCGGCCTTCTGCACTTCCCGGTAAGGCAGGAGCCACACGAGCGACTCGTCGCTCAAGTCTCCGACCTGAATACGGTTGCCCCAGGGATCACGGAAATCGCATCGAAAATCACGGCGCAGCTTCAACTTATATTTCTGCGTGAGCTTACGCCGGACTTCCTTGATCTGCTGTGCGTCACGGACCATCAGACCAAAGTGTTTCACTCGATCCGGCTGTAGCTGCTCCACCTCAAAAATGGCCATGAATTGATGCTCGCCGAGTTTGCACCAGGCGGCGCCTTCGCCGCCGCGCAGCATCTTTAATCCGAAGACATCTGCATAAAACTTCACGGCCTTCTTGGCATCGGTGACTTCAATGACGATGTGGTTGCATCCATACACCTGAACGGCCATCTCAGCTCCTCCTCAACGGGTGGCCCGCTCGATCTCGGAGACAAACGTCTCCACCGGCTGCGCACCCGACATGGTGCTTTTCCCATTCAACACGAAGCAAGGGACCCCTCTGATCCCTAGCTGATGCCCGCGCGCCTCTTCCTGTCGCACGGCGTCGACACCGTCCTCGCTCTGTAGCAGCCGGCTGACCTTGTCACGGTCCAGTCCGGCGCGCTCTGCCAGAGAGACCAGCATGTCGGCTTCCCCTATATGGACGCCCTTCGTGAAGTAGCCGTAGAAGAGTTCTTCGACCACTTCGTCCTGATGAGCCTGCTGCTGGGCGAACCAGATCAATCGGTGCGCATCGAACGTATTGGGCGTCCGCTCAATGCGGTCGAACGCGAAGTCGATGCCCACACTCGTCCCGACGGCGGCGACGCGATCCTGGGTTGCCTTGAGCTCGCCTGGACCGCCGAACTTCGCTTCGAGATAGACGCGACGGTCCATACCGGCCTTCGGCATGGTTGGGTTGAGTTGAAACGGGCGCCAGATCACACGGGCGGAGTCGCGTTCCTTCACCCTATCCAGCGCCTGTTCCAACCGCCGCTTGCCGATGTAACACCAAGGGCAGACAACGTCCGAATACACCTCGATTGTGAGGGCCTGATCCGTCATGACAAATGTCCCATCTTGCCTGCTTGGTAATCCTGCGCAGCCTGAACCAGTTCGTCACGCGTGTTCATGACGAACGGACCGTATCGAGCAATCGGCTCACCGATCGGTTCTCCACTCAGCACGAGGATGGTCGCGTCATCCTTGGCTTCGAGGGACAGCCGTTCGCCTTTCTGTCGGAGGAGTGCGATTTCGACTTCCCGTACGACCTGCGATCCGTTCACCACCAGCTGTCCGTGCAGCACGAACAACGACGAATTGAATCCTTCGGGCAGCAAGAGTTCGAGTCGATGCCCCGCCTTCAGCTGCAGATCATACAGGTGGACTGGACTGAACGTCTTCGCCGGGCCCTTGATCCCGTGAAACTCACCCGCGATGACACGCAGCCGGCCCGCCCCTCCGTCGAGATCGACTGAAGGAATGGCGCTGCTCACCAGCGTCTGATAGCGGGGCGGCGACATCTTGACCGCCTTCGGAAGATTCACCCACAGCTGGATGCCTTCCAACAGCCCCCCCTGTTTGGCAAACTCTTTTTCGTGCAGTTCCTCATGCACAATACCGGATGCGGCGGTCATCCACTGCACATCGCCCGGACCAATGACGCCGCCACTCCCGGTCGAATCACGATGCGCCACCTTGCCGTGATACATGATCGTGACCGTCTCAAATCCACGATGCGGATGCTCGCCCACACCAAGCTGCCGATTCGTCGGCGGAAACTGCTCCGGACCCAGATAATCCAGGAGCAAAAATGGCGAGAGCTGCTCATCGATGCCGGCGCCTGGAATCATGTTGCGGACGGGAAACCCATCCCCGACCATATGACGCGATCCTGCCTGATAGACTCCGACGAGTTCTTTCGTCGCTGCGACCGCACTCGGTGCCTTCTGGTTCATCGTTCATTTCCTTCCGTTGCAGTTAGATGTCCTGCCTATGTTGCTCACTGCCGCTTTTCCTCACAACGCGTCCGTGCCGACACCCCACAGCCTGACCATGCCGAAAACCATTGCCCTATCAGCTCTTGACCTCAGGCCTGCGTGAACGCTTAGAATGACACCATTCCATCACTTTCCCAGAGAAGCACTTCGGCTCCGGTCGTCCCATCCGCCGTCAGATTCCGCGCTCCTGCCGCTGTGAGTCGAACCGCATCGCCTGTGTGCAGGCTCCCGGCCCCCTCCAGGTGCCCGGCCCCTTTTGCCACGTACAGGTGAACGTGCGCGCTGTCCGGCACCTCGACGGTTTCTCCCGGCAACAGTCGGCCGCCCCAAAGGACCGCGCCTTTCTGTCGAATCGAGATGGCGCCGTCGTGTCCCTTCCCCGAAGCAACCGGGACGAGCCCTCCCTTCGCCAGATACCCATTGATGTCGAGCTGTTCATAACCGGGAGCAATCCGCTGAGTATCGGGAACGACCCACATTTGAATGAAATGCACGTCCTTGTCGGCCTTGGGGTTCATTTCCGAATGCCAGATGCCTGTTCCGGCACTCATGCGCTGTGCAAGTCCCGGATAGATAATCCCATTGTTCCCTTCGGAATCTTTATGTTCCAATTCGCCGTCCAGCACCCAGGTGACAATTTCCATATCCTGATGCGGGTGCGTGCGAAAGCCAGTACCGGCCTTCACTCTATCGTCGTTGTTCACCAGCAACAGCCCATGGTGGGTATTGGCCGGGTCGTAGTGGTTCGAAAAGCTGAAGCTGTGCCACGAGTCGAGCCATCCGGCCTCCGTATGGAAGCGTTCGTGGGCTCGACGGATCTGGATTTCAGTAGGCTTTGTCCCGATCGTGTTCATGGTTCCACCCCTTTCGCGAGTCTTCCGCCACATCCCAGGCTTATCTCTCGACCTTCTCCGTGATGAGGCGATCTATCGACCATTTACCGGCACCCGTCATCAACAGCGCGAGGCCGATGCCGATCACCAAAAGATGATACTCATAACCTTCCCCCTGTTGTTGCCCGAACCAGTTCATGAAGAACCCAATCGGCAAATGCGTGGTCACAATCGCGCCGAGCATGATCACGATGAAGCTGGCGGCAGTGAATCGCGTCAGGAAACCGGCGAGCAACCCGAGGCTGCCGAAAAGCTCTCCCATGATGACCAGGAACGCGATGATCCAAGGCAGCCCCATCTTCTGAGTGAAGAAGCCCATGGTGCCGTCGAACCCAAAGCCGCCGAACCAACCCAGCAGCTTTTGCGCCCCGTGCGGAAACATCACCAGGCCGAGTGTCAGCCGCAGGATCAATCCGGACCAGCTCTCATCTGTCGCAAAGAAATGTTTCACCACGCACCTCCTCTGATTGTGCACCGTCATGCAGATCCGGTTCTTCCACCAACGTTCATCGCCACACTACTCGCTCCACCGACCCTAGTATAATAGTTCTGGTTAGTACTAAATCAAGCAGAAAGATAACTCCCGAGAAACAAATCGCTTTGCCCTTATACTTCAGTATCTTACGAGACGGCGCGAAAAGGATGACGTACACACAGCTTGAAGAATGCAGTTCCAAGCAGCGCAGGTCGGACATGTGCTGACCCGAATCAGAGGATGTCGGACAATGTCAAAGAATCACTACGGAGGGAAGACGGAGGAGCGATCGCCTGTTCGAGAGGTCTTGGGAGATGCCAGTAAAAGAGACGGCGGTGGGAGGCTGGGAGTTACTTCTTTTGTTTGATCGCCCGTTCAACTTCGCGGCTGGCTTCACGCGCCTTGATGGTTGCGCGGCGATCATATTGCTTTTTCCCTTTCGCCAGCGCCAACTCCACCTTCGCGTGGCCACGTTTCGAGAAGTAGATCCGCAAGGGGACGATGGTCAGACCCTTGAGTTGGGTCTTCCCCATCAGCTTATTGATCTCCTTCCGGTGCAGCAGCAGTTTCCTCTTACGCAGGGGATCATGGTTCGAAAGGTTGCCGTGGGAGTAGGGGCTGATGTGGCAATGCTGCAGATAGACTTCGTCGCCATCGAGCGACGCATAACTGTCCTGCAGATTGACGCGTCCTTCCCGCAGGGACTTCACCTCGGTCCCCCGCAAGATGACGCCGGCCTCAAACTTCTCTTCGATAAAATAGTCGTGGTACGCCTTGCGATTGGTAGCCACCACTTTGTATTGATCTTCTTTGTCGTGAGTTTTCGTCATATCACACTCGCGCGCGCTATTTCCGTCCGGCGCATTTTGTTATGATAGCGCCATGAGAGGTCAGAGCAGGCTCGATTCATTCGGCTCCATCTTAGCCGGTCTCGCCAACAGGTTGGGCTTGGAGAGCAAACTTTTCGAAGCGCGCCTCCGCCGGCAATGGCCGGACATCGTGGGCGAGCCGATCGCAACCCATACGCGGCCCGACCAGATTCGATTCAAGAAGCTCACGATCTTCGTGCACAACTCCGTGTGGCTTCAGCAGCTCACCTTTCTCAAACCGGTCCTGCTGCAGAAGGTGAATGCGATGGCAGGGGAGCCGCTGGTCACCGAGATCGTCTTACGTATTGGCGAGTTTGCTTCCAACCGTTCGCCCGCTGCTGAGATCGCCAAGCTCGACCCGCCACCGCGCCAACCGACCGCTGAACTGCTGAATGAAGCGACGCTGCATACCCAAGGCATACAGGATCAAGCGCTCCGCGACCACCTGACCGCCGTTATGGTCCAGACCCTGAGCCAGCCGGAGCTGCCTCCTCAGCGGCCACGACAGGCCCCTTGAAAAGCTGTCGGGAATAGGCCGCGGTCGCCGCGCTGTCCTTCCCCTTGAGGATTGGCCCCAGACGGCCTTCCTCCTCAAGCCCGTCGAGTCGATAGAAACCGCGCAATGACCCTTCGAACCCCTCCCGCACCTTCACATCCTCACCGGTCACATATTTATGGAGGACTTCCGGCTCCGTCCAACCCTCCTCGGTGAAGATATAAATCGCGATGTGCTGGTATCGCCCTAGAGGGTCATCGGGTGTGGTCGGGTGAATTTTCATGGCGCCAAAGTTCCGGCTTTCACCGCCGAGTTTTCTGAACCGCTCGATCAACGTCTGAATCTCCGTATCGCTGGTCCAGGATGGCACGTGCACGGCGACCAACGTGCGTTCCTGAGAGCCAATACTGTAGGGAGGAATCGAACGGTCCGGCCGGCTGAGAAACATCCCGCCCCAGATCAGTGCGAAAGAGCCGAATAGGACGCCGAGGGCCATTTTGACGACCGTATCGAGAGGACGCTTGGTACGGGTTCCGGTGGTTGCCCCGGCCGGCGGCGGAGTCGAGTGGTTCATGGCCATGATCAGAAGAGCCGACTGAAATCCGTGCTGCCGGCAGAGCGCCTATTCACCCTCGTCGGGCACCCCTTCTTCACGTTCAACCAGGCGCGCGACGGCGACCACGCGATCTTCAACACCATCCATATCCAGCAAGCGGACGCCTTGGGTATTGCGTCCGATTTCACGGATGTCGTCCACCTTGCAGCGCAGCACTTTTCCCTGAGCCGCCATCAGCATGATTTCATCTTCGTCACGGACTTGGAGGAACCCGACGGCCGGTCCGTTCCGCTCCGTCGTCTTGACGCTGATGATGCCTTTCCCGCCGCGGCCCTGCACGCGATACTCGTTCACCGGTGTCCGTTTTCCATAACCGCCTTCGGTCACGGTGAGGATCGCGGTCGTCGAATCAGGCGTGATGGTTTCCATACCGATGACTTCGTCGCCGGCCTCCAGGGTGATGCCACGCACGCCGTGAGCAGTGCGGCCCATGGGTCGAACATCTTCCTCTTTGAAGCGAATGGTTATGCCTTGTTTCGTGCCCAAAAGAATTTCGCGCTGGCCATCGGTCAGATCCACCCCGATCAACTTGTCGCCGGGATCGAGCGTGAGCGCAATGATGCCGCCCTGGCGCGGATTGCTATAGGCCGACAGTTCGGTCTTCTTGATGACGCCAAGTTTGGTCGCCATGATGATAAACCGATCCGCCCGGAACTCCTTCACCGGAAGCGAGGCCGTGACCTTCTCGTCCTTCGAGAGGGCCAGGAGGTTCACCAACGCCTTTCCCTTTGCGGCTCGGCTTGCTTCTGGAATTTCGTGCACTTTGAGCCAATAGACCTTGCCGGCATCAGTACAGAAGAGCAGCGAATCGTGCGTGGACGCGGTGAAGAGGGTTTCGACGAAATCTTCCTCTTTGATGCCCATCGCGATCTTGCCTTTGCCGCCTCGCCGCTGCGCCCGATAGAGGGTGACCGCATTTCGCTTGATGTAGCCGGTGTGCGTGATGGTGACCACCACTTCCTCTTCGGCGATCAGGTCCTCGAGCGTCAGCTCGGCTTCTTCCTTCACGATCTTCGTGCGCCGCTCGTCCTGATACTTGTCTTTGATCTCGATCAATTCATTGCGGATGATCTGGCGCACCAGCGCCTCGCTGCCGAGGATCGAGCGCAGATACTCGATCTGCTTCAGTACCTCGCGATACTCCTCGACTAGCTTATTGCGCTCCAGCTGGGTGAGCCGCTGCAGGCGCATCTCCAGAATGGCGTTCGCTTGCAGTTCCGACAACTGAAACTGTTGCATCAAGCCGGTACGGGCGACATCGGGAGACTGAGAGCGCCGGATGAGGGCGATGACGGCATCCAGATTGTCCAGCGCAATCTTGAGGCCTTCCAGGATATGGGCGCGCTCTTCCGCTTTGCGGAGTTCATAGGACGTGCGACGCACCACCACCTCGCGCCGATGCTCGACGAAGGCCACGAGAATCCGCTTGAGGTTCAGCACTTCCGGCCGGTTGTTGACGAGCGCCAGCATGTTCACGCCAAACGTGGTCTGCAATTGACTATGCTTGTAGAGGTTGTTCAGGACCACGAGGGGAATTTCGTTCCGCTTCAGCTCGATCACGACGCGCACGCCCTCGCGGTCGGACTCGTCGCGGATGTCTGAGATGCCGGTCACGCGGTCTTCCTGAGCCAGATCGGCGATCTTCTCGATCAACTTCGACTTGTTCACCTGATAGGGAATCTCCGTGACGATGAGTCGTTCCCGGTCGGTGCGTTCATCCGTTTCGATGGCGACCTTGGCGCGGACGGTCAATAACCCGCGTCCCGTCTCATAGGCATCTTTGATTCCGGCTGTGCCGTAAATGAACCCGGCGGTCGGGAAATCGGGCCCGGGAATTTTCTTCATCAGCTGAGCAATGGTAACCTCGGGATCATCCAGCAGCAGGAGCAGTCCCTCGATGACCTCCCGTAGATTGTGTGTGGGAATGTTCGTGGCATAACCGACCGCGATGCCGCCCGCGCCGTTGACCAGGAGATTCGGCACCTTGGAGGGCAGGACGAGCGGCTCTACACGGGATTCGTCGTAATTGGGACCGAAGTCGACCGTCTCCTTATCAATATCCGCCAACAGTTCTTCGGCCAATTTCGTCAAGCGCGCTTCGGTGTACCGCATGGCCGCCGCGGCGTCGCCGTCCATCGAGCCGTAATTCCCCTGGCCGTCGACCAGCATGTAGCGCATGTTGAAGTTCTGCGCCATGCGCACGAGTGTGTCGTAGATCGCGGAGTCGCCATGGGGATGGTAATTACCCATGATCTCGCCGACGATCTTAGCCGACTTGCGATAGGGCCGATTCGCGGCAAGCCCCATTTCGTTCATGCCGTGCAAAATGCGTCGATGGACCGGTTTGAGACCGTCCCGCACATCGGGGAGCGCGCGCCCGACGATCACACTCATCGCATAGTCGAGATAGGACGAGCGCATCTCGTCTTCGATCGCAATCTGTCCTAAGCGTTCATCAGGCGGCATCTATCCTCCACGTCACGGATGCTGAAAATGGTCCCCAGCTTCGTTCTGGTCTCCTCCACAGCCTGCGACGTAGCGCGAAGCTACGCCTCAGCTATGGACATCGTCTGCGGCCTCGCTGGATGATCATTTTGAGCATCCTCAAGAGTCGCACCTGTCGCGGGCCCGGAACACCTCGTCATACGTCCAAGTTTCTGACCTCTAATGCATGCTGCTGAATGAAGTTGCGTCTGGGCTCCACTTCGTCGCCCATGAGAATCGTAAAAATTTCGTCGACGCCGGTCACGTCCTCGAGTTTGACGCGCAATAACGTTCGCTTCTCCGGGTCCATCGTGGTCTCCCACAGCTGGCTGGGGTTCATCTCACCCAAACCTTTGTAGCGCTGGATGTTCAACCCCTGTTTCCCTTCTTCCAAGATCGCCTGGACGAGTTCGGCCGCGCCGTTCTTGAGGACCTCGATGTCCTTCACCTTGATCTTGTAGGGAGGCTTGCCCAGCCCGATGGCCGAAGGGGCTTGCTTCTGAAGTTCGCGGAAGTCGGCGGACCCGACCAGCTCGTGCGTCACATCCAACTGATGCGTCATCCCGCCGGTGGCCACTCTGCACACCAGCTTGCTCGATTGGTGTTCTTCGTCTTCCAGAATCTCAATCGTTGGTTCGGCCTTCGGATACACCAGCGCCAGCGTGGCCTTCACACTGGTCACAATCGTGTCCAACGCAGCCTGATCTTTCAAGGCCTCGCGAGTCAGACCCGCTTCGTCCACGAACACGCGCAGCATGTTCGACTCATGATGCTTCTTATTGACCTTGTGCAGGAGGCTTTCAAACGCGATCAGCTTCTTGAGAATCGGCAGCAGGCGACGGCCCGACACGAACTCCCGGCCACTTTCGAGATACACCTCCACTTCCTCAACGGCGAGGTCTGCGAGGTATTCGTTCATGGCAGGCTCATCCTTGAGATAACGTTCGGTCTTGCCTTTCTTGACCTTGAAGAGGGGAGGCTGCGCGATGTAAATGTAGCCCCGCTCCAACAGCTCCGGCATCTGGCGGAAGAAAAAGGTCAGCAAGAGCGTGCGAATGTGGCTCCCGTCCACATCGGCGTCGGTCATCAGCACGATCTTGTGATACCGCGTCCGCGCAATGTCGAAGGCGTCCTTGTCCGGCTTGTCGGAATCCTCTTTTTTCCGTCCGATGCCCGTCCCAAGAGCCAGAATCAAGGTCCGGATTTCGTCGCTGCTCAGCATCTTGTCGAAGCGGGCCTTCTCGACGTTGAGAATTTTCCCCTTCAACGGCAAAATCGCCTGGAACTTGCGGTCGCGACCCTGCTTGGCGGATCCGCCGGCGGAATCTCCTTCGACGATAAACAGTTCGCTCAACGCCGGATCCTTCTCCGAACAATCGGCCAACTTGCCGGGCAGGGAACCGCCATCCAAGGCGCTCTTCCGGCGGATAAGGTCCTTCGCTTTGCGCGCCGCTTCGCGGGCACGCGCGGCATCGATCGCCTTGCCGATGATCTTGCGGGCGACCGTCGGATTCTCCTCGAAGTAGGTCCCAAGGGAGTCGTTGACCGCCGCTTCGACGATGCCTTTGACTTCGCTGTTGCCCAGCTTGGCCTTCGTCTGGCCTTCGAACTGCGGGTTGCGAACCTTCACACTGACCACGGCGGTCAGGCCTTCGCGTACATCGTCACCGCTCAGCGATTCGGTTTCTTTCTTGAGGAGATCATTCGCGTTGGCGTAGTTGTTGATGGTGCGGGTCAGCGCCGCCTTGAAACCCACCAAATGGGTTCCGCCCTCTTTCGTGTTGATATTGTTCGCGAACGAAAAGAGGTTTTCGGCATATCCGTCGTTGTATTGCAACGCCACTTCAAGGATGAGTTCCGCCCGTTCAGTTTGGATGTAGATGGGTTTGTGCAACGGCGTCTTCGCTTCGTTCAAATGGTCGATAAAGGAGACGATGCCTCCCTTGTAGTGGAAGACCTGCTCTTTCTCCGATCGATCATCCTTGAGCGTAATGGCCAGACCCTTGTTGAGAAAGGCGAGTTCGCGAAGCCGTTGCGCCAAGACATCGAAACTGAATTCCAACGTTTCGAAGATCTGGCCATCCGGCATGAACCGCACCTTCGTTCCGCGGCGTTTGGTTTTGCCCGTGACGCCCAGCGGCGCCGTCGATTTGCCGCGCTCATAGCGTTGCTCAAAGACTTGGCCGTCTTGCCAGATTTCAAGCTCCAGCCACTCGGACAGGGCGTTGACCACCGAGATGCCGACCCCATGCAGACCGCCCGAAACCGTATAGGCGCCCTGTTCGAACTTCCCGCCCGCGTGCAGGACGGTGAGGGCGACTTCCGCAGCGGACTTCTTTTGCGTGGAGTGCATCCCGGTCGGAATACCACGCCCGTTGTCCACAACCGTGACGCTGCCGTCGATATGGATCGTGACCTCGATCGCCTCACCGAACCCGGCCATATGCTCGTCGACACTGTTGTCGACGACTTCATAGACGAGATGGTGCAAGCCATCCGGCCCGGTGCTGCCGATGTACATCGCCGGCCGCTTCCGGACGGCGTCGAGTCCTTCGAGAACTTTGATTTGATCCGCGCTGTAACTGTCGGATTTGGGCTTGGTAGAATTGTCCTGCTGATCGTCCTTGGCCATTCAACTCCTAGCAGGATGCTGAAAACGTCCGCCGGCGGCGACTGAAAGACACTGCCGGCTCACCGTCTCGCCGGCGTGCACAAACGTGGCGCTCTTTATTCATCGCGCCGTGCACCTCACTGCGGCCTTGCCGGACGGCCATTTTGAGCATCCTGTGTAAAGGCATTTTTGTTGCTAGATCTTGATCGGCATCACGACACACTTGAATCCCGGACTCTCGGCTTCCTGAATCA
>CAZBNV010000048.1:0-33102 GCA_964493335.1 uncultured Nitrospira sp.
CAATACCCCCCGTATTTGTATGGCCGTTGGACTGCCGCCGTTCCGCAGGAGGAGGGCCTGGATAGTCGGGATCTGCGACTTGGAACGTATCAACGACGATCCCGTCTTTTCGCGTCACAATTTGGGCATCCAGAATCTGCAAACCGCCCGCCGCCATGACACCGGCAATTTTTGAAAACAAACCGGGAATCAGATCGTTATGCGCGACCACCACATATTCACAGGTCCCCAGCTGCACATTGAAATCGGTATCGACCATCACTCCGCCCACCTGCAGACCACGGATCGCGGCGAGATGCGCGGCAATACGCCGCGCGGATGTCCCATAGACATAACGAAGTGGAAACTCTTCCAGCTCCGATTGGATCCACGACTTGTCTGTTGGAAGATCCGGATCCGAGGCCCGTTGCGACGCCACCTCGGCGACGACACGCGCCAATCGCTGCGGCTCATCGACCGTCTCACGCTCACCGGATACTTCCTGCATGGCCCGCAGATACAATTCGACCAACAGAGACTCTTTCCATTTCGTCAGAACGTCCGGGCCGACCGCGCCGATATCCGCCGCCGTCAGCGCCAGCAACTTGCGTAGCACCTCGGGCGTACCGACTTCACGGGCAAACGGCAGTAACACCTTTTCATCGTAGGGATCCCGGCGAAACGCCGTATGGGCCATCAGCAAGTGCCGGTGGACGAGCATGACGAGCGTTCGGGTGTCCCGCTCATCGAATCCCAACAATGCCGCCGTATCTTCGGCCAATCGTTTACCGACTTCGCTATGGTCTTCCTCATGCCCTTTGCCCAAATCGTGGAGCAGCACCGCTAAATGCAGCAGGTCCTTCCGCTTGATCTCCCGATACACCTCACCGAGCACGCCTTCGTGCTCGGCTAAGGCTTCGGCCTTGGCGACCGCCAGGAGGCTATGCTCATCGACCGTGTACTTGTGGTATTGATTGAATTGCATCAGTCCGCGCACGCGCGAAAAGGCCGGCACCAGCTTCTCCAACAGGTGCGCGCGATGCATGGCTTCCAATGTTCGCGCCGTGCCAGGCCCCGCCAGAATCGACAGGAACGTACTGGCCGTCTCCGGCGTACGGAACCCCTCGACCGACAACATCTCCGCATGGCGGTGAATGTCTTCCAGCAGCGATGGATCGATGCTCAGTTTTCTCGAACGTGCCAGGTCAAAGAGCCTCAAGAGCGTGGCCGGCCGATCCAGCACCTGGGAACGTAACTCGACGGGCACCGTCAACGCTTGGCCGTCAACAACGAAGTACTGATCGATCCGTGGCGACGGCAACCATCGGACGAGCCGCTGCCATAATGAGCGGCGGCGGCAGCGTTCCACAAAGCGCATCGAGGCGGCGTGGAGCCCCATGGTATGGCGATAGTACTGCTGCATGAACTGCTCGACCGCGAGAAGATGCGGTCGATCGGTGAAGCCGAGCTGTGTAGCCAACCAGACTTGCTCATCGAAGGTCAGAATTTCCTGCGCCATGCCGGCCCGAATATGGAGAAAGGAACGAATGCGCAAGAGAAACTCCCTCGCCTCCTTGATTGCTCGGTAGTCGGCTTGAGACAGAATCCCGCGGTCGGACAATTCACGAATCGTGGGCGCCTGATACCGCGCCAACCCGACCCATTGCAGCAGGTGCAAGTCACGCAACCCGCCTTGGCTTTTCTTGACGTTCGGCTCCAGCAAATACACCGTCTCGCCGAATTTCTGATACTCGCGTTGTCGCTCGGCAACTTTCTGCTCCAGGTAGGCATCGCATCCCCTCGACACAACTTTTCTGACGTAGCGCGCATGGAATTGCTGAAAGAGCTCGGCGCTGCCGGCGAGAAACCGCGCTTCCATCATCGACGTGCGAACCGTCAAATCGGCCAGTCCCAAATCCACGCAATCCTGAATCGTACGGACGCTATGGCCGACCTGAAACCCACTGTCCCACAAGGGATGGAGCACCTGTTTCACCAGCTCAGGAATGACCTTCGCCGCATCGGGGTGAAACAGAAACATCAGGTCGATATCAGAGTGGGGCGCCAACTCCCGCCGGCCATAGCCACCCAACGCGACCAGGCAGCAATGCTGAAATCCGGCGGTCGTGAGAGCCTCGCCTCCCGTCCGCGCCGCGGTGCGGTACCGTCCGACGATCAAGCCGTCGACCAAATCCGTGGTCGCCGCCACCACCTCGTCACCCGACGCACCGGCCAGCAGCCGTTGATGAATCGCCTCGCGCTGCTCCGCCAGCAGATGCGCCCCCTCTGCGGAGGCTGACTCGTGCAACATGTGCGAACCCGTATCCAGTGGCTGGGCCATACTTAGAGCGCGCTTTCCCCCGTCTCACCCGTGCGAATTCTGACGGCCGCGCTGAGGTCCCGCACGAAGATTTTTCCGTCGCCGATGCTCCCGGTTTTAGCGGCGCGCGTAATGGTTTCCAGCACACGCTGGACCTGGCTATCGTTGACCGCTACCTCAATCTTTACCTTCGGCACGAACTCAATGGTGTACTCTTGACCACGGTACGTTTCCTTATGGCCCTTCTGGCGGCCAAAACCTTTCACTTCCGTCACCGTCATGCCCTGAATCCCGATTTCCAGCAGAGCGTCTTTGACCTCGTCGAGCTTGAACGGTTTGACGATGGCTTCGATTAATTTCATCCTTGCCTCCTAGAACCGCCGACCGCTCTCAGCCGATGGCGTCATTCACGAATAAGCCCGTTCGTTATGTTGACTCAAATCCAGTCCGGTCGCTTCCTCTTCAGAAGACACCCGCAGCCCCGTCATGGAATCGACCAGTTTGAGGATGACAAATGTGCCGACCATCGAGAAAATCGCCGTGACCACCACGACGAGAAGCTGGATGCCGAAGAGGCCCGGATTACCATAGAACAGCCCATCGGCGCCGGCGGGATTGATGAGCTTGCTGGCACAGAGCCCGGTGGCAAGAATCCCGATCACCCCCCCGACTCCATGAATCCCCACGACGTCAAGCGAGTCATCATAGCCGAATCGCCCCTTCCAGACAATCGCCGCGTAGCAGGCCATACCGGCCACGGCACCGATCGCCAGAGCGAAAAGTGGACTGATATAGCCTGCCGCGGGCGTCACCGTCGCGAGTCCAGCGACGGCGCCACTGGCCACCCCCAGTACGGTAGGCTTGCCGCGATGCGCCCACTCGACCCCACACCAAGCCATGGCGCCCATGGCCGCTGCCGTATGGGTTGCGAGGATGGCCGACACGGCAATGCCATTCGCGCCCAGCGCGCTGCCGCCGTTGAAACCAAACCAGCCGAACCACAGAAAGCCGGTCCCGAGCAGCGTCATCGGGAGATTGTGCGGTGCCATATAATCTGTTCCGTACCCTCTCCGCTTGCCCAATATAATCGCGCAGACAAGGGCCGACGCGCCCGAGCTGATGTGAATGACCGCTCCTCCGGCAAAATCCAAGGCACCCAATTTGGCCAACCATCCCCCCCCCCAAATCCAGTGCACCAGCGGTACATAGACCACAATCGACCAGATCGCTGCGAACAGCACAACCGACGTAAAACGCTTCCGTTCAGCAAAAGCACCCGTAATCAATGCCGGAGCGATCGCCGCAAACATCAGCTGAAACAATACGAACGCCTGGTGAGGAATCGTCGGCCCGTAGAGTGGATGCGGCTCGGCACCGACCCCGCTGAGCCCGACCCAGTCCAACCCGCCAATCACTCCGCCTTTATCCGGCCCGAAAGCCAGGCTGTACCCGAACAGCACCCACAGCACGCTGACCACACTCAAGATCATGACGCTCTGCATGATGGTCGCGAGCACGTTTTTGGTGCGCACCAATCCGCCGTAGAACAGCGCGAGTCCTGGCATCAGCATCGCCAGCACGAACGCCGACGACACCAGCACCCAGGCCGTATCGCCGCTATCGACTTTCAATGGCGCGTCTTGCGCCCCGGCGTCAGCAATTCCTATCAGCAACGCCATGAGCAGTCCCAACCCTGAACAGAGTAGGATGCCGGAACGCTTCAGTTTGGTCACGATCGAGCCTCCTTCGCATCGGGAAGCTCGGGACCAGAAAGGCGCACCCTCCTCGTCCCGAGCGTCACGCGGCTGGCCGGAATCAAAAGGCCTTGGTAAATTTCAATTTGTAGAAATCCTGATTGTCGGTCAGGTCTTTCCCCGCCGTGAACCGGAACGCCATGTTCCCCGGCAATTTCATCTCGACATACGGTCCGATCCAGCGATAGTAGTCCTGTGCCGCTCCCGGCGCGCTGCTGTCACGGGTCGTCAGCAGATGTTCGTAATGGGCCCCCAACGACCACATGCTGTTCATGCGTACCCCGGCGCTCACCCAATAGTGCAGAAAGTCCCAGGTGCCGCGACCACCCGCCAGAGCCGGGCCCAAGCAGTTGGTGCCGCCGGGATTGGCACAGTCGATCGCGCCCCCGCCGCCGCTTCCGCCTTCGCTCCGGATCGCCTTGTAGTAACCCAAATAGAACTCACCTTCGAAGCGATTGTCGAGGTAGTTCATGGTCACATTCGGCACGGCGCCTTCAAACGCAGTAGTGCGCTCGTTCACACTTCCTCCGCCGTTCGGAAAGAATCCCCCCCGCGACGACAAGAGCTGACCATGTACGAACCCGATCATTGGCGTGACCGATAACCGCTTCTCCAGGAAGGTGAAATTCAAGCCCACATCCGTTTCCAGCCAGGGCGCATTGTCGTGGACTCCTACTCCGCTGATCATGGTCCAATAGGTAAAGTTGAAGGCGAGCGCGACATTGTCGGTCAGGCCGTAGGTCCCGTAAATAGATGGATTGAATCCAAAAAAGCTGTCCGCTTGCATCGCCATCGTGACCGACACCGGGTGCTTAGTCGTGTCCATCAAGCTGTCCATCGCCTTAGGTGCCACGACCTCGACATCTTGCGCCTGACCATTCGAGCCGACCAACAACGTTGCTGCCATCATGAATCCACAGACCCACCCTCGCACATCTTGTCTTCCGAGCGCTTGCATGGCACCTCCCAAAGAATAAACAACATTGTGTCGCCAGCCTCTGTATGAGGCCACGAGCCCTTATTCTCTGGCGCCATTGCCAGCCTCGCTGACCGACGTCATTGTCGATCGTGATACCGCACGTTGCTATCGATACCCGTTCGTGATCGGCATGCGCCGATCTTTGCCGAACGCCCGATACGTAATCTTGATCCCCAGCGGCGCTTGGCGCCGCTTATACTCGCTTCGGTCCACCATGGTCATGACCCGAGCCACGGTCGCTCGATCAAATCCCATGGCCACGATGTCTTCCAACGTCCGGTCTTCTTCCACATAGGCTTTCAGAACGGGATCCAACTGGGAGTACGGCGGCAAACTGTCTTCATCCTTTTGGTCGGGGCGCAGTTCTGCCGTGGGAGCGCGTTCCAGAATACGCTTCGGGATCACGGGAGACGGCCCGACCAAATTCCTCAGGTGCGCGAGTTCATAGACCATGGTTTTCGGCACATCCTTGATGACGGCAAACCCGCCCGCCATATCGCCGTAGAGCGTCGCATAGCCCACGCTCATCTCACTCTTGTTGCCGGTCGTCAAGACGAGATGGCCGAACTTATTCGAGTAGGCCATCAAAAGGTTGCCCCTGATGCGGGCTTGGAGATTTTCTTCGGTCGTATCGGGAGGAGAGCCCTTGAAGGATCGGGTGAGCGTACGCAGATAACTCTTGAACGTCGACGTGATGGACAGCGTGTCCACCTGGATGTGAAGCCGACGGCTCAAATCGGCCACATCCTCGCGGCTGACCTTCGACGTGTAGGGCGACGGCATGAAGACCCCGAGCACGTTCTCCGCGCCGAGAGCATCCACCGCAATGACTGCCGTGATGGCCGAGTCAACTCCACCGCTTAATCCGATGACGACACGTTTAAAGCCGTTCTTCCGGACATAATCCTGCACCCCGAGGACCAAGGCTCGATAGGCCTCATCGAGCGTCTCCAATTGGGGACCCAGCGCCGGAACTGCCAGCGACCGGGACTTCCTGGCCGGTAACCGTACGTCAATTCGGTCGACCAGCGCCGCCACCCGAGGAGGCACCGATTTCTTACGCCCCTGCGCCAGACGCGCCCGACCCACGGCCGCAACATTGAGATCCGCAATGATCAGATCTTCCTCAAACGCCTTCCCTCGCGCGATGATCTCGCCCGTCTGATCGGCAATCAAGCTACTGCCGTCGAAGACCAGTTCATCCTGGCCCCCGACCATATTGGTGTAAGTCACGATGACCCGGTTGTCCCGCGCTCTCGTCGCTAACACTTGCTCGCGCCTCCGGCACTTGCCCATGTGAAACGGAGATGCGTTGATATTCACGATGACTTCGGCACCCGCTGCGGCCTGCACCCTAGTGGGTCCCTCCGGAAACCAAATGTCTTCGCATATGTTGACTGCGATCGCGGTGCCGTTCAGCACCAGGAGCGGCAGACGGCGGCCGGGGTGAAAATAACGGCTCTCATCGAACACCCCGTAGTTCGGCAAATGTCGCTTACAGTAGCTGGCCAGCACGCGACGATCGGACAGCAGGGCGGCCGCGTTATACAGAGCATGTCGCCCGGCGGAAGGCAGACAGGACGGATCGGGAAACGGACCGGTCGTCGTCCCTCGTCCAACATAACCGACCACGACCACCAGCCCGCGCGCCTCCGCCGCCACCGCCTTCAATGCACGATACGTCTCGTCGATAAAGCGCGGATTGAACAGCAAATCTTCCGGCGGGTACCCGGTGATAGCCAGCTCCGGAAAGGCCACCAAGTCCACGCGCGCCCGGCGAGCCTCTCGCATCCAGCCCGTAATGCGGCGAACATTGCCCGGCAGGTCACCGACCGTCGGGTTCATTTGTGCCATGGCAATCCGTAACGACCGCATCAACAGGTTTCCCGTACTGTGACAGTATGGTCAAATCGGTCATGCAACGAGGCCGCAATGAGCTCGGACACCGAGTCGCACTGGGAGCCGCACGTGAAGGTGGCTGAGCGACTGAGAACGATGTTGAGGGCCGATTTCAGCATCCTGAAAAAAAAACGCCCTCAAACCCACGGATGTGGATCGGAGGACGTCGTTGTCCTGTGTGCGATTAATAGTCGGAACGAAGCGCCCGTCGGAGACTCCGTTGTCCCCGAAAAATGGTGCCGTGTGTATACCACCAGCCAGAACGGACTGTCAACCACTTGATCCAGACTTTTCTGAGGGAAACCATGCAGTTCGACTGACCCCCTGTGGTACAATCCGGCCCCATGCAGCGTGAGTTCACACAGCGGCTCACCCGGCCATTCCGGCGTCCTGTCGCCCTCGGATTGGTCATGGTCGCCGTCCTCTCCGGCCTACTGCTTTCAGCCTGCAACGGAACCGGCAGCATCATACGAATCGGCGATGGGCCATTAGGAACCGTCGTCCTCGAGCGGTTGGGAACTCGAGGCACCACGGCACGGTTCAGCGGCCCGCCGAGCATCTTCCAAGCTTCACATCCGGCAGAGATCTCGCCCGCGCAGACTGCGCAGCTCCTGGCAGGGCTCCTCATCTCTGGAGTCGAGCGGGCCAAACCCGTGGATGGACAGGGCGGCTATCCGCTCTTTTCTCACGAAGAAATCGCGTTCTTAGCCCCGCTCATCAGCAAGGCCCTCAGGGAGGCGGAGCCGAATCAACGGGTGAAGTTCTTAGTGAAGGACGATGGTATGGTGACGGACGGAACCCTCTACCTGTACCGCAATGTGTTCCGAGTCACAGTCGCTCACTACCGAACCCAGCCAGGGCAAGCCGATGCACGACTCAGGTCTTACGGACTCGCCTTCCGTCCTGAAGAGGCTATGGTAGAAGCCGATGCCCCGCAATCCTGGATGATCATCGAGCCGGAACAGCCTCGTATTGCCATTGCCGTCAAGGGCCTCACCCAACTTCCTCCAGCTGCTGCTCCGCAGCCGGTCGAGCCCGGCAGCGTCGGAGAGGCCCGGCCAGCCAAGCCCTCCCCTGTACCCGACCAGAGCCGCCTCCAGCAGGAGCTCCAAGCCACGAAGGATTTGGTCGTCAAGCAAGCGGAAGAGTTGCAGCGAGTCAAAGAGGAGCTTGAATCGGTGCGGCGCCAACTGGCCGAAAAAGAATCCGGACTGGCTAAACCCAAGCCGAAAACGAGTCCGCGCAAGCCCACGCCCCAACCCTAATCCAACCTTAGTACCGGCGCAACTCAGGCCTCGCTAAGCCGAGCGACCCAATGCGGATAGCATGCCACAAGGCATCCTGGGCCTCGACCAGAGCCTGTCCCGATCGGGCGACGAGTTTGACGGCCAGCCCTGGAACTGTCGGTTCCGTCACTCCTCCCAATACATCACCGGCCCAACCCTCCAGGATCTCTGCCACGGTTCTGCGCAACGATGCCCACGTGGCCGCATCGGTCGCATCACTCACCACGAAGAATGATGCAACATAGTCGTACGCGGACACCAAACCGGCCTGCCCCTGATCCGGCCTCACTTCATTGCGCTCAAGCAATTGGTCGCCGGACGCGGTCGTGATCCGAATCTCATTCCGCAAGGAGGCAAAGGCCCACCGCTCTCCTCTGGCTATACGGCCGGAAGCAAGACTATCCCAGATCAATACGGTCGCTCCCTTCGCGAGCCGCACATCCATTGCTTGTACGAATCGTGAACCGGCAAATGGAATCGTCACCTCCGGGAACCATTCGAGAACGGCACCCGGCTCTATCGACAGGTGAACCGTTTGCCTGGCCTCCTCACCCAATGAGTGGTAGACGCGATTCGCCGACGGTGTCGAGAACAGGGCATGGGCGTCGCGTTCCAGCGACGCATGAATCGACAGATGATCGCCTGCCACGAACCCGCCGGATGGATTGACGAGAGAGGTGAAGGCAGAGCCGGACGTATCCAAATACATCGGCGGGAAGAGATGCCAGGGACTGGTGCAGCGCGACTTGGCAAGAATAGTCCGCTGACCCTGCCGCGCATAATGCAAGTCGAGTCGGCCGACACGTCCGACATTCGACAGGTCAGGCGGGTTGGAGAGCGGAGTCGGCATGGACGCCTGACTACTTAGTGATGGTGCACGCGCAATGGCAGGGCCAGTTCGATCCATTCGATCACTCGATCCAGGCCCTGACCCGTATGGAGATTGGTGAAGATGAAAGGCAGCTCGCCACGCATTCTTTGGCTATCCCGGTCCATCACCGCGAGATCCGCGCCGACATGCGGGGCTAAATCGATTTTATTGATGACTAACAGGTCTGAGCGGGTGATCCCCGGCCCGCCCTTGCGCGGAATCTTGTCCCCGGCCGCCACATCGATCACATAGATGACGCGATCGACCAGTTCCGGGCTGAAGGTGGCAGCCAAATTGTCACCACCGCTTTCGACGAACATCAGCTCGACATCGGGATGACGCTTCAGCAAATCGTCGAGCGCAGCCTGATTGTGGGACGCATCTTCGCGAATCGCCGTATGCGGGCAGCCGCCGGTTTCAACCCCAAGAATTCGATCCTGCGGGAGCGCGCCGCGTTTCGTCAGAAACTCCGCATCTTCCTTCGTGAAAATATCATTGGTCACCACCGCCAAGCTGTAGTGATCACGCAATTTCAGACAGAGTGCTTCCACCAGCGCCGTCTTGCCCGATCCGACCGGACCCCCAATCCCGATGATGGGAATGCCCTTCGCCCGCGCCTCGGTTGGGTGCCCGCTCCCACAGAAATGTTCGTCTTCACGATGCATCAGTCCCTCACTCGCACATTGCATATGGCATGCGGCCGATAGAAAGACCTGATTCGGATACTCTCCACTCCTCGCCCTTACTATCTACCATCAGCTCTTACGATCGGAAGAGCCGCGACTCCAAGCGGCCGTGTCGCATGGCATAGATGTCCTGAATTGGTGTCCAAGCGGTCATTGGCTGTGCCTCGCTGGCACGGCTGGCGCAGTCATCGAGCATCGGCATCCAGCGCTCGAGCAGATGTTGCCCCTCACGCTGTCCGATCGGCAAGAGTTTCAACCCCGCCGACACAAACCCAACGGCTGTTTGGTAACAGAATGCGGCGATGGTCTCCATTTTGTTCCAACCGGCATTCGCCAGCGTCAAACCCAGAGCAACGGGAAAATGACCCGGCGTCCGTTCTGCCTCCATCGCGGCATAAAACTCTCGTACCACGGCATGCGCGTCTAGATGCTCCACCGCAATCTTCACCACTTGCCGCCCCATCTGTTGACTCGCCACCCGCGACTCACATCCGAGCTTCATCCCATGTAGCTCATGATCGATCCACAGCACCGCCTGGATGTCGTTGCGAACAAGGGCTTCATGGGCTACCGCCACTGCCACGGCTTCGCGGTGCGCCACACCATGCCGAAACATATCCTCGACATAGAGAAAAAGATCGTCCCCAGAACGCACCGCGCCGCCGTGCACCGCCGCTTCCAACCCCGATGAATAGGCGTACCCCCCGGAGGGAAAGAAGCTATCGATAAACCGGAGGCCATGAAGCATCGAAAGCGTATTAAGCATATGACGAAACCCTCTCCTCAACTCCAGAATGCTCAAACAGGCCATCCAACGAGGCCGCAGGCGAAGTACAACCGGAGGCGTACCCGCGGGGGTCCGTTGAGGATTGTGCCGAGCCGAGAACGATGGGGGTCTGTTTCAGCATTCTGATTAAAACAGGAAGTAGCGTTGCGCCATCGGCAACACCGCCACCGGCTCGCAGGTGAGTAATTCCCCATTCGCGCGCACTTCATACGTTTCGGAATCGACCTCAATCCGTGGCAACGCATCGTTCAATTTCAAATCCCGCTTACCGATGTGTCGGCAGCCTTTGACCGCCGCGACGCGTTTCTGCAACCCCAACTGCTTCGGCACCTCTCGCTCCAAGGCTTTCTGAGAGAGAAAGGTGAGACTCGTGGAGAAGGGCGCGCGGCCAAAGCTTCCGAACATGGGCCGCGTCAACACCGGTTGTGGTGTCGGGATTGAGGCGTTGGGATCGCCCATGGCTGCCGACATTGGGAACCCACCCTTCAAGACGATCTCAGGCTTGACCCCGAAGAAAGCCGGTTTCCACAACACGAGATCCGCCAGCTTGCCGACTTCGATCGACCCCACCTCATGAGCCACTCCATGCGCAATGGCAGGATTGATCGTGTACTTCGCCACGTAGCGTCGCGCACGCCAGTTATCATGCTGGCCGTCCTGCTTCTCTATACCGTGTTCCGACAAATGCCCTCGCTGGACTTTCATTTTATGCGCCGTTTGCCAGGTACGAATGATGACCTCGCCAACCCGGCCCATCGCCTGAGAATCGGAGGACATGATGCTGATTGCGCCCATGTCGTGCAAGATATCCTCGGCGGCAATCGTTTCACGGCGGATTCGCGACTCAGCAAACGCGATGTCTTCCGGCACACGCGGGTTCAGATGGTGGCAGACCATCAGCATATCGAGATGTTCATCCATCGTATTGACCGTGAACGGCATGGTCGGATTCGTCGAGGAAGGCAACACGTTCGGCTCGCCGCAGACCTTGATGATGTCCGGCGCATGACCTCCGCCGGCACCTTCCGTGTGGAACGAGTGAATGGTCCGTCCCTTGAACGCCTTGATCGTGTCCTCGACGAACCCGGCTTCGTTGATCGTGTCGGTATGGATCGCCACCTGCACATCGTAGCGTTCCGCCACGCCGAGGCAGGTATCGATGGCGGCCGGCGTCGTCCCCCAGTCCTCATGCAACTTCAGCCCGATGGCACCTGCCTCGACCTGCTCGTTCAATCCCTCCGGCAGCGACGAGTTCCCCTTGCCCAGAAATCCCAGATTGATCGGAAAGCCATCCGCCGCCTCCAGCATGCGGTGTATGTTCCAAGGCCCCGGCGTGCAGGTCGTGGCATTCGTCCCGGTGGCCGGGCCGGTGCCGCCCCCGATGAGCGTCGTCAGTCCGTTCGCCAGCGCCTCGGTGATGATCTGCGGGCAGATGAAATGGATATGCGTATCGATACCGCCGGCCGTGATGATTTTACCTTCTGCCGACAACACCTCCGTGCAGGGGCCGATCTCCATCCCCTTCGTCACGCCATCCATCAGATCGGAGTTCCCGGATTTGCCGATGCCCACGATGCGCCCGGCGCGAATCCCGATATCGGCCTTGACCACGCCCCACCAATCGATGATGATGGCATTCGTGATGACGAGATCCAGCGCCCCCTTGGCTCTGGTGGCAGCCGGAGACTGTCCCATGCCGTCTCGAATGACCTTGCCGCCACCGAACTTCGCCTCTTCACCAGGCACGGTCAGATCGCGCGTGATTTCGATCAACAGATCCGTATCGGCCAGTCGGATACGATCACCGGTCGTAGGTCCATAGAGGTCGGCGTATTGGCGTCTTGGAATCTTCATACTAAGCGGCTGCTGAAAACGGCCCCCAACGTCGTTCTCGGCTTGCGGGAGTCCTCAACGTACCCACAAGAGTACGCCTCCGGCCCTGGCGTCGCCTGCGGCCTTGCTGGATGACCGTTTTGAGCAGCCGTTCTCCTTTCGTGACACACTCACTGCCTGTTTACGATTTCTTCGCGATGAAACCCAGTTGTCGGGCGCAGTCGAGTGCCTGTTGCTTCACCCTGGCGTCATCCAAGCGCCCATTGACCAAACCATTGATGCCATAGGCCACACGATTACCGCCGAGCGCGACCAGCGTCACGCGCTTCGACTCACCAGGCTCAAACCGCACGGCAGTCCCCGCCGGTACCAGTAACCGAAAGCCATAACTCGTCTCGCGATCAAACCTTAGCGCACGATTGGCCTCGAAGAAATGGCAATGCGACCCCACTTGAATCGGTCGATCTCCAGTGTTGGACACGGTCACTTCTACCGTCTGCCGGCCATGCAGCGCGATGATGTCGCCTTCCCCGAGAATCACTTCACCGGGAATGATAGGTACCGGCTTTGGTCCCTGGCGAACGCTGGCCGGGGGGGCCGTCTTCGACTGAGACTTCTTCGAAGCAGTCTTGGATGTCTTCTTCATCCCATCACCTATCGAATCGGTTCATGGACGGTCACCAGCTTCGTGCCATCCGAGAACGTGCCCTCAACCTGAAGTTCAGGGATCATCTCCGGTACGCCCGACATGACATCTTTTCGAGTGAGCAGCGTGGCGCCATAACTCATCAGTTCCGACACCGACTTGCCGTCGCGAATCCCTTCCAGAATCTCGGCCGTGATCAATGCGATCGCTTCAGGGTGGTTGAGCTTCAGCCCCCGCCCCTTGCGTTCTTTGGCCAGATTGGCCGCCACATAGATCAACAGCTTTTCCTGCTCACGCGGTGTCAGATGCATATCCGGACCTCGTCACACGTCATTCGTTACTCATGCTGTAAAACCGCCGCCGACTCAGCCAAGACAGCCTTCGCATCGTAGAGATCAACGGCTCCGGCTGGCTTCTGTCCCTTATACATCGTCACCGTCATCGAAGTGCGGCGTGAGAGTGCCAGGACATCGGCGCGCTGCGCAAGGTGGAAGAAATCGTAGCCCTCCCGCAGCGTCAATTCTGCGCAACGCCGGCGCAAATAGGCATCCAACTGTTCCTGCGACGTAAATGAACTGACGCGATACTCGACCCGATAGACGTTCTCCTTGAGCTGCTCAACCTGATCCTTATCGACTCCGGCAAGTGGGGTGTAGTGGCCCGTGGCGCAAGCTCCCAAAGTAAGTAGACATGCTACAAAAGGCATCTTAAAAAATGTCTTCAGAACCATTCCCCTCAGGTTGAAAAACCAAACTGCACGGGACGCGGGAGACATACTAGCCAGAGAAGCCAATCAGATCAACAGAATCGTTCGGACTCTTTTCCCAGGGGTCACGAGCCGCATAAGCGCTCCATGGGTGGCTTGCAATGTGCGCGCATCGAGCGTGCACAGCCTCATCGTGCGCATTCTGCGAGGTGCGCGATGCGAGGAATAACGAGCATCAGGTCTGCGCGCGCTGGCGAGATGGTGAGACGGCAATGTCTCTTAAAAAACTTCCGGCCCTACACCGTCAAATGCTGCTTTACCATCTCGGCACTCAGCTCATCCTTCTTCCCCGCCGCCATCACCGCTCCTTTGGCCATCACGACATAACTGTCGGCCAGCCGGGCGGCAAAATGCAGGCCCTGCTCGACCAGGACAATCGCGAACCGGCGCGCCGTTTTGAAACCGATGATCACGTCCTCGATCTGATCCACGATGGAAGGTTGAATGCCTTCGGTCGGTTCATCGAGCAGCAAGACTTTTGGATTCGACAGAATCGCGCGTCCAATGGCCAGTTGCTGCTGCTCCCCACCGCTCAAGACACCGCCCGGCCGCTCCAGAATCTGTGTGAGCTTGGGGAATAGCGAATAGACCTCGTCGAAGGCGGCCTTTTCTGAACTTCCATTCCCGGTGCTCCCGCGCGCCCAATAACCCAGTTGGAGATTTTCGCGCACCGTCAAATGCGGAATAATCTCTCGCCCCTGCGGCACATAGGCAAGACCCGCCTTGGCCCGCCGGTCGGTCGACGTTTTTGTAATATCCGCTCCATCGAAGAGGACTTGGCCGCTACGCACCGGCAAGAGACCCATGATGGCCTTGAGGGTCGTAGACTTGCCGACACCGTTCCGCCCCATCACGCAGGCCACCTGGCCCGCCTCAATGTGAAACGAGACGTTCCGAAGAATATGACTTTCGCCGTAGTAGACGTTGACCTTCTCTAGCCGCAACATAGTATGGCTTCGATTACTCCCCCAGGAGGTTCAACAGGGCTTCCGGTAAGGCCGCCGGCGAGACAGAAACGGAGGAGGCGCATACCCTCCACGGAAGATCGAGGCGCTTGTCGAGCCGATAACGATGTCGGAGATACTGTTCACCATCCTGCTACCCATGCGCCACTTTCTGACGCCCCAGATAAATCTCTCTTACTCTGTCGTCAGCCTGCACCTTCTCCACCGGCCCCTCGCAAATGACGGTCCCTTCGTGCAGCACCGTCACGATTCGCGCGATCTGCCGCACAAACTCCATATCATGCTCAATGACGATAATGGCGTGTTTCTCCGCCAGCGACTGGAGCAACCGCCCCGTTTGTGCGGTCTCCTCGTCTGTCATGCCCGCCACCGGTTCATCCACCAGCAGCAACTCCGGATCCTGTAGAATCACCATGCCGATTTCGAGCCATTGTTTCTGGCCGTGAGACAGCGATCCCGCTCGCAGACGCACCTGCTCCGTCAATCCAATGGTCTCCAAGGCCTCGTCGATCTGCTGCCGTTCCGCCGCCGTGGACTGGCCCCTCAACGTAAACAAGACCCCCTTGCTGGGACGGCTCAACGACAGGTCCAGGTTCTCCCAGACGGTAAGATTGCCATAGATGGACGGCGCCTGAAATTTCCGCCCGATTCCGAGCTGCGTAATCTCGTACTCCCGCATACCGATGAGATCCGTATCCTTGCCGAAGATCACACGTCCCGCTGCCGGCTTGGTCTTGCCTGAAATGACGTCCAGCAATGTCGTCTTCCCCGCGCCGTTCGGCCCGATCACCACTCGGAGTTCCTGATGGTTGACGATGAAATTCAAATTGTTCAAGGCTTTGAAGCCGTCATAATCAACCGTGACGCCTTCCAAATAGATGATGGAGCCGTGTTCCGTCATGCCTGCTCCTCTTCGACGGCCGGGGTCTTTCGTACACGGACGGTCCACTCCGCGATCTTCTCGCTCACCTTCTTGGTGATCCCCATGACCCCGTCGGGAAACAGCAGCACAACGACGACAAAGAGCCCACCCAGAAAGAACGGCCACAATTCTGGAAAATGATTCGTGAGGATGCTGCGGCCCAGGTTGACGCCCACGGCTCCGACAATGGCTCCAACGAGCGTGGCGCGGCCCCCCACCGCCACCCAAATCACCATTTCAAGTGAGGGCAGCACACCCATTTGCGCCGGCGTAATGATGCCGACTTGCGGGACATAGAGAATCCCCGCGAGACCTGCCAGCGCCGCCGACACCACGAAGACGAACAGTTTGTAATTGGCCGGTGAGTAGCCGGAAAACAGGACTCGCTGTTCGCTGTCGCGAATGGCGATCAGAACCCGGCCGGCCCGCGAGGCGATGATCCAACGGCACAGCAGGTAGGCCCCGCCCAAACACAGCACCGTGATGACATAGAGGGCCAGTTGCGTCCCCGGCTCAGACAACCGAAAGCCCAGGATTGTCTTGAAGTCCGTCAGGCCGTTCGTCCCCCCAAGATTCGTTTCGTTCCGATTGAAGACGAGCCAAGCCATGAGCGCCAGAGCCTGCGTGATGATGGCGAAATAGACGCCGCGGATTCGACTGCGGAAGGCGAGAAATCCGAACAGGAGCGCGAAACATGCCGGCACCAGCAGACCGGCCAGAACGGCGGCAGTGAAGCTATAAAACGGCTTCCAGAAAAACGGCAATTCGGTGACCTGATTCCATACCATGAAGTCCGGCAAGGCGCTGCCGTAGACACTCTCGTTCCCGATGGTGAGCATGAGGTGCATTCCCATGCAGTAGGCGCCCAACCCAAAGAAGACGCCTTGTCCCAAACTGAGAATGCCCGCATACCCCCAGATCAAATCGAGGCCAAGCGCGAGAATGGCAAAGGCCAGGAACTTTCCGAATCGGTTCAGCGCGAAATCGGAGACATGCAGCCACGAATCCTCCGCCGGCAACACGTTGAGGACCGGAAGCACAAACAGAAGCACGAACCCGACGACCCAAAAGATGGTGCCTTCGTTTCGCTCCGCATTCGACTGTAGTGTCAATGGTTCTGCCATTCTTCCTGCTCTATCCTTACCCCTCGGCGTGACGCCCCTTGACCGCAAACAGCCCCGAGGGTCGTCGCTGCAGGAAGAGAATCACCAGCACGAGGATCAATACCTTTCCGTAGACCGCTCCGAGACTGGGCTCCATCAGTTTATTCAATCCGCCGATGCCGAGCGAGGCAATAATCGTTCCGGCAAGTTTTCCGACTCCGCCCGTCACCACCACCATGAATGAGTCCACGATGTAGTTCTGCCCGAGTCCCGGCTCAACATTGCCGACCAAGGTCAAGGCCCAGCCCGCGATACCAGCCAGACCCGAGCCGAAGGCGAACGTGTATGCATCGACTTTCCTGGTGGGAATGCCCAAGCAGGCGCTCATGTTGCGGTTCTGCGTGACCGCCCGCACCCGCAATCCCAAGCTCGACCGGAACAGCACCGCATAAATCCCCGTGACACAGAGAACGGAGAGGCCGATGATGAACAGCCGATTGAAGGGCAGGAACACCCCTACCATGACCTGCGTCCCCCCATTGAGCCATGCCGGAGCGGCGACTGCCGTCAAATCACCGAAATAGATGCGCGCTCCCTGGATCAAAATCAGGCTGACGCCCCAGGTCGCTAACATCGTTTCGAGCGGTCGGCCGTACAGGAAGCGAATGACCGTTGTTTCCAGAAGCAATCCGAATAATGCCGCAGCGAGAAACGAGGCCGGGAGGGCCGCGAGGTAGTAGGCATCAAACCAGCCTGGAGGAAGATACAGTTTAAAACATTCCTGCATCACAAACGTGGCATAGGCGCCAATCATCATCAGTTCGCCGTGCGCCATGTTGATGACACCCATCAGCCCGAAGACGATTGCGAGACCCACGGACATGATGAGGAGGATAGAACTCAGACTGATGCCGCGAAACACCGTTTCGATTGCCGTCGACCACACATTCCACGTTTCGATTTGATCGATGGCGGCAGCAGCCACACGCGCGATAGTCTTCTGCTGCTCGGTTCCATCCGGTTCATTAGCGGCTTGCACCAGTTCCTTCAATGCCGGCACGGCATTCTGGCTGCGCAGTTCGCCCAGTTTCGTCGCAGCCTGAGCCTTCGCCGCCGGGTCATCGGAAGCGAGCCTCAACAACTGCACCGACTCCTCCATCGCATACCGAACCCAACGGTGGGATTCGGTCGCTGCCGCAGCCTCCAGCCAGGGAATGGCCACCGTCCGGCCGCTGGTCCCGAGATCGGCGGCTGCTGACCGTCGCGTATCGACATTGGGACTATTCAGATTGGCGCGGTGTCTCCAGGCATCGGCCACCGGCTTGATCGCCATACGCAGACTTCGATCCGCGTTGGCCCGCAAGTCATCCAAGCGTGGGAGCCAGGTCGCGTCCCCCTGTTCGATCAGTGCACGAATCGCTTGCTCTCGCGTCGCCTCCGCATCACTCGACAGGTCTTTCAACGCTTGCTCAAGCTGAATCGGCGAGGAGGCACCCGCCAGCGCCTCCGCCGCCAATCCATCACTCACGCCCAATGCCACACAGCACCAGACCAACAGCATCCCAACGACGAGATTCATTTGCAGCGTACCTTCATTCATTTCCGGCGCCTGAATGGCTGTGCCCGTCAGGCTTTTTTATAGGTTCCTTGATGCTTCACCCAATCGCATCCTTTTTCGGGGTTGGTGTATTCGCTCCAGGGTTCTGGTTTGACCAAACCCTTTGACCGCCACACGACTTTGAATTGGCCATCCTTGAGGATTTCGCCGATCAATACCGGCTTGTTCGTATGGTGGTTGGCCTCATCCATCATGATCTCGCCGCCCGGCGCGAGGAATTTTTGTCCATAGACAGCCGTGCGAACCGCATCGACATCTGTGCTGCCCGCCTTCTCAACAGCTTGCTTCCACACATGCACTCCAAAATAGGCCGCCTCGATCGGATCGTCGGTGACGCGCTTGTCTCCATCCGGCAGGTTGTTCTTTTTGCAGTAGGCTTTGAAGTTCGCCACGAACTGTTTATTCTGCGGCGTGTCGACGCTCTGGTAGTAATTCCATGCCGCCAGATGGCCGACCAGAGCCGTCTTGTCCATTCCACGCAGCTCGTCCTCGGCGACGCTGAAAGCCATGATCGGCGCATCTTCGGCGCGCAATCCCTGATTGGCGAACTCTTTGTAAAACGGCACATTGCTGTCGCCGTTGATCGTACTGATGACGCAGGCGCCACCACCGGCGGCGAACTTCTTAATCTTCCCGACGATGGTTTGATAGTCTTGGTGGTGGAACGGCGTGTATTCCTCCATGATGTTGGCTGCGGGCACCTTCTTGGCCAGCAACATCGCGCGAAGAATTTTGTTCGTCGTCCGTGGATAGACGTAGTCCGTCCCCAGCAGATAGAACTTTTTGAACCCGCCCCCCTCCTTGCTCATCAGATATTCCACGGCCGGCACGGCCTGCTGGTTGACCGCCGCCCCGGTGTAGAACACATTCCGGGAGCACTCTTCGCCTTCATACTGCACGGGATAAAAGAGCAAGCCGTTGTTCTTTTCAAACACCGGCAAGACGGATTTCCGGCTGACGGACGTCCAGCAGCCGAACACGACGGCTACCTTATCTTGCACCAACAATTGTTTAGCCTTTTCCGCAAACAGGTCCCAGTTCGAAGCCGGGTCGACGATGACCAGTTTCAGCGGGCGTCCCAGCAGTCCGCCCTTCGCGTTGATTTCTTCGACCGCCATCGAGACCACATCTTTCAACGACACTTCGCTGATCGCCATCGTGCCGCTGAGGGAGTGCAACACGCCGATCTTGATCGGTTCCTTGTCGGCCGCATAGGAAAGGGCCCAATGCCCCAAGTTTCCCAGCAATGCCGCGACCCCAATGCCGACCGCGGTCCTCGAACTGTGCACCAAAAACTCGCGCCGCGAGGAGGGCGCCTCAGGCGCCGCACCGGATACCGCATCATCTACACCCTGTGGTTTCTGAGAGCTCATCGTGGACTCCTTTCGCCATCATCGCTGGGCTAGAAGTTATACCAAGTTGAGAGCATGAAGTTATCGCCTGCAAAGTGTTCCCCGGTCGACCATTCGCTCATGAGGTGATTCCATTCTAAGGAAGCGTACAAGTCACCCCAAATATGGCGGACGGCCGTCAGGTAGGTCCGATGATTGAGGACATACTGAGTGTCCGGTCCGGCGCTGGTGCCGCGCAGATCGGAATTCAGCGGGTTGTCGAACCCATACCCCGCAATGAGGGTGAGGCGTCGATCGTAGGCATAGTCTAACTCTCCCCACCCGACGATGGTACGAATCGCTTTTCCAGTACCAAGATTTCGCTCTTGTCCATACCGGAAAAACTCGACTCCCAGCGCCTGGCCATAGGCAACCTCACCGGTAAATTTCAACCGGCTCGTCAAGGGCACCGCGAGTTCCGCCCCTACGAGATACGAATTGATATCGTTGCCGGCGGGAATGCCTCCGGCCGTAGGCGCGGATCGGTAATGCCGAAAGGCCGCGTTCAGCGCGACCATGAAGCCTGCGTGGTCACCGGTTCCCGTGTAGGCGAACCGAGTTCCAACATAGGGCATTTGTACCGGATCGTTGAAGGCGTTTTCAGAACAGGCGAATCCGCTGCTCCCGCAACTGCCGGGCGTCGCCGCCGCTGCGCCGGCCCCTTGAAAGGTTCGTCGCTGCGTCTGGGGTTGAATGGCTGACAGTCCTCGCTCAAATCGCATGACCGTCAAGAGGCCGTTGACGTTGTCGGTAAATTGATGCTTCACGGTGATCTGCGGAAGGCGCTGCCACAGATTTCCGTTGTATCCCATGATGGAGAAATCGATCAGGTTCGGATGGGACGACATGATCGGCGTCCAATCCATGCCGGCCGTAATGGTCGTCCGACTGTTATTCGGCGAGTATTTCACGTTGGCTAACCGCAGGCGGGGGGAAATATTCCCTGCATTGTCGGTCTGGCTGTAGAAATCCGCTTCCACGACGCCGGTTAGCGTGTGTTTCCCATCAGTCCGGTCGGCTCGCAGACCGAACACGCTATAGCGAGGGTTGAGGGTCGAAGACGCATTGCTGCTCTTTCCGGCAGCGGTCGCATAACCATTGAACTGACCGGGGTCGAGCGGGTTCGTATTTCGATTGCTGTAGATCGCATCCAGTTCGATGCGCCCATAAGGGACAATGCTGCCCTTGCCCTCACCCGCAAAGGTGGGACTGACACAGCCGCCACAAATTACCGCAGGCGGGGTTTCCACTTCTCGAAGTCGTTGACCAGCTCCCGCCGCCTCTCCCGCACTCTGTTCCTCTGCCTTGGCGGGAGCCGTGACGGCGACAATCATGATGATGATCGCCCCCAGTAGGAGTCCTTCTGATATACGTGCACTCATCCTGATAGCCCTCCTGGTTACAGACGATTGGAATGCACCAGACCGGAGGAGCCACTACGCAAAAAAAAACGCCCTTCCGGTCCTACCATTGGACCAAAAGGACGTCATTGTCCTCTGCTGTATCGATGTGTGCGACGAGTCGGGACGTCGTTGTCCTGACCCGCAACGCATACAGGTGCGGTGTATACGCTTTTGAACGCGCTGCTGTCAAGCAAGGGGCGCGAGTAGTTCTTCGCCTCCTCCGATTTTTCCTGTGATACACTATGCCGGTCACGCGCTGAGCGTGCGCAGAAGGAGCCGTTTCACATGCATTGCCGTCGACCACTCGCATTCGGCTTGGCCTGGCTTCTGGTGGCTGCAGGCTGCACGACGGGTTCGCCGGTCGACCTGCTCGTCCGCGAGGCCGCGCAAGGCACGGTCTATCTGGATCGTCTTCCCGATCGCCAATTTCAGGCCAGTCATCCCATTCGACTTGACCAAGCCCTGATCGCGCGCAGCTTACAGGGGGTCATGATCCATGAAGACACCGGACTGCTGCGATCCTTGACCGCCAATCAGAAGCCGACGGTGCCCGTCTTTTCAGGAGCTGAAGTCGCCTTTCTCGCGCCCGCTATTGCAGAAGGGTTGAAGCTGGCAGCCTCCGATCAACAGGTGGGGTTTCGTCTGATACAGGGAAGTAACGGAAGATACCGAGAACGAGCAGGCGCGGGAATCGGCTCATCCGAACCGCCACGCCGGCATTCATCCAAAGAAACGACGAGTGGCCATGTCTTCGCCTACGGCCGCTCACTTTACATTTCTCTGACCGAGTACCGTCAGCGGCCGGACGACCCTGACACGGTGAATATGCCCAATCGCCGCCTGCCACAGCCAAGCGGCCTGCTGAATCGTCAGGTCTTATTCGTGCCGGCCGAAGCGTTACGTCCCGATCAGTTCGCCCCGGCGTTTGCGGAAGACCCGGCGAATGTCCTGATCATCGATTATGACCTGCTCGCAAGACTGCCCGCCCCGTCGCCTACCGTTTCCGTCACGACTCCGCCTGCCGTGAAGACACCTTCGTCGCCGGCGCTGCCCTTGGCTCAACCGACGGAAACAAACACCGACACCGACCTTCGGGCCATTCGGGAAGATTTGAAAAAGAAAGATTCTGAGGTCGAGGAGTTGCGGAAGGAACTTCAGGATATTAGACGGCAATTGGGGGAGCAGCCGACCAACCGAAACAGTGCGCCGTCAAAACCACTCCTTCCCGCGCGGCCCGCAGAACGCCTGCAATAACAGGCTAACTCCTATTTCTGTCGGCCCGCTCTTCGATTTCACCCGCCAGCAGAATGGCTTCCGCAATTTCTCGCATGGACTTGCGAAGGTCCATGCTTTGCCGCTGAATCAGCTTGAATGCCTCCTCCTCCGACAACCGCTTCGCCCGCATGAGGTATCCCTTGGCCCGATCGAGCAGCTTGCGGACTTGTAACGCCTCTTGCATCTCAAACGACTTCTCCAGCAACGTCGTATGCTCGATAGAAATTGCAGCCTGGTTCGCGATGGCCTGCATCAGCTTCACATCCTCGGGCGTAAAGGTATGCGGCTTGGACGTGTAGGTGTTGATGACCCCGATGGCTTTCTCCCGCACCAGCATCGGCACGCACAGGAGCGAACACAGCCCTTCTTTCGCCGCCATGTCCGGGTACATGTACGCGCTTTCTTTCGTGACGTCGGGCACGATGATCGGCCGACGATCTTGAACGGCTCGCCCGCTGATACTCTGACCGATCTTCACATTCGGCTTGCGGCGATACTGTTCGCTTAAACTTTGCGTGGCGGCGATTCGCAGTTCGCCTGTCGCCTGGTCCAATAAGATAATGGAACAAATCTTTGACCCCATCATTTGCGCGGTCATCGTGACGATGAGTTGCAACACATCCTCGATCAATCGGTTCGACGACACGGTTTCCGACACCTGTGAGAGGGTGTCTAGTTGCAGAGCCTTGCGTGTCATCTGATCATAGATTCGGGCGTTCTCGATGGCCCCACCCACCTGCGTGGCGATCGTCGAGAGCAATGCCAACTCGTCAGGCCGATACCGTCGCGACCGTTTGTGCTGAACATTGATGACTCCCACAACCTCCTGCTTGGTCGTAATAGGCACCGAGACAAAGGCCTGGTAACGATCTTCCGGTAGGTTGTGAAAAAACTTGAACCGGGAATCATCACTGGCATTATTCGGAATCACCACACGAGTTCGTTCCCTGGCCACCCAGCCGGTGATCCCCTCGCCTAACCCGATGGTGATGCGTCCGATCAATTTGGGATGGGGATTTTTCGAGGCTCGCAAAATAAGTTCGTCCCTGCCGTCGGAGATCAGATAGAGCAGACAGGCATCAGCCTTGGTTACTTCTACGACCATATCGACGATATGCCGAAGCACCGACTCCAGGTCGAGGGTATTGCTGATCGACTCGCTGATACGATGCAGGACATCCACCTCGCGTGTTTTTTCGCGCAAGGCCTGCTCCAACTGGGTGACCGTTCGCTTGGCTGCCATACCCTCCTACCGTGAACGTTGTGTGGTGGCGACTTTCCCGCTCCGCGCCTCACGCGCGCTCATTGCATCGAACCATTCGCGGGTTGTGTCCTTCTCCAAGGGCACGATTCGTACCGACCCGATTCGCTCGGGCACCACGCAGTAGATAGTCCCCGCAGACACTTTCTTGTCCTGCTGCATGGCGCGCCAGAGTGCGCTGAACGTGACGCGTGGCAGACAGAACGGCAAGCCGGCCGCCCTGACCAATGCTCTGATCCGGTCGACAACCTCTTCATCACACAGCCCCAAATACCTCGCCAAGTCAGCTTCGTATATCATGCCGATCGCCACGGCTTCACCGTGAATCAATCCTCGGTATCCCCCCAACGATTCCAGCGCGTGGCCGATAGTGTGACCAAAGTTTAGAATTCGACGCCGATCCGCTTCACGCTCGTCCTCGGAGACGACCTGCGCCTTAATTTCACACGACCGTTTCACGATCTGCGCGACAGAGGCATCATCCAGCTTTAGGATGGGCTCGATGTGTCGTTCCAAATATTCAAAGAACGCGTCGTCTGCAATCACCCCGTACTTGATGACCTCTCCAAGGCCAGCCTTCCACTCACGAGCCGGCAGGCTCGTCAGCGTCGACGGATCGATCAGAACCGCACGCGGTTGATTGAACGCGCCGATGAGATTCTTTCCCTTTGGGTGATCAACACCCGTCTTCCCGCCGACACTGGAATCGACTTGGGCCACCAAGCTGGTAGGAACCTGCACGAAGGGAATGCCACGCTGGTAAATCGCCGCCGCGAATCCCGTCAGATCGCCAATCACACCACCACCCAGGGCCAGCAACGTCGACGTACGTTCGAATTTGGCATCCACCAACGCATTCATGATCGTGCTAATGGAGCGAAGCGTTTTCGTCCGTTCCCCGGGAGCCAGTACGATCGGGACGACCGTATATCCAGCCGCCTTCAAGACACGAGTCACCCGTTTGAGATAGCGCGCGGCAAGATTTCTGTCGGTGACCACCCCAACCTTGCCGGAACATCCGAGTCGCGTCAGCTCTTCTCCGATGGACTCTAACAGATTGCATCGAATGAGGATGGCGTAACTCCGCATTCCAAGTTCTACATGAATGGTTTGTTGAGGTATGTCGGTATAAGGGGCTGTCATACGGGACGCAACAGAAGGTCGGCTATGGTCCGCCTCCGCTCGAAGAAGGCAGGAAGAATGTTCATGGCGCACATGTGGAAGACCCACACTCTTGGATGGAGGCCTGAACGGGTCCCTACGTCATCCGATCCTGTCGCGCCTGCGATCGGCAGCCGCTCTAGGCCCTCGCAGAAGAACTGTGCCCCCAGTGCGTCCACGCACAGACGTCCGCCACGCCTAGCCATGCGGCTCGGAGACCTATGTGTGGTTGACTCTAGGGAGTGAAAGCTCGGAAGGAGCGCCTTCTAAGACGACGAGGAGACACGTTCCGCAGGATTCGCCCCCATTGAGACAGCGTACCATCGTCAATGGAGGCGATTATTAGCTGGTCGCGCTAGGACCTGTCAAGTTGTGGACCGAACGATCGTCGGCGTCAGGAAGATCAACAGCTCCTGTTTGGACACGTTTTCGGTCTTATTCTTGAACAACCATCCCAGGACTGGGATACGCGACAGATAGGGGATACCGGCCACGTTGTTCGATTGGGTATCGACGAAGACACCGCCGATGACCATCGTCTCCCCGTCACGAACCAAAACCTGCGTCGTGGCCTCGCGACGGTCAATGCTCGGACCGGCGGGGTTACTCCGTGCACCGACCGCATTTCTGGTCGCTCGCACTTTCATGAGAATCTGTTTGCCGATCTCCTTTGGATCCCGTGAGGTGATCTGCGGCGTCACGTTCAGTTCCAGGTTTGCATCCACGAACGTGGTCTGCGTGCCCTGCAGGGAAGTCGTTTGGAACGGGATGGACTCTCCCTGTGCGATCTTCGCATCTCGTTTATCCAGCGTGGTGATTTTCGGCGCCGCGATGACTTTGGTCAATCCCAACAACTCACCGGCTGATAACCGGACGTCCAACATGGCGCCATCGGTTTTCCCGATCGAAAATCCAGCGCCTGGCACAGATGGCAATCCGGGGTTGGCCGGCAAGTTGATCAGAAAGTCAGATACCTGAGCACCAAAGCTGCCTGTGGTCCCGGTCTTGAATGCAGACGTTCCGCTCGAGCTCCCTAACTGATTGACGTTTGAGATTCCCCACTGAACGCCGAGCGAACGCGTATAGGTCGTATCGGCTTGAACGATCCGTGCCTCGATCTGCACCTGCGGTACCTCAAGATCCACGCCATCAAGCAACTGCCGCAGCACTTCCAGCTTGGACTCGGTATCGCTGATGATGAGGGCATTGCTCGCCGCGCTGACTGTCATGGTGCCGCGCGGGCTCAAGTTTTGCCGAAGCGACGTTTGTACTTCCAGCGCGTTGAGATTGCGGATATAGAATACCCGCGTGACAATCGGTTCAGCCTTCGCCTTGGAGTCCTTGGCGTGCGCCTCTTCGTCTTGCTGCTTGGCGATGTTTTGCAGCGTATCCACCCACACGATATTCCCCTGTCGAATCATGCCCAACGCATTCATCTTGAGGAGCATTTCGAGCGCCTGATCCCACGGCACATTGGCCAGCTTCATGGTGACTTTGTTTTTAACACCCTCGCCGACCACGATATTGAATCCACTGACCTCGGCGATCAACCGAAGCACGTTGCTGATGTCGGCCTGTTGGAAATCGAGCGAAATGCGCCGACCAATAAACCGTGAAGGGCCGTTCACCACTTCATTGTTCGCGTCTGCCTTCTTTTCTTCTTTCTGAAACGACTCAGCGTTCAGTTGAATAGGCTGGATATGCAACAAGGCCTTGGGTGACTTATGGGCGGCCAACATCAGATGAGCTGCGGAGCGCCGCTCGTCCGGCGACCTTCCGTTCTCCGCCTGGGCCTCGGACGATGACGCCTCACTGTCCACAGCCTTCGTCTCATTCATCCCGACAACGACCTTCGGCGCCAGAGTGAGAATCAGACGGCCGTCAGTTGAATCGATGTTGTGCTCGACAGACTGCGTCAAATCAAGCACCAATCGAACTTTATCCGGATGGTACCCAAAGCGAACGCGTGACAACAGGGGATGCCCCACGCTCAATTGAGACTGGTGCCCATCCGACTGAATACGCGGCATGTCGAGGACCATGCGCCGATCACCTATCATCTTTACCGTATAGGAAATCACGCCGTTACCCGTCAAGACCAATGCCATCCGGGCCCCTTCCGGCTTGGCTTCGACCTTCGTCAACATGGTCGCCGCCGAACCGGTCACCACCGTGCGCTCTGCGTCAAGCGCAATTTCTGCTGATGGAAACGTCGCGCCTTGATCGACCGTCTGGGTGAATCCAGGTAGTCCGGTCGTCTCGCCTGGCGCGGCAGCTTGCGCATATCCGGCAATCCCCAACAACCCGGCTATCACAGTCACACTCAGCAGCGGATGAACACCAACCTGTGTTTGTTTCATTCTGTGCCCTCTTTCGGGTGCAGGAGCTTCACATATTCCCGCTCCTGTTTGTTCCCGTACACGTCCGTGAACCGCTCTTGAACGATGATGCCTCGTTCGGTGATTGAACTGACCACACCATTGTTGGGCCCGATCCTGGTTCCGCGGCGAATACTGTACCCTTTGCCGTCGGGAGTTTGGACCATGGCCGTATAACCATAGTTTCCCCAGAGCACACCGATCAAACTCAATTCCGTGAGACCGACGCGCTGCAGCGGTGGAAGACTGGAATCCGGCTCCACCTGCTGACCAAACTGAAACATTGGCAAGAAGGGATCCCGACGACCGGATGGGTCGTACGACGCGCCAGAAAACTCGAGCGACAACGAATCCCCCGGCTGTGAAATCGAATTGCCGACGGGGGGAGCCGTGGATTCGACAACCGGCACGGACTTTTGTGCCTCAGGCAGTGGCAGCACCTTCAACGAGTCTGCCGGGCGCATGGAGGCAACTTGCCGCATATGAGGAAGGCTTCGTGATTCTCCAGGCAGGGCAACTCCGCCAACCACAAGCACCACCACTCCGATGCTGACCGGCCTCATCCACTTTTTGCGCCATACTCGTATCTTCACGATGCTTCCCCTCGCGTTGGACGTGAGCCGGGCTCCATGCTTCACTTCGGCTTCGCCGCTGGCACCGGCGGAACGGATTTCTTTTCCTGCGGGGCGGCATAGGCCACCAGGTCGAACACCGTTTGCGTGACGACCCGTCCTTGATCCACTCGGGGCGCCCCGATTCGCACATCCTGGACCGTGACGATGCGGGATAACTTGCTGATCCGATCGAAAAAGATGGCTGCCGTATGGTATCCGCCCGCCACCTCGACGTTGATCGGCATCCGGATGAATAATTTTGAGGGATCCTCGGCCTGGGCGCCTGGCTTCCAGAGCCGAACATCTAACCCCAGACGGAGCCCCAGATCCGATACTTGCTTGAGCAACATCACCGCTTCCTCTTCCGGCGGGAGGCGTTCTTTCTTGGCTGCCAGCTCGATCTCCAATTGTTTGCTCGCTGCCACGAGTTCGTCGAGATGCTTCACCTTGAGCGTCAGATTCTGAATCTCCGTATCCAGTTGGGCCACTTGTCCCTGTACCGTCACCAATTCTGCACTCTTAGGATCGACGACATAGAAATAGAATCCGACCAGAATCGCCGCCACCAGCAATCCAAGGAGTGCGACTTTTTGGCCCGTCGGAATATTCCGGAGGCCGTCTAGACTGATGGCATTCAGACTCATGTTAGCCTTTCATCGACAGGTCCAGTTTGAATTGATAGGTATTCATCTTGTTGTCTTGTCCGGCTCGGCTCTCCATCAGTTTGATGGCCCCAAACTGCTCGGTACGCCGAAGGTTGTTGATGAACTCGACGACGTCGTCGTTCGTCATGGCTCGTCCTTCGAGTTCCACGCTGTGGCCCTTGAGAGACATTCGCACAAGCCAGACTTTGAGCGGATTCAGGCTTTGACTGACATGGTCGAGCACTTTCACCGGTCCGGTTCGGCTCTTTTCCAATTCATCGATGATGCGATTCTTGGCCTCGAGCTGTTTTTTCTTCGCTTCAAAGTCCTCGACCGCCTTCACTTGCTCTTTCAGCTTCGCAACCTGAACGTCCTTGCTCTGCTTCTCATTCTGCTTCGCCTGGATCTCGTCATCAAGCGAGGACGCGTAATACCAGCATCCGATGAGGGTGATCAGAAGTACGCCTACGCCCAACAACGCCTCCGCGCGAACATCCCACTGCGGCTTAGCTTTTCTGGCCTTGGGTCCAGTTGCGAGTAAGTTGATTCTAATCATCGATCCCCCACCGTCCGAAGTGCGAGGCCTACCCCCACCGCCGCAAGCGGCCCCAGCTCTACCAGAACCTCGGGATCGACACCACATAAGGACGTGTCGATCTCATTGAAGGGATTCGCGATGTCCACATCCACATGCATTCGATCGCGAAGCTGTTGAGCCAGGCCCCTGACCTTGGCTCCCCCACCGCACAGCAGCACCCGCGTAATCTCGTTTTCCGAAGACGTCGTTTTGAAATAATCGATCGTGCGCGCAATCTCCGACGCTACTTCCGCGTTGACGCTTTCCATCACGGTCGTAAGCGTATGATCGTCGTCTCGGTCGCTTTTCTTTAATTGTTCTGCTTCCTCGAAGGACACGCCCATCTCTCGTTGCACCGCTTCGGAATACCGATTTCCCCCCAAGGGGATATCCCGAGTAAACAGGGAAACGCCCCCTCGTACGATATTCACATTCATCACGCTGGCGCCGATGTTCACCAAGGTCGCCGTGTCCTCTTGCGAAGTGGGAGAGGTCACACCGTACATATTTTCGACGGCAAAGGCGTCGACATCCATCACGATGGGAATCAACCCAGCCGCCTTCACCAACTCGGTCAATTCATTCACCTTGTCCTTTTTCGCCGCGACCAACACGATAGACATTTCGTCTTGTTCGTCTGCATTCTCCGATGGGGGCAATACGTGAAAGTCGAGGTTCACTTCGTTGATGTCGAATGGAATGTACTGCTCTGCCGAGAGCTTCACCTGCCCATCGAGTTCCTCATCAGGCATGGGCGGGAGACTGATCTTCTTGACGATGACCGCATGACCGGAAATGGAAATTGCGACCTGCTTCAATTTGACATTGTGTTCAGTCAGCAACTCCCTAATGGCCGAGACGACGCGCCCCTCGTCCATGACGGTGCCATCAACAATTACTTCGGGCTCCAACTCCTTCACGCCAAACTTTTGCAAGGTATACCGTCCCCGGTGTTCCTTGATCTGAACCAGCTTGATGCTGCTTGACCCAATATCAAGGCCCAACAGTTGTCGTTGTGGGGAAAACATGGAGAGACAATCTAGATTGGTAAGATTCTTCAACGAAGCCAGCATGCCGTTCCCTCTCTACGCAACCTCTTTTCGACCTTCCATTGCCTGCCTGATTTGCTCAACATTCTCCGTGGTATACAGGCGCCAGTTCCGCCAATCGCGGGGTGGCCCAGAGATCAACCCCTCTCGCTCCCAACGAAACAGCGTGGCGCGCGAGATATCGAACATCTCGCAGACCTCGTTGGTCTTGTACAATTTCTTCTTGGAAACATCGTTGACTTTCTTCACGCACCGCCTCAAACGCTGCTATGGATCGTGCAATTCGAGCTCACGAAATTAAGTATAGTTGATATAGTCCACCTGTCAAGAAAGTGGACCGTGACGCGATATGGGGTACGGAAACACCGAAGAGGCGAGGAATCCTAGGATTTTTGCAGGTCTCGGTGGGCTATCGACACATCATAGCCGAGGGCGGCGAATCGCTCCCGGAGGCGCAAGGCCATCGTCACAGACCGATGACGCCCCCCGGTACAACCGATCCCGATACTGAGGTAACTCCGTTGATCGCGCTCATAGAGCGGAATGAGAAAGGCAAACAGCCCCTCCAAATGCTCGAGGAATTGGCCGGCTGTAGGATCCCCGAATACATACTGTTGAACCCGGGCATCCTCACCGGTCAGTGCTTTCAACTCGGGCACAAAGAAGGGATTTCGGATAAAACGGACATCGAAGAGAAGATCGATGTCATAGGGCACGCCAAACTTATATCCAAACGTGACCAGGGAGATGGTCATGCGACGGACAGCAGTATCCTGACGGAATTGCCTGATCAGCAGATCGCGCAACTCGTGCACGGTGATGCTAGACGTGTCGATTACTTGATCCGCGTGTTTTCGCAATTCGCTGAGTTGTTCCCGCTCGAACCGCACCCCCTCCACCACCGGCATGTCAGGCAGCAGAGGGTGCGGGCGGCGACTTTCTGAAAATCGGCGAACCAGAACTTCTTCTCGTGCTTCCAAGAAGACGAGTTGCAGCGCATGTCCCTGCGCCTTCAACTCACCCAAGACCTTCGCTAAGTCTCCGAAAAATACCCGTTCACGAATGTCGATGCCAAGAGCGACATTCTTAATCTCGCCCCCTTGCTGATGACACAATTCGACGAACGTGGGCAGAAGGGCGGGAGGAAGATTGTCGACGCAGAAATAGCCTGCGTCTTCAAAGGCCTTCAATGCATGGCTCTTTCCTGATCCGGAAAGACCGCTGATGACGACAAGATTAAGCGCGGCCATGGGAGGCACGAGCACGCCCGCGAGCAGGATCGATCAGAGATACTTTCCCATTGGACAAACGTTGGAGAACCTGGACATTCCCCGACACAGCATTCATGAACATGAGCACAGTCTGCTGCGTGGCATGAAGCGCGGCTACGGCGTCTTCGACAGTCATCGCCTCCAGCGTTGGATGGACAACCTCCACCTCGCTCTGGTCCGGACTCAAACCCTTGCGCACCAATGCACGCACACGCGGCTGATCCCCGAATTTATGGTTCGTTTTCCGCTCTTTGAGTTTTCGCAATTGCGCCCCGAGCTTATCCACGACCTCATCAATTGAGGCATACATTTCTTCGGTCGACGTCTTCGCTTGAAGGCGCCGCCCCTGGACCACTCCGACAACTTCGGCCACATGATGAAATTTTTCCAAACTGAGGAGTATCTGCAAGGTCCCCAACTTCAGTCCGTAGCGATCGAGCCGCTCCATGCGTGCTTCGACATACTCTCGCAACGCCGGGGTCACCGCTACGTGCCGTCCCGTGATCATCAATCGCATGCCATCCTCGTTTCTCGGGCTCTTAACGCCACTAGGCGATCGAGCTCGTTGCGACGATTGTTGTGCTCACACTGAGGAACCTTCTCCACAAGGCTGAAGTCCACACTCAAAAGAACCGCTTTCGTTGCGTCGCAGAAGGAATATTATCCTCCGCACGGTATTTGGCCACTGTTCGACGGGCAATCAACACTTGCTGGGTACGAAGTTTCGCAGCAATTTCCTCATCCTTCAGTGGCTTGCGGGCATCTTCTGCTGCCACCATCTTCCGGATCATCTCGCGCACCGTCAGCGACGACAACATGTCCAGCGGCTGATCGGCTCGCTGGAGGCCTGCATTGAAGAAAAATTTCAACTCCAGCATGCCCTGCGGGCAATACATGTATTTGTTGGCGGTCACTCGGCTGATGGTGGATTCATGCATGCCGATGTCTTCAGCGACCTGTTTGAGCACCAAGGGTTTCAAATATTGGATGCCACGCTCGAAAAATCCTTCCTGAAACTTCACGATGCTCGAAACGACTTTCACGATCGTCTTGTTGCGTTGCTCAATACTTCGGATCACCCATTGCGCCGCACGCAGCTTATCATCCAAATACGCCTTCGTCTCCGCCGTCCCCGACTGCCCGGAGGACATCAGCTGCTTGTAGTAAGGGCTGATGCGCATACGCGGCAGTCCGTCATCATTGAGCAAGACTTCCCACTCACCTTCGTTTTTGACGACGAAAACATCCGGCACGATCGCATAATTCTGCGTATTCGAGAAGGGCCGCCCCGGCTTCGGCTCTAGGCCCTCGATGATGCGGGTCGCCTGAAACACATCCTCCATCGGGATATTTAAGGCCTTGGCAATTCGGCTGTATTGCTTCTTTTCCAGATCCTTTAAGTGGTGCAGCACGATGTCTTCGAGCACCGACCCCTTCAGCACCCCCGGACGGGAGCCCAACGAGCCGATCTGGCTACGGCCTAGGAATTTGAGTTGGAGCAGTAAACATTCGGGCAGATCTCTCGCCGCCACCCCGTTTGGATCGAAGCCTTGGACATCCTGTAAGACCGACTCCCCCTCTGCCACGGAATACGCCGTTCCCGCAACCAGCTCCTCCAAGGTTATCCGAAGATATCCGTCATCATCAAGATTGCCGATGATGAG
>CAZBNV010000049.1:0-32278 GCA_964493335.1 uncultured Nitrospira sp.
CTGAGCCAACGAAAGAACGAGCCTCATCACCAGCCGGCATCCGACTGATTCTCTGCCCGACACCTGCGCTGCAAGATCGAACGTCAATTCATCAGGTGCTGTCCCCGCATCAGCAAGCGTGCTTCTCTCGCGAGCTGACCGCCTAGAATACTCGGCAGTATCCGTTTCGATACGACGCGGTATCTCTTCTGATACGTATGCCGAATATTCTCCCGTGTGCTGGCACCGCACTTTCCCTCAACATCTTCCATAACTCGCGTCCATCGCGCATTCCATCTGCTCTACGTAGTCAGGCATCGGTCTTGCTGAAGTGTCTCGAAGCAATACGATTGGATTCGACGTACCTGCCACAGGTCTGAACCGAGGCCAGGGTCGAACAACCTACGGCGCATCGGTCACCCCAACCAGCGACTCTCCGTCCAGGGGCGAGGCCTTCCCACGGAAGGGGGCCGGTCGATTGTCGCGCCGCGCGCCGCGCGCCTGATTCTTTCACACAAGGAGGATGTGCATGACCACAGAGTTGAAGCGTTTTACCGAGGCCTACGCCACGATGACCGTGGCGGCCTATGAACCGCTCATCTTGCGCTGGGTGTCGTTGATCGGCATCCGCTTCATTTCGAATGCGGTCGCCTATCGGCTGCCGAAAGCCACGGCCATTAAGTTCGACGGCAAGATCCCCGCCGCGATGGCGTTGAGCCAAACGATCCGCAAACCGATCCCTCAGGAGATCAAGTTCAAGTTCGACGGCCAGGACATGCGGGTGCCGATCGACATTCACGGCCGCGCCATCAACCCAGGCGATGCAAAGAAGGTGAACGTGCCGGGGTATCCCAACGCCGTGTCGATCGGCAAGGACGTCTATCTCAACGGCGTCTCTTCCACCGACCCCGATCAGTTGTTCACCAAGGCTGAGGTGCCCTCCGGCACCGGCGACGCCGCGACGATGCGCCTGTTCAGCAGCGTCGCCTCACGGCTGGGCTCGGTCACGCAGGCGTTGAAAGCCATTCCTCTCACCATTTCGAACCGCCTCGGGAAACAGCAGCCCGGGTTCGATTTCGTCGGCACCCGTGAGCTGGTCCAGAAAAATCTCGTGAAGGCGGCGCAAGACTGGGCTCGGAATCCCGACGGCAACGATCTGGCGAAATTGATGACGGCGGGAACCAACTTCAACGGCGTCCTGCTGCCGCACCTCTGGCCGGGCGGCATACAGATTCATGAGGCGCTGTCGCCCATTGGCATTGCCCACTACTACCGCCAGCTGTATTTCAATAAGGAAGAAGGTGTCGGCCCAATCGAAGAAGCCTTCACCATCGCGCCGCTGGAAACCCTGGAGGTCATCTACCAGACCGTGCGCAAGCAGATCCATGAAGAGATCATGGAACAGGGACTGGAAGTGGTCAGCGAATCGGCCGTCGAAGAAAAGAACTTGGACGAAGTGTCGGACAAGGTTTCGTCGATGGTGCAGCAGGATGTATCGGCCTCGATGTCCGCCAATGCCTCCGGCGGCATCGGCGTCTGGCAAGTGGGCGCCTCGGCCTCGGCCAACTTCGGTGTCAGCTCGCAGCGCGGCCGCGAATTCTCCTCACGCCGCCTGAAAGAAGTGACCAAGCGCGCCTCCGAACGCATCACCAAGAGCTTCAGCATCAAGACCAAGGACTCGACCGAAGTCACCGAAACCAGCACGACTCGCCGCGTGATCAGGAACGAGGGGGCCGCACCGGTCAGCTACGGACTGCGCCGCGTCTTGCGGCGGGTGAGCGTGAAGGTGCAGGACCTGGGGCCGAAGCTGGTATGGCAACTCTACTTGCGCAACCCGGGATCGGGACTCGCGCGCGGCCGATTCGTGCATTTTCGCGAAACGGGACCCATCACGGTCCCGGACATTCCACCCGGCATGCCGCCCCGGCCTAGCGGTGGATCGGAAACCGAATCCACCTCGACCAGCATCAAGTGGGACGGCACGCGCCATGTGTATTACGTGACCATCGTGGTGAAACCGGGCGCCGACCGCGTGGTCACCGGCGTGCGCATCGACAACGTCACGGATCTGGAAGGCGGCGGCAAGGACGACTTGTCCCCCGCTCCGCACAACGAATATGACTTGGGGTCCACCTGGGATCCGGCCACCCACACCTTCACCGCCAACATCGGCATCCTGCCGGGCGATGGCGCGTCGGTGCAGGTCTCCTACAATTACACCTGGGAACCATCTGAAAGCGTGCTGGCCGCCTGGGAGGCGCAGCGTCAAGCGGCGGTCGCGGCCATTACCGAGGAGGCCCTGACGAAACAGTTCGAGCAGAACAAAACGCTCATTACCGAGAAAAGTAAGATCAAGAGCCGTCCGGTTAACGACCTGCGCCGCGAGGAGCGGTATGAGGTCATGAACCGGATGGTGAGTTACCTGTTCGGGCGCGGCGACGATCCGAGTGAACCCACGCCGCTGGAGATCGAGTACTTCCACCGCTATTTCGACATCGACGCGATTTTCACCTACACCCATCCCTCTTGGTGGAAGCCGCGCTTCGCCTCGAAGACCATTGGGATCGAGCGAGAGGCCTACGAAATCACCGCGGAAAGCGAGCCGGCTCCGCTCGGAAGTTCACTGGGCTGGCTGATCCAACTCGACGGCGATCGCCGCCGCAACGAGTTCCTCAATAGCCCCTGGGCGCGTATCTGCATCCCCATGCGGGCGGGACGCGAGCGGGAAGCGATTCAGTGGCTCGCAAAACATCTGGAAGGCGACGTCGGCTACGACATCAACGCCGGACCACTCGCCGGGCTGTTGACTGAGATCGAAAAGTATCGCGAGCGCGAAAACAAGCTGGGCCTCAACGGCGCCGATTACGTCACGGTGGATTCGACACCAGGCGCTCCGGCCGATCCGGCCAAGCCCGAGGGCGTCTATCCGGTGGTGGAGGAATTCGATGTCACCATGCCGACCGATGGGTTTGTGTACGACGAACTGAAGGTCACGATTCCGTGATGCCGTTTGGCAGGGCGGCGATGCCTCAGACATCGCCGCCCGCCGGACTGATCAGGTGACAACATGGCACAAACCATTATCATTGCGCAGGGCATTGAGATTCGAGATGTGGGTCAGGGAACGATCCTACAGGCGTTCCTGAAAAAGCAGTGCGACCCCAAGAAAAGTCCCGCGGCAACCGGGGGCGCGAATAGTTGGACCTTTCCCAAAGGCGCGGCCGCGAAAGCCACGCACGAGGTGCAGGTGGTCTATGAGCAGACGGCCTTTGCCAAGGCCTTGGATACTGCCGATGCCTTCGTCGTTTACGAAGGTCACTCACGGTACGGGCAGGGACCGGCGTTCGGCCCGGCCGGTACACCGAAGGTGCCGGATAAAAAAACCTTCCCGGTGAATCCCTGGAGCATTCATTTTCGCATGGGTTATGACGCGACAGACACCGAATGTATCGGCGACCTGGTCCATCACTCGGTGTTACCCGCCGAATATGATCTCACCACGTCCGGCGCCAAGGCGTTTCTGCCATCGGCACTGGTCGCGGCAGCCGGCAACGCGCAAGCCAAGCAGAAAGCCATGAAGGCCAAAAAGGTGAAGGCCAGTGCGGTCTGCGGTCTTGGTGGCGCCTGGCGCTTGTTCGATACCTGCCAAACCGCCTTATCCGGCACGACGACGGCGCGAGGCGATCAGCCGCTGAAAGGCCGCCACTTCTACGCGCGCTTGCCGCAAAAACCAGACGATGAATTCCTCACCGCGGTCCAAGTCGGTTCGGCCGATCTCGATAAGTCATCCCTCAAGTGCCCCCTCCTGTTCATGGCGTCCTGCTCCAGCCATGTGCATTTTTATAAACCTCTGGATAAGCGCCGCAAGGCGGTCAAGTCTGCGTCCAGATTCTTGATGACCGGACAGGTCTGCGCCACATCCCACGCGACGACGTTTCTGGAGCAGGTGATGGTGAAAAGCCATGATCCGCTGACCAAAAAAGGCATGAAGGCACTTCTGAAAGCGCTGAATGGCGTGAGCCAATCCGGCATCGTGGGAATCTATTGAGGTAAATAATGGCCATCGATCCGAATTTACTCGCCCAGGTGCTGCGCACGCCTGACTCGCGCGATGTCACGGAATCGCCGATTGTCCGGGCCGTGATCCTCAGCGATCCCGCCAACGCCGCAGATCTGGTGCCTGCGCTGGATGACAATCAGACCCTAGAGGCCTCGAACGCCCGCAAAATTCTGTGTCTCTTCGAAAGCAATGCCGTCCCGCCACTACTCACCGCCTTGCGGATGGCAGGTCCACGTGCCCGCCAGGAGGGCTTGGAAGTGTTGTGGGCGTTGCTCGTCGCCGAAGAGTCCTGGACGGTGCGGGACACGTTGGAGACGGTGAAGCCGGATCTCCATACCCTGCTTGACGACACCAGTCCGCTGCGTGATGACATGCCGGAATACATCGAGCGCGACTTTCGCGGCCGCATCTGTGACCTGGCCTTCGGCATTGTGCAGCAACTGCTGGACCGGGAGTATGATCAGTCCCTCTTCCGGTCACTGGATGACATCGGTCGGAATGAGGAGATTAGGCGTTTGAAGACCAGAGGATTTGGCCTCCACATTGCCTGATTGTCCACACACAGCGCCGGGCTCGGCAGCAGGGTGGGTCCACCTGTTGCGCTGCCTCCGCCATGCCACGCACACCTAAAAAACACTTGGAATGAATGTCCAATCTTGACAGGATGTTCGAGAGCATTCCTTGGACGTTTCTCTCAGAGCATTGGCAACCTGGGCATCGCCCAAACGGATGGAGGTAGAACCATGGCCAAGGGCAGCATCATGCTTCAAATCGCGGTGGAGCAACTGCTGTCACCCGCCGTCACGTCTGCACCGGAGATCTGGGCAGTCGCGCTCGACTCATTGGATGGAGACCGCACGACGGTTCGCGAGATCGCAACTGAAAAGAGTCACGCGTTTTATGGCTGGGCTGATCAGGGACATGAGTTCGGCCAGCTCCAATACACCCAATATTGTTTAACTGACCTGTGGTTGGTCTTCCCGAGCCTCCGTCGGCCACCGGCCATTCTGCATGCCCCCTCACATGTCTCCTCGCCGCCCATGGACGGCGCCACGATAGTCCTCTTGCGTGTCCGAGACTTCGGCTACAGTGTTGATGCCCACGCCCAATTCGTCCTGGGACGGCGCGTTGGATCGCACGCCTACGTAGAGGAAGTATTGCCGCCCTAACAGAAGGGCGAAAAGGTCCGCCGGCCTCGCGTCGCGGACGGCCATGCAAACCCTCCGCTGACCTCTAGCCACGTCGTCTCGAACGGCCCATTGCACTATGTAAGAAGGGAGCCTGTCATGGAAATTTCGATCATCGGCCCAGGTGAAGTCGTGATTCGGTTCATCGATTCCAAGGGGGAGACGCTGGTGCAGGAGACAGTCGTCGTGTCCGGTTCTCCGACCGTCGAAGGAAGACGAACCATTGACCTTTCGGTCAGGACGGCCGACGGTCAGAGGCCACTCGCTCCGGTCCTAGTACGGCAGGGCAACTCGAAGCAGCGCGTCATGTTTGACGGCGACACCCCCTCACGCTTCACACAGAAACGCTGTAAAGAGATCGGTTGCACGGTCAAAGTGGCAAAAGCGGCCGCGAGCGGACAGGCCACGCCTCCCAGGCAGGGCGCTGCATCGGTGCGACTGAGCGATGACCACGCTCTCGCCAAGTTGATCAAGACGGCGGGGAACATGGCTCGACGTCAGGAGAAAGGACGATAACGAGGCCGCCGCATTTGCGAACGGCGCGCCTCTCCGCGTAATCTAGCTGATCTCACTTAACTCGGGAGAGAAACCATTACGCCCCTATATCTCAAAGCTGCTCAGATCGTCGCCTTGCTCTTCTTGCTATCCGGTTGTGCCATCGAGCAGGAGATTTCGCGCACGCCCCGCACGGCAGTCGAGCAACTCTTGCTGACCGGAGCCGTCGAGCGGGCCTTGACGAATCTAACGCTCACGCTTCCGGCCCAGGCCAGTCTGCATCTCGAAGTCAGCGGGTTTTATATCGATCGTGCGCGGCTCAACATGCGGGATCAAATCTCCGGATCCGTGCAGGATCCCACGGTGGATTTCCTCTTTGTCCGGGATACTGTCGCGGTGGCACTCGGTCGAATGGGCTATCGTATCCGCAAACGCGAAGACCACCCCGCCTATCTCGTTCGCGTGTCCATTGAAGCACTCGGCACCATGCAAGGCCTGACCTTCGTCGGCATGCCGCCTATCCAGAGTGTGGTCATTCCTTTTGCCCTTCCGGAATTGACCATCTATAAGCTCCAGGCCCAAAGCGGCTATGCCAGATTTCACCTCGATGTCTTCGACGATCTCACCGGAGACTACAAAGGATCGTCCGCCACGATCATCGGGCGCACCCACTACGACCAAACCACAGCGTTGTTTTATATCACTTGGATTACCACCGATCTGACGGCGCCACCCTGAACGGACACGGTGAACCATCTCTCTCTCCCGACCGCCCATGGGGAGAGTCTCCTTCCCACATCGCGGACCAGCCCCCCTCGAACCGTCCCTGCAAAACTTTACACTTTTCTTGGCAAGTCGGACCTCTTCCTCGATACTCAGTTACATCATAGGTCGGTCACCGGCCGCACCAGAACCTGTTGCCTTCCGCGTCCCCCTGTCACCTAGCGCCGCGATGCCGCCCAGGGCTCGAGGCGAACCCGCAACGATCGGAGTCTGTGCATGCAATACCGTCTGACCGCGCCCCTGATCGGCTTGGCCCTCACGCTGGCCCTGTTGCTCGCTCTCGAAGGGTTATCGCGAGCCCTGCTCACTGTACAGGCCGACCTGGCATCGGCGCAGCCTGATTGGTATCAGTACACCCCGGACTTGGGATGGGAGCGTCGTCCGCACTTCAAGGGGATGGTCGCCGGAGAATTACAACGGCATGACCCAGCTCAATACCTGCGCGAATTCGACGCACAGGGCTTCTTCGCCGTCGATACGGCCCAAATCCACGATACGACCCATAAGCGCATCCTCGCGGTCGGCGACTCCAATACGTTTGGTTGGGGCGTTCCGACACGCAGTGCCTTCCCCGAAATCCTGGATGATCTGCGGCCGGACGCCGACGTCATCAATCTGGGCGTGAGCGGGTACACCTCCTTTCAAGGCTATACCGCGTTGGTCAAACACTTCGACCAGGTCCAACCGGATGTCGTGATCGCATCGTTCAGTTTCAACGATCGACGAGTCGTGCCGTCGGAGGCGGCCGCCGACAGCCACGACAAATTTGAGCGGGAAGCGCTTCTACACCGGCTGGACTTCAGAGAGAAGATCTATCTGTACCGAGGCCTGCAACGCCTGCTGATCAAGCTGCACCTCGTCAAAAGCAGCGGCGACGGCAGCATGACCGTTGACGCGAGGACAGCCCCGACGCGCGTCTCGCCCGACCAATACCGGGCAAATCTGGAGCGCATTGCGCGATTCTGTCAGGAACGGCAGGTGCCCCTGGTCTTTGTCGCCTTTCAGGACAATCCAGCCCACTCTGAACACCTGCGTGCCGGCATCACTCATCTGAACAACGGGCGCTATGAACAGGCCGAGACGGAACTGCGCATTGCCATGAATATGGACAACTGGTTCTCGGACCTCGCCCGGAAATACCTGGCCGTCGTTTTGGAACATCGAGGGGCCACGGCGGAAGCGACATTGACCGCGAGCCTCACTCTTCCCTCTTGGAAACTGACCCACGGCGGGAGGCCGCTCCGCCTCGATAGTGAATACAATGACATCATGCGTGCCGTCGCCCGAGAGTATGGAGCCGTCGTCGTGGAGGCCGGACAGATCCTGGCCAAGGATGCCAGTCTCTACCTCGACCTCTGCCATCCGGATGAGCGTGGTCATCACATCGTGGCAACCATGGTGAACGGTGTTCTCGATGACCTGCTGCACCCTCCTCAGGTCGCAGCTCATTCCTGATCCACCCGAAAGGACTCTCGACCATGCCTGTCTCCCTCCAATCCGCCGGGCCTTCGCGCGCCGCCACCCTGTCCGGACCGCGCCGCGCGCTGTTCTGGATGATTGTGGCCTTGCTGGTGATCTCTCCCGTCGTAGCGTGTGAACTGCTGCTGCGCGTCAGCGGTGTCCGGATCGCCGATGACCCATACCTGAATTTCGGCCAGGTGGATTCATACTTTGTCCAGAAGGACATCGACGGGCAGCCCTATCATCAGGTGGCCAGCCGGGAAGTGTATCGCGAACGCAATACCGTGTTTCCGATCCGGAAGCCGGCGAACACGTTTCGCGTATTTTGCCTAGGTGGCTCCGCCAGCGCCGGATGGCCCCATCCGCCGGAAGAAATTTATAGCCGCTACTTGCAACACGCCTTGGAAGAGGCCTATCCGCAACAGACGATCGAAGTCCTCAACGTCAGCGCCCATGCCTATGCGGCCTACCGTGTCCGGCTGATCTTTCAGGAAGTCATCGAATTCGAACCGGATCTGATTGTCATCTACAGCGGTAACAACGAATTTCTTGAAAAACGAGTCTATCGCGAAGAGCCCGCATGGTTTGAACCGGTCACGACGGCCCTGAATCGACTGCACCTGGTCCGGCGGGTCAAGGGCAGCTCGCTGGGACGCAGGCTGTGGCCGGAGAACACCCTCCTGGCTGACGAACGCCAGCATGTCGCCTACGAACAGTGGTCGAAGATCGAACAGCTCGCGCTGGATCTTCGTCAGAAGCCCGCGCAATACCAACAGGTGAAGAATCATTACACGTTCAGTATTCAGTCGATGGTGGAAACCGCCCAGCAGCGAAAGGTGCCGGTCATCCTCGTTTCGGTTCCGGTAAACCTGCGCGAGTGGCATCCCAATGTGTCTCATCAACCTCTCCAAGGGCCGACACTTCAGACGTGGGAGCGTCTCTATCGGAGCGGCAAGGGACTTCTGTTGCAAGGTGATGCCTCAGGCGCAGCCCGCCGGTTACAGGAGGCCGCCGTACTCGCTCCATTCCATGCGGAAACGCACTTTGCCCTCGGACAGGCCCTGGAACGCTCCGGTGCCTATGAGGCTGCGCTCCAGTCTTACAGCCGCGCGCGCGATCTGGATTACAACCCGTTTCGTGCCCCGTCGGATCTGAATCAGATCCTCAGGCAGATCGCGGGGCGATACGACAACGTCTCGCTCGCCGACGCCGAGCAGGCATTTCTTGCGACCAGCGCACCGCTCGCTCCCGGGTTCGACCTATTCCTGGACTATGTCCATCCAACAACGCGCGGCAATCTGCTCGTCGCCAAAACCGTCTACGAACAAATCATCTCCCGCAGCCTCCTCGGCCCCCCTGCCGTCGGCGTTCCCTCCTTGCTGGCCGCGAGATCAGCCGCCTCCGTCGGGGAGCACGGCTACGACGAACAACGAGACTTTTCGATGCAGGGCGTCATGGTCCGACTGTTCGTGATGATGCACCAGCATGAAAGCGCGATAGCAAAGGCTCGGGCCCTGTGGAATGAGCCTGGTGCACTTGAGGCACTCCGCCGCAAGGAGGACGGCAAGCTGATCGAAGATGTCCTGCGCGTGCTTCCCGACGTCATCGAGCACGAACGCAATCTGGCGCTTGGCCTGGCGGTCGACGAGCGTCAACGGCAGCAACTGGCTGCTCGCCTGAAGACGTTTTACCGCGATAACTTCGGTGGGTATGAGGAATTCCGAACGACGGTCAAAACAGAAAAGGAAACAACCCCGCCAACGACTTGACAACACATTGCCTGTGCTGATGGAGCACCGGCGATTTCGAGCTTGAAGCAGCCATGGATTCGGAGCACACTTATCCGACGATCACTTGGTGCTTCATCGCATCAGGGCAATGCGGAGCGGACCGATCTCGATGTTCTTCGCAAAATGGTTTTCGGTTCTCAGCGCTCTTGTGATCCTGTTTTCTCCTCTCGTACCCGCCGCGGCGCAGCAATCGCGCCCAACCGATGAGATCACCAAGTTAGCTGAAGACGTCTACCTCTTCCGGCATCAAGCCCACCAGGCCATTTTCGTGGTGACCCCAGAGGGGGTGGTCGTGACCGATCCGATCAGTCTCAAGGCCGCAACCTGGCTGAAAACGGAAATCGCAAAGATGACCAATCAACCGGTGCGGTATGTGATCTATAGCCACCACCACAACGATCACATTACCGGAGGTCGCGTTTTCGCCGATCAGGCCCTCTTCGTCAGCCATCAGGCTGCGCAGCCAAAAATTCTCGCAGCTGCCGATCTCACGACGCCGGTTCCACAGCTTACGTTCACGGATCGCATGACCATTCATTTGGGTGGCAAGCATATCGAGCTGATCTACACCGGCAGGAACCATTCGGATAACAGCCTCGTCGTCCTCCTGCCGCAGAACAAGCTACTCTTCGCCGTCGACTTCATCCCAGTCGAAACCGTGGCATACCGTGCCTTACCGGACGGTTACCCTGACGACTGGATCGAGTCACTCAAGCGGATCGAACAGTTCGACTTCGATACGCTGGTGCCGGGGCATGGCAAGGTCGGTAAGAAAGACCATGTGCGGCTGTTTCGCGAATATCTCGAAGCGCTTAGGTTCGCCGTGGGCGAGCAACTTCAGAACGGTGCAAGCTTAGAAGAGGCCAAGAAAGCCGTCCGGCTTCCGAAGTATGAACAGTGGCATGGTTACGCCGACTGGTTCGCAGAGAACGTGGAAGGTATGTATCGCTACCTGTCGTCGCATTCCGCACACTGAAGCAGACGCATTCACGGTTCCTCTTTTCTCCTGTCTGTAGTAGAGTCCCTGCGTTTCCTGCACTGATACAGGGTGCCATCACGCCCACGAAGCGTCGTCGTCTTCTTCGCGCGTACTTGTGCGTGATAAATCTGCGTTCCATTGATGAGCATTCCGGTTTCTGCCGCTCGGGAGGAATTGTCATGCCGGATCCCAACGACTACTTATTGACGGGTGATCCGTCTTATCCCCCCGTTCGAAACGGAAAAGTCACGCCGCTTGTGGACAGCCTCAATTATTTTTCCGCGTTGGCAGCGGCCCTGGATCGTGTCCAGGGTAGCGGTGACTTCATCTATATCATGGGCTGGTCTTTGGACTGGCTTGAAGATAACGAGGAGATATACGACTCCGGGATCGGCACTCCCAGGCGTTTCAAGTTATTCCGGAATCACGTCGAGCTATCCACCGCCGTCGACGCCTACTATCTGAAAGATTTCATCGATATCATCAAAGACAAATCGCGTGCCGGTGTCGAGGTGCGTGTCATGGGATGGATTTCGGACGGATCAGCCGGAATCGTCCGAGCCCATACTCTGGCCCATGGAATCGGCCAAAACGCGGCCACGATCAACACAATCCTGGCGCTGCGACAAGAGCCGACCCTCGCGAGTCATTGCTGTCTGAACACCTTGGCCCACGCGGCTGGTTCAGTTCATGCCAAAGTCGTTCTCGTCGGCACCGCCGACCAAACCCTGGCATTTACCGGGGGCATCGATCTGGCGCACGGCCGTCATGGTGCGTCCCCCCACGATCACAATCAACCCGGGCACTACAACTACAACGGCTGGCACGATGTTCAGGCTCAGGTCGAGGGCGCTGCGGTACAGGACGTCTATGATTTTTTCAAAGACCTCTGGAATGCACTCCTCGCCAGGCCGCGCGTCCAACTCGGGCTGTTGCGTGATATCGACGGCCTATACACCCTGTCGCCCGCTCTCGACTGTGCACCCGACACGACGCCGATTCCGGAGAGATCTCTACCGATACAGGTCTCCGGCCCACTCTACTCCATACAGTCATTGCGCACGATCCCGCAGGCGAATTACTCGCCACTTGCCCTGATCAAAAAGACTCCCGCCGGTTTCGTCGTGGAGGGTGCAACCGAAGTCCAACGAGCATGGCAACATGCCATCGCCACGGCAACAACCTATATTTATATAGAAGATCAATTTCTCTTTTCGGAGGACTTGTATCGATGGTTAGGGGAAGCCATCATCGCCAAACCGGCCCTACGAGTCCTCCTGGTCAAGGGCTTACCGGACCCCAACGATCCGGACATCTTCTGGCCCCTGGTGAAAATGGCGATTCGAAAGGAATTGAAAAACCTCTCTCAGAAACAACTCGATCGGATCGGCTTCTTCGTTCACATGCGAGCGACCGTGCATGCGAAAACCACGTTGATCGATGATGTGTGGGCGATGATTGGATCGGCTAATTTCGCGCAGCGCAGTCTGTACACCGATTTCGAGCATTGTATCAGCGTGGCGGATGAACCGGCTGTAAAGGCCTATCGACGTCTGCTGTGGGAGGAACATCTGAGCGGGTTGCATGGTGATGCCTACATGTTAGAAGACCCAGTACCCCTCGCCAGCGACAATATCGTCGATAGTCTTTTGCGTTGGGATGATTTATACATCCATAGCTTTGAGAAACTCCCGCTGGAGAAGCCGGACCCTCCAGACAACTCAGGGCCGAATCTCCGAGTACCGGGGCCTCTCCACTATCCACCCTCGCTCGGATTCGTCCAAACCTGGATCGACCCTGATTCGAGAAAGGAATGGAACCCTTGTCCACATCGGGAAGACTAACCCGGCACTTCTTTCGTCTCACGGACTTTCTCGACGGCAAGTGGCCAGCATTCTTGCCTCAGCCCGTCGGCTTGGAAGTTATGGAGCACGTCCATATCGCACCGCTGACTCAGCTCGTCGAAGGCGATGAGGCGAAATTGCTCACGAGCCTGTATTTTGCTCAAGAGGTGGTCCTGGAACTTCCCGGCGTCGACCGGGAATTCGCGTCGATCGTCATAGGGCGTAGCGGCGCCCTGGTCGGCGTCGAGGTTGCCGTTCATCCTGCCTTCGCGTGTCGATTGGTGGACGCGCCGCTCACCCTCCGCATGAGTTCGATTTTTTTCCGACCGGCACACTTGTTACCGAACGGACGCGGATATCAACCGGACCCTGAGGGTCGCGCGGAAATAGAGATTGTCGGCACTGTCCGCATGTATCAAGGCGGCATAGAAGCAGAAGCCATCGACTTTTCGACGCCGCCTCTGATGATCGGAACCACCGGCGTGGTGTTGCAATTGAAGCAATCCCGCTTGATCCTGGCCGAGCCGTCATCTGCCGCGCTGCCCGCACTCAACGCATTGGGATTCGATTCCACCTTCCGCGGCGTGTACGCAAAAAACGTGCACTTTCACTGGTTGCCCCAGATTGTGCTGAATGGGGCAACTCTGCCAGGCCTGAATCTTACCCTGGACAATGCCGCCATCGGCGTATCGCACGACCAGCTTGGCCTGAGCTGTGAGGTGAACCTGACATGGACGGTAGAACATGTCGATGGCGCGTTCACCGCCAATACCGAACTTCAGGGATATCTCCTGCATCCGTCCTGGATGGTGGCGTTGACGAGCTTGCGAGTTACACTGCGTCGAAATCAGTTCGAAAGCCTTCTCGCACAGGGCATGATCCGGGTGCCCTTTTTGGAGGGTCTGGTCAGCGCACGCTTCGGTGCGAATTCGGATGGATCCGCAAATCTGTCTTTATCCAAGACCGAAGCTGGCCCTCAACCTATCGAGTGGCTGCCCGGCGCTCTTTTAACGCTGCACACATTTCACGCGAGCGGAGTGGTCCAAGAAACTGCCTTCCAGGTCAAGGGCGACTTGAGCGGTTCCCTGAATCTGGATGGACTGGGGGCGATCGCGCTTGATCTCATCCGGTTCGAGCTGGAACATTCGCCGGTTCGAGACGTGCTCAAAATCGACCTACATGGTCTCTCGTTCGGGCCGTTGGGCCACGTGGAAGCTGCCACGCTGCAGGTCCAGTCAACCGACGTTGCGAACGCCGTCGATAGGCAGCTTTCAGTCGTGCTGGAAACCACCCTCGCCTGGCAGGATCTGCGCCAACGCCTGAACCTTGACCGGTTACCCGATCAGTTTCCGCTGCCCCCGGAAAATGCACAAATCACCGCGTATCTGAACTGGGAGGATAATGGCGCCGGCGACTACAAGCTGGTGCTGCGCTTCGCGGCTGAGCTCTCAGACCTGGGTTCGGTCTGGTCGTTCATTCCCGAAGGCTTTCGTCCGGAAGTTCGACACGTGCGCTTCACGTTCGAAGCGACATACGCCAATGCGGCTGCTTTCCAGAACGCCTCGACCAGCGACACATTCAGCGGCGATGCCGCTGTAGAGATGGAACTGCGCCTGCCGGAGTTCCCCGCTGTCCCAGGCGCCGAGTTGTTCGACGTCGATCGGGAGCAGTGGATTAGGGCCGGCTTGAAAGGGGGTGTGCGCTCGGTTAATGGCGCGAATGAAGGCTACATGGAGATGGCGATTGCCAATGCGCCGACGGTGACGGTTAACTTCCCCGGACTGCCCCAGACCGAACCACCTATCCAGATCACAATCAACAACGTTGACTTCGATCTCAAAACACAACCAGGAACTGACTCGCTCACCGGGCATCTGTCTCTCGACGGCGATTTCCTGCTCCGCCCGATCAATCCGGCCAAGACTCACCTGCCAGTGCCGCCTGCCATGGCAGCGCACATGGAGAAGCTGTTCAGAGCGGCCGGGCTGTCGGAATTTGGCGGTACGGCAACGTTCGATCTCACATTCAAAGGCGAGAAAGCCGCCGTGGCCTTGGGCATCGCCCTTGACCAGGCAAAGTTGAAACTCGATCTGTTCGACATGATCGCGGGGTTAGCTCGCGGGATGGCGCCGCCGCAGGGGATAAATGGTTCGGCCAATAGTATCGACCTGGACCTTGACGTAGACATCCGGCTCCGGGGAATCAGCATCCAGCTTGGCTCCCTCGAAGATAGCGCGCCGACCGATCAGAGCCATGTCGGCTTTGAGCTCGCACTCGATGCGACCGTTGCCGGTGTTCAGGTCGACGGGTTTTCCTTCAAGCTTTCCAGCCAGGAGTTCTCCTTCGGTTTTTCCAGCCTGGCGATCCCGATTTCCCTTCCGCACTTTCCCATCAGTCTGGATGACCTGAATCAGCTGAGAGATGGAACCGGCGCATGGGATTACGAAACGCTTTGGCTGCAGGACCGGGAACCGCAACTGACGGGTTCCATTCTTCAGTTAAAGAATGAAATCGAGGCACTGAAGGGTCAACTGACGACGGCAACAGGTGACATCGAGGCGTCGTTGAACAAGAACCTGCGGGCGAAGAGAAAGGCGCTGTTCGAACAGAGTGCCCGGAAATTCCTCATCGAGAGCATCTTCGTCGTGCATCAAGTGGTGGACCCTCCGAATCGACAGGCGTATCAGGCGTTGGTTGAAGCCTACATGGCGCTCATGGACGCCACGCTCCATCAATTTGCCTTCGATACCAAGCTGGACTTCGTCCTGCGCGACGTTCGCTTCATGCTGCCATTCCAGAACCCCACAGATATCCGCGTGGAAGGCGGGGCGCAACTAGCCGGCTTTAGGCCCGACGATGCAATGGCGCCGCTCGGCGATCTGGTGTTCAAGCTTGGCCTGTCGGCAGAGTACATTTATTTCAATGTCGAGGGCGGCGATCCCATTGCCCTCCCTGTATTCGGCGAATACGAAAACGCAGCGGGAGAGAAAGAAGCCAAAGTCAGCCTGCGGCTCAATCATGCTCGCCTCGGCTATGGCTATTCCAAGAACGCTCTGGTGGTCGCCCTGGCCGGTGAGTTGAAGATTGCCAGGCCGCTGGCGGACGACCTCAATACGGCTGATGTTATCGGCATCGGCGTTCGCGTACCGGAACGCAGCCGCCTTGGGTTCAAGCTCGACCTGATTCCCATCGTGCTCGGCGAGGTGGACTTCCTATTGCCGCTGTTCGAATTCGACATCGACCTGCGCAAGGAATATTCGCCCGGCATCGCTGACAGCGCGACCTGCGCGCCGTTCTGGGACGGGCTGCAACTAATCGCACTGAACATCATCCGCCAGGATTTTAAACGGCTACGCTTCTCGCCCTTCTTCGGCTCGCTGCTCGCGCCGAACTACAATACCAGCTTCGACTTGATGTTGGGCGACGCGCACAATGGCTTGAGCTACGTCTGCAATGAGTATCTGGTGATCGTGCCGACTTCTCCCTACACCATTGTCCCGATGCTGGCGGATGGCATACCGTTCTTTAACAATCTCTGCACCAATGTGCGATTGGCCGGTTTCGGCGTCAACTTCGATCTTCAGCGGCCGTTCCCAAGCATGTCGCCGCTGGCACTGTTTGAAATTTTCGGTCTGCTCGCCGATCCGATGCTGCCCATCGATCCCGACGGCGCGCTGGCGAATACGATCCGCGCCACGATCCAGAACGCCCGTATCATGCTGCCGCCCGCAGTCGTGCGCATGTTCCCGGAACACGGTGTCATGCTGACACGGGAAGTAAACTACACCATCAACCTGGGCACATTGATTACCATCACTCAGTCCATTGCCGGGCCGGCGGGAAAACTATTGCACCAAGCACAAGCAACCACCGACGCGATCGGCGGTGTGCTGAAGGATATAAAGAATCAGCCGCCGGATCTGAGCCCGGCGGCGCTGCTGGCGCTCCTGCCGCCGGAATTGCGCCACTTCGAGCTGCATGGCTCGTTTGTCGGCTTCGACGCCACTGCGGTTTTCGTGCTGTTGACACCGGACGAAACGGCTAAGGCCTTTGCTGAGCGCGATAAGCCAACGGCGGCACGGAAGCCACGGCTCGTCGTCGACGAGCGCTTTGACGATCCGGCCCATTCCGGCTGGGACGTGGTGCCGCCGCGCGCGCGGAGCACATGGCAAGTTGAAGGTGGCGCGCTGCGCCAGAGCGGACGCAGCGACACGGCCAGTCACGTGCTCTATCAAAACAAGTATCACGATGTCACCTTCACGGCAGTACTCGCCGCCGAGGGACACAACGCCGTCGGTGTTGTCTTCGGCTTTCAGGATGAGAAGAATTATTATCGCTTTGAAATGAATCCAGCGGCACAAGTTTGGGAACTGGCCAAAATGCGGAACGCGCAGGTGACGGTCTTGCGGCAGCTGCAGCAAGCAACCCAACTACGCCACAATTACACCGTGGCCGTGACAAGCGACGGCGCGGCAGTATTGCCTCTTGGCGGTCCGGCGAGAGCCGGCGTCCGGCTGGTAGTCGCCGTTGACGGCCGCGAGGAGTTCGACCTCCACGACTCAAGTAGTCCATTCAAAGATGGCCGGCTCGGCGTCACCTGCCAGGCCGGCGCCGCAGCCCGTTTCGAAAGCGTGCGCATTCATCGACTGGGCGCGCCGCAGCCGCCGCGGCCGGGAGAATATCCTGACCCGGCCTGGCTGACATCGTATCAGCCCAATTTTGCGAAGCCAGCGGCACCGCTTTACGATCCCACCGATGCGGCAAAGTCGCTGCTAAAAAGCGCGCCGTTCGATACCTTCGACGGCGCCAGCCTGGCGGCGCTGCCGGTGCCATCGACCACCGCCAGCGGCGTTCTGGTGGGCGCCGAGGTGAACGTTCTCAACGATCAGCGCTTTGGTTTTATGGGATATCTGTATACCGACGGAACCTTCAGCTTGATCAGCGCGCTGGACGTTGCGCCGCTGCGGCTGTCCGTCGCCGGCATCGCCATGGATTTGCCATTGCAGGTCTACGGCCGATTGATGCTCGAAGGCCGTGCCCAGGGTGCGCAGTCCTATTCGAAGGTGCGCGCACAGGTGTGGGGCGCATGGCATCCTCTGCCCGGCACTGTTGAGCTCGATGCCGGGAGCAAAAACAATCCAATCGAGTTGACGCTCGCCAGCAACGGCCGCTTTGCGCTGAAAGGCAGCGGCGGCGTCAAGCTGTTCGGCGGCGCCGCGTTATTGACCGGTGCGGTGGACGTCAGCCACACCCATTGCTGGGTTACCGGGGCGTTCGATTACAAGCCCGATTTCCAGATCGGCAGCCAACGCCTCATCGAACTGAGCTTGGCGAGCACCGGCCGGATCGGTCCGGCCAGCGCGTTCGAGCTCAGCGGCGCCGGCACCTTGAAAATCCTCGGCAAGAGCTTCAGCCAGGTGCAGGGTTCGGTTTCCGATAAAGGCGTGGAACTTGAAGCGCGGCTCGATAGCGGCGCCTGGAATTGGAGCGGCATCGACATTAAGCAATGCACCCTGGCACTCAAGGGCAAGATTGATCTGGGCAAATCGGGTGCGCCGTCGTTTCTCCTGGAGGGCGAGGCCAAAGTCCGGCTGTTCGGCGCGGCCACGTCCAAGGCTCGCGCGGAAATCAGCGGACGCGGCGGCATCCGCGCTGAAGCCGGTGAAATGAGTCAGTTCATCGAAGGCAGCCTCTACTGGCAGGGGCGGCAGTGGTTGGGAGGCCGGCTCGAGCTCGGCACCCAACATATCAGCGTGCAAGGCCGCACCGCCTTCGCCCTCGACTTGAGTCCCGGTGATTTACCGGCCGGCATCCAGATCGCCAACTTGTTTTTCCGGGTCGATCTGGCGGGCGGATTTCATTTGACGAAAACCGGCGGACTCGTAGCGTGCAATCTCGATGTCGATTGGTCTCTGGCAGTCAAGATGCCCGGCATGGACCAACAGTTCCCGATCGCCATGCAGAAAAGGCGCTTTAGTTATGCGTCGGGAGCAAACGGAATACAGAGCGAGATCGAGTTGTTGCCACTCGTGGCGATTGATGGCGCGCTATTTGTACCCTTTGACCACCTGGCGCTTCCAGTACCGGTGATCACGGCCGATCAACACACCCAGTACTATTGGTATTGGGACAACGTCACCCCGTCCACGAAACCGACCTATCAGAAGGTCAACATTAAGAATTCGGGAGCGACGACCGATCCACGTTTTCCGACCGGCATCGAACAGGACCAGCTCCTGTTTTCGATTCCTAACCCAACGGGCGCCCCGTTCCTGGTCTATAACTACAAACTCGGGAACTGGAAATACCTGACCTTTACCGATGACCAGATTGCTCTTCCGACCATCAAGGCGCCGAGAGTCACGGCCTCCGTCCCCTCATCGGTGCCGGCCAATGAGAAGTTTGCGCTCTTCAATCTGCCCACTCATTTCAACGCGTCGTTCTCGGACGGGCAGGTCAACTTGCTGACGAATCTCCAATTTTCCCTCATACTCGCCTGGGAGGACGGCAAACTCGGTGTGACCGTTAAAAAGGGCAACGTGAAGAAATTCACGCCATTTGACAGAATGTTCAGCTGAATCGCTGCTGGAACCGAGTCGCCATCACAGGGAGTCGGTTTTCGCCGTGGGCGAGGAGACGGAGCTACGGTTTCTTCTTTTTCTTGTCGGAAGGATTGTCGGAAAAGAGCAACCATGCGAGGACGACGAAGCCGATCGCAACCCCCGTAACTGCCAGCCATGTGCCGAGTTTGTCCATTAACTCCTCGTCTGTGGAGGTCCTTGTAACGAAGCCAGGGTGAATTTGTCGAGACGTGTCACTTTCAACTGATCGTCCACGGTCACCAGCTTGGCCGACCCTTCGACTACCAAGCGCCCGCTGGTTCGTTCCCGCAAGACATGGGCGAATGTGATAGACGCTTGGCCGACCGCCGCCAGGTTCGTCTCGACGAGTAATGTGTCACCATAGCGGGCAGGCGACCGATAGTCCAGCTCCGCATGCACGACCACAAACTGCGTGCCCTGATCGCGTAGTTTCACCACCGAGACACCCCGTTCTTCGAGATACTGCGTCCTCGCCCGTTCGAAATACTTCAAATAATTTGCGTAATACACCACACCGCCGCAGTCGGTGTCTTCGTAGTAGATTCTAATTTCCATGAGAGCGGATAGATGATGACGGACAGGCTCTGCGCGATGGTCTCGTCACAAGTTCAGAATCGGGAATTTTGGCAGTGACGACTCGCTCATGCCGGTGAGCTTCATGACTACGTCGGACAGCTGCTGCACCCGCTCGGCTTTGATCACCTCGAAACCGTGGCCGAGAATGGCATGGTGGGCCGCATCGAGCAGCGGCTTCATCTTTGGCCAGTCACGCAAAAAGGCCTGCCCCATCTGGTCGCCCAGACCGGCCAGGACCCGGAACTGTCCCTGCAACGGCAACTTGTACTTGCCGTCCACATCGTCCAGATAACAGGTGCGACAGGTCTCACGCAGGGCTTCGGGTAGCTGCTCCGGTTGCACATCCCAGGTCTTGATCTTGTACTGCTTGAATAACTGCCGCTGTGCGCAGGCTTCCAACGCGCGCAGAAGAGCCATCATGGCCCGTTCCGGATCGTGATCTTGGGCTCGACGGTGCGCATGGGCCAGGAGATCGAGCGAGACGCCTTCCTTCACCTCGGCGGGATCGAGGACGAGCCTCTCCAGAAATCCGCTGTTCGCTTTGAGAAAGGGCAACAGGGACTTCAGCCCCGGTGGCCCACCCCAGAGCGACGCCATGTCGAGTGCCTTCAGCGAGGCCTTGAGCTTCTCCCAGGCTTGTCGATAGTGGAATTGCTCCCACAGCGCATACCCCAGCGCGAGATCACCCAAGGCGCGGTAGAGCGGTTTCTGTCCGCCACTCACGCGAGCCTCCAACGTATGAAACAGCGTGGCTGCCGCCCTAAAGGACCCATGATTGAATGCCGCGCAGGCCTCTCGGCGCACGCCGACCGCCGCATCGTCCCAGGGATTTCCTTGGAGCCAACGCTTGGCATGGCCGTCGATGACAATACCCTCGCCGCCCTCTTGGTCCGTTGCATCAATCAGGCTAATGACGCGCGAGGTCCAGGGTTGACAGGCTGAGGCCAGGGCCGCGGCCATGGCCGAGGTGGCCCCGGTCAGATCCACCACCACATCCCCCACTTGCACATCCCAGGCGTGAAAGAGATCCTGGATCGTCCGTGACAGGGCCTGATGACAGGCGATGACGTCTGCCGGATCCGGTGTGGCGACCCAGTCCCATCGCTTCGGCATCTGCTGCACCAGCGGCTGTACGGCCTCTTCAACCTGTGCTTTCGCCGACTCCGGCACAAAGAAACAGAGCAATTCCGGCTGCAGCCGGTTGATCACATAGGCAGCGAGCGACGGCGCGTCGGTGAAGGCAATGATAAGCGCTTTGACGGGTATATCTGGTGGCATATCGGCGAACTATATCACCGCACTCAGGACCGGTTCAACGAATGATCCTTCGCTGACAATCCTTGACGCTCTCGGCAAAGACGCCTAGACTTCGCCCACTGTTGAGTTCGCCTCATCTTCTGCGCGAGTACGCCGTGGCTTGGTGGATCTGGGCATTTCTGGGATTGATCCTGCTGGGCGTGGAGATCTCCACGCCGGGCGGTTTCTACATTCTCTTTTTCGGACTCTCCGCACTCGTGGTGGCCGCCCTCGCAGGCTTTGGCATGGTCGAGGTTGAGTGGGTCCAGTGGCTGCTCTTTTCGGCGATGTCTGTCGCGTCCCTCCTCATTTTCCGCGGCCCGCTGCTCCGAATGATCAAATCACATGACGTGGCAGGTCCGGCGGTCGATACGATGATCGGGGAGACTGCCATCCCGCTGGAACCATTAGCACCGGGCAGCACCGGCAAAGCTGAATGTCGCGGCACAGCCTGGACTGCCCATAACGCCGGCCCGGTCGGGCTTGCGAAGGGACAACGCACGGTGGTCGAGCGGGTCGAGGGATTGGCCCTCTGGCTGAAACCGGAATAGACGGACGGAGCGTTTACGATGGAGGAATCGAATATGTCCGGTGGATTGATGGTCATGGTCTTCCTCGCCTTTTTGGTCGTCTTGGTCATCGCCAAGACCGCCCGCATTGTGCCTCAACAAAGCGCCTACGTGGTCGAACGATTGGGCCGTTACTCGCGAACGTTGGGAGCTGGATTCCACATTCTGATTCCATTCATCGATGCCGTCCAATATAAGCACTCCCTCAAAGAAACCGCCGTCGACATCCCCGAACAGATCTGCATCACGCGAGACAATGTGCAAGTAGGGGTCGACGGCATCCTCTACCTCAAGGTGCTCGATGCCCAACGTGCTTCCTATGGGATCAGCGATCACCGCTTCGCCATTTCCCAGTTGGCCCAGACAGCTTTGCGCAGCGAGATCGGCAAAATCGATCTCGACCGGACGTTTGAGGAACGCACCAACATCAACACGCAGGTCGTCAACGAGCTCGACAAGGCGTCAGAACCCTGGGGCATCAAAGTGCTCCGATATGAAATCAAGAACATCACCCCCCCCAAGGACATTCTGAACGCCATGGAAAAGCAGATGCGGGCGGAGCGCGAAAAACGCGCCGTCATCTTGGCGTCAGAAGGCGAACGGGATGCCGCCATCAATCAGGCGGAAGGCACGAAGCAACAGGTGATCAAGGCCTCGGAGGCCAGGAAGCAGCAGCAGATCAATGAAGCGGAAGGCGCCGCGTCGGCCATTACGGCAATCGCCACGGCCACGGCTGAAGGCCTCAGAAAAGTCGCCGAATCAACGCAGATTCCCGGCGGCTATGAAGCGATTCAATTACGGGTCGCGGAACAGTATATCGGCAAGTTCGGCGAGCTGGCAAAATCCAGCAACACACTGGTATTGCCGGCGAATGTTGCCGACGTGGGTTCAATGCTGGCATTGGCTATGAACATGATCACAAAACGAACCTCGCCCACCCCGCCCGCGAGGTAAACGGCCGCTCCGTCCCGTTTGACAGTGACTCGAGGCTTCCCTACAATTCCGCTCATGAAGGATTTCGTCATCAAGACCTTTGACGAGAGCGCCGACGTCAAACGACGCTTCGCGCGGGACCATGCCGATAAGATCGCCCAGGTCGCGCAACTCATGGGGCAGGCTTTCCGGGAGGGACACAAAGTCCTGCTGTTCGGCAACGGCGGCAGCGCCACCGATGCCGCGCACATGGCAGCCGAATTCGTCGGTCGCTATAAGCGGGAACGCGCTCCCTTGCCGGCCATTGCCCTCGCCACCGATATCGCCGCCATCACCTGCATCGCCAATGATTACGGCTTCGAAGCACTGTTCGCCCGTCAAGTTCTGGCCCACGGCCACAAGGGAGATATCGCGATCGCCATCAGCACCAGCGGCAATTCACCGAATGTCCTCAAAGGCATTGAGGCCGCCAAATCCCTGGGCATGACCACGATCGCTTGGACCGGCGGATCCGGCGGCAAGCTGGCCGGCCTCGCGGACTATGCGTTCGTCGTTCCATCGACCGTCACTGCCCGCATCCAGGAAACTCACATCACGTTAGCGCATGTGCTGTGCGAACTCATCGAGGATCAGGTTCTTGCCAATCCGGCGTAAGCGTCCCATACCACCGTCCGTTCCCCGTGCGATGATCCCGCCGATCGATACGTCACGCCTAAAGACCTATCCTCTCCAGCGTCGCCACAGCAAGGTCCAAGTGTCGAACTTTGCCAAGGCTTGGACCAACGGCCGATCGTTCGCGCGTTTCCTCGATTCACTTCCCGATATTCTGGCGGTCAAAACTTTGCGCGAGGTGGCGAAGGCCATTGCGACGTCCCATCGACGCGGCCGGCCAGTCATTGTGGGCATGGGCGCCCATGTCGTGAAGGTAGGGTTGGGCCCGCTCCTGGTGGACCTCATGGAACGCGGCATCGTCACCGCCCTCGCCATGAATGGGGCCGTGATTATCCATGACTTCGAACTCGCATTTATGGGACACACGTCCGAGGAAGTGGACGCGGAGATCGATTCCGGTCGATTCGGCATGGCAGAAGAAACCGGTCGCATGCTGAACGAGGCCATCACGCTGGGGATGAAAGAAGGTCAGGGTCTTGGTGAATCGCTCGGCCTGTACATCCATCGGCACAAACAACAGTTTCCCCATCGCGCCACGAGCTTGCTCGCCACTGGGGCGAGACTGGGGCTCCCCGTCACCGTACATGTGGCCATCGGCACCGACATTATCCACATGCATCCCTCTGCCGACGGTGCCGCCATCGGCGCAGGATCGTTGCTGGATTTTCGACGCCTGACAGCAGTCGTTGCCGGAATGGAAGGCGGGGTCTATCTCAATCTGGGTTCCGCCGTGATCTTGCCGGAAGTGTTCCTAAAAGCCGTCTCCCTCGGCCGAAACCTTGGCCATCCGCTGACGAACATCACGACCGTGAATATGGATTTCCTGACGCACTATCGTCCCATGACCAACGTCGTCCGCCGCCCCACCCAGAAAGGCGGCAAGGGGTACGCCTTGACCGGCCATCACGAGATCATGGTGCCGCTATTGGCTGCCGCTGTACTTGAGGAACTGTCCGGCCGCTGAACCACACCGTCCGGCGTCATCTTCTATCGCGCAAAACGAGAGCACGCTGTGAGTATCAAGTTGCCCTCCCCTGAACCGCTGCTCGCCGCCTGGACCGATCTTAACTCCCGCTATTTCCGTGACGCCTTGCCGCCCATTCGCATCGAATGGAGTCGTCGACTCACCTCCTCGGCCGGGATGTTTGTGTGCCGAATCGGACCGAGACACCCATTCGCGCGTGTGCCTGACGACCACAGTAAGCGGCGCTGCATCAAGCTCTCAGCAGTCCTTCTGCGGCGACAGGAATCCCATCAAGACGACGAGACCCTGACGACACTGGCGCATGAAATGATCCATCAATGGCAATACGATATTCTGAAACGCCGCCCGAATCATGGACTGGATTTTCGCCGCATGATGGCACGAATGAATGAGGACGGTCTCGGCATCACGATCTACCACTCCCTCGGCAAAGAGGTGGCTGCTCTGGCCAAATATGCCTGGCGCTGCCAGCACTGCGGCTCCATCTACCGGCGGCAGCGCCGGAGCATTCAACCCCGACGGCATTCCTGCGGCGCCTGCCGCGGACCGTTGCGCGAGCTGGCGGTCGTGCAAGCCGAGATGAAGCCGGAATTGGAACCGACGCCGCCAGCGGCCGCGGCCGCTGGTCCGCAACTGATCCTTCCCTTCCGCACAGCATAGGACACCGCATGTCCGCACGATGGCCACGACAGATCCTCTTCGGTGACATCGACGCGATGTTTGCTTCAGCCGCCGTCCTGGCTGACCCATCACTCGCAGGAAAGCCGGTCGCGGTCGGTGGTCCGCCCCCTCGTGGCATCGTCGCCGCCGCCAGCTACGAAGTCCGCCGGTTCGGAGTTCACTCCGCCATGCCGACCATCCAGGCCATGCGCCTCTGTCCCCAGCTCATCCTGGTGCCGCCCGACCGACCCTTGTACAGCCGCTTGCACCGTGAGCTTCAGGCCGTGGCGGACAGTTTTTTTCCTGAAACCGAGTGGACAAGTGTCGATGAGTTTTATACCGACACGACCCGGCTGCAAACTCGCCATCCCGACCCCAGAGAGTTGGGACTGGCTCTCAAGGCAGAGGTCACCCGTGCGACGGGATTAACCTGTACGGTCGCCCTGGCCTCCGGGAAAGCTGTCGCGAAGATCGCTGTCGACGCGCACAAGCCCGATGGGCTGGCAGTGATTGAGCCAGGCGCCGAAGCCGCCTTTCTCGCCCCGCTACCGATCCGATCCTTGCCCGGCATGGGCCCCAAATCCACCGAGGCTGTCGAGCGCCTGGGAGTTCGCGCCATCGGCGATCTGCTTGTGCCTCGCCTCGAATCGGCGCTCTTCCGCTTGTTCGGCACCAGGCTGGCAGCGCTTCAGTTGCTCGCGCGCGGGGTGGACACCGATCCCGTCGTGGCGGATCGTGAGACCAAAAACATGAGCCATGAAACGACATTCGATGAGGACACCAACGACCCCGTCCTGCTGGAACCGATTGTCCATGGCTTTCTCGAACAGCTGACCCACGATCTTCGAATGGAGGGACTGGCCGCCGGCTCCTTCACGGTCAAGCTGAAAGACGCTCGATTTCGAATCACCACACGGCAGAGAACATTCTCGACGCCGTTGAATTACGACCCGGATATGTGGCCGGACATCCGCCTTGCGCTCGCAGAATTGTTACAACCAGGATCACGATACCGTCTGGTGGGGCTGGGACTGTCGGATCTTCTCCCGGCCCCGGAACCGCTCTTCGACCGGCGGCAACGCGACGCCGTCGCCATTCTAGACCGGCTGATCGAACGACATGGCACCGGCGTGGTTCGTCTCGGAGGGCTTCCGCATACTGCCGGAGGCATGACGAAGCGGGAACATCGTCGGAAAGACTGACGCCTAGAGCGCAATGAGTCAGGCATTGCTTCGCGAGGCGGCCTCCCCCTAAGATAGGAATTTCGGAGACACCGGTCTGTATGCAGTCAAAAATCCTCACACGAGACAAGCTTGCGGCACTGCTCGCGGACCATCGCCTGCGGAAACAGGCCATCGTGTTCACCAACGGCTGTTTTGATCTCATGCACATCGGCCATACGCGATACTTGCAGGCAGCTCGCAACTTAGGTGATGTATTGGTCGTCGGCGTCAATTCCGACGTCTCCGTGCGCGCCTTGAGCAAAGGTACCGACCGCCCCATTGTGCCCGAAGCCCAGCGAGCCGAAATCCTCGCCGCGCTGGCCTGCGTGGACTATGTGGTGATTTTTCAGGAACCAGATCCCGGATCGCTCATTGCAACCCTCCAGCCGGATATTCTCGTGAAGGGAGGCGACTGGGCGGTCGATCGGATTGTGGGACGGGAAACGGTCGAAGCTCGCGGCGGACGTGTGCAAACCATTCCACTCGTTCCCGGCGTCTCGACGACGACGCTCGTGCAACGGATTCGCGCCACTACAGCCTAAGGACCTCGTGCCGCCTATCCCGCCATTGCATCTCACCAACTGGCTCGCGCCAGCGCGGGAAGCCCTTCGCACGGGGACAGGCAAGCCTTGCCTCATGGGTCTCCATGGCTCAACGGCCGGATTCGGCCTCGCGCTCCTCACCCAAAGCGCGCCGGTCCAACCCCTCGCCGAACGTTCCTGGCTGGTGGTCGCCAAAACCGATGACGAGGCGGAACGCCTCTATCGCGATACCCTCTTTTTCAGAACCCTCTGCGGGCTGCCCGGCGATGATCTGGCGCTCTTTCCGAAATGGGAAACGCTGCCTTATGAATCGACGGTCCCCCACATCGATTTGGTCGCTCGCCGCATGCAGACGCTGCACCGCCTCTGCACGACGGCGCGCACTGCCCTGTTCACTTCCATTCCAGCACTGATGCAGCGGGTGCTCCCGGCCATGGTCTTCAGTGACGCAATTCTCCAATTTCAACCGAACGGCGATCTGGAGCGAGAGGTGCTGGTTTCCAGCCTATTGCGATTAGGCTACCGGAAAGGCTCCGTGGTGGAAATTCCGGGCGAGTTCAGCATTCGGGGCGGAATCGTCGATATCTATTCGACGGCCTACCCTGACCCGCTACGGGTGGAATTTCTCGGGGACACGATCGAATCGCTTCGGTTCTTCGATCCCGCTACCCAAAAGTCGACCGACAAGGTCAAACAGGCCTGGGTGCTGCCGGCCCGCGAATTGATCCGCCCTGACGACGCTCCGGACGCGCTCGCGCCTCTTGCGGCAGATGCCGAATGGCATGCCCCATCCGTCTATGGAACGATGGACAGCCTCTTGGACTATTTCCCTCAGCCGCCGGTGCTCGTTCTGGACCAGCCGAATGCCCTCAAGGTGCATACGGCGGAATGTTGGCAGGCCATCGAGGAGGGCTACCTCCGTCACGAGGATCGCACCGACCCAAATCCCTACCCGACCCCAGACCAACTGTACATCACGTGGGATCAGATCCTCGCCGCCACGCACAGCTATGCCACCCTCGCGCTTGAGCCGGTGACGGCACCGGATGCGAGCTGGGAGCCTGTGGTCACCTGCCCGGCTCAAACACCCGCCAGCGTGGGGCTTGGCCAACGCGGTACCGCGTTCAGCCATACACTGGAGGTCCTGGACCGGTTGCGCGAAGGCGGACCGGTTGTGCTGGTCGCTCGCAGCCAGGGCCAAGTCGGCCGCCTGCTCGCACTGTTCAGCGAACACGATCGTCCGGCCGTGGAATGGAAGCCTTCGGCGCTCTCGGCCGGCGGCGCACAGAAAGCCCCCTTCTCGGTCCTGAACGGCGAGGTCTCGGCCGGGTTTCTTTCTTCCGATTTGCGACTGGTGGTGCTGACCGAAGAAGAACTATTCGCCAAGGGCACTCGACACAAACCGCAAGCCAAGAGCAAGGCGGCCACGTTCCTCTCTTCGCTGGAAGATCTGAACGTGGGCGACTATGTCGTCCACATGCAATACGGCATCGCGAGATATCAGGGACTGCGCCGTCTCTCGGTGCAGGATTTCGACAGCGACTTCCTGGTGCTCGAATTTGCCGGAACAGACAAACTGTATGTGCCGCTCGATCGACTGAATCAGGTCCAACGTTATGCGGGAGCCGATGCCCACGTCCCGCGTCTGGACCGGCTCGGCGGCACCAGTTGGGCCAAGACGACCGCGCGGGTCAAAAAAGACATCGAAGAGATGGCGCATGAACTCGTCGATCTCTATGCCAACCGGGAACTGGTCCATCGGACGTCCTATGGCAAAGACAGCATGCTCTACCATGAGTTCGAGGCGGCCTTCGAGTATGAGGAAACGCCTGACCAGCGAAAGGCGATCGAAGACATCGCGAATGACATGGCTTCCACTAAACCGATGGACCGCCTGGTCTGTGGCGACGTGGGGTACGGCAAGACCGAGGTCGCCATGAGAGCGGCCTTTAAGGCCGTGGAGGAAAACCGGCAGGTGGCCGTCCTCGTGCCGACCACGTTGCTGGCCCATCAGCATTATGACAATTTCGCCGAACGGTTCGCCCCTTTTCCCACTCGTGTCGCACTCCTGTCGCGATTCCAATCTCCCAAGGATACGAAAGCGATTATCAAGGACACGGCGGCCGGTGTCGTCGATGTGCTCATCGGTACCCACCGCCTCCTGCAGAAGGACGTGCAGTTCCGCAACCTGGGCCTCGTCATCATCGACGAGGAGCAATGGTTCGGCGTGAAACATAAAGAACGCTTAAAACAGTTACGCACGCAGGTCGATGTATTGACGCTGACGGCGACCCCAATTCCACGCACACTGCAAATGACCATGGCCAGCGTGCGCGACCTCTCGATCATCGATACGCCCCCGTCAGGCCGGCTGGCCATCCGCACGCAAGTCCTTCGCTTCAGCGAGAAAGCCATTCGGGAAGCCATTCTTCGCGAACTCGGTCGCGGGGGACAAACCTACTTTGTCCACAATCGCGTCGAGACCATGGAGCGGATGGGCGCCTGGCTCCATGAACTGGTGCCCGAAGCTCGCATCGTGATGGCGCATGGTCAGATGGATTCCAAACCATTGGAAGCCGTGATGTTGAAATTCTTCCACCGGGAAGCCGATATTCTGATCGCATCCGCCATCATTCAATCCGGCCTGGACGTGCCGACCGCCAACACGATCATCGTCAATCGTGCCGATGCCTTCGGACTCGCCCAGCTGTACCAGCTACGCGGGCGCGTGGGACGGAGCGGCGAACAAGCCTACGCCTACTTCCTCGTGCCGGACGAAGGCACGCTGTCGGATGATGCGCAGAAGCGGCTGACCGCCATTCAGCAATTCACCGAATTGGGATCGGGCTTTCGCATCGCCGCAGCCGACCTGGAAATCCGGGGTGCGGGCAATTTACTCGGCAAGCAGCAATCGGGACATATCGCCGCGGTAGGGCTTGATCTGTACCTGCAAATGGTCGAACAGGCTGTGCAGCGGCTGAAGGGCCACGTGGTGGAGGAGGAACCGGACCCCACGTTGCGCCTCAGTGTCTCTGCGTTTATCTCGGAAGACTATGTCGCGGACAGCCATCAGCGCCTGTCGCTCTACAAGCGGTTGTCTTCCTGCGGGCAGCTCGGTGATTTGGCCTTGATGCATGGAGAGATAGAGGATCGCTATGGACCTCCGCCCGATCCCGTCGAACGCCTCTTTGAACTGATGCAAATCCGACTGCTGGCCAAACAGCTCCGGTTGAGCTCCGTCGTGGAACAGCCCCATGCCGTGGTGATCACGTTTGATCCGAAAGCCACGGTCCCTGAAGCTGCCGTGCAGGCGCTGATGGATCGCTACAAGAAACGGTTGCGATTTCTGTCGCCGCTCTCCTTCGAGCTCCAGATGCCGCATGACGACTGGAGTTTGATCTTTCCAGAACTCAACGCAACCTTGCAAACCCTCTACGTCTGTGGTACCAACAACCAAGGCCCACGTACGGGCTCGACCTGATCTTCGCAGAGGACACGCCTTCCGACCGCATGACGCCACCGCTCACACGACACAGTTCAGACTGGCGAGGACGATTCACCTGCCTCGCGCTGGGGCTCTGCGCCATCAGTCCATTGGCCGCCTGCACCGAGCCTCCGCAGGAAGAGCCGGTGGTGGCCATGATCAACGGGCGATCCATCACTCAATCCGAGTTCGATATGCGTTGGGAGGAGCTGTCGCAGGCGACCCGCGCCCGGTACGAAAAAGAAGGCGGGAAACGCCGCTTTCTCGACGAATTGATCATGCGCGAGTTGCTCATGCAGGAGGCGCGTAAGCAGGGGTTGGATCAGGCCGATGAGATCCGCGAAAAGACCCTGCGGTATCGTGAACAATTGATTTTGGATGAGCTGCTCAAAGATCGGATCAAGACCAAAGTCGAGGTCTCGAAGGAAGAACTGGACGCCTACCTCGGGAAACACGCGAACCAGCTCCTGGCCAATCCCAAGGTGCAGGTGTCGGTCATGCTGCTCCCGAACGTTTATGCGGCGAAGGACCTCAAACGGCAGGTGGAGGGCGGTGGCAACTTCACTCGTTTCGCCCTCCGGTATTCGATCGATGAACGAAGCCGCGCCAAGGGCGGTGACCTGGGCCCCTACCGAAAAGGCCTGTTGGAGCCTGAACTCGAGGCCTTGATTCCCTCCCTGCACCCAGGGGCCGTCAGTGATCCGGTCAAGACCGACAAGGGCTATTACCTGATGAAGGTCAGTCCCCTGGAACCGGAAATCCTTCAGGCCGACCAAGCCATTCGCGAACGACTCCGGCAAGAATTGCTGGCCGAAAAGCGCCGCAAGCGGCTGGATGATATTTTTGCCGAGCTCCGCTCAGGCGCGACGATTCGTCTGGCCGACGCCGCTCGTTATGTGATCGATGAACCCGCTCGTCCCTAGTGCCCACTCGATCCGTCTCCTGCGTGCCCCCGTGCTGAATGCTTCCATGGAGTTCATCTCCAGAGCGCTCCACTTCTGAACCGTCGATTGTGTACAATCCCATCAACTCTATGAAGGATCGATCCATCTTCTCCACCCTATACCACCGCATTCTCCGTGCCGTCCTCGGCCAGGGGGAGCAGCCGGCCCATGTCTCGATCGGCGCCTCGACCGGTATCCAGACCCTGGGCCCCCTGTTGCTCTGGTTCTGCCTGGTGCCGGTGCTGATCTGTCCCGCGGAAGCCGCGAAACTAGAGGATCGCATCGTCGCGGTGGTCAACAAAGACCTGATCATGCTGTCGGAGCTGAAACGTGACTTACTTCCCGAGCAGGACCGACTTCGCAAGCTCTATAAGGGAGAAGAATTGGAACGGCGTCTCAGGACGGCTGAGGCCATGGGCGTGACGAAAATGATCGAGCGCAAACTACAACTCCAGGCCGCGCAGAACAAGGGGCTCGATGTATCCGACCAAGAGGTCGTGCAGGCGGTAGAGGAAATGAAGAAGCAGGGTGAGCAGCTCAACGGCGCCGACCCCAACACGACCAGAAGCGTCCGCGAGCAATTGACCCTCATGCGCGTGGTCGACCGAGAAGTCCGAGGTCTGATTATGGTGGCGGACTCGGAAATGAAACGCTACTACCAGGAACACCAGGATCGCTTCGCCTATCCAGAGGAGTATCAGCTGAGTCAAATCCTGATCAAGCCACGCAACCCGGACGATCTCGCCGTCGCCCAGGGGCGGGCCGAAGCCCTTCTGGCAACGCTGAAGCAAGGTGAACCGTTCGAAGGTTTGGCGCTGCGCTTTTCCGATGGCGCGGATGCGTCGCGTGGCGGTCGGCTGGGGCTGGTGCGTCAGGGCGAGTTGATTCCCGCATTGGAACAGGCCTTGTCGTCCCTACAGGTGGGACAAGTGACGGGGATCGTCGAGACGGCGGAAGGGCTGCATATCATGCGTGTCGACGACAAAAAGCCGCGCCAGTTTCGGCCCTTCGAGCAGGTGAAGGCGGAAATCCAGTCGCTCGTGTTTCAGCAAAAAACCGAAGACCAGTATCAGCTCTGGATCGCCGACTTGAAGAACAAGGCCTACATCGACATCAAGTTTTAAACTGCGTTCGAATCTCCCCCCAAAGGGCGTCCCGTCCCTCAGTCGTTTCGGCCCAATCCAAGAGAACCGGCACCCCCGGGCTCCATCCGC
>CAZBNV010000050.1:0-31583 GCA_964493335.1 uncultured Nitrospira sp.
ACAATGCGACCGGGGTAGCCAGTAGAGGCATCGGACCGGCCGGGATGCAAGGGTACTACATTCAGGGGAACTATCATTTTATGCCAGACTTCCTGAAAAAATGGGCACCAAGCCATTTTACAGATGCTTCGACGTTTACGGCAGTCGTCCGGTGGGAACAGGTCAATACCGACACTGACGATCGCACCAAACAAAATGCGCTGGGAGGCCAGCGGAAACTCGAGCGCTTGACCATAGGTCTCAACTACCGACCGATCGAGGACACCGTGATCAAATTCGACTGGCAATTCAATACCCAGAAAGACGCAAAGGGACTTGTAGCCGCCGGGGATCTCGGCACTGCAGGCAGCCCGATGAATGGAAACGGATTCTTGATCCAAGCAGCCACGTACTTCTAACCAGCTCCTCGTCCAGGCCGTCCCGATGGGGACGGCCTGGACGATACCGACAGAATTGATATGACACGACACTACCGCCGACTCAGCTTCCTCCTGCTTCCCACTCTCCTGACAGCCTGCGCATCGCTGGGCGGCATGCAGGAGCGATTCGCCGTCTGCAGCTACGACCATGCCTGGGACGCTGCGCTAGACGCAGTCAAAGATCGTGCGATTGCACGGCAGGATAAGGCCGCGGGCGTGATCGACACCGCGTGGCTTGAAATACCCATGCCGGGACGGACCTTTGGTGCCCTTCAACGCGACTTGGGGGATAGCAAAGATCGGTCCCGTATTTCTCTCACAGTAAAACGACTTGAGGACGTGACAAAGATCGGCTTTTGGGAAGAGCGGCAACGCTGGGCCTTCAGAGGCGGCTCTCGCCTCTTCGGTTGGACCGATACCGATCCGTCGGCAGATGTCCTGCACGATGTGCAACGTCGTCTTGACACCAAATTAAAGGAGCACGGATGTTCACTAACCTGAGTGCGTTCCGCACCATCGCCGTGGCAGTCATGTTCATCTCCTCAACACTTCCTGCCCTTGCCGGTGAGAAGATCTGGGATAACGAATTGCGTCGATTTCTTAAAGACGACGACTTCAAGTACGAAGAGTTTATGACGGAAGAAGAGGCGCTGAAGGCCGTAATGCCAAAGTCTCAGCGCGTTCGCAAGGAATTGCTCCGTCTCACCGCTGAGAAGAAAGAACTGATCGAACAACGGATCGGATGGAAGTTTCCAGAGGATTCGTTCGAGCTGTACATCGGTCAAACCGGCGACAAAATCGACGGCTATGCCATGGTTCATCATACGATTGGCAAGTACAAACCCATGACCTATATGGTCGGAGTGGATGCCAAGGGGATCTGTACCGATGTGGAGCTCCTAGTGTTTCGGGACGCTAAAGGGAGTGAAGTCAGGACAAAACGTTTCAACTCTCAGTACGACGGCAAGACGGTCACGGATCCGATTCGGATCAACAAAGACATCATCAACATCAGCGGGGCCACCATGTCTGTGCGCTCCATGAGCGCCGGCGTCAAACGCGTACTCGTTCTCGTGGATGAGTTTTATTTAAAACCGGCGGGGCTGGGCAGTGATACTGTCGCATCCCGCAAAATCGACAAAGGCTTTTTCGCATCCATCTTTGGCGACTAATAGAAGCGGACCGCGCCTCCCAACATGAAAAATTTCAATCAACGATTCAAACTCCGTGATTCTGATCGCCACATCAGGCTGCTCTATACGCAATTTTTATTGTTGATGCTGGTGGGATTTCTGTTCTCGTTCTTTTGGGCTCATAGCATGACCGGATTGTCACCAGAGGGCATTGCGGCCCATTATCGCGGATCCGATGCGACTTTCGGCGAACCGATGTCGTTCCGTGAATTGGCCGAGATCACACACTTCCATCTGTTCACCATGCCGGTGGTGTTCATGATTCTCGTCCATGTCTTATTTCTGACCAATGCCAGCCATGCGCTGAAACAGTGGCTCTCGTGGCTGTCCTTCGCAGGCGTGGGGCTAGACCTCCTGTCGCCATGGCTCATCAGTTACGTGTCACCCATCTTCGTGTTGACCATGCTGACCGGCGATACGCTGATGATGGTGAGCTTTCTAATGATGATGTGGCTTCCCCTTTATGAAATGTGGATCATGAAGCAGCCGTTGATGGCCGGCAAACGAGGAGAAGAGTCCTGACGCACTGATTCGATTTTCGGTCAGTAATGAGCGGCCAGAGGTTTACACCCAGAGCCCAAGATCGTATCGCACGGTCTTGGGCTCTGTTTTTAGGGAGGAGAACGCCAATGTGCCCATCGAGGGTGCCGATTAACAGCCTGCCGCTGTTTATCCAGGAGATCACTTCGAAACTTGCCGCGCTGAATGCGCTACGCCTGCCTGATGGATCGGTACAGCAAGTCCGCCTGCTTCAACTCCGGCGTTTGGCGCGGCGAATCGAAGCTTCGATCCCGGAGCATTTCGAGCACGGTGAGCGCACAGCCTCCTATGCGCTGCTCCTTGCCAAGGCCATCGGGCTGGCCGAGGAGCAGCGCACGAATTTACACTACGCGGCGCTGCTGCACGACATTGGATTGCTCACCCTGCCCGGCGGGCTCCTTAACGAAGCGGCGCCCCTCACCTTGGACGAATATGTCCTCGTCCAGAGTCATCCTCGGGCAGGCGCAGCGCTGTTGAGCCCATACGACTTTCTTTCGGAATCGGCATGCGTAATCGCTCATCACCATGAACGGTGGGACGGAGCCGGCTATCCCTATGGGCTCCACGGTACCTACATTCCAGTATCGGCCAGAATTCTCTCCATCGCGGATGTGTTCGACGCCATATCCGTTCGCTCGGAATCATTCCACGTTGCACTGCGCACCCTGCGTGCATCATTGGGCACGCAGTTCGACCCGGATCTGCTCGAAACCTTCTGTGTACTGCTTGAAGATCACAACAATCGGCGGCCGTTCCTATTGCGATCTCCAATGGCAACTACCATCGTTTCAACACGAGCGACAGCAGCCCCTTCACGACTACCTGTAGGATCAGCAAACTTAACCCTAGGTCCCCGATGATGAACAAACCAACGACTCCGCTTATTCCCCTCGACCGCCTGGAAGCGCTTTCGGCCGAGCTCCGACCGCACGCGCCGCACTGGGCTGATCGTCTTGCCCAAGCCAGATCCAAACAGGAATTGCTCAGCCTCGTGTGCCATCTCTTCAACTTGTCATATTTGGGGCACCCAGGAGAAAGGCAGTCTCCTAAGGCGCAGATGCTGTGCGCCACAATCACGCACTACATCAGCACCAATCTCCATCGAGGATTGACGCTGAGAGTCTTGGCAAACGCCCTCGGATACTCGGAGAAATATTGCTCCGACCTATTCCAGCGCGTCATGAGAGAATCGTTTTCGAGCTATATCAAACGGCACCGAGTCGAACATGCCACCTCACTCCTAAGAGCGACCGATAAAACGCCCGCCGAGATTGCGGCGGCATTAGGATTCAGCGATCAATTCGCCTTCAGCCATTTCTTTAAACGTGCCACGGGACACTCTCCGATCGGGTTTCGAACACGACACAGCCGCCAGCTCTAGCGATCATTTTTCCCACCTTTCTCAAACGTACCTATAGGCCCCCGACAGCTCACGAAACGCAATAGGAGCCTGGCTTTCACGTCTCTCGCTGCCTCGCGTCTGGGCTTGCGATAAGTCGGTTTGATTACGTGTAGGCAGCTCGAGGAGATACAGAATCACCAAGCCGACGAACGAACCGTGACCGCTCGAGCGCTTGCTCCTGGAAAGGACTATTTGAGCAGTGATTGGGTCAACCTGTGCGACCAGGCATGACCTCGACAACATGACGCGTTAACGGCACAGTGAGCGATTACTTAGGAAAACCACAGGAAAGCATCAGCGAATTTTCAATTGAAGGGCAGGAGAGACGTCAGGCCAGACGGAAGTTGGAAGCCAGCCGGCTCCTCCCAATAGGAGCGAGGCGGCCGGCCTTGGTACAGATCGGTCGATCAAGACTTGCTGGCTTTAATGTGCTCTGCCAGGTACATCGCTAATCCCACTTGATCAATGGTCCGCAGCTGTGTCTCGAACCAATCAATATGCTCTTCGGTATCGATGATCATATGCTCGAGCAAATGCCGTGTCGTAAAATCATTCACTTTGGAACAATGGGCGATGCCCTTTCGAAGCAACTCCACATCGTCACGCTCAAACTCAAGATCCGCCTTGAGGAGGTCTCCAACCGTCTGCCCTACCCCAACCTGATCGAGATGCTCCACCGCCGGGGCGCCCTCCAGGTAGAGAAGATGATCAATCAGGCCTGAGGAATGACCGACCTCCTCATTGGCCAAATGGCTAAAATGCTCATAAAGTCGCGCATAGCCCCAATTTTTGCACATAGCCGCGTGAAGCAAGTATTGGTGAACGGCCGTCAATTCCGACTTCAAGACCTGATTCAAAAACTCAAGGACGCCTTCTTTTGCTTTCATAATCCTGATCAGCTTTCTTTCTTGATCTGCTCAGCGAGGTACATTTCAAGGCCCACCTGTTTAATCGTCTCCATTTGCGTTTCAATCCAATCAATGTGCTGATCGACATCTTTGACCATGTCTTCGAACATATGGCGGGTGGTGAAGTCGCCGACCTTCGTGCAATGCACCACCCCCTCGCTCAAGAGGCTCAACATTTCCTGCTCAGCCTTCAGATCCGCCTTGAACTGTTCAGGCACCGTTTCTCCGACATGCACCGTATTCATACGCTGCAAGTTGGGCACACCTTCTAAATACAGAATATGCTCGATCAACTCTTCAGCATCCTTCATTTCATCAAAGGAACGCTGCCGGATATGGTGATGCAAACGATCATAGCCCCAATTCGAACACATCTTGGCATGCACAAAATATTGATTGATGGCCGTGAGATCCATCGTGAGAATCTTATTCAGAACTTCAATCACTCCCTGCTTGGCCTTCATCGCTTCCTCCTTCCGACAGAACCGTTATCGCCTCGCGATCAACCCCCTCAGTCGGTCGCTACGTTGACATATGAGCCCACATTGTATGTGTATGAATAAATCGGGGCCGCTGTCAAGTCCTAAGTTACGTATATATGACTACCATTCTCAATTCCGATGAAAACAGATCTCATTGTCGACTCTGTCCGGGGGCGTGACCAGCTGATGGGCAAACATATGGGTTTCGGCGGAGGCAAATAGGACGCAGGCTGCGAGAGGTCGACTCCAAACAGGGAAACGTACGGACGGGTCAACCGGCGTCGCGATAGCCGCACTCTTCGTGACGGCATTGCACGGATCGTCCGGCCTGCTTACTGACTTTTTCAATGAGGAACGTGGCCTGACACGTGGGACAGGGCTTATTGATGGGTCGGTCCCACAGCGCGAATTCACATTGCGGATAGCGGCTGCAGGAGTAGAAGTTACGCCCTTTTTTCGTGCGCTTCTGAACCAAATCTCCCCCGCACTCAGGCTGAGGACACTTGACCCCCAAGGCAATCGGTTTAGTCGTCTTGCATTCAGGGTAGCCGGAGCAGGCCAGAAACTTTCCGAAGCGGCCAGATTTCACCACCATCGGACTGGAACACTTCTCACATTTTTCGTCCGTCGTTTCTTCCAATTTTGGAACAATCTTAATCGTTCCATCCGGCAACTTTTCAAAATTCTGCGTATTTTTGCAGGGAGGATCATCCTTGTATCCTGGGCAAGCCAGGAACTTGCCATTTCGTCCCCACTTGATCTCCAACATGCGGCCACATTTTTCGCAGGGAAGGTTTGTGGGCGGCTCGACGATATCCTTTGGCCCTGGAATACTCTGAGCTAGCTCCAGGTCTTTCACAAAAGGAGTATAAAACTCCCGGACAGCCGCAACCCAGGGCTTCGTGCCCTCTTCCACTTCATCAAGCTGTTCTTCCATGTGGGAGGTGAATTCGGTATCGAGGAGATCCGGGAATCCCTTCAGCAGAAACTCGTTGACCGTCCGCCCGGTTTCCGTGGGAAGGAATCGTCCCTCAACCTTTTCGACGTATTTGCGATCTTGAATCGTGGATATAATCGACGCGTACGTAGAAGGGCGCCCAATACCTTTTTCTTCTAACTCGCGGATTAGCAGCGCTTCATTGTAGCGTGGAGGCGGTTGCGTAAAATGTTGTTTTGAGAGGAACCCCGGCAGAGTCTGGCCTCCCTGAGTCACCAGACGCAACGTTTCGCCTTCCCTGAGCGCGGGAAGTTGACGGTCCGATTCGTCATCAGCCTCCTGCTCACTCTTGGGCTTCTGCGAAGGCAGTTCTTTGTCCGTTCCCTCTAAATATACCGCCGTATGGCCGGCGAACTTGACCACCGTCCCCGTCGTACGAAACACATATCGATCCTGCGTTCCCACTGGACTCGAGTCTACACGCGTCACATCCAGAATCGCCGGCACCATTTGCGAGGCGATGAATCGATTCCAGATCAATTTGTACAGCTGATACTGATCCTGCTCGAGATATTGGCGGATCGTCTCGGGGTCACGGCCAGCTGAGGTCGGCCGAATGGCTTCATGCGCCTCCTGCGCAGCTTTTTGCGTTTTGTAGACGTTGGGAGTGGCGGGCAGATACTCCATCCCGAATCGCTCCCGGATTACCACCCTGGCATCCTCCATCGCTTCTTGTGAAATGCGCGGGGAGTCCGTCCTCATATAGGTGATCAGGCCTGTCGCCCCTTCCGATCCGATCTCGATCCCTTCGTACAGCTGCTGGGCGAGGGTCATCGTCTTTTTCGGCGTAAAATGCAGTTTCCTCGCAGCCTCCTGCTGAAGCCGGCTGGTAATGAATGGGGCGACAGGATTTCGTTTCTTCTCTCTGCGCTCAATCGATTGGACAACGAAGGACTTACCTTGTACGGCGTTGAGAATCTGCTGCGCCTGCTCGCCCGTGCCGATGTCCGCATCCTGTCCATTAACGGAGTGCAGCTTGGCTTCAAAGGCCGGCGGATTGTCTCCGGCCAAGAGGGCCACAATCGACCAGTATTCTTCCGCCCGGAAGGCTTCCCGTTCCTTTTCACGATCGCAAATCAACCGCACCGCCACGGATTGGACCCGACCCATACTGAGACCGCGCCGTACTTTTTTCCACAGCAGCTGACTGCCTTGATAGCCGACGATACGATCGAGCACCCGCCGTGCCTGCTGAGCCTGCACGAGTTTCAGGTCGATTTCACCGGGGGACTTCAGTGCGCGCTTGATCGCCGATTCCGTAATCTCATTGAAGAGGACCCGAAATATTTTGCGGCCCTTCTTCTTTCCTTTGCCATCCAGCTCCTGTGCGATATGCCAGGCAATCGCCTCGCCTTCGCGGTCAGGGTCCGGCGCCAGGTAGACCGTATCAACTTCCTGCGCCTTCTTTTTGATGTCGGCCAGGACTTTTGATTTTCCCTTGATCGTCACATACTGCGGTTCAAAATCGTGGTCGAGATCCACGCCCAGCTTGCTGGTCGGCAAATCTTTGACATGCCCAACGGACGCCATGACAGAATAGCCTCGACCAAGATACTTGGTGATCGTGCGTGCCTTGGTCGGGGACTCAACGATAATCAGCGATTTAGCCATGGGATTCCGTGTTCCTCAGCATCTACCAGCACAGTATCACACCCACTATAACAAATATCGAGCGCCTGTCAGCCCCAATCTCCTAACGCGTCCCGCGCGAGAGCCGCACATACTCGTTGCCCGGCAATTGGCGAATACAATTTTTCAATTCCAATGAGAGCAAAACCGGCGTCACGTGAGATGCCGCAAGTCCCGTGCGTCGAATCACCTCATCAACCGATTGCGGCACCGCCTGAAGGGCATCATACACCAGCGTCTCCTCTGTTCCCAACTGAGCGTAAGCCTGTTCATCGACATCTACTCGCGCGTCAAGCCTGCCGCAAAATGCCGCATCCAACTGCGGCCGCAATTCATCGAGCACATCACGCGCGGATTCCACCAGTCTGGCGCCGTCCTTGATTAGACTATTGGGCCCGCGACTGTTTTCGGCCTTTACGAAACCAGGCACCGCGAAGACTTCTCGCCCCTGCTCGCCTGCCAATCGAGCCGTGATGAGTGATCCGCTCTCGATGGCGGCCTCCGTCACAACGACACCCAACGCGAGTCCGCTGATGATCCGGTTACGACGAGGGAAATGATAACTGTGCGGCGCGGCTCCTAGCGGGAGCTCCGACAGCACGGCCCCTTGCCGCTCGATCGCCTCGCGCAAGTGCCGATGGTCCGCCGGATACGTGCGATCCAGCCCACACCCCATCACCGCCAGCGTTCGCCCCTGACCAGCGAGAGCACCACGATGCGCAGCCGCATCCACCCCGCGTGCAAGCCCGCTGACAATCGTGAACCCCATGGTGGCCAGATCACGAGCCAGCTCCTCGGCTAAGACCCGTCCTGCGAAACTGACCTTCCTTGTCCCGACGATAGCCACGGCATGACGATCGCTCTCCAACAAGGTCCCCTGGAGATACAACAGGGGAGGAGGATCGGGGATCGTGCGGAGAAGCGCGGGATACTGGGTATCGAAATAGGTCAGCACCGACACCTGCCGGCGCTCCAATTGCGTCAATTCCTGATCGAGTTGCCGGACCGCATCCGCATCAGGTCCGCGTCGCATGGCCTCGATCAAAGGCGGGCGGCATCCGATCTCTTCCAATGCCGTTGGGGTAGCTGCCAGGACGGAATCGGGTGTCCCAAAGGACTGTACGAGCTTAAGCAGAATGGCATCCCCGACACCGGGGATGGCGCGCAGCATAAACCAGGCACGGAGAGATCGGCTGATCACTATCGTCTCAGCTCATCACGCGTCGTCGGTGCGACGCCGGGACCATGGTGCCAGGGAGACTGCGCGTACTGACAAGACCTCCGCACAGGACGAAAGCTCCCCCGATCCGACCGCTTCCGTTCATCAATGCATTGAGCGGCCGGACCGGCCAGAACACTACGAAAATTCGAGCTACATCACGACCAGATCAAACTGTTCTAAATGCAACCGTTCATCGGGGGTGACTAAAATTTTCGCGCCATACCGCCGCTCGAGTTCCTCAACGCCAGGTTGTTCCTGTTCTTGCAGCAGTAGCGCGACCGCCGGATGCGCGCCCACGATGACGCGTTGCTGCTCAATCTCGTGACCGAGCCGTCGCACTTCACGAAAAATTTCATAGGCCACCGACATGGGCGACTTGGTATATCCACGCCCTTCGCAATAGTGGCAGGGCTCAGAGAGCGACCGCAGCAGGTCCTCCCGAACGCGCTCGCGAGAAATTTCGATCAAGCCGAGATCGGAGACTCTAGAAATTCTGGTGCGAGCTTTATCCGAGGACATGGCATCCACCAGCGCATGATAAACCTTGTCGCGATTCTTCTCCCGTTCCATGTCGATGAAATCCACGATGATGATGCCGCCAATACCTCGCAACTTGACCTGATACGCAATCTCTCGCGCGGCTTCCAAATTGTTCCGGAGGATCGTTTCTTCCTGATCTCGCTTGCCGACAAACCGACCTGTATTGACGTCGATTACCGTCATCGCTTCGGTATGATCGATCACCAAAGATCCCCCGGACTTGAGCCACACTTTACGGCTCATGGCACGGGCAATTTCTTGTTCGACGCCTAGGTAATCGAACAGACTCTCCTCTTTGTCATAGAAGTGGATGCGCGAGGTTTGTTCAGGCGAAAACCGCTGCACAAAGTTCTTGATCGCGTTGTACTCTTCGCGATTATCGATTAAGAGTCGATCGACCCGGCGGCTAAAAAGATCGCGCACCACGCGAAAACTTAAGCTCAAGTCGCTGTGCAAGAGGCTGGGGGCCGGTTGCTGATCACGCTTGGTCAACACGTCCTGCCACAAGACGTGAAGAAACTCGACATCGGACCGCAGTTCCTCTTCCTTCACGCCTTCACTGACTGTCCGAACGATATATCCGAACCCTGGCCGGCGCGCCCGCTTCATAATTTCCTTCAATCGAGCCCGCTCTTCGTCTCGCGGAATGCGGCGAGACACGCCGATATGCTCGACCGTCGGCATAAACACCAGATACCGCCCCGGCAACGACACGTAGGTTGTCACTCTCGAACCTTTGGTGCCGATCGGCCCTTTGGAAATCTGCACCATGACTTCCTGTCCTTCTGACAGCAACTCTTCGATGGGCTTTGAGTTTTGGCGTTTCGGCTTCGGGACCTCCGAATCCTTGTTATCGTCGTCGTCACCTTCCACGAGAGTGTCCCCGGACTCCAGATCCATGGAGAGATCGGACACATGCACAAACGCGGCCTTTTCCAATCCAATATCGATGAAGGCCGCCTGCATGCCAGGCAACACCTTCGCGACTCGCCCCTTGTAAATGTTTCCGACAAAATCTTGGTCTTTGGCACGGTCGCCGTAGAGGTCCGTGACAACCCCGTTGTCCAGCACCGCCACGCGGGTTTCTTCCCGCGCTATACTGATCGCTATCTCAACACCCATACAAACTCCTTTACACTCAAATCGGGCGGATCGGCAGACGAACGCGGACGCGTAGCCCGGGTTCTTTCTCGTCTCGCCGTTGGTCCGGCGCCGGTCTGATTCTTATGGTTATTTCATATCAAGTCGACCTCTGTCCAGGCATGGCCTAGTAAAACAGGGTCAACCGTCGTCGCTTTACGTTCAATAACAACCCTAATGAAGCCATGGTCATGATGGTCGCGCTGCCTCCGTAACTGACCAACGGAAGCGGAATCCCCACGATGGGAAACATGCCCGCAGTCATTCCGATATTGACCACCACGCAAAAACACAACATCGCTACAATGCCGGCCGCGAGTAAGGCACCCAGCGTATCTTTCGCACGCGCGGCAATTTCCAATGAGACCCATATCAGCGCAATAAAGAGGGCCAACAGCACCAGCACTCCGACAAAGCCCCACTCCTCGGCATACACGGCAAACACAAAGTCGGTATGTCCTTCCGGTAGGAACTTCAGCTGGCTCTGCGTGCCGCCATAGAGGCCTTTTCCTGACAACTCACCTGAGCCGATGGCGATTTTGGATTGCAGCGCGTGATAGCCTTTTCCTCCCGGATCGTAGTCCGGATCCACAAACGCCATGACGCGCTGTCGCTGATAATCGTGCAACGAGGCCCAGACCATCTCCCAGACAAACGGGAACAGCATGACGGAGAGCAGGAGAATAATCCCGAGCGCCTTCGAGCGCACTCCAACCATCAGCAGCATCGCCGCGTAAACAGCCAGGAAACTCAATCCACTACCCAAATCCGGCTGTTTCAGGATCAATAACAAGCCCGGCAACACGATCAAGCCCGGCAAGACGACTCGCTGCAACCAGCCCACGCGGGAGACGCGGGAGTAGTAATTGGCCAACACCAATACCAATACGAGTTTGGCAAATTCAGACGGCTGAAACGCAAAGGGTCCGATCGGAATCCATCGCTGCGCTCCGCGACTGGACTTGCCCATGAGCAATACAACCGCCAACAAAATCAAGATCACCGCATAGGTTGGATAGGCCAAGCGAGCAATCTTGTGATAATCGGACAGATACATCACCAGAAACGCGACCGTTCCGAAAAGAATCCAGACGAGTTGTTTGAGGTAAAATGGGAAAGAGGTGTCTTGAGAGTGTGTCACGCTATAAATCGACAACACTCCAACGGACAGAATCACCGCGATTAACCCCATGAACCGGAGATCGAAACTATCCAACCCGCGACTGTCGATCACACGATCAATCATCACGTCTTCGGCCGTGATCCGGTTGCCAAGGCAGGCGACTTCGTCCGGCCACCCGCAGAGACTCCAGTGAGCACCTGGGGATAGGCTTTGACGTACGCCTCAATGACATCCTTCGCCAAGGGTGCGGCAGCGGACCCGCCATGGCCCATATGTTCGGCCAGAACGGCCACGGCGATGCGCGGCGCCTCAACGGGAGCAAAGGCGACAAACCACGCATGGTCTCGAAGCTTTTTCGGAATATCTTTCTCTGGACCGGTGCGCAGGGCTGCCGTTTGAGCCGTACCGGTTTTTCCCCCAATCGTCACCAGGGACGACTTGGCCCGGGTCGCGGTCCCTTTCGTCACTACATCGGTCAACGCCTCTTTGATCAAAGCGATGGTCGCCGGTTTGACCGTCACTTTCCCACGAACCGTGGGCGGGAATTCAGCACGCTCGCCGGTTGCACGATTCATGACGGCCTGCACCAATCTCGGCTTCATCGATACACCGTCGTTCGCCACGGTACCGATCACATTGGCCATCTGCAATGGCGTCACGGTCACATACCCCTGACCAATCGCGGCTGAAATAGTTTCGCCGGGATACCACGGTTGATTTCTCGCTTTCTGTTTCCATGCCGTGGAAGGAACGATCCCCACCCGCTCTGAGGCCAATTCCACTCCGGTCTCCTGTCCAAGACCGAATTGCTTCGCATACTCGGCAATCGTATCGATCCCCATGCGCTGGCCCACGGTATAGAAATACACGTCGCAGGAGTGAATCAATGCCTGAGTCATGTCGACCGAGCCATGCCCTCCCGGCTTCCAGTCATGAAACAACCGATTACCGAATTGGTAGCCGCCGTTGCACCGGACCATTGTCGAAGGCGTCACCGTGTTGGACTCAAGCGCCGCAGCGGCCATGACGACTTTGAAGGTCGAGCCTGGGGGGTACTGGCCTTGCGTCGCGCGGTTATTCAACGGCCGTCCCTCATTTTGCACAATTTCGACCCATTGTTTGTTCGTTAATTCTTTCGACAACATATTCGGATCGAACCCCGGACGGCTTGCCATCGCCAGGACGTCTCCGGTGGTAGGGTCTAGTGCCACGATAGCCCCCGACTCCTCCCCGAGAAGATCTTCTGCGATTTTTTGCAGGCGGATATCGATGGTGAGATGGAGATCGTCACCCGCGACCGGCTTCTCTGCCACCACGGCACGTTTCTCATGGCCGAGCGCATCTACCTCAACGCTCTTCTGTCCCGCCCGCCCGCGCACCTGCCGGTCAAACGTCTTCTCCACTCCATACTGCCCCACGATGCTGCCTTGATGGAGATCCGCAAAATCCGCTCTCTCGAGCTGATCCGCCGACACTTCCCCAACGTAACCCAACAAATGCGCCGCAACGACTCCGCCCGGATAATTCCGCTGCGACTCCACTTGGATCATCACCCCCGGCAAATCCAACCGATGTGACTCGATCAGCGTTGCCTCACGCAGTGTCAGCCGATCTTTAATTTTTCGGGGTTGCAGTTTGCCCCCTTTTCCAATCGACAGCTTCTTCTGAATGAGCTCTGGATCCAGTCCGAGCAAAGAGGCGAGCTGTGCGACCAATCCCTGACGATCCTTCACGTCTTCCAATGTGACATACAAGGCGAAACTCGGCACGTTATTCGCCAACAAAATGCCATTCCGGTCAAATATAAGCCCCCGGGCCGGTTCAAGTACGACTGAACGCGTCCGGTTGTTTTCGGAAAGGTCGCGATAATATGGGCCTTCCCGGATTTGCAGATGCCACAGTCGCAGAGCCAGCAGCGCCACCACCAGCAGAAGACCCACGCGCAGGATGACGAGTCGCCGCTGTAGGTCGAGAAGGTCGGAATCGTTAAATCCTATCACGGCCTGATCCTCAGCCCTTCGCCACTCTTCGTTGCAACACCTGCATGCGCTTACAGCGCCCCCTCCGTCACCATTCGATCATCCGACCAGCGTCGCCGGAACACCAGGTACAAGCCCGCCCCTATGGCGGCGTCGAACCCGGCCTGCACCAGGACGGTCGAACGGACTCCCATCCAGATCTCATCAATGCTCGCTGGATTCAGCGCATAGAGGAACACTCCGCTGGACAAGCAGGAAATCACCACTAGGCCCACGGTCAATACAGCCGGAGTAATATGGGCCATGTGGCGTCCCGCCAGTCCGGCGAGAAACCCGGCCCCTCCCTTCGTCACGACATTGATCCACAGATCCCCGGCGGACAGCATATCTTGGAAACAACCCAAAATGAGGCCGAGGATCAAACCATCAAGCTCCCCGCCGAGAAAACCCACGAGGCAGGCTGCGATCAAACCAAGATCGGGTCGTACGCCGAGGATACTGACATAATGCAACAAGGTGGTTTGCAGTGGCACCACCACCACCGCCAATAGGGCATACAGCAGGAACTTCATGGTTTCTTTCGATCTCCGTGGATCTCCTGCAATAGTTTTTGAGCCGCGTCGGCCTCTTCGTAGGGCGCCGTAATGACCAGCACCTCATCCAACTTTGACAGATCGACCTCCGGCTCGATTTCTGCGGATTGGAATAAGTCTCCCTCTGACTTTTCCACCTGCGTCAGCCCGCCGATTGCCAAACCCCGCGGGAAAGAGCCTGTGAGTCCTGACGTGACCACTCGATCGCCGGGCTGAACTCGTGACAGGAGAGGAATATACTTGAGCCGCGCGCGTCCATGGCTCGTGCCTTCGACAATGCCTTCGTCGCGAGTTCGCTGCACCAAGCCTGCAATCGCATTGTTCGGATCGGTGACCAACAAGACCACCGACGAGGTAGAATTGGTTTTTACGATTCGCCCCACGACACCCGCCGGAGTCACGACGCCCATTTCCGGACGCACGCCGTCACTTTCACCTTTGTTGAGAATCACCCCTCGATACCAGTTGGTGGCATCCCTCCCGATTACTTGGGCCGCTACGGTGCGGGAAGACGTTTGCTGCTTGAAGTTCAGCAGAGTCTCATACCGCTGCGTGGCCGACACGGAGTCGCGCAACTGATTATTCATTCCTTTGAGCAATTCGATATCGCGACGAAGCTGGCGGTTCTCTTCACGGACGCCCTGCAAGGCGAGGTAGCCATCCCAGGTTTCAGAAATACCGTGATCAAGAGAGGAAAACGCGGCGAGCGGAAGACTGAGGATCTGTCCGAGCGGTCCACCGACATACTGCAGCAACCCCTGGCTTTGACTAGGAAGAAGGAAGAGGGCTGCGAGCAAGAGGGCGAACAGCACCATGGCGAGGCGTCGGGTGCCGTATGTCGAGCGCGAAATAGCCATCCACTCTCAGGATGGAGTTCATCGTGCGGTGCTGCACTGCGACATCACCGATACCTTGCGAAGGAGGTCCAACTCGTCAAGAATCTTTCCAACCCCCAGGACCACGGAGGTCAGCGGGTCATCGACCGTAATGATCGGAAGATTCGTTTCTTCACGAAACCGAGTGTCCATTCCCTTGAGCAAGGATCCGCCGCCAGTGAGCACGATACCGCGATCGATGATGTCTCCGGCCAATTCAGGCGGTGTGTTTTCAAGCGCCACCTTGATGGCATTCACAATCGTTCCAATGGGTTCCTGCAACGCCTCTCTGATTTCAGCATCATCCACCACCAACGTTCGGGGGATGCCCGAAATCAAATCACGTCCTTTGATCATCATGGTCTTGCGTTCCTCGAACGGATAGGCCGAGCCGATCTCGAACTTAATACGCTCCGCCATATGCTCCCCGATGAGGAGATTATATTTTTTCTTGATGTAGTTCATGATGGCATCGTCCATCCGGTCGCCGGCTACCTTGACCGACTCGCTGTAGACAATGCCGCCCAGCGAGATGACCGCGATGTCCGTCGTGCCGCCGCCGATATCCACGACCATATTGCCGGAAGGCTCGGTAATCGGCAGTCCTGCCCCAATAGCCGCCGCTACCGGTTCTTCGATCAGGTACACTTCGCGGGCTCCTGCCAACTCGGCAGAGTCCCGAACCGCGCGCTGCTCCACCTGCGTGATCCGCGACGGCACGCCGATGATGATGCGCGGCCGCACGAACGCCGTCCGATTATGGGCCTTCTGAATGAAGTGGCTCAGCATCGCTTCGGCTTTTTCGAAATCTGCGATGACTCCTTCTTTCATCGGACGTACGGCAAGGATGTTGCCCGGAGTGCGTCCCAACATGCGTTTCGCATCGGCGCCGACCGCCATCACCCGTTCCGTCTTTTTTTCGACAGCGACCACGGAAGGCTCATTGAGGACAATGCCCCTCCCTTGGACATACACGAGGGTCGTCGCCGTCCCCAAATCGATCGCGAGATCGTTGGAGAACCACCCGAACATGTCACTCATGAAGCCCACTGGGACTCTCCCTTCACGCGCTTCTTGCCATCAACAGCGATCGAGTTATTCAATCCGGCACATCCAGCTGTCCACTCTCAAGTACTTGAGTCTTCGCGATCTCATCACCCAGTCGCCGACCCTGCTCATTCCCAATCACCAACAATGCTTCAAGTGAAAGGACCGCACCCCATCCGATCCATCCCACATAGGGTATTTCGAATGCCAATTGGGCAAGGCCACAGGGCAGATTGCGGATAATTGACTCTCTGAATCCAGCCGGGTTACGAGTACGCGGCACAATGGTTTGCAACCCGATTAACCGCTTCCCGACACTGCGACCGCCCCCAAAGCCGTCGGCCAACAAGATGTAAGCAAGTCCGACAAGGATACCAACCGGCGGGACCAGTTTACTCGCCGCGGCCGCGATCAGGAGGTCGATCACTTTGGCGATGAATCGGTTCAGCACCTGGGCTTTCGGATAGACACCCAGTTCGAATGGGCTTTGCCCGGCTGCCTCCTCCGCCAATGAAGATCTCCCCGATTGATTGACACTATAGCAAATCTCTCTGATCCACACAAACAAAGTCGCAATCTTCCCGCACACGCAGTCACCCTTCTGCCTCCTCTTGCCTTTATTGTCGGCGCCTGAGTAGAATCCACGAAACTTTGCCGACAAGAGGCGATCTCGATGATTAAATTGCTACGCGAAGCAGCGCACGACTATCCGTGGTTTCTCAAGTCCATCATGGGCGTTCTCGCCCTCGCGTTTGTCATCACCATGGGATGGTGGGGATTCGGCCAGCAGAGCGGCAATGTTGTCGCCTCCGTCGGGGACCAATCAGTCCCACTGGATGAATTTCGTCGCGCCTACGAAAATACGTACCGTTTTTACAAAGACAAGGGACAGACCGACATCAAGGATGAATTCCTTAAGCAGTTTGTGCTGGAGCAACTCATCGACAACCGCATGTGGTTGCATGTGGCGAAGGACATGGGACTCACAGTCTCGGACGAAGATCTCCGTAAAGCGATCATGCAGCGAACGGAGTTCCAACGGAACGGCACGTTCGACCCCGAGGCCTATCGCAGGTTGCTGGCGGCAAATCGTTTGACCCCCTCATCCTTTGAAGCCATGGAAGCCAAGGATATTCTCACCAACAAAGCTCGGTTGGTCATCATGGATGCGGTGGCCCTCACGCCTTCGGAATATTCAGAGGCGCAGGCTCTCGTCACCCGTCAGGGAGAAACAGATCCTGCCAAAGTGGATGCTGCCAAGGAGCGAATTTTTCAGAGCTTCCTCTTTCAAAAACAGCAGCGGGCGCTGATGGCCTATACTGAATCGATGAAGAGCAAGGTACCCGTCAAGATTCATAAAGAGCTTATGTAGCGTCTGCCCATCCTGTCCCGATCAGCATCGCATCGCCATAACTATAGAACCGATAGCGTTTGGCCACCGCCTCTTCGTAGGCCTCGCGAAGCGGACCGACTCCCACCAGGGCCGAGACCAGCATCAGCAAGGTGGTTCGCGGCAGGTGAAAATTCGTCACCAGCGCGTCAATGACCTGAAACTCAAACCCGGGCGTAATGAACAGCTCGGCCGGCCCCCGAAATGGCACGATGCCGGCCCCACCTCGTGCGGCCGTTTCCAGCGCGCGCACCACGGTTGTTCCGACTGCCACCACACGATTCCCGCGCGCTCGAACTCGGCGAATCTGCTCCACGGTGTGATCGGACACCTCGACTCGTTCCGCCAGCATGCGGTGATCCTCGATCCGCTCGCTTTTCACGCTTCGAAATGTGCCGGGCCCAACGTGCAAGGTGACTTGCGCCAGTTCAATGCCCTTCCCCATTAAGGCCTCCACTAATTCGCGCGTAAAATGCAGGCCGGCAGTGGGTGCTGCGATGGCGCCCTCGTGCTGAGCAAACATGGTTTGGTACCACTGTAGATCGTCCTGCGTCGGCAGACGTTTGATGTAGGGGGGGAGCGGCATCGTGCCGGCTGCCTGCATGAGATCGTACACGCTCGCCTGGCCGGTGAATTTTAGCGTCGTTCGAGTCTGGCTACGCTCCAGAATTTCCCCCTCACCGCCGTCGGGAAAGACGATCGTGGAACCAGGCCGGAATCGTCCCTTGATGAGCACTTCCCACACACCCTGCCCGAGATCCTGAACAAAGAGCAGGTCAATCAATTTGTCCGTGGAGCGTACGTGGGCCGGGACTCGTGCCGGCATGACCTTGGTATTATTCACCACCACAAGGTCGCCGGGTTGCAGTAGCGACGGAAGATCGGCGACGTGATGGTGCCTCCGCGCCCCACTTGCGCGTTCCACCACCAGCATCCGTGCGCGATCACGCGGGATGACCGGATGATCCGCCACCAAGGCTGGGTCAAAGGGAAAATCGAACTCGCTGAGCAGCATCAGGGGGTTGGAATGGCCGGCGCCATTAACGGCGACAGTGCCGCGTTGTGCAGCTCCGTCCCTGGATAATAGTATTGAAGAATACTGTTGTACGAATAACCGAGTTCCGCTAATTCCTTTGCGCCCCATTGACAGAGGCCCACGGCATGGCCCGCGCCATAGCCGGTAAACACCACCTCGGCTCCGATCGATTCGACTTCAAACTGGGTGCTTGGAATGACGGTATATCCCGCCGCCTTGCGAAGGTCCTCCCCTCGCAACACCGTCTCGCCACCCGAGTGCAGAATCCGGAGCCGCGCCACCCGGCCGGCACGGCTGTAGGCAATTGGAGTGATGGTGGCGATTGTTCCGACGGAAAATCCCTGCCGCCGTAAGTTCTGTTCCAGTTGATCGATCTTCACGCTGGCTTTCCACTGGTAGTACGGCGACTCGATATCGAACGGACATTCAACGCCTTTGAGGTAGGGCAGGTCTTTGTTCGCCCACACATTGACGGCGTCTTCGGTCGGGCCAGCCGCCGTGGACGAAAAGGCCGCATAAATGGGCGCCTGCAAATGGGTGACGACAATGCCTCTCGTCGACTCCACGGCCTCTTCAACACGGTGGTCGACACCGGATCGTCCACGATAGACCTGGTCCTGTATGGTGGACATCACATCGTATTCCCGGGCCGCGCTTAACATTTTGTTATACAACGCATATGTCCGTGCCGCCACCGCCTGCACCTTCAACATTTCCGGATGCCAGGCAGAACTCACCTCAGAAGGCACCACGCCCTTCACATATTCTTCCAAATCCACCTGATTCACGACCGACAGCGTGTGCCCCTTGCGCAACACACGCACCACTCCGCTAATAGATAGCGCGGGTCCATGAGCCATCGCGCCGCCCTGGGTCATCATCAGCGAGAGAGTATTCCGGAGAGGCCGAATGACGACCTGGCCCCCGGCCACCCGCCGACTATCAACGTGAAATCCATCTCCTCGGGCTGAAATATGGATCGGAGACCGCAATATTTTCGTCTCGCCCGCCTCAGTCACGAGCGCCAGGTCACCGTCAGAACTTACCTCCAGGACCGTGACCTCTTGAGCCACCAATACCCGAATGGAATCGGCAGACACGGGCTGCACACAGGCAAGAAACACGAGTAGGATCCCCGCAATCATCGGCAGGTTTTTGAACCTGTATCGAGTCACCGGCGAAAGAGCCATGAGAGGAAGTAGAGAACGAGACTCAGCAGAATGCTGAGCACGAGACTGGTCGCGATCGGGATATAGACACTGAACCGCTCGCGCGTGATCGAAAAATCGCCGGGCAATTTACCGATCCAGCTGAACGCAGAGGCGACTCCATGCCATCTTTCTACCAGCGCCAGAAGGCCCCCCACTGCGGCGATGGCGAGTCCCACGATGATCAACGCTCGACCCACGCCGTTCCAGGGTACCATCACTCATTGTATCAAACATTCAGCGATTTGAACGGCATTGAGGGCAGCACCCTTCCGGAGATTGTCGCTCACGACCCATAGATTCAACCCATTGGTGATGGATTCATCCTCGCGGATCCGCCCCACATACACCTCATCTTTGCCCGAGACGTCGAACGGCATGGGGTACAGTTTTTTCAGAGGGTCATCGTAGACGATGACTCCTGGCATCTCTGCAAGGGCAGCTCGAGCCTCGTTCGCCTTCAACGGCCGTTCGAGTTCGACATTGACGGCCTCAGAGTGGCAGCGCAGCACCGGGACCCGCACGGTGGTCGCTGTGACCCGCAGGGAGGGCATCTCGAGAATCTTTCTAGTCTCTCGGACGATCTTGACCTCTTCTGAGCAATCGCCGCCTTCATCGAACGAGCCGACAGCCGGCAAGAGATTAAACGCGATTTGATAGGGATAAACCTTCACCTTTACATCTTGGAAAGAGATCAACGCTTTCGTCTGATCGACTAACTCATCCATAGCCGCTGACCCCGTTCCAGATACCGACTGAAAGGTCGTCACGACAACCCGCTTGATGCCGGCGGCATCGCGAAGCGGCTTGAGTGCCATGACGAGTGGGGTCGTTGTGCAATTGGGAATGGCCACAATGCCGCGCTTCATTGATCGGAGCGCAGCCGCATTGACCTCCGGCACCACCAGCGGGACATCGGGATCCATCCGAAAGACTCCGCTATCATCGATGACCACGATGCCTGCCGCCCCCAAGCGCGCGCCATAATCCCGGCTGATCGCATCCGTCGCGGATACAAAGGCAATGTCCACTCCGGCAAAAGAAGACGCTTCCGTCAGCTCTTCAACCTTGTACTCTTTACCCTGACACGACAGGACTTCGCCCGCCGACCGTTTCGACGAAAACAAGCGCAACGTCTCGAGAGGAAAATTACGTTCTTCTAGGATCTCAAGACTTTCCTTCCCAACAGCCCCCGTGGCTCCCAGCACTGCCACCGTGTAGGCCTTTTTCTTCTTCAACATGCTGCTGTCCTCACACAATCGCGGTCAGAACTCTGATACGGTGGTTGAATGTATCTGCGATATAGATGGTCCCGGTCGCATCGACTGCCACACCGAATGGGTAATTGAGACTGCCTGCCAAAGCATCACCGCCGTCCCCGCCGAACTGGGCAATGCCGGTGCCGGACAACCGCTTAATGGTCTTCGTCTGAGAATCCCAAACACGAATCAAGTGATTGTCCGAATCCGCGAGGTACAATCTCTCGTCGTGATCGACGGCAATCGCGGTAGGCCTGGAGAGACTCCGAGAACAGGGCTCATCTGGTCCTTGATAGCGGTACGTTCCTCCGTCGCCCGCCACGGTCGCAATCTGTCCGGATGCCACATCGACGGAGCGTATCCGGCTATTGAAGGTATCGGCCACGTATAGCATCCCCTTCCCCGCTAGCGCCACGCCGCTTGGTCCCGACAGACTGGCTTGATCGGCCGGAACCTGATCCCCGCTATAGGCCGCTGTTCCATCTCCTGCTATGGTCGTGATGACGTTCGTGGAAAGTTGCACTCGACGCACACGATTGTTGCTCTGGTCGGCAATGTACAGAGCTTCGTCACTCACGGCCAGACCAGTGGGTTCGTTGAGCGCCGCAAGATCCGCCGGACCGCCATCGCCGGAATAGCGCGCCTGCCCGGTTCCCGCGACCGTCGTAATCACGCCGGTCGCCGCATCGACTCGTCTCACTCGATGGTTCATCGTATCGGCAATGTACAGGTTGCCGATACGATCGACGACCACGGCGCTGGGAAAATTCAACCGGGCGCGACGGGCAGGGCCGCCATCCCCGGAGTCGTGCTCTACGGTGAGCCGGCCCCCGGTGACATAGCGTACCGTTCCACTGAGATCGGTCACTTGCGAGTAGGCCTTCGTCGCATCCGCAGAGGCATCGGCAAAGGGATCCTCGTCTTCTGCTATCGGAACTTCCTCAGCCTGTGGCGGTGGAACCGGTCCGCTCATACCAGCTGGACGGACGCCGGCGACTGTGGTAATCACACCCGTCGTCCGATCGACACGTCGCACGACGTGATTTTCAGAATCCGCGATGTAGAGATTCCCAGCTTGATCCACACAGAGACCTTTCGGCTCGTTTAACGAAGCCGCGCCAGCCGGTCCACCGTCTCCGGCGTAGCCTGGCTCGCCGGTCCCGACCACGGTCTCAATAATTCCGGATTGCGTTGTGCGTATCATCGTGATTCACGAGGCGAGATTGCGCACAATGGCATCGCCCATTTCGGTGGTGCCGGCTACCCGCATACCCTCGGCATGAATGTCCTTCGTGCGAAATCCCTGTTCAAGCGTCGTGACGATCGCCTGCTCTATTGCTTCAGCTTCCTTGTCCAAATGAAACGCATAGGAGAGCATCATCGCCGCGGAGGCAATGGTCGCAATCGGATTGGCGATATTTTTTCCGGCGATGTCCGGCGCGCTGCCATGAATCGGCTCGAAGAGCCCCACCTTGGCTCCGATGCTGGCGGAGGGCAACATGCCGATCGAGCCGGTGAGCATTGCCGCTTCATCGCTGAGGATATCGCCGAAGATGTTGTTGCACAGTAACACGTCGAATTGTCGCGGATTACGGACCAACTGCATCGCGCAATTATCGACGTACATGTGGCTCAGGGACACATCGGCATAGCCCTTCTGCACGTCCGTCACCACCCGCCGCCACAACTCTGACGACTCCAGCACATTAGCCTTGTCGACCGAGGTGACCTTCTTCCGGCGCTTGCGCGCCGCGTCAAACGCCACCACCGCGATGCGACGAATTTCATCCGTCGTATAGACCTCAGTATTGAACCCGCGTTCTCCACCGCCGGGCATTTTTTCAATTCCCTTCGGTTTGCCGAAATATATCCCTCCAGTCAGCTCACGGATGACGAGCATATCGATGCCCTCGATGACCTCTCGTCGCAATGTGGACGCATCGGCGAGCATAGGATAGAGCTTGGCCGGGCGCAAATTGGCATAGAGCCCGAGTTGTTCTCGTAAGCCAAGTAACGCGCGCTCCGGACGAAGGCTGTACTCAAGGCCTTCCCATTTCGGACCACCAACCGCTCCCAGCAGCACGGCGTCGCTTTGCTTCGCAATCGACAGCGTCTCCTGCGGCAACGGCACCCCGACTTTATCGATGGCATGGCCGCCGACATCACCGGCAACAAATTCAAAGCTATGGCCAAATCGCTCGGCCACCACCTTCAAGACCTTGACGGCTTCCGGCACAATTTCGCGGCCGACTCCGTCTCCGGCCAAGACTGCAATTCTCGCTTTCACCTGTCCATCTCCTCTCGGCTATTCAACGACTGCCTCATCCTCCGCGGTCCAGGCGGGATCGACCAGGCAGAGAAACTCCATTGGATCCGTTCCGCTATTCAATAAAGATTGCTTAGCACCCGGCGGCACATAGATCACCGAGCCCGGTTCCACCGCCGTGGACTCTTCCTCGATGTTCATCACGCCGCGCCCCGCGAGAAAATAGTACACCTCGGAAGATTTCAACCGATGCCAGAGAGACTGCTTGCCCGGATCGAGCAATCCGTGCGCCAGGCTATAACCTAAGGCCAGGGAGGCCTTCGCAGGGTGAAGCAGTTCCCGCAACCTCGTATGGTCTCCGGCCACAAATTCCGGACAGCGTTGAAGATGCGTGCTCAGCATTGTGCATCGTCCCAGCATGAACACTCGCAATGTGCGACACTGAGCGGCGTCGCTTAGTCCAAGCCAGCACGGGGGCACCAGCGAGGACTGAGGAATCTACCTTGCAGCTGCGGATCAAATCAAGCTGACCTTCTGAATTCCCTCCGCTTGTTTCAAAGCGAAATACGCCAGCTTATTAAGAGCGTTCAGGTAGGCTCGCGCGGACGCGGTAATGATATCGGTATCAGCCCCGTGACCGGACACCGTACGACCATCCTCCTCCAGCCTCACAGACACTTCCCCTTGCGCATCTGTTCCGCCGGTGATGGCATTGACCCCGAACATGAGCAACTTACTCTTCGTCTGGGTCATGGCGGCGATCGTGCGGTACACCGCGTCCACCGGCCCGTCGCCCGTCCCACTCTGGGTCGCCGATTTACCGTCTATTTCCAACTCGACCGTGGCCTTGGGCACCATGTTGGTCCCGCTCTCGACGTGAAACGACTTCAGGATCACCCGCTCTGACATTTTCGCGACTTCCTCGGACACGATCACTTCGAGGTCTTCCTCGTAGATCTCTTTCTTCTGGTCCGCCAGCCGCTTGAATCGTTCAAAGGCGTGGTTGACCTCTTCTTCAGTCAGCTTGTAGCCCAAGTCCTCCAGGCGTTGGCGAAACGCATGGCGTCCGGACAACTTGCCCATCACCAGTTTGTTCTGCTCAAGACCAATGGATTCCGGCCGCATAATCTCGTAGGTCGTCTTATCCTTGAGCAAGCCGTCTTGGTGAATGCCCGACGTGTGCGCAAACGCATTCGCGCCGACAATGGCCTTATTGGGCTGAATCACCATGCCTGTGATCTTGCTCACGAGGCGGCTGGTTTTGGAAATCTCTTCGGTCACGACCTTCGTATCGGCCCCATACCAATCCCTTCGCGTCCGAAGACCCATCACGATCTCTTCGAGTGAGGTGTTGCCAGCCCGCTCGCCGATGCCATTGATCGTACACTCCACCTGTCCGGCCCCTGCCATCACCGCAGCGAGACTATTGGCGACGGCCAACCCCAAATCGTTGTGACAATGGACAGAAATCACGGCCTGCCCGCTATTCGGCACCGTGTCCTTGATTCTCCTAATCAACGCGCCGAACTCCTGAGGATTGGCATAGCCCACCGTGTCAGGAATATTGACCGTCCCCGCCCCGGCCGCGATGACGGCTTCAACCACCTCGCACAGATAAGCGGGATCGGACCGGCTGGCATCCATGGGAGAAAATTCGACATCATCCACATAGGTGCGGGCCAATTGCACCATTTCCACAGCACGCCGCTTCGCCTCTTCCCGCGTCATACGAAACTGGTATTTGAGGTGGATGTCGGACGTGGAGAGAAACGTATGGATGCGGACCTTTGACGCGCCCTTCAATGCTTCAGAGGCCCTCGTGATGTCTTCCGGTCTGGCCCGCGCGAGACTGCATACCACCGGCCCCTCAACTTCCTGCGCGATTCGGCGGACCGCCTCAAAATCCCCAGGTGAGCTATAGGCGAATCCAGCTTCAATGATATCCACGCCGAGGCGCGCCAGTTGCTTGGCGATCATGAGTTTCTCTTCGACGTTCATGCTCGCCCCTGGCGATTGCTCGCCGTCCCGCAAGGTCGTATCAAATATTCTGATCATCCTGGTCATGGCTTACCCTCCTTCAGTCCCACAGCATGCTCAAACGGATCTTCCAACGCGGCCGCAGGCGAGAAAATACCGGAAGCGTACTCTCTGGGTACGTTGAGGATGTTTTCGAGCCGAGAACAACTTTGGAAGGCCATTTCAGCATGTTGCCAATAAAAAAGCCTCCGCCCCGGGACAGGGACGAAGGCCTTGCGAGCTTCGTGGTACCACCCTGATTCAGCAGCGGATGGCGCATCCCATCCGACTGCCCTTGATTCGGTCCGTGACGTGGACAATGCGGGACTCACTACCACCAGGGCTTCACAAGTCCAGCTCCGAGGCGAGTTCGGCAGCTTACCGGCTGGTTTGCACCATCCACCAGCTCTCTCAATTCGGTCAGCTCTGCTTACTACTCCTCATCACAGCTATTCCTACTCTTTTCCTACTCTTTCGAATCCAATACTGGTGAATCGTTCTTCGCAACGTGCTTGCCGGTATTCTTCGTCATCATCGTCCAGAGACGCGCAACCGGGCCGGACAGAGCATAACCTGCGAAAGTGACAAATAGCATCGCCTGCGGCCAGGCGACGATCAACATCAGGGCGAGAATACCCCACACCAGATAGGTAAAATGATCGCCTCGCCTGAACTTCATGTCCTTAAAACTGCGATACTTGATCGTGCTCACCATCAAGAACGCGAGCGCGAAGGTGATCACAAGAATTAACAGCGGCTTTACTTCTGCCCCCATCTGCGTGATGTGAAGATCGAAGATCACCAACGACGCAATGACACCGGCCGCCGCAGGAATGGCCAATCCGGTGAAATATTTGCTGTCGGAGGTGCTCACCGTGGCATTGAATCGGGCCAGCCGAACCGCCCCCATGGCGACATAGGCAAACATGACTGCCACGCCAAACATCCCTTGCCCACTCAAGGCATAGGAATAGATGAGAACACCCGGCGCGACGCCGAACGACACCACATCAGACAGGGAATCGTATTCGATACCGAATTGGCCGGTACTGTTCGTGAGTCGGGCCAACTTGCCATCCAACATGTCGAAAATCATTCCGACCAGGATTGCGATGGCCGCCGCCAAATGCTGGCCGTTGAACACCGACAAAATCGCAAACACGCCGCAAAACAAATTTCCGGTCGTGCACAGGTTGGGGATCAGGTACATCGCCTGTCGTTTTCGATGACCTTTGGGGAACGGAGTCCGCATGGCTGGTGATTTCATCGGAGTTCCCCCACGATGGTTTCTCCCCCTTTGACACGATCGCCCACCGCAACACGAATCTTGGAACCAAGCGGAAGAAAGGTATCCATCCGCGAGCCAAACCGGATCAATCCGAACCGTTCTCCCCGCTGCACGCGCTCTCCCTGCCCAACCCAGCAGACGATCCGACGGGCAATCAGCCCGGCAACTTGCACGCAGAGCACTTTCGCCCCTGACTCCGTCTTCAACATCACGGCGTTTTGTTCGTTGCGGAGCGTCGCCTCTGGCTTGCTGGCCACGAGAAACTGACCGGGCTGATAACTGACTCCCTCCACAGTCCCCCCGCAGGGCATTCGATTCACGTGCACGTCGAAGACATTCAAAAATACGGTCAGCCTGATGCTTTTTTCTTTCAGGTAACGCGGTTCAAACTCTTCTTCAATGGCGATCACTTTGCCGTCGCCCGGGGACACCACCGCGTTCGGCTCTCGCGGAATAGTCCGACTGGGATTCCGGAAAAACCAAGCGGTAAAGAGCGTGAAGCCTCCCACCACTCCAGCTGGAATGATCCACCCGGCGAGACCGAAGAGCAGCGCAACGCCACCCAGAGCGCCGACGAACGGCACCCCTTCCTTTACAATTGGTATCCCAACGGCTCGATCAGCCATAGACCTCCAGGCACTCATTAAATGCTACCACGAAGCGCCCGCTTGAGGTGTTAGTTTTTGTTCTTGTCGACCAGCTGATCTTTTTTCAACCACGGCATCATGGCCCGGAGGCGGCCGCCGACTTCCTCAATCGAATGCCCCTCGCCCTTTTTTAGCAAGGCATTATAGACGGGCCGGTTCGCTTGATTCTCTAGCACCCATTCCTTAGCGAATTGTCCGCTTTGGATCTCACCCAGAATCTTCTTCATTTCCTGTTTGGTTTGCTCCGTGACCACGCGCGGACCGCGGGTGATATCGCCATACTTCGCTGTGGTGCTGATCGAGTACCGCATATTGGCGATGCCGCCCTGATAAATCAGGTCCACGATCAGTTTTACTTCATGCAAACACTCAAAGTAGGCCATTTCAGGCGAATACCCCGCCTCTACGAGTGTTTCGAATCCGGCCTGAATCAACGAGGTGAGCCCACCGCACAAGACCGCCTGTTCACCGAACAAGTCCGTTTCCGTTTCTTCTCTAAAGTTCGTCTCGATGATGCCGGCTCGTCCTCCGCCTATCGCGCTGGCATAGGCCAGGCCTACTTGGCGAGTGTTGCCGCTGGGATCTTGGTGAAGCGCCAGCAAGCAGGGAACCCCGCTGCCTTTCGTATACTCGGAGCGGACCAAGTGACCGGGCCCTTTCGGCGCGACCATGAAGACATTGATATTGGCCGGAGGCACGATCTGCCCGAAATGGATGTTGAATCCATGGCCAAAGGCCAGATAGGAACCGGGCTTCAGATTCGGGGCAATCTCTTGCCGATAGATCGAGGCCTGAGCTTCATCCGGAGCCAGGATCATGATGACGTCAGACGCCTTGACGGCGTCGGCCACAGGCATGACTTTCAGCCCGCTCGCTTCCGCCTTGTTCCAAGAGCTGCCTTCACGCAAACCCACCACAACGTTGGCGCCGCTTTCCTTCAAATTGAGCGAGTGGGCGTGCCCCTGACTTCCATAGCCGATCACGGCCACTTTCTTTCCACGAATCAACTGTAGGTCGGCATCTTTGTCGTAATAGATCTTCATACGTCACTCCTGAATGTTCGTAGAGCACATGGGTGGAAACGACGGCTGCACACAGAGGATGAGCGCGTTACTCTCTGGCGACTTTTTTGGGTTGGCTGACGGCCGGCCTGATCGCTTCACGCGCAATCGCCACACGCCCCGTTCGTATCAGTTCCTTGATACCCAGCGGCTGCAGCAAGTTGATGATAGCCTCGATTTTCTTCGGATCGCCTGTTACTTCGATGGTATACGTCGAGGGCGTCGAGTCGATGACATTGGCTCGAAAAATGTCCGCGATCCTCAGGGCTTCCGCACGGTCTTCGGATTTTGTATGGACCTTGATCAGCGCCGTCTCCCGAGAGACGAATTCACTCTCATTGAGATCCACGACCTTGATGACGTCGATCAGCTTGTTCAGCTGCTTGACGATTTGTTCCACGATTCGGTCGTCACCCGACGTGACAATCGTCATCTGTGACATGGACGGATCGAGCGTCGGCGCAACCGAGAGGCTTTCGATATTGAAGCCGCGACCGCTGAACAGGCCAGCCACGCGGGATAACACGCCAAACTTATTCTCGACGGTGACTGAAATAATGTGTTCCATTGAGTTACGAAGTGCGAATAGCTGAGAGCTGGCGGGTAGGCGATGAGCACTAAGCCCCTCGATCTTCCATCCCGCTACATGCTATCTGCCATAAGCTCTTCCTCCCTACGCTGTAAGAATCGTGTCTATGTCCTCGCTAGAACCGGTACTGGGCATCCCGGCCATCCTTTTCTTCAGCTCAGGCGGATCTTCGAGAATCATCTCGTGGTTGCAGCCGCCAGCGGGAATCATCGGATAGCAATTCTCATAGGGATATGTCGGCACATCCACGACCACCGGCTTGTCGGTAGCAATGGCCTCCTTCAATACGGCATCGAGATCGGCCACTTTGTTCGCACGCAGACCCACAGCGCCATAGGCTTCGGCCAGTTTTACGAAATCCGGCGTGGTGTCGAGATAGCTGGAAGCATACCGTCCTTCATAAAACAAGTCCTGCCATTGGCGAACCATGCCGTGGAAACGATTATTCAGGATGATCACCTTCACCGGCAATTTGGAAACGACGGCGGTAGCCATTTCCTGCATATTCATTTGCACGCTCCCATCACCGGCCACGCAGAGCACCAACCGGTTTCTGAATGCCGCCTGCGCCCCCATAGCAGCCGGAAATCCGAACCCCATCGTACCCAAACCGCCTGAGGTCAGCCAACGGTTCGGCTTGGCAAGCTTGAAGTACTGGGCCGTCCACATCTGATGCTGGCCGACGTCCGTGGAGACAATCGGATCGCGATCTTTCGTCAGCTCATAGAGTCGTTTGACAACATGCTGCGGCTTGATCGCCCCTTCAGGCTCCTGCTGATAGGCAAGCGGGTGCGCCTGTTGCCATTCGCGGATCTGATCCCACCAAGGCTTGCGGAGGTCTCGCTGATCCCCGTTGGCGGTGGCCTTGAGAATCTGGATCAGCTCCCGCAAGACCGCCTTGCAATCGCCCACAATCGGGATATCAACATGGATGTTTTTTCGGATCGACGTCGGATCGATATCGATGTGAATGATTTTGGCATAAGGGCAAAACTCTGAAACCTTGCCTGTCACACGATCATCGAAGCGCGCGCCGACCGCAATCACCAGATCAGAATAGTGCACCGCCATATTGGCGCAGTAGGTGCCGTGCATCCCCATCATACCCATCGACTGAGAATGTTCGCCCGGGAACGCGCCGAGCCCCATCAACGTCATGTCAACAGGAATTTGCGTCATCTCCGCCAATTCGAGCAATTCCTTGGAAGCTCCTGAAAACACGACGCCCCCACCGACGTACAGAATCGGCTTCTTCGCCTTCATAATGGCTTCAGCGGCTTGCTTGATCTGCCACTTGTTGCCTTCGTAGGTTGGATTGTACCCGCGAATAGCCACTGAACTGGGATAGGTAAACTCGCCTTTGGCCATGGACACGTCTTTGGGAATGTCGACGAGGACCGGCCCAGGGCGTCCGGTCGTGGCGATATAGAAGGCTTCCTTAATCGTCGTTGCCAGGTCGTTCACGTCCTTCACGAGAAAGTTATATTTCGTGCAGGGGCGGCTGAGGCCTATGTTATCGGCTTCCTGAAATGCATCGTTGCCGATCAAACTCGTGGACACCTGCCCGCTGAAACAGACCAACGGCACCGAATCCATGTACGCATCCGCCAGCGCGGTAATCACGTTGGTCATTCCAGGTCCAGAGGTCACCAAGCAAACGCCAGCCTTGCCGGTAGCCTTGGCATAACCTTCGGCCATGTGACCGGCACCCTGCTCGTGTCGGGTCAACACCACTTCAATGTCTTTTTGTTGATGGAGCATGTCGAAGATCTTCAGCACGACTCCGCCTGGTAGGGCAAAAATCGTCTTCACACCTTCACGCTTTAAGCATTCGATCAGGATTTCTGACCCGGTGAGCTTCATATCAACCTCCCCTTCGCAATCCATAGCGAAGGACTCTACATCTCAATTGAGAACAATCCTCTTCCTGCATCGTATGCGGAATACAGGTTGATACATTCTTACTGAAAAAACAATGGGTAAGATGGCGGATGGTACCACCAGGTCTCAAGCGGGGTCAAGAGAGCGAGCACGGCGTCTTACGTCCGTCGCGCGAGGCTGGTGCTCATCCCTCACGTATGGTATAGGAAGTCCCCTCGTTCCGTCCGGCTGTGAACCCATGAGTCCTCTTCGCGTCACAATTGTCTCCCGCCATGATTGTCATCTCTGCCGGGTGGTCCGTCGCGTCGCCGAGCAGCTACGGCAGGAGCTCGTCTTCGATCTCGTGGCAATAGAGGTGGACAGCGATCCGCGCCTCGTCATGCAATACGGCGATCGGATACCCGTGGTTCTCCTCGATGGACGAGAAGCCATTTCCGGCAAAGTAACCGGCGGTGAGCTGCGGAAGGCGATTAAAAAAGCGCGTTGGAGAAACCCTATAAGCCGGATTCTGTCCCGCGTGAAACTTGCGCTCACGCGAGGGTGATCATTTCTCTGGGACTCGAGTTACCTCGAGCCTCAAGCAACCTACCCGAGGACCTCGGCCGGGCCGGCCTTTCTGCTGGGCTCTTGCGAGCACCGCAGGCGTCCCCCTATTTGGTCTTGCTCCGGACGACGCTTACCGTGCCGTTGATGTCGCCATCACCGCGGTGGGCTCTTACCCCACCGTTTCACCCTTACCTGAGCCGGTGCTATGAACCGAAGCCCATCGCACTGGCCATCGGCGGTCTGTTCTCTGTGGTGCTGGTGTCGGATCGCTCCGCCTGGACGTTATCCAGCGTCCTTGCCCTTGGAG
>CAZBNV010000051.1:0-31533 GCA_964493335.1 uncultured Nitrospira sp.
GAATAGTCGTTATGGCTGAGTCGATATCATTCGCCACCACGGTGAAGCGGTGGCTCATCGGATTGGCCGCGGCCTGTCTGCTCGCGGTGGGGACCTATGCGCTGATGACCAGATCCGGCGAGGCACAACCCCGCGGTCCGGAGAAGCGTGCAACCAACGCGGCGCGCAGCACGCCCGTCGTGGCGGCCATCGCGAAAACCGGCGACATCAGCGTCTACCTGAATGGTCTGGGATCGGTCGTGCCCCTGAATACGGTGACCGTGAAGAGCCGGGTAGAAGGGCAATTGATGCGGGTGCTGTTCAAGGAGGGGCAACTGGTCCGTAGCGGCGACTTGCTGGCGCAAATCGACCCGCGTCCGTTTGAGGTGCAGCTGATCCAGGCCCAAGGCCAGATGGCCCGTGACCAGGCCCAATTGAAAAATGCGCAACTGGACCTCGAGCGCTACCGGGATCTCTATAAACAGAACTTTGTGCCCAAACAGCAGTTGGATACCCAAGAGGCGATGGTGCGGCAATCCGAAGGGATCGTCAAAGCCGATCAGGGACAGATCGACAACGCCAAGCTGCAGCTAACCTATTCCAGCATTACGGCTCCGATTGACGGGCGCGTGGGATTGCGCCTCATGGACGCCGGCAACATCGTGCGCGCGAACGACCCCACCGGCATCCTGGTCATTACGCAGCTGCAACCCATTACGGTGGTGTTCACGCTTGCTGAAGACCATCTGCCCGCAGTCCTCGAACGGCTCAAGGCCGGGAAGCAACTGACGGTTGAAGCGTTCGATCGCGAGCAGAAGCGTAAAATTGCGACGGGGACCTTGTTGACCGTTGATAATCAGATCGATCCGACGACCGGGACCGTGCGTCTGAAGGCCGTGTTTTCGAATGACGACAGCGAACTGTTCCCCAACCAGTTTGTGAATGCTCGCCTCCTCTTGGATATCAAGCGAGACCTGATCCTAGTGCCGTCTGCCGCCATTCAGCGAGGGCCCAAGGGAACGTTTGTGTACGTGGTGAACAATGAGGATCAGACGGTGGCCGTCCGCGCGGTGACGTTGGGTGTCTCGCAGGGTGAAGAAGCGTCTATCGACGCCGGATTGGCTGCAGGCGAGTCGGTGGTGGTGGACGGGACCGAGAAACTGCGCGAAGGCAGCAAGGTGGATCTGCGGTCACCGGATGGAGCGACACCAGCCAGTCAGGGTGCGCCGGGGCCTGGACCCGAGCGGACGAAACAAGGGAAGCGGACGTGAATCCATCGCGGCTCTTCATCCTGAGACCGGTGGCGACGGTCTTGACGATGATCGCGATGCTCCTTGCAGGTGCGGTCGCCTATCGCCAGTTACCGGTCTCCGCCCTTCCACAAGTCGATTATCCGACTATCCAAGTGCTGACGTTCTATCCCGGCGCCGGGCCGGACGTCATGACGTCTTCCATCACGGCCCCGCTGGAGCGCCAGTTCGGACAGATGCCCGGACTGAACCAAATGACGTCCGCGAGTTCAGGCGGCAGTTCCGTGATCACCCTCCAGTTCAGTCTTGAGATCAACCTGGATGTCGCCGAACAGGAAGTGCAGGCGGCGATGAATGCAGCCGCGACCTTTTTGCCCCGCGATTTGCCGACGCCGCCGGTCTATAACAAGGTCAATCCAGCGGATGCGCCGATCCTGACCCTGGCCTTGACCTCCGCCACGCTGCGCCTGCCGCAAGTGCGGGATCTAGCGGAGACCAGATTTGCGCAGAAAATCTCGCAGCTGTCTGGGGTCGGGTTGGTCAGCATCAGCGGCGGGCAGCGGCCGGCCGTGCGGATTCAAGCCAATCCACGCGCCTTGGCGGCCTATGGGCTGACATTGGAAGATCTCCGATCCGTCGTTGCGGCCGCCAACGTCAATCAGGCGAAAGGAGGCTTCGACGGCCCTCGCCGGGCTTCGATCATCAACGCAACGGATCAATTATTCGCCGGCAAGGATTATCAGGCCCTGATCGTGGCCTATCGAAATGGCGCCCCGGTCCGTCTGTCCGATGTCGCCGACGTGATCGATGATGTCGAGAACACCAAACAGGCCGCCTGGATGAACGACGTGCCGGCGGTGATCGTCAACGTTCAGCGCCAGCCGGGGACGAATGTCATTGAAGTCGTCGACCGGATCAAGCACCTCCTGCCGCAGTTGCAGGGCACCCTGCCTTCCTCGGTGCAAGTCACGGTGCTGACGGACCGCACCACCTCGATTCGCGCCACCGTCCGTGATGTGCAATTTGAGTTGGTCCTGGCGGTGGCGCTGGTCATCCTTGTGATTTTTCTCTTTCTGCGGACGTTGTCCGCCACCGTCATCCCGGCTGCAGCGGTCCCGCTGTCATTGATCGGCACCTTCGGGGTGATGCATCTGATGGGATTCAGTCTGAATAACCTGACGTTGATGGCGTTGACCATCTCGACCGGGTTCGTCGTGGACGACGCCGTCGTAATGATTGAGAACATCGCGCGTTATATCGAGCGGGGAGATACTCCGCTTCAGGCCGCGCTCAAGGGGTCGAAGCAAATCGCCTTTACGATTCTCTCCCTGACAGTCTCCCTGATTGCCGTGCTGATTCCGCTGCTCTTTATGGGCGATGTGGTCGGGCGATTGTTCCGGGAGTTCGCGGTGACGTTGAGCATCACCATCCTCATTTCGGCCGTGGTGTCGTTGACTCTCACCCCGATGATGTGTGCGAAGCTGCTGCGCGAGAGACGGGCCGAACAGCCCGGGCGATTCTCTCAGGCTTCGCAGCGATTCTTGGACCGCGTGATCGCCGGGTATGGGAGGAGCTTGCGCTGGGTGCTGCGCCATCAGACGGCCACCCTCGTCGTGACAGCCGGTACGCTGGCGTTTACAGTTGCACTCTACATTCTGATTCCGAAAGGGTTCTTTCCACTTCAGGACACCGGCGTGCTGCTTGCCATCACCGAAGCCCCGCAGTCGGTCTCGTTCAAGACCATGGTCGATCGGCAGCAGGTGCTGGCGAGTGCGATGTTGGAAGACCCAGCCGTTGAGAGTCTTTCCTCCTTCATCGGCGTCGATGGCACGAATACGACGCTGAACAGCGGCAGAATGTATCTCAACCTCAAACCATTGGGTGAGCGGGATGCCGGCGCCACTGCCATTCTGCGACGATTGGAGGCGCGGGGGGCGGAGGTGGATGGGATCACGCTGCACCTGCAACCGGTGCAGGACCTTACGGTCGAAGACCGCGTCAGCCGGACGCAGTTTCAATATACGCTGGAAGATGCCGATCCCGAAGAGTTGCATCGATGGGCCCCGAAACTGTTAGAGGCGCTACAGCTGCGGCATGAGCTTCGCGATGTCAGCAGTGACCAACAGAATCAGGGGCTGGCCTCGATGGTGCAGATTGACCGCAATACGGCGTCCCGTTTGGGCATCACACCGCAACTCATCACCGATACGCTGTATGACGCGTTCGGTCAGCGCCAGGTCTCCACGATGTTCACCCAGTTGAATCAGTACCGCGTGATTCTGGAGGTGATGCCGGAATTTCAGAAGGGCCCGGAGGCTCTGCAATCACTTGAAGTGCGGGGCAGCGGCGGGTCGGTTCCCTTAAATGTGTTCACTCGGGTCACGGAAACTTCTGCGCCGCTCATGATCAGCCGGCAGGGCCAGTTTCCCGCCGTGACGATGTCCTTCAACCTGGCGCCCGGAGGCTCACTGGGGGATGCTGTGGAGGCGATCCGGCACGTGACCAAAGATTTGGGGCTTCCCGCGAGCATCCGCGGCAGTTTTCAGGGGGCGGCACAGGCGTTCCAGACTTCATTGGAGAATGAGCCGCTGCTGATCTTGGCGGCGCTGGTCACCGTCTATATCGTGCTGGGTATTTTGTACGAGAGTTACATCCACCCGCTCACGATTCTCTCGACCTTGCCTTCCGCGGGAGTCGGCGCGCTGCTGGCCTTGATGCTGTTCCGCATGGAGTTCAGCGTCATCGCGCTGATTGGCATCATTCTGTTGATCGGGATCGTGAAGAAGAACGCCATCATGATGATCGATTTCGCTCTCGACGCGGAGCGCAACGAAGGGAAATCGCCGGAGGAGGCCATCTACGAAGCCGGGCTCCTGCGGTTCCGTCCGATCATGATGACGACGATGGCCGCTCTGCTAGGGGCGCTGCCGCTGGCGATGGGGTCTGGCGTGGGATCGGAGTTGCGGCGTCCGCTCGGCGTTTCCATCGTCGGCGGCCTGGTGTTGAGCCAGCTTCTGACGCTCTACACCACGCCGGTGGTGTACCTGGCTTTGGATCGGCTGGCGGCTCGCTTTCGTGGCGTTCGATCCGAAGTTTCGGCCACTGAGGTGCTGCCCGTAGGTCAGCCATGAATATTTCGGCTCCGTTCGTTCGCCGTCCCGTCGCCACGATGTTGCTGACGATCGGTGTAACATTGATCGGCCTCGTGGCGTTCCGATTCCTGCCTGTGGCGTCACTGCCTCAAGTGGAATTTCCGACCATCAACGTGTCTTCGTCCTTGCCCGGCGCGAGTCCGGAAACCATGGCCTCCTCGGTGGCGGCGCCGCTCGAACGTCAGTTCACGCGCATTGCAGGCGTGACCGAAATGACTTCGACGAGCACCATCGGTGGCACGAACATTACTCTTCAGTTCGAGTTGAATCGTGACATCGACGGCGCCGCGCGCGACGTGCAAGCGGCGATCAATGCCGCTCGGGCGGATCTGCCTTCGAATCTTCCCATCGCCCCGAGTTACCGCAAGGTCAATCCATCGGACGGACCCATCCTCATTCTAGCGTTGACCTCCGACCTCGTGAGCCGAGGGCAGATGTACGATGCGGCTTCGAGCATTTTGCAGCAGAAACTCTCGCAGGTTGAAGGCGTGGGGCAGGTGGCGGTAGGAGGAGGATCGCTGCCGGCCATTCGGGTGGATCTCAATCCGACGGCCTTGAATAAATATGGGATCGGGCTGGGGGATGTGCGCCAAGTGCTGACCGGAACGAATGTGAACCGTCCCAAGGGGCAGCTCACGGCCGATGATCGGACCTGGGAGATCAGGACGAACGATCAACTGCATACGGCCGAGGAGTATTTACCGTTGATCGTGGCCTATCGAAATGGCCGGGCTGTGCAACTCTCGGATGTGGCGACAGTCGAACAATCCGTTGAAGATCTGCGAACGATGGGGGTGGCGAACGGCACCCCGGCAGTGCTGGTGATTATTTACCGGCAGGCGGGCGCCAATATCATTGAGACGGTGGACCGATTGCGCGAGCGATTGCCCCAGCTGGAAGCGTCGTTACCGGGCAGCATGGCCTTGTCGGTGGTGATGGATCGAACCCCGGTGATCCGTGCGTCGTTGCATGACGTCGAGAAGACCTTGATCATTTCTGTGGGGCTGGTGATTTTGGTGGTGTTCGTCTTTTTGCGTGATTTCCGGGCCACGCTCATCCCAAGCGTGGCCGTGCCGGTGTCGCTGATCTCCACATTTGGGGTCATGTATCTCTGCGGCTACAGTCTCGACAATCTGTCCCTCATGGCCCTCACGATTGCGACGGGATTCGTGGTTGACGATGCCATCGTGGTGCTCGAAAACATCACTCGCTACCGTGAGCAGGGTGTGCCTCCGATGGAAGCTGCCTTGCGGGGGGCCAAGGACATTGCCTTCACGGTCGTGTCGATGACCCTGTCGCTGGTCGCAGTCTTTATTCCCATCTTCCTCATGGGTGGAATGCTCGGGCGCCTGTTTCGAGAATTCGCGGTGACGCTCTCGGTCGCGATTCTCGTCTCCCTGGTGGTCTCGCTCACGACGATTCCGATGCTCTGCGCGCGTGTGCTCACATCGGAGCGAACCGCTTCGCATGGCTGGTGGTATCGCACCAGCGAGAGGGCCTTCGAATCGATGCGTCATGGATATGCGAGGAGCCTAGCTTGGGTGCTGCGTCATCCGCGCACCATCTTGTTGCTGACGCTCTGCACCATGGCCCTCACGGTCTATCTCTATATCATCGTGCCGAAGGGATTCTTTCCTCAGCAGGATACGGGACGGTTGTTCGGCAACATTCAGGCGGCGCAGGATATTTCGTTTCAGGCCATGCGCGAGAAACTCTCCCAAGTGGTGGACATCATCAAACGCGATCCTGCGGTCGATACGGTGACCGGCTTCACCGGCGGCGGTGGACATGCGGGCACGACCAATACGGGACGGATGTTCATTGCCTTGAAGCCGCTGGAAGAGCGTGGCCTCAGCTCCGACGAGGTCATTGGCAGGCTACGTCCGAAACTCGCCAAAGTCCCCGGCGCGCCGACCTATTTGCAGGCGATTCAGGATCTCCGCATCGGCGGCCGGGCAAGCAGCGCGCAGTATCAATACACTCTGCAGAGTGTGGACTTGCCGGAACTGAATACCTGGGCTCCGCTCGTGGAGGCCAAGTTGCGAAGTATCCCTGAAATTGTCGACGTCAACAGCGACCAGCAAGACCGGGGGCAGCAGTCGCTGGTGGTCTTTGACCGAACCACGGCCTCACGGCTGGGTCTCAGCCCCCAGCTCATAGACGACACTCTCTATGACGCGTTTGGCCAGCGGCAGGTTTCCATCATGTATACGGCCCTCAATCAGTATCATGTGGTGATGGAGGTGGCGCCGCAATATTGGCAAAACGCGTCCGCGCTCCACGATATTTACGTCCGCGCACCGGCCGGTGGCCAGGTACCGTTGAGTGCCGTGACCAGATACGAGCCGGCGAATACGATTCTATCGGTCAATCATCAGGGACAATTTCCCTGCGTCACGATCTCGTTCAATATGGCTCCGGGTGCGTCGCTGGGGGAGGCCGTGGCGGCGATTGACCAGGCCATGCATGAGATCGGGCTACCGTCGAGCGTGCGCGGCACGTTTCAGGGCGCGGCAAAGGCGTTCCGGGCTTCGGTGGAAAATCAACCCTGGCTGATCCTGGCGGCGCTCGTCACGGTCTATATCGTATTGGGCATTCTGTACGAGAGTTATATCCATCCGATCACGATCTTGTCGACGTTGCCCTCCGCGGGAGTCGGGGCGCTGTTGGCATTGCTCCTGTTCAAATCCGAACTGACCATGATTGCCTTAATCGGCATCATGTTGCTGATCGGCATTGTCAAAAAGAACGCCATTATGATGATCGACTTCGCACTCCAGAGCGAGCGAGCGGGAGAAGGGAAATCGCCGGTGGATGCGATTTATGAAGCCTGTCTCTTGCGATTCCGGCCGATCATGATGACGACCCTGGCGGCCTTGCTGGGCGCGCTTCCCCTGGCCGTCGGCATGGGGGTAGGATCGGAGCTGCGGCGCCCGCTTGGTATTGCAATCGTGGGCGGACTCCTCGTGAGCCAAGTGCTGACCCTCTACACCACTCCTGTGGTGTATCTGTTTTTGGACCGTCTGAGGTTACGGTTCATCAGGAAAAGCGCCGCCGCACTGCACTCTGCCGCGTAATGTGCTGCTGATTCGTTCCAATCTGGATGTGGAAGGGCACGCTGACCCCCTATGGGGAGTTGTTGCCTTCTCAAGATCAATAAACGTACGCGGACGTGTCATCCGCGTGGTTTTCTCTCACATTCCGGATACTGCAATGCCACTCGGGTGGTGAAGCAAGGGCCAACTCTCTCCACGACAAAAATAATTTATTTCCCCCGTTACCTGGAATCCGAACATTCTCTTTTCGTTCACGACTCTCTAGGGTATGGCGTGAAGAGCCTAAGATCCCAGCGCGCCGTGTGATAAGTCGCGAGTATCTGCGAACATTCCATGACGACACTTTTCCCGGCAGAGACGACATGAGTGTATCGCCTTCGATTGATCTCGAACATTTATTTCAGGAACATCAGCGTGATCTCTTGGCAATGCTTCGCCGCATGGTAGGGTGCCAGGAGACCGCGGCCGATCTTGCGCAAGAAGCCTATATCCGTCTCGCCGACATTCCAACTTCGCAGGTCATTACCTCTCCTCGCGCGTTTTTATTTCGCACTGCCACCAATCTGGCGCTGGACCATTTTAGAAAGCAAAAATTTCGGGGCCAACGGCAGGCCTCTCTGGAGGAAGCTGAACACGTACCGACCGATGTTCGAGCCATAGATGCGCAAGCTCACGACAAGCAGCTGGTTGCGATGCTTGAGAGGGCACTGGCTACCTTGTCGGACCGCACTCGGGCGATATTTGTCATGCGGCGGGTATATGGATATTCCTATCAAGAGATCGCCGCACATTTGCACATGTCGGAACGGGCGGTCGAAAAACATCTCGTGAAAGCCATGACCCGCTGCCAAGAAGCGTTGCTGTGTAAGGACGTGGCCACGACATAGGGGGGGAAAGAGGGGGCTGACACGTCTGTTGGAAGAGGATATAGTGCGCCGATTGCTTCTCTTGCTCATTTTTCCAAGCCACGATGCGACTTGAAGACAATCGTTCGCAGCTGCCATCCGGGAAGCACATTCCGGAGCGACAACTGATCAAGGAAGCCACCGCGTGGTTTATGCGCCAGGCGGCCGACGATTTTTCCACTGTCGAACGGCGCCAGTTGGAGACCTGGTGTGCACAAAGCCCGGCGCATGCGCGAGCCTATCATCATGTTCACGAGCTGTGGAACGCGCCTGAAATGCAAAGGGCAGCGGCGCAGAGCGCGGCCGGCCGTGTCGTCCATAAGGTGCGTGAGCAGCCGCGTCATTCCTGGCGCTTCGTGGGAAGCGCCGCCGCTGCCGTCCTCTTGATCGTCACTCTGACACTGTGGAGCGAAGGCCTACTGATTTGGCTCAAGGCAGACTATTCCACGGGAGTCGGAGAGCAGCGAGTCGTGACATTGCCGGATCAGTCGGTCGTGATCTTAAACACCGACACGTCGATTGCCGTGCGATATGCCTCCGATCGGCGATACATAGAATTGTTACGAGGAGAAGCTTCCTTCACCGTGCAGCCCAATCCTGCACGGCCGTTCACCGTTGAAAGCCAGGGCGTCTCTACGACGGCTATCGGCACTCGATTTGTCGTTAACAGTCGCCGCGCAGATATCCAAGTCACGGTGCTGAACGGGTCGGTCCGTGTGGCTAATGGCAGCAAGGGACCAGACGACGCCCTACGTTTGGCCGCGGGCGATCAAGTTTCCGTCGGACGGCATGGGGCAGGATCTATCGATCAAGTCGATACGACGGCCATCGCCGCATGGATGCAGGGTCGTTTGGTATTCGTCCGCACTCCGCTCGCCGACGTCGTCCGTGATCTCGCCAGGTACCATCGAGGGTATATTATTATCTGGAACCCCGCGCTGAAAAGTCTCCCGGTCACGGGTATTTATAACCTCTCGGATCCCTCCCATATCCTCACGGCTCTGGCCGATACCTTGCCCATTCGTATGGTCCGTCTCACGGACCACCTCGTCGTCATTCGCTAAGATCTGCTTCTACACCGCAATCCAGAAATGGCCTTCTCTCTTCCCCAGCAGGGGGGATTTTCCCTTCCCATACGTCCAGGCACAGGAAGAACACAACGATCGAGGGGCGTGATATCGATCCTCGAAGTCTACTGACGGAGGTTTGAATGCAGAACAGTGCCTGTCGCCGAAAAGGACCCGCTACGTCACTCAAGCAGCCGCGCGGAGTCTCCTCTAAAATCGATCTACAGATCTCCTCTCTGCTTGTGACGCTGGTCGTGACCCTGGGGGGAATGAATCACGCGTTTGCGCAAAGCGACGCCGTTACCGTCGAAGCGGAGAGCCGGCCCAAAAATCACTATCAGATTTCCCCGCAGCCTTTGAACACGGCGTTGCGCGACTTTGCATTGGCCTCCGGGTTGCAGGTCAGTTTTCCTGACGACATAGCCCGTGGACGGACGTCGCGAGAGGTCGCCGGATCCTATACGCCCGAAGAGGCCTTGTCGGAGTTGCTGGCAGGAACCGGCCTCTCGTTCCGCTTCACCACCGTTGATACGGTGACGCTGGAGCGGGCAGGTCCATCCATCGTCCCTCTTGCGCCCGCCATCAAAAGCCAACGCTCTGCCGCTGCGGCAGACAATGGACAGGGGGGAACGCCAACCAGCGTCAAGCCGATCGTGGTACCTGAAATCGTGGTGAAGGACGTGCATGAACGGAATGAGCCAGACCAGGAACTGGTGAAAGAACTGGCTGGAGCGGTCAATGTCGTCACGCGGGAGGAAATCCAGCGAGCCAGGCCAAAAAACGCGGACGAAATGTTGCGACGCGTTCCCGGTGTCAATGTGCTGGATGAATATGGCCAAGGTTTACGACCGAATATCGGGATACGGGGCATGGATCCCAGGCGTAGCAAAAACATTCTCCTGATGCTGGATGACATTCCCATCCAGCCGGCGCTCTTCGGAGATGCCTCGACCTATTATATGGTGCCGATCGAACGCATCGACCATATCGAGGTGATCAAGGGGGGCGCCACGGTCCTCTATTCGCCCAACACCCAAGGCGGCTTGATCAATTTCATTCAGAAACGGATTCCCACCACGCCGACCTTCTCTACGACGAACACGTTCGGCAGTTTCAATCTGTTTCAATCCGACACGCAGTACGGTGGGTACTTCGGAAATTTCGGGGCCCAATTGGGATATGTCCGACGCCAGTCGGATGGGTTCAGGGACCGGAGTAAATCCCAGTTGGACGATTTCACGATGCGATTCGAAGCCAATCCGGATGACAGAACCCGCATTACGACCAACATTTCTTGGTACGACGAAACGACGCAGACGCCGGGAAGTCTCACGCCTACTCAATATCGGAACGATCGCACTCTCGCGGGAAAGCCGCTGGATGAGTTTAAGGGACAACGGGGGGCGATCGATGTCACGGCGAGCCGGGATATCGACGCGCACAACACGGCCAAAATAATCGTGTACGGCAATGTGTTCGAACGGAACTGGTTTATCCAGGATCAGGCCGCGAACGGCACGCTGCTCTCAACCAGCACAAACTTCTTGCGCAAGTTCAATGTATTCGGCGTGATGCCGCAACATCAGTTCAAATTTTCGCTTTTTGGGTTGGATCAAAAGATCACGTCCGGCGTTCGTTATCACGCGGAACGCCTCACCGACATCACGGGAATCGGCACGGCCGGGTCGAAGATCAGCCGTACGACCAACAATGCGGATCTGGAATCAGTGGCGTATGCGGCGTATACCGAGACGGCCATTCGTTTGACCGAGGCGTTGACCATTTCACCCGGCGTACGGTGGGAGCAGGTCAACCAAAGCCGTGAGACGATGAATGCCATTCCGCCGGCGGCGCTGCCCAATTTCAAAAGCTACAAGACCACTCAAGGTCTGATCTATGGGACAGGGGTCAAATACCAACTCACCCCCGACAGCATGTTGTTCGGCCACGTCCATACGACGTTCCGGCCGCCCACCTTTGCCAATGCGGTCGATCCGACCAGTGGAACAACGCAAGATCTCTCGGCCGAGCGCGCGTTGAGTTCGGATATCGGTGTCCGGTCCACTCTCGTGCCTGGTGTGAACGCCGAAGTTGCCGTGTTTCGAACCGAATTCAGTAATCAGATCGTGCAGCAAGGCAGCCAGTTCGTGAACGCTGGAAAGACACTTATGGAAGGAATCGAGAGTACTGTCAGTCTCGATTGGGGTGAGATCGTACGCCCCTTGCAAGGCTTCGTGACCAGGGCGAATGTCACCCTCTTGCGGCCCAAGTCGCTCTTTGGCGCCACGAACGGGAAAGATCTTCCCTATGCCCCGCGTATGACGTTCTATGGATTAATCGGGTACTACCACCCGACCGGGGCCTCGATCGAGGCGGATGCGCTGTTCGTCGCCCAGCAATTTACCGACGGCGTGAACACGCAAACGGAAAATGCCCTCGGAACCACAGGAGCCATTCCGTCCTATACCATCTGGAACCTGAGGCTCAACTATGCGCCACCCAAGGCCCGATGGGCGGTCTTCGCCGGCGTGCGCAATCTCACCGATGAATCATTCATCGCACAACGCACCACGGGAAGTTTTATCGGCATACAGCCCGGTGAAATCAGGAATTTTTACGGTGGCGTCTCATGGAGGTTCTAACAATGAGGCAGTCGCCGATTCTCTGATGACCCTTGCGTACGACTGATTTTTCCGACCCGATAGATAAAGGATCACTCATGTTGGAAGCCATCAACCTCACCAAACGATACGGTGCAACCGTGGCGCTCGACAGCTTGAATCTGGCTGTGCGGCCGGGAGATATTTACTGCCTCCTCGGCGCCAACGGCGCGGGCAAGACCACGACCATCAATTTGTTTCTCGGTTTCATCGAGCCGAGCAGCGGCGAAGCGCGGGTCAATGGCGTGGACGTCCAACGCGGGCCCGACGCAACCAAGGGTGCCATCGCCTATATCCCTGAGACTGTCGCGCTGTACCCCCATCTGACCGGGATGGAAAATCTCGAGTATTTCGCTGGCCTGTCGGGCCACGAGGCTTCGCGCGAGACGCTCGGGAGCGCATTGGGCGAGGCCGGGCTTAAACCCGAGGCCTACTCGCGCAAGGTCGCGGGCTACTCGAAGGGGATGAGACAAAAGGTGGTCATCGCGCTCGCCATCGTCCGGGGGGCCAAGGCGATGCTGCTCGATGAGCCGACCTCGGGCCTCGATCCGCACGCGGCCAACGATTTCGGCGCCCTGTTGCGTCGCATGACCGCGTCGGGTGTCGCGGTACTGATGGCCACGCACGATTTGTTTCGCGCCAAAGACATCGCGACCACCATCGGCATCATGAAACAGGGTGTCCTGGGCGTGAATTTGTCTGCGTCCGAAGTCAGCCACACCGACTTAGAGCACATCTATCTGAAGTACATGAGGGACTAATCATGCAGGCACATACCGAGGCACAAGCCGTTCCCGCGTCCGCCGGCCGCCATCGAAAGGAACGCGGCCTGCTCGGTCCTGCCTGGCGCGTGGCACGCAAGGAAGTGACCGATCTCTACCGCGACGGTCGCATCATATGGGCCATGGCGGCCGTGGCGCTGTTAATCATGTCCTCGATCGCGCTGTCCTGGCAGGACTTCCGCTCGCGCGAGGCGGAACGCACGCAGGCCGATACGACGGTGCGCCATCAGTGGGAGAATCAAGGCGCCAAGAATCCCCACAGCGCGGCGCATTTCGGCCAGTACGTCTTCACGCCCGAATCGGTCCCGGCGGCAATCGATCCGGGCACGCTTGCCCATACCGGAAGCGCGGTTTGGCTCGAGCCCCACCGCAGGAACCTGTTCCGTTTTCATCCCGCCGAGGACCAGACTGCGGCGGTTCGGTATGGGCCGCTGACGCCGGCATTGCTGCTGCAAGTCGTGGTGCCGTTGCTGATCGTGTCCTTCTGCTTTGCGTCGGTCGCCGGCGAGCGCGAGGCGGGGACGCTGCGGCTCCTATTGAGCCTCGGGCTCACCCGGGGCCAACTGTTTCTGGGTAAAGCCCTCGGCGTCGCTCTGGCGGGCGCGCCGCTTGCCGTGCTGCTCTTCGCGCCGGTGGCAGTGCTGGGGTTGGCCCAGACTGGGCAGGGCGCCGACGGCACCGATCAGGTCTTGCGACTGCTGCTGATGGCGCTCGTCTATTGCGCCTACTGGAGCGTGTGGGTGCTCGTTGGTCTGGGGGTATCCAGCCGTGCCGCTACGGCGCAGCGCACGCTCATTGTTCTGTTGGCGCTGTGGGCGCTCGCCACGCTGCTGGCTCCTCGGGTCGGCTCCTTCCTGTCCGAACAGATCGCCAGGCCGCCCTCCACGCCGGCATTTGTCGATGGCATACAGAGCGACCTGGCCCACGGCCTTGACGGCAAGTCGCCCGCCGAGACGCGTTACCAGGAACTCGTCGAGCAGACGCTGAAAGAGTACAACGTGAAGCGCCTTCAGGAGTTGCCGGTCGGCTTCGGCGGCCTGCGACGGCGCTCGCAGGACGCCTATTCGGAACGCGTGCATGATAAACACTTCGACGCGCTGCACGACACCTGGCGCCGCCAGGCGCGGTTGCACCTGCTCGTTTCGGCTGTCAGTCCCCTCATTCCGGCGCAGGCCTTGTCCCAGGGCCTCGCCGGCACAGATGTCGAGCATCACATACATTTTTCCCAGGCCGCCGAACGCTACCGCCGCTACTTCGTCGATTTCACGACCGACGCACTCACCGCAGGCGAACAGGGAACTGAAAAACGCATGACTGCCGGGAACGAGATGTGGCAATCGATTAAGGCATTCGACTACCAGCGCCCAACGGCGGGTGAGGCGTTGCGCGCGCAGTGGCCGGGCCTACTGGTTTTGGCGGCATGGCTGGTGGCGAGCGCCTGGTACGCCTACCGATCGTTCCGGCGACTGAATTTTGAGTGAGGACGACATGATCCGACTACTGCATCTTGAATGGCAGAAGGATAAACGCGACCGGTCCCTATGGATCCAGATCGCCTTGCTGTGTCTGTTGCTCGTCGCGGCGGCGATCAACGGCACCGGTGACGTGACCGGAACCAGAGATTCCATAGCGGCTTCGAATGATTACGAGTCGGCGCGCATGGCAGAACTCCAGCACAGCGCCGGGGAAGTAGCGCAGGGACACCGGCCCATTCAGTTCGCGATGGACGGCTCGAATCCTGCCCGCGTGGGCGGAGGAGACGGTGCGCGTCGAGCCTGGTTGCCGCCGGCGGATTTCGCCTCGTTCGCGGCCGGGTATCTGGGCGCGCTGCCGCAATCGCATACGGTCACGACCTGGTCGCGCCATGCGCGCACCGACGGCTATGACCTCAGGAGTCCCGCCAACCACACGAGCGGGCGCTTCGATGTCGGCTTCGTCTGCGTGCTGCTCGTGCCGCTGTTCGCCATCGCGCTGGGTTATAACGTCGTGTCCGCGGACCGCGAGTCGGGCACCTTGCGCCTGGTGAGCGCGCAGTCGGTGTCACTGCCTCGCCTGATCGCCATGCGCCTGGGGCTGCGTCTCGCACTTCTTATGGCCCCCGTCGCCACCGTCAGCGCCGGCCTTTACCTATGGACGGCCCCGGAGATCACGGTAGAAGGATTATCGAAATGGCTGGTCCTGCTCGGTGCGCTGAGCTCCTATGTCGCGTTCTGGCTGGCGCTGTGCGGGCTCCTCAACGTGTCCGGGCGCAGTTCATCGTTTAATGCGATGACCGGGGTGTCTCTCTATCTTGCGTTCACCATCCTGTTGCCCACCGTCATCCAGGTTGCCGCGGCAAAAGCGTTCCCGCCGCCTGCTCGCCTGTCGCTCATTCCTATGATGCGGACGATCACCAGCGACATCGAAAGCGGCGAGAAATCCAAGGCGCTCATCGACAGCTATTACCGCGACCATCCCGAGGTCGTGCCGGCGGCGGACTCGGCGAATAAGATGGAGCCAAGGACCAAGCTTTTCCCCAAGGCGCTGGAATTCGACCGCCGCCTGGTACCGATGATCAAGGAGCAAGAAGCGGCGTCCCAGGCCCAGTCCGATTTCGCGCGCCGGCTCTCGTTCCTGTCGCCGCCGTTTGCATTGCAACTGATTCTCGAGCAGTGGGCGGGCAACGACTTGGAGCGCAACAGGGCGTTCGCCGGGCAGGTCGATGCGTATGAACAGGCGTGGCGGGAGTTCTTTGGACCCAAAATCATGGGGCTCGCCACGCTGGTTCCGGAGGATTACCTGCGTCTGCCGGTCTTTCAATTTCGCGAAGAACCCGCGTGGAGCTTCTGGCGGCGCGCATTCCTGCCACTGGGTTCGCTGTGTGCGGTCAGCAGCGTCGCGGCGGGCATACTGGGATTGACGCTTCCCAAGTCGTCCTTACGCTGGCGCAAGAGGCAGGTGAAGCGGGGCATGGATGAGCGCTGGGCTCGCAAGGCGCACCGCCGGATTGGCATTCTTGCCCTCGGGTTTCTGTTGCTCTCGGTCAGCACGGGACTATTGTGGGCTAACGCGAAGTTCCTGTATTGGGACGAGCACTACAAGGAGCGAGTGCGACACGTCGCCGGTCCGACGCTGGAGGCGGCCCAGATTTCGCTTCAGGAGGTGATGGACCGGAGCAAGGCCGCAGTTCAAGGTCCGGCAAGCGTCACGCAGGCTACCCTGCGCTCTGATTTTGGACGGCTTCTCTATGACGTCAGACTTCGTGCAGGAGGAAAGGCCAGCACGTTTCTGTTTGATGCCATGACCGGAGAGCTCCTTTCCCCGATTTCCCCGGAGCTGGCCCGGAACATCGCCAGGCAATACGTACGCGAGAACGCCGAGATCACCGCCGTGGCCACGGAACAATACATCCCGCGAAAAAAGCATCAGGCACAGGCTGCCGTCCGTGTGGCCTTCAACGATACGAATCGAACCGAAATCGTGCTTGATCGCCAGACCGGCGAGATTCTTGAAGACGAAGGGCGGTGGCGGAAAGTGCATTTCGCGGTCATGCAATTGCATCAGCTGAACTTCTTTGGATTCGAAAAAACGCTGCTCAATATTCCAGGCGTCCCGCTGCTCCTCATGGGCTTCTCGGGATTAGTATTATGGGGGTTTCAGCGCGCTCGGGCGCGACGCGCGAAAGCCGCGACTGTTGTGGGACTGGACGCGCGCTATGCTCCCGCTTCGAGCGGGGAATCGGAGGGAGCCAACCGTGGGTGAATCACGGCAAGTCGAAGGCATGGAGGTGGTGGCCTTTTCTTTCGTCGGTTGTTTAGAATGTGCGGAGCGGTATGGCAATGACGATTCGTACTATCAAAGGCCGCATTGTGCTGGCGATCGTGCTGGTGGGCTGTGTCCCGCTGCTGATCGGCCTCCTCCTCGCCTACATGTCGGGCATGCAATCCTTGCGGGACCTCATCGGCGGCAACCTGCAAGCGGTCGCGGTTCAGGCTGCCGACCGGGTGACCATGCTGGTCCAGAGCGAAATTCAAGCGGCCCGTTTGCTGGGATCGGCCCCTCTCCGCGTGCGTCAGCCGGTCGAGGCGGCCAACCGCGCCTATCCTCCGGATCTTGTGCAGGCGGACCTCATCATCCAGGAGCGCACGCAAATTTGGGAGAAGGGAAAGGAGGCGGCGGCTCGATTGCTCGATGGAGAACTCTCGCGCTTTCTCCTCGACACGAAGGTCCGAAGCGGGGACAAAGTCGTCGGCCTCTTGATCGTCGATCAATATGGGTCGTTGGTCGCTGCCAGTTCGGAACCTGATCATTACTCCTTCGGCGGTGAGTCGTGGTGGAATGCGATCCGTTCCGGCGGCATGGATCACGTGTATGTCAGCGGATTGATCCCGACGAAGGAAGGCTCCTTCCGAACGCCGGAAGAAACGATCGACATCGCCGTGCCGATTCTGGACGACCGTCACCACACCGTCATCGGAGCCGTCAAGGCCTCCTATCGGTTCGACACCCTCCTCGGTATGATCAACCAAATTCGTATTGGGCAAACCGGCCATGCCATGCTCTTCAATGCCGCCGGGGAGCCCCTGGTCTGTCCGATTCTTCCGCGGCAAGCCCATCGCATACCCAGCCAGCTGATGACCATGATCGTCTCCTCCGAGCCAGGCTGGGGTATCGCTGAGGACGACGGACATGGCGGCACGGACACAGTGGTTGGGTACGCACCCGTGACCGGTCTCACCTTGCCGGACAATACCTGGCATATTTTCGTCAGACAGCAGCCGGTGGAGAGTTATGCTCCGATTCGAGACCAGCTCAGGAATCTGGCGGTGATCGGTCTTGTCATGGTGGGTCTGTTGTGGGCGATCGGGCGCTATGTCGCGACGAGAATTGCCCGCCCGATTCAAGTTCTGAAGACAGGGGTCGAGGCGATCAGCCGGGGCACCTACGATGGTCCGCTCGATCTGAAAACCGGAGATGAGTTTGAAGAGTTGGCGGTGGCGGTGCATCGCATGGCGGATAAGTTGCAGGCGTCGCGATCGGAGTTGGAGTCGCTCAACGCGGCACTGACGCATCGCGTGGAGGAGAAGACCGCGGAGATCACCCGGCAGATGCGAAAACTGGAATTATCCGAACGGTTGGCTACGCTGGGTAAGGTGGCCAGTGGGATTGCCCACGAGATCAACAATCCCCTCGGCATTATTCTCAATCGGATCGAATGTATGGAAGCCGATGCGGCACAGGCGCAGCTGACGGATGAGGTCGGGCGGGACTTAGTCACGATCCGTACGCAGGCGGAACGGATTTCCCGAGTCACACGCAGCATCCTCACTTTTTCGCGCGGCACCGTGTCGACATTGAAGCCGCTCGACCTTAATTGTGTGGCCCGCACCTGCGTGGCCATGGCTGGTGAACGGGTCGCAGGACGTTCCGTGCGGATCGATGCCCAACTGGCACCAGAATTATCCCCGGTGATGGGAGATCGAGACCGGCTGGAAACGGTGCTGCTGAACCTGATCAACAACGCCATCGACGCGGTGACGGGACATGCAGCGCAAGGGCTCATCACCCTGCGCACGGCGCGGACGCTCCTCAATGGGGATGAGTGGGTTCAGATCAGCCTGTCGGATAACGGGCCCGGCATTCCGCCCGCCATCCTTGATCGGATTTTCGATCCGTTTTTTACCACGAAGCCGGCAGGGCAAGGGACCGGACTGGGATTGTTTCTCAGTTATGGAATCGTCTCGGACCATCGCGGCCGCATCGAAGCACGAACCAGCGCCATCGGGGCGACCTTCGAGATATTTCTGCCTACGGTGGGTCTCGGGATACCGCTTCAGGAAGGAGCACCATGGGGATTGCAGGAAAAATCTTAATCGTCGACGACGAGCAGGACGCATTGGAGAATTGCCGGCGCATTTTGAGCCGCGTGCCCTATCAATGTTTCACGGAGTGCAATCCCGTTCGCGCGCTCGACATCATTCAGCGGGAGCGGCCGGGCTTGATCTTGACCGATTTGCGCATGCCGACCCTGGACGGAATTGAGGTGTTGACTGCCGCCAAGCGCCTCGACCCCTCCGTGCAGGTCGTGTTGCTGACTGCCCATGCCACCGTGCAGACCGCCGTCACGTCGATGCGCTACGGCGCGTTCGATTATATTACCAAGCCGTTCGCCAGCACCGATCTTGTGCAGGTTGCACGTCGTGCATTCGGAGAGGATGGCCCGGCATCGTCGACCGGCGCGGGAGCGGTCGAGGATGGTGCGCGGCTCGATCAGGCGCAGCCGGGAAGGCGTGCCAGCTTTGCGCGTGTGATCGGTGAGAGTCCGGCCATGCAAGCGGTGTTCAGCCTGATTGAAAAGGTCGCACCTACCCATTCGAACGTGTTGGTCTATGGAGAGAGCGGCACGGGAAAAGAGTTGGTTGCCCATGCCATTCATGAGGCCAGTCTGCGGGCAGACCGTCCCTTCATTCCCGTGGATTGCGTCTCCTTGCCTGATACGCTGCTCGAGTCTGAACTGTTCGGCCATGAGAAGGGCGCGTTTACCGGCGCGCATGTATCCAAGCCGGGACTCTTCGAAATCGCGTCAGGCGGAACGGTGTTTCTCGATGAAGTCAGCGGGATGAGCCAAACGTTGCAGTCGCGATTGTTGCGGGTCTTGCAGGAACGGCAGATGCGGCGAGTCGGCGGCATCCGGTTCATGAATGTGGATGTGCGTGTGATCGCGGCCTCTAATCAAGATCTCGAGGCGGCCTGTCGGCGCGGAGAATTTCGCGAAGACCTGTATTACCGGTTGAATGTCATCCCTATCGCGTTACCGCCCTTGCGAAGCAGAGAGGGAGATATTCCACTGTTGGCCCGAGAATTTCTCCGACGGTTTATGAGGCAACAAGGGCCCGGCGCGGCCTTCGTGCCGGATTTGAGTGCTTCTGCGGCGGAGCTTCTGTGCGGATACTCCTGGCCGGGTAATGTGCGTGAACTGCAGAACGTGATCGAGCGGGCAGCGGTGCTTGCGGATGGCCCCATCATTATGAGCGCTCACCTGCCGGAACGACTGCGGGCGATTGAGAGCGACGACTCAGGCTCTAATGAAACGGCCTCGTTCAAACATGCCAAACAGGCGGCCGTCACCACGTGGGAGCGAAGTTTCCTAATCGAGCTCTTGAAGCGACATGAAGGCCATATGGGGCGCGCCGCACGCGAGTCCGGTGTCGACCGTAAGACGATCGAGCGAATGGTGAAGAAACACGGCTTGCGGGCCTTGTTCTGATTGATCCACCGATCCGCTTCCATTCATTCATTCCCCCCTCATTCTCGCCATCCCACCGACATCGTTCCGACCTCCTCGTGAATGGGACAGCCATGTCCCATGCCGGCTAATTCTTCGGACATCTTGTATTCGTCAATAAATGCAGCCTCTTTCGTCTCTTCGTTCCGCTGCGATGGGGCGACGATGCCCCATTTGTGATGAGCGGGGATTTTGTTTTCAAAATAACAGCAGCATTTGCCGACTTTCTCGCATGGCGAAATGAGGAACAAGAGTTGCTCTAGCCTTGGCTGTCTTTATGCGTCCAGTGATGAACGCGGCTGTATGTCATCCATCGAGTTCAAGGACGTGGAAAGCGAAGGACCGGCCTCCTGAGTTTTCCACTCCATGAGGGTGCAGGTCCTCCGGACCTGCACCGTACAACCAGTGCAGTTGTTGTCAGGTGAGGACGTGGAGAAAGCAGGACCGGCCTCCTGACGTTTCCAGTCCACGATGGTGCAGGCTCCTTGCGGGCCTGCACCGAACATCTCAGTGCAGCCATAGGGCTGATCATGGTTTCAAGAGGAGGTAGGTGCAATGAGATCGGTACGAAGCGGGCCTAAGAAGAACCATCAGCGGAGGTCCCCAGCGGCCTGGAAGTATCTGTTAGGCGTGATGCTTCCATCGGTGTGTGTCGGGGCATTTCAGGTCGTATCGGCGGCACCCGCCGACATGCATGCCACGGCACACAATCAGCCGGCGTGGGCTGAGCAACTCAAGGGGCAGACCATCGTTGAGGATGCGCAGGAAGGGCATGTCGAGCGGACGGCCATGATGGAGCGGCAACATCAGCGCATCATGGAGAAGATCAACGACCAGCTGACGCATGATTCGAACAATCAGCGCACCGGTGGAATGTACAACAACGTGAATATGTTGCACCAGTATGGGGCCGGTGCCCAAGACATGTTGTTGATGTCGAACAGCGGCGCGGAGCCGGTGTCATCGTTGGGCGGGCGCTGCCCAGCCAGTGCTCCGGTCCGAAACTATGACGTCTCGGCCATCAACGTTGAGATTACCTTGAATATGTGGCTGGATTATTATCCCGGCTACATGTACGCCTTGACCGAGTCCCTCGACAAGGTTCGCGCAGAAGAGACCAAGAATCGTGAAGCGCGAGAGAAGGAGGGCTACGATCCAGGCGCCGTCATGAACGGATTGCAGAACCAGTGGATTCAGCCATTGGTACTACGAGGTAACCAGGGCGATTGCGTGAAGCTCACGCTTCGCAACCAGCTGGAGGGTGACGAAGAAGTCAGTTTGAACATCCACGGATCCAGCATGGTCGTGTCGTCCACGGGTCAGCCCGCGACCACCACGAATCCGGACAGCATCGCGCCGCACGGCAAAGCCGTGGAGATGGAATGGTATATTCCGCCTACGCAGCAGGAGGGCAGCCGCCAATTCCATTCCTACAGCAACGATCGTGAGCTCACTGTGATGGGACTATTCGGCTCATTTGTGATCGAGCCGAAGGGGTCGGAGTATCTGGAACCGCTGGGAACCGGCGATCCGGCACCCGCCAAGAGCGGATGGCAGGCGATCATCAAGAACGGCGCCGGCCCGGACTTTCGCGAATTCGTGCTCTTTTATCACGAGGTCGGAGATGAAGCATTCCGTCCGCTGAATAAAAAAGGCGACTTCATTCCTCAGCGTGATCCCTTGACCGACGTCTATCGCCCGGTGGCCCGCGCGTTGAATTATCGCAGCGAGCCGTTCGGTGTCGACAATATGCAAACGCAGCATGAGTACTTCGGGTTCGAGGATGAATCGATGGCCTACAGCGCCTATACGTTCGGCGACCCGGCCACGACGATTCCGCGCAGCTATCTGGGTGACCCCGCCAAGTTCCGTCTGGTGCACGGCGGCTCTGAAGTGTTCCACTCCCACCATCCGCACGGTGGATCCATCCGTTGGCCGAGGAGCCCGCGGGCGATCGACGAAATGCCGCTCTGGCATGCGGCGAAAAACGGCCCCGTGAAGTACCCGGTCATCCGGATGAAGTCCGATCGTGTGGACGTGGAAGTGATCGGCCCGTCAGAGACCATGGATCTGGAGACGGAGTGCGGCTCCGGACTCTGTCAACAGTTGGCCGGAGATTTTCTGTTCCATTGCCACGTCGCCCATCACTACATCGCGGGGATGTGGGGCTACTGGCGCGTCTACAACACCATTCAGCAAGGGGCGAATCACAATGACGTGATGCCGGACTTGTTGGAGTTGCCGGACCGCAAGGGCCGTATCAAGACAGGTGTGACGTCCGATGAGCTCATCGGCAAGACCGTCGATTGGTTCGGGAAGCAGTTCAAGATCATTGAGAAGGGGAAGACCGATTGGAAGGCGGACCCGGCGATCGTGACGCTGAAAGATTGGGTCGACATGCAGTTCCCCCCACAAGGGCTGCCTGGCCATAAGAAAGATGAGCGGGACCAGACACGTTCGTATGATGCCAGCGTGTTGAATTGGGGCTGGCAGGGTACTCGGGCGGTGACCGAGCCTGAAAACACCGTGCCGAATCCGCGCTATCAATCGGCTCATCCCGGCGAACGTCTGCCGATCGTGTTTGAGCCGTTGACCGGTAAGGTGTCGTGGCCTCATCTGAAGCCGCATTTCGGACGCCGCGTACCGTTTTCAAAGAACCACAATCCATCTCCCTGGTTGGAAATGATCCACCTGGAAGAGGATGGATTGCCGAGTTCTTACCCAGCCAAGCCGGGTGAGAACGGGCGTTGGAGCCTGTGTCCTGAAAATGCCGGGTCCAAGAAATACAATGTGCACTTCATCCATACGCCAATGAAGTTGGCCGATAAGCAGGGCGAGACGCCTGCGATCGAAGATCCGGGTGGACTCATCTATGTCTTGCACGAAGAAGAAGCAGCCATCAGGAAGAACAACGACCTGAAGTATCCGTTGGTCGTGCGGTCGAATATTTATGATTGCGTCGATTGGATGTTGACCAGTGAATGGGAAGACGACGATCACTCGAACTTCCATTCGTCGAAGGTCAACACCCATTGGCACTTCCTGCAGTTCGACAATCAATCGTCGGACGGCGTGATCACCGGGTTCTCGAACGAACAATCGGTGCGTCCGTTCACGATGCTCGAGAAGAAAACCGACAAGGGTTTGCCGTTGCCTCTGAACACCGTCTTTACCAAGGCGGCGAAAAAAGGTGAGCGGGTCATCACCGTCAAGAATGCTGCGCAGTACCATCCTGAGGTGGAAATCCTGATCGGTGCGGATAATGTCGATGGCAATGAAATCGGCCGGGTCAAGTCGATCAAGGGAAACGAAATTACACTGCTTCGTCCCTTGAAGCACGATCATCCCGTCAGGGATATCGTGACGGTCGAATTCGTCAGACAGCGATTCTGGGTCGATGCCGATGTGGGGACGGTGTTCTGGCACGACCATGCGCTGGGTCGGATCACGTGGGGTCACGGCGGATTCGGGACGATGATCGTCGAGCCGGTCGGATCTACGTACCACAATCCGAAGACCGGGCAACCGATCCGCAGCGGTCCGCTGGCGGACATTCGGACCGTCGAACCGGTGGGCTATGGAGTGAACGGCAGCTTCCGTGAGCTCATGGTCCAGTTGAATGACAGCGTGCCGCATACGGTCAATATCGTGACGGCAGGCAATCCGCCTGGCCAGCCGATCGAAATCGGGCTTGAGGCGGGCAAGACCGTCTCCTTCCCTATGCCCGAGCATATTCCGATGACTCCGATGGCGTTTCTCAACGGAGGAACGCACACGACCGGGGGAAGCTTGAACTTCAGAGCCGAGCCGATCACCGGCCGTCTGACGGCCAACCCGGATCCGTCGTTGATCTTCAGCAGCGCCGTACACGGCGATCCCTACACGCCGATGTTGCGCGCATACCTCGGTGATACGATCGTCTTCAGACTGCTGCAAACCATGACGAACGAAACCATGGTGTGGACGCTTTCCGGTCATACCTACTTGACCGAGCGGTACGCAGGGGATGCGAACCGAAAGAACTCTATCCATATCGGAATCGCCGAGCGGTACGACTTGGTGGTACCGCAAGCCGGTGGGCCGAGGCTGCAGGCGGGCGACTACATTCATTTCAATGGTCGCGCGTCGAAGTTCTCGGAAGGTGCCTGGGGCATCGTGCGGGTCCTGGATAAAGATGTGCCGGATCTGCAGAAATTACCATCCGGTTACAGCGGCCGAAATGTCATTCCGAAGTCGCCCGAGGTCTGTCCATCCGATGCGCCGGTGAAGAATTTCAACGTCGTGTCGATCGACTTCCCGTCGATGAAATTGAACCCGAGGGCGCCGGACGCCATCGAGGTTGATTTCGAGCGGACGATTCAAATGGTCAATCCAGACGCCAAGATCTATACCTTGGAAGAGGACGCGGCCTCAGTGGCATCCGGTGTGCAACCAATGCCGCTGACGATTCGGGCCAATGTCGGCGACTGCCTTAAGGTCAAGTTGACCAACAAGATGAAGCAGGGTCGGGCCTCTTTCTCGGCCATCGGGTTGGCGTTCGATCCAAAGGATTCCCTGGGGGCGAACGTCGGGAATAATCCCGGCGATCAAACGATCGCACCGGGTGAAAGCCGTGTCTACACGTACTATGCCGATCCGTTCCTGGGGGAGACGGCTTCTCTGGTGTGGGATTGGGGAAACGTGATGACGAATCCTCGCAACGGACTCTTCGGCGGAATCGTGATCGGGCCGAAGGGAGCCACCTATCGCGATCCGAAAACGGGCGCGGATATTTCCAACAAGAATAGTTGGATTGCCGACGTCATCGTGAACCGGACCATCCAAGGCTACGAACATCGCGCGAACTATCGCGATGTGGCATTGTTCTTCCAGGATGAAGACAACATCATCGGGACGAGCTTCATGCCCTATGTGCAGAACACGGCCGGATTGACAGCCGTCAACTATCGGTCGGAACCCTATAAGTTCCGGCAGGAATCCGGTTGTTCTCTCGGCAGAGTGTTCCAGCCCTGTTCGGTGGACAAGCCGGAGAGCATTGCCACGCCGCTCATCGAGGCGCATGCGGGTGATCCCGTGCGTATTCACGTGTTCGGCGCGAGCAATGAGCAGAACGGCATGTTCAGCGTGGAGAAACATGAATGGCCGATCGAGCCGTTCATGCGCGGCGCCGACCAGATCAGCGTCGTGGAGTTCTCGGGGTCTGAGACGTTGGATGCCTTCATCCCGGCCGCCGGGGGAAGTTTCCGCTTGCCGGGCGACTACGTCTGGAGCAACCAGCGATTGCCCTATGCGCAATCAGGCCAGTGGGGACTGCTCAAGGTCCTTCCGGCTGACGATCAACGGATCCTTCCGTTGACGCAGCATGGGTCGTCGGCGAAGCGAGCGGAATCAGAACAGGGAGAGGGAAGGATGTCTCATACGTCCGCCTCCATGCAGTAACGAATCGGGGCGTCGCCGGCTTCGTGCCGCGTCGCCCCTGTGAATGCAGTGCCGGTCCTGATCACCATCATGGGGAGAGCTACGAAGCTCTCCCCATGTCGTTTTCAGCGGCGTGCTCACTACCGCGGTCGTGTGTCTAGCAGGCTGCAGAAGAGCGTTATTGGCGCAGGCGAAAGTCAGCGGGCCCGAATGTGAAGCACAATAAAGCAACGTCCACGCAGGATGTTTAAAAAGTCCGTTCAGCAAGGCCGCAATGAATGAAGGGCCGAGGCGTACCCTTGGGGTACGTTGCGGGTCTGACTGATGTGAGAACGCCGGTGGCGGTTTTTTTCAGTATCCTGCTAGGGTTCAACTTGAATCGTCAGTGATGTGGCAGTCCAATCCGCCGAGGGGACAGTAGAAACCGTCTGGGCCGTGGGTTGAGCTGTGACTGAGGGCGTGGATGCGCCCATAGATTGTGGTGGCGGCAGGGAAGCAGTTGGAGGGGGAGTGGGCGGAGCAGCTGGGTGGGCGGCCTGGGCGGTGGGCGGCTGGTTCGTCAGCGCCGCAGGTGTGAGGTCGTACACCGAGGAAAGTCCACGAATCGCGACCTGGCCCAAATCGAGACGAAGGTTCATGACCTGCTCGGATACCACTGACCGGGTCATGACGACGGTGCTGCCGGATACAGGCGGGGTGGGAGTCGCTCGCACTCGCCGGCGTATGGCTTGGGCGGTTTCCAGATCCGTCGAGGCGAAGACCCGCACCGTGTCGGTTCCGGCCGGAGCCGCATAGTCCCAGTGGAATCCGGCATGGTTGCCGTTCTGGGGAGAATCGGGGATGGTCACTGTTTCCCCTGCGCGGACGCGCCCATCCGGATAAAACGTCGACTGTTGATGGTCGTTGGGAAAGAGCAGATTGAGATGGCCTTCGGAATCGACGTCGACCACGGTGATGTAGCTGTCGCCGGTCGCCTGAATCTCCAGTTGCAAACTATTTGACGCGCCTCGGGGCTCCCCATTCCGGCGAATATGGTACTGCGCCGGCCGCGTGTCCGCGACGACTGCAATGCCTCGGGAGGCTCGACGCTGACTGCCTGCGACTTTCACGGCGACTTTGAGTTGGGAGGAGGGATTGTCCAGGGTCAGCAAGTCGGAGATGTTGGCAGAACGTGACAGTACCAGGGCAAGTCCCGCCCCCCATTGAGGTACGTCCATCGCAAATGAACTGACGAGTTGTAATCCGTCCGCCGAGTAGAGGTTGAGGGTAGGGCCCTTCACATCGACGAGGAAGTGCGCCGGTTGTCCGGCTTCCACGATCTGCGCGTCGCGGCCATACTGTCGTAGGACCTCTTCGATCTTGGCACGGCGATCTGCGGGGATATCCAACAACCGGATTGGAATGCGTTCCGGCGGAGCGGCCGGCAGAAACGCCACCGCGCGTGCGCCGGGAGGGACCGAGAAGGATGCGGCCTGTGGTTTAGCCAGCGCATCTTTCCCACGAAGCTGCGTCACCATGAGCAGCCCCAGCGACTGCCCCGGAGCAAATATCGTTTCATTCGGCGGAAAGACCATCCACGCGGATCCCGGCTGTGCGCCTAGCGTCACGCCCTGGGTCAAGAGAAAGCCGTCTGCCCCGGCGCTGTTCACCTCGACCCAGGGCAGACGCGCCGAAGGAGGAGCCTCGGTGACGGTCGTCGAGTTGCTCAGCGCCGGAAGGAGCGGCTTATCCAGCAGAACGGGCGGCGCTTCCAGTTGCGGTTCCGGCATGGACGTACGACCGAAATGAGCTTGGATGCGACGCATCTCGCGTTCGACCCCCGAAAAAATGTCCCGTGGGGTCGCGGCCTGGTCGGCGGCGCCGATACTTTTCGCCAACGAGTAGGAAAAAAATCCGTGATAGCGTCCTTCAACCGGACCATCGAGGGCCTCCTGATTGGCAGCGGCTCCGGTCATGAGGATATAGCGCGAAGCCACCACCGGCACGACCTGGCGGGTCTGCACGGCGGAGGGCCGATACAACTCGACTCGGGTGTCTTTGGGAACCGAGCGCGTTCGAATCTCGAGCGACCGCGTAGCCGTGCCGGAGTGGCAGGAGTCCAGGACAATCAGGACGCTCCGCGCTTTCAGTCGCGAAAATATCTCATCCAGCTCGTCGTCGGTAATATCCCGCACGTTGGCGGTTCGGCCATCATGCGGGACCAGCGTTTCGTCCAGGTGATCGTCCGTTTCATCTCCGTTGAAATCTTCGACCTGCGAACCATGGCCGGAATAATGGACGTACACGACATCCTCCGGGCCGGTCTCCTTGGCCAGCTTCTCGAGGGCGGCCAGTATGCCCGAGCGGGTGGCAGCCTGGTCGGTCAGCATGCGGATGCGTTGAGGCTGAAATCCCCAACGCGTGGTGAGGACCTGTCGCATCGTCTCGATGTCGTTCAGCGAACCGTTCAGAGATGGCAGGGCCTGGTACCGGTTGATGCCGATCAGTAGGGCACGTTTGGTGGCGACTTGGGGTGACTCAGCCGCGTGGCTCACCGCGCCTGCTGTCAGGAGGGCACAGGCGAGACTCACGCAGCAGAAGAATGCGGTTTGTGGAGTCATGGGGTGGCCTCGTGGTTTAGGAGCCCGTCCAAGTCATGCCATTCTGCTGCGGCGAATGATGTGCCGGTATCGGCGCCGTGTTTGTCCCAAAAAATCCTCACCCAATTCCAGTGAATATGCCACCGGTTAGGTTAAGCCTGCGGCCTCGCCGCTGCCGGCACCTCCGACCTTCTCCTCGCCACGAAGGCTGACTCGGGCAGCCTCGTTGAGCGTATGTCGGACGTCGCAGGAAGAGGTTCATCGGAGTGCCCGCTCTGCCCGGCGGATCAGATCGGGCTGTTGCTGCAACCGCGAGATGCCTGTGTCGAGAGCTGCCGACTCGGCTAGGGGAACCTCCACGGTATAAACTCCGTCCGCGGTCGGCCCATCGACGAGGCGGCCGTTCAAGCCCCGGATGACGGCGCGGATGCGCGCCTCAGATGCGGATTCCTGGAACACCAGAATCACACGAACTGAAGCTGGTGGAATGCCGCGTGTAGTGACGGCGTCAAGAGGCGAGACGGTTTGCGATCCGGCCGTCCACAGCAACAGCGCGAGTTGGCCGATCAGCAGCGTCGCGGCGAGTGCGGGAATCCAACGCGGTGCGAAGAGGTCACGGAACCACTGCTCCAATGCATTGCCGGCACCTCCGTCGGGTGCGGTCGCACTGGCTACGTGATGGGATCCTCGATCGGCCTGGACCTGCGCCATCACGGTTTGCTTCACATGAAGAATCGGCATCGGCTCATCTGCCAACGCTGCCTGTAACGGAGCACGCAGCTTGGCCAGGCTTTCCAGTTCAGCGCGGCATTCAGCACAGGTGGATAGGTGCTCGTCTACCGCCCGTCGCTCGGACTCCTTCAAGGTCCCGGTCAGGTACCAGGGAAGCAGTGCCGCCGCCGGATGGGCCGTCGAGGCTTCGTGGGGTGTCCTCATAAGACGGACTCTCGGGAGATCGATCGATCGAGGTGTCGTTTTAGTTGTTGCTTCGCATAAAACACACGGGTCTTCACGGTGTTTTCGGGGATATTGAGTAGCCGGGCAATATCCTCATAGGGCAGCTCCTCATAGAAGACCAGCCGCAATACTTCTTGATGATCGGTCGACAACGCTGAGAGCGCTTGGCGCATGACGCTGCTGAGCTGCTCCCGCTGTATGCCCTCGATCGGCGTTTCCTGCGCGCTGGGAAGATCGGGGAGTGTGTCAATGGTGACGGCCGTATGATCAGGCCGGCCGCTCCGCCGAACGGCATCAAGGGCCTTGTGACGCGCGATGCCGAAGATCCACGTGGAGACGCGAGACTGACGGGCAAAGCCGCAGGCGCCTCGCCACACCGCCAGCATGACCTCTCCGACCACCTCTTCGGCGAGGGATTGGTCGCGTACAAAGGTGCAGATATAATGGTACACCCGCTTTTCGTAGAGATGGTACAGGGCTTCGAAAGCCTGGGTATCTCCGGTCGCCACCCGCGTCACCAGCGTGCCCTCCACTGCGTTGTGCTCGTGAGTCGCGTCCATAGGCCCACATGTTCGAGAAAAATACCGAAGTGCCGGCGACACTGCTGTAACATAGAATCCGACAGCCTCTCAATAGCGGCCGGTTGACCCGCTGAGGACCCAGAGCCTACAATCCTCTGAACCTTCTCCGGATCACGGCGACAGACGGATAGACGGTGAGGTGATACGATGAATACTTGTCACAAGTCGCCTAGACGCTCCACAGGTCAACAGGCAGGGATTCTCGCATTCCTGCCCTTTCTCCTCTTGGCCTCCTGCGCCGCTGCCCCCTTTCTGATCCCCGCTGGAATTGAATTTGCCCGCAACCTGCTTGTCACCGGCAATAAGAACTACGGCGGGAAATATTCCGAAGATATGAATCGGCTCATGGTCCGCCTGAGTACGCCCTACGTGGCGATGGGGCTACCGATGGGCACGTCACCTGCCGCGCTGGTGCCGCCGGCGATGTTGCAGCAACAGCAACAGGCGATGATGAACCAGATGGGTGGCCAACAGGGCATGGCCGGTCAGTACGGGGCCGGGGGATATGGAGGCTACGTCGATCCGTACAACCCTACCGGTGCCATGCCGGGTGCGGGGTATCCGCCGGGCGGGTATGGGATGCAGCAGGGGATGGGCTACGGGGGAATATCAGGGTATGGAGGCATGTCCGCCTACGGGGGGATGCAGGGAGCGCAGTATGGATATCAGGGGCAGATGGGCGGATATGGTGATCCGAATAATCCCTACGCCACTGTGCCAGGAATGAATGTCCAGGCTCCGGCCTATGGAATGAATCAACAGTATGGCCAATACGGAGGTCAATTCGGGGGGCAGTATGGTGGCCAAATGGGAGGGTTTCCGCCGCAACCAGGCTATCCGGCCCAGCAAGGAGTGCCGCCTCAGCCAGGCTATCCGGCCGCGGCGCCGGGCAGTGCGGCGCCACCGATGACACCTGGCTATCCTGGTGGGCAGGGCATGCCAGGGTATGGCCAGCAGCCCATGCAACAGGCCATGGGGGGTGCGTACCAACAACCGCCGATGGATCCGTATCAGCAGCAGGTGATGCAGGGTTATCAGCAACCCGCCATGCAGCCGAGCATGCCGGGTGGATATCAACAACAGGCCATGCAAGGGTATCAACAGCCTGTTGCCGGTCAGCCCTATGGGTATCAAGGGCAAGCCCCGAACGTGGGGGTGGGATATCCTGGTCAAATCTATCCGCGCTCGGTTCCGGGACCAGTTGAGCCGGTCACGTTGGATGTCGCACTGATCCGCCAAGTGACCACCCCCACCGGCAAGCAGGTGACGTTGATGCAGGACGGCGAGACGCTGAAGAGCGGGCCGGACGGGGACCGCTTCAAGCTGGTCGTTCGCACCAACTGCGAATGTTTCGTCTATGTGGTGTCGATCGATGGGTCGGGCTGGGCGCAACCGGTGTTTCCCGTCGCCAACGGGACCGTGGCGAATCCCTTGAAGCCCGAATTCGAGCAGGCCTTTCCCGACGGGCCCTATTGGTTCACGCCGGATCAGGTCAAGGGTGTAGAGACCCTCTTTATCGTGGCGTCACCCGCGCGTCGCACCGATCTGGAGGAAAGCCTGGCACAACTCGCGGAACAGCAACGGCCGGCAGCTCAGGCGGTCGCGCAGGTCGAGGAACCGGCCGTGATTCCGAATGGGTTTGGAAAAACTCAAGCCGGTCATGCGACCCACGTTCGTGATGACGCACAGCAGCCGGTCCAGGTCACCGCATTGTCCTACATCGCCGCGAAACCTGGTGAGGATGTGCGCGTCACTCGCTGGTTTAAACATCAATAGGGGCAGGATGTTGAAAATGGCCTCCAGCTTTGTTCTCGCAAGACACCTCACCATCTCGGCGGCGTTCACAAACGTGACGCGCTTTATTCAGCGCGTCGTGAACCTCA
>CAZBNV010000052.1:0-31369 GCA_964493335.1 uncultured Nitrospira sp.
GCACCCAGGCGCGAATTTTCGATTCGTCCGATGAGGGGAGGGGCGCGAATTGGATATCGACTCCGGGATTGCTTCCGATCATGTCCCCGTCTTCGGATAGGTCCGGTTCATAACAACTGTTGAGGATGGTGCCGCGCACGGAGAAGCTCAAGTCTGCTCCGGGAAGGATAAAGGACAGGACGATGGTTGTACCGGGGAGGAGCAGCGTACGACTTTCGATGAGGGCGCCGACGTGACTGAGCTGTCGAATTGTGGCGGTGTGTTTGGCCCCTTCGCCATCACCATTCGTGACACGTAGCGTCGCGGGGAGGCAGGTCTCGCATCGCTTCGGGGCCAGCGCAAGGTCCCGCGCGGTCAGGATGCCCACGGGCTGGCCTTGCTTCGTCACGATGAGGAGAGAGGCTCCTGTGGCGGCCATCACGCTCGTGGCATCGTCTAGAATCTGATCGGATTCAATCGAATGGACGGGCTTCGACATAATGGCCCGAACTTCCACATCGTGCGGCTCCAGCCCCTGGGCCACGACTTTTTTGACGATGTCTCCGGAGGTCATGATGCCGAAGGTGGTGTCGCTGTCCTTCACCAGGAGACAGGGGATTCGCTCTCGATCGAGGAGCAAGGCAGCTTCGCTTACGGAGACATCTCCGGGTACTTGTACGACGCCGGGTGTCATCATGTGAGCTACCATAGGGGTTGAGGAATGAGACGGTTTGTCACGGAGCATAGAGCCGGTCTTTGTCATGGTATTAAGCCTGTTTCTCGCCACGAGAGGGGCTGACGTTTCGGCCCGGCGACCACCACGTCGAAAGGAAGTATACCAGATCGATGTGGTGGATCAGCTTCCCCATCTTCCCTTGTCAACCAAGAGGTTAGGCGCTTAGACTGCACAAGAACTATAGTCACTATGGTTGCTTCAAAATATGCCAAACGCGACATGATGGAAAGCGAATTCACACAACGTGCGAGTCAGATCACTCCGCACGGGTTAGGGTTGTCGGTGGATGTGTATTCTCCGGACGTGATACTCCTCGCTCAGAGGCTTCACAACGCGGGGCTCCAACCAGGATACATGGAGATCTTCAAAGCGACGACCTCCGCCCTGCAGTGGGTGCGACGACGGCTTCCAGCGCTCAAGCTGACCTACCATGGCGAAGGATTATGGGTCACGCAGCCGGAGTTTCTCCAGAGCGGGTCAGGGCGACAGGGTGTGGCGGAAGCCTGTGCGCACATCGCCGCTCTGGGGAGTGCCTGGCTGAATCACGAATGTGCTACTAAACACATGGCGGGATATGCGTTTGGAACATACTTGCCGCCGTTGTATACGGCCTTGTCGGCCAGCATGACAGCTGAGAATCTGGTCTACGTGCAGGGCCAGCTCGACGAGCAGGCTCGACGCTATGAGAACGCTCCCACACTGGTCTTGCTGGAAATGCCGCCGCTGACGTATTTCGCCTGCGGTGTTCTCGGGATTCCCGCATTTTTTCAAGCTGTGACCAAACAGGTGGCTTGCGGCTTAGTGCTGGATATGGGGCACTTATGGACCGTCTATCGCTACACAGGAGCCTGGCACAGGCAGACGCTGGAGGCCTTTGTCGCCGAATTTTTGGATGCGTTTCCGATGGAGCGGGTGATTGAGATTCATGTGGCCGGCCTCGCAGAATTCACCCGGTACCATGTTCCCGAGGTTCATGCGGGCGGGTCATCGTTGCCGTACTGGATTGATAGCCATGGGGCTCCCATTCCGGAAGTCTTGTTCGACCTGTTGACACAGGTGTTATCCCATCCACGGTTGACGTCACTGAAAGGCGTAGCCCTGGAAGTCGATACCAAGCCCATTGCAGAGGTTGTCACCGAGTTTCGCCGGTTTGTTGAGCAGTTTCAATCGAAAGTGCCTTGTTCGGAACAGATTGCTTGTCACGACTCACCTCAACGGGAGTGGCGTGAACATGTGCCAGGCCAGGCTAAGAGGAATGTCCTAACATCGGATGAACGGGCGGTGCTGCATCGGCAATATCAAGCATATGTCGAACTCGTCACAACCCCTGAACGTATGCCGATGATCGCAGAACTGTCATTGCTGGGTGGATCGTTGGACGACCTCAACCGGTACCGCGACAACTATCTTCCCCATGAGCTCCTGCATTGGGGGGGGGAGCTGACGGACATGTTTCCGAGGACCTGTGTCCTGCTGGCCGCCGCGAATATTCCACTTGCACACTTCATCCCCTTCTGGTTCGACAAGCCGAGACCGGAACAGGACGACTATGACTTCTTCCTTCTGAAGATCGATCGATTTGTGGAGTTTGTGGCAGGCCGATGTCCCGCCGCTTGCGCGACTGTGACGGAGGAAGCGGAAGAATTGCGGGATGCCTATCGCGCGGCGAATGAACCGATCGGGTCGGACGGGGTGCACGCATGAGTTTTTGGGCGACACTTCCCCAACCTATCCTGGGGTTGGCTCCCATGGACGGCGTGACCGATGCCACCTTCCGGCGCGTGGTCGCCTCTCAGGGCCGTCCCGACATTACGTTTACGGAGTTCACCAATGTCAGTGAGATCTGTCGTGGTCCGGACCATCTACTGTCTTCATTGATCTATAGCGAAGCTGAACGCCCGATTGTGGCGCAGTTGTATGGCAAGGATCCGGACCAGTTTTACCGTGCGGCGCAGGTGGTTTGTGAACTCGGATTCGATGGGCTTGATATCAATATGGGCTGCCCTTCAAAGAATGTGGCAGCGTCGGGGTCGGGAGCGGCATTGATAAAAACGCCCGATCTGGCCCATGACATTGTGCGGGCCGCCAAGCAAGGCCTGGACGATTGGGCTACCGGTCAGGCGATTGAGACGCAGGGATTTAAACCGGCTCGCATCGAGTTCATTCAGACGCTGAACCGCAGTCGAATGGGTGTGCCCATAGTCCCGCGCCGGCTGCTGCCACTCTCCATCAAAACGCGGCTGGGGTTTGACTGTGTCGTAGTCGAACGCTGGGTGGAACATTTGCTGGAGACCGCGCCGGCGGCGATTACGTTGCATGGGCGGACGCTCCAGCAGATGTACCGAGGAGCCGCCGATTGGTCGGCCATTGCGGAAGCCGCCAAGCTCGCGCGTGGCACCGAGACGCTGATTCTTGGGAACGGGGATCTCACCTCATTGGTGGCGGCGATCCGCCGTATTGCCGAGACCCACGTGCAGGGTGTCTTGGTCGGGCGAGGAACGCTGGGCGCTCCGTGGTTTTTTCGCGAGAAAGAACTGGCCCGGCAAATGTTCAGGGAGCAAACGGACCTGTCTCCGCTCGCAACCACGGCCTGGGAGCCGGAGATCTCACTCAGCCAGCGGATGCACGTGATGCTGGATCATGCGCGCCAGTACGAAGCCATCGCCGGGCTAGAAGGGTTCCGGTCCATTCGCAAACATCTTGGCTGGTACTGCACTGGGTTTCCTCATGCTGCGGCGATGCGCGGCAAGATGTTCCAGGTGACTAATCCACGAGAGGTCGAACGCGTGGTGGCAGAGTGTTGTAGTCATCTCATGAGGGACGATATCAACCTGACTAAAACGACCGCTTTTGAGCCTCAGCCCTCCCAGCCCTGTGCGTTCTAATCCCATCATGCGACTTGTCCTGGCCTCCACCTCGCCGAGGCGGAACGAATTGTTGACGTTCCTCGGACTGCCCTTCGAAGTCATGGCCCCGCCGTTCGTCGAGCAGGTGGTGCCGCATCTTCCTGCCGGTCGACAGGCGGCTGAATTCGCGAGGGGTAAAGCCCAATCCTCCGCACCCCAGTATCCCGATGCGCTCATCCTCGGCAGCGACACCCTGATCGGCCTGGACGAAGAGGTGTTGGGGAAACCCCGCAACCTGACCGATGCCGCCGCGATGCTCACGCGAATGGCAGGGCGGACGCATACGATTTTCACCGCAGTCGCGCTCGTGAATCAAGCTCGTGGATTCTGCGATGTGCAGGTCGCGGCGGTGCGGGTTGTCATGAAGACATTTGACGAGAGTACCCTGGCCGCCTACCTGGGAACCGAAGAGGCTCTCGGTAAGGCCGGGGCCTATTCCATTCAAGGGGCCGGTGGGACGCTCATCGATCGGATCGAAGGGGACTACACCGCCGCTGTGGGACTTCCGGTGCGTATGGTAGCCGACATGTTGCGCCTGCGTGGGATGCCTTGCCCCGTGGATGTCGATCAACTCTATGCCCTCAAGCCCTATCCGAACTGGGCTCAATTCAATCCCTAGCGGGAGAGGGAGCGTGAGATTAAAAAAATCTTCCCCATTCCTTTGGAGTTCTCCAACCCTATGCCAGCTGAAGATTTCAGCCCAAGGACAGCGGTGTTCGGGCTGAAAGGGGTGGCAGGGTAGCAGTCATCCTGTACCCGCCACGGTAATCATTTACTTTCCTATTTGTGTTGGACCATCTGAATTAAATTTCCACATGGATCGTCGAGATTGGCGGTACTAACTGGTCCCATTTCTGCGGGTGGTTGAGCAAACTGGAAATCCATTGCTCTCAACCGATTACCCTCGTCTTCAATCCTATCAATACCAAATGAAGCATAGGGGATGCCGTCTTTTACAAGGCTTCCCTGCGGGATGGGCGCTCGGTTCTAAGAGCAGTTCGACTCCATTCGGTTGCTCGGGAGAGCCTACGGTAAGCCATCTGAATTCCCCAACAGGGGATTGTCAGGTGGACCTCGACTTTACCGTTCAAACTCCACACACGTGGGTGGGGATATACCCAGTATTCAAAGCCGTCCTTTTCCACAATCATAGCGGTATGACCAACCCACAGAAACAGCAAGCCCATCGAAACAGCGCCAAGGCTAAACTCTCCGTCATCAAGGCGAAGCTCAAGGCGAAACCGAAGGAACAGGTCGGCGCTGACCGACAAGCCGAGCGACTGCGGCGACTCCTGACGGACTACCCATTTCTCTCAACCCAGTTTGATATCTGGATGGATAGCCGAAGGGAGGAGATCAAGCAGATGAGAATGACTTGAGGAAGGTCCTGCGAGACCATCCACGGTATTCACTTCGAACAGCTCTTGAGCAGGATCAACGGGGAGCTGAAGGGAGGTCGTGACCAAAGCAGAGTCCTGGACGGACAGGCCAGTAAGACGTATCCTACATGGGCCTAAGAGAGCCCAAAAATGGCTTGACCAGCCTACGTCGAATCGCTTAGTGTATGCGCCGCCATACACCCTCAAGCGGGAGGTCTGCAACCATGCTGGACATCGCTGTACGGAAGGAAGTGTTAAATTTCGTCCTCGCCTCTGAAGCCCTGCTCTCCCCGGTCCTACTCGGCACCGAACTTACCAAAGAAGAATGCGCCCTGATAGCGGAGTACGTGTTGAACCTGTCGCGCTCCAATCAGCCGTGGTCGAAGGCGCTGCCGGTTCGGTATAACACGTAGTCATGGCTCATCAAGCGTGACGAAGAGACTGGATGCCGAATGGTCGGTGGGTCTACTCCCGCACAAACATGCTGTACAGGGACAGGAAGAACGTCAGCGCAACCAACCCCGCAAGGACTCCTCACTTGATCCAGGCCGTTCGGCTTGCGCGTCTCGCCAGCTCGTTCTTCGCCGCCTGGTGATACCGTGACTCCGACTTTTGACCGGCCATCCATTCGCGCCAATGGTCAATCGAGAGCTGTCTGATTCGGTCCAAGTCGTTTGGATTGGTACCATATGGTGGTTCCTCCAGTGCGGGAGAGCCTAGCACAGGTATCCGATGGGGAGTAGCTTTCCAAAGAGGCCTATAGAAGCCGCTGGAAGGCAATGCCTTACAACGTGTGACAAAGCGGGGCATTGTGTAGTACAGTGCTACCGTACGGTACCGGTACGGTACCAGAGGACGAAGGTGACAACCATGAGCAATACAGCAACCCTGAAGAAACCCAAAATTAAAGAGCTAACTAAAGTCGAGGCTCGACGCATGTTCGATCGTCAAGCCAAGCGCTCTTTGAATATGACCGGCTCACAATTCATTGAAAAGTGGGACGCCGGTAAGTTCAATGGAAAAGCAGATACCCCTGCAATTATCCGTATAGCAATGCTCCTTCCCTTTGGCCGGTAAGACCCCTCACGAAGCCGTTTCCAACTTCCTTGGTCCGCTCAGTCTTGTTATTTCCTGCTTCACTAAAAACGTAATTCGGCATGTTGGAGGCTATGTTCCGGGGACCTCACTCTGTGCCTTGGCAATCGGAGAAGACGGACGTTTCAAACCGAAGAGCCAAGATGGAAATATTATTCTTTCTATTTTGATGCAATACAAAATAGTTGAAGGCGACGGAGACCGGGGACCGTACAAAGTGAAAACTGTTTCCTACTTCTACGCTATCGAAAACAGGAGGCAGCAAGAGTTAGCGGCGTATCACTGGCATCCTGAGGGAACCGACGTTGCATTTCCGCACATCCACTTCGGCAAAGGCGTTATCAAAGACACAACGCACAGCCTCCAGGAGAAACACTATCCCACTGGAAGGATTTCCGTTGAAGAGTTTTTGATGTTGGCCGTGCGCGAGTTCGGCGTAAGGCCCATTAAAGCGGAGTGGAAAACGATTTTGGGCGAGACTCAAGGCCGTTTCGATCAATGGAAGACATGGCGGTAATTTTCGCCATGGTAAAATTAATTTGACACACGTACGTGCCGTACGGTACGTGCAAGTAAAAGAAAGCCCCCCCGAAGCTGCGAACTCCAGAGGGCTTCCTTGGTCTAGGCGTCCTAGGTCTTAATAATCATCCGGCCCAATCCCTTCCTTCCTCGCACACGCCGGACAGTACAACATACCACTCGTCCAGATCGTCCACGTGCCATCGTCCTTAGCGTCGGTTGCCCTGTCTCCACATCGGAAGCAGAAGGCGTTACAAGACTTCCGCACCAACGCTGAGGCTTTGAGATGCTGCACTGGCATAGATGCTCCTTCAACTAAGGTTGAACATAAGGCCGAACACTCAGAACGTCACTTTCGCCACCGCTTCCTTCAACACCTTCACCGGCCACTTCATATGCAGGTACGCCGCGTTCCCTACAGTCCCCGGCAACGCGTGCCCTGTGATGTAATGCCTGAGTTCCATCTGGACGCCAGCATGGATGAGCGCCGTCTCCCAGTAATGCCGCGTCGAGTGCAAGGTCAACGCTCTGTCCGTGATGCCTACTTTCCGCAAAGTTTCCATGAAGAACCGGGAGACCGGAGAACGGTTGTTGATAGTTGGAAAGAGTTTCACCGCCTCCCGTCCCCTCGTCGCCGCCTTCCGTCGTACCGTCACGTAATTGAGAAATCCCAGTTTGATAAGACCACTATGCACCGGCACCCGCCGTGCTGACGTGTTCGTCTTGAGGTTCACGTCATGTTCCTTGGTCTCCTGGAGATCGAAGAAGGGAACACCACCGTCTACCTGAATCCGATCCGTCCAGAGACTCCACGCCTCTGCCGACCGCATGCCACTGAACAAGACGACCTGACAAATCCAGAAGTACTCCTCAAGGTACTTCGTCCTGGCTGTCCCTCGCCGCTTGACCAGCGCATCCGAGACGAGCCGCATCTGCTCTGGAGTAAAGTCTTTGCGTCGGACTTTCGCGGCGCGTTGTGTGCGGACTGCCACGCCTAACTTTGCCGAGGGATCGACCGGCAAATGTCCTTCGTTCGAGAGCCATGCGCAGTAGTGACCAAGAAGGCGGAGATTTCGGGCAACCGTCGTTGGCGAGACTTCCGTGAGACGTTTGGCCTTCCATGCGGAGATGAGCGGCTTCGTCATGGATGAGACCGGGGCCGTCTCCTTCAGGTTGGCGTGACGAAGGAACTGCACAAGGTTAGATCGAATCTGAGCCTGTGTTCGCCGGTGGGCATGCTCACGCATGTAGTTCGCGAAGCTGCTGGCAATCGAAGGACCAAGCGGTACAGGCTTGACCGTCTCTTCAGCCTCATCTCGTTTTCTCGACTGGGGAAGGGCAGCTACAAAGTGTTGATGCTCTGGATATGTCCCTTCGACCCCGGCGGACGATGGTCTCCAGGTTCCTCTTCACGCTCACGATTAGATCCTCCTGGTAGCAGTTTTATGCTCGAAACGGGTAGCAGTGACGGATGCCTGCAGCCAGCCCAACCGTACCACGGCCAGCTCGAAATCCGAAGTCTGGAGCGACTTCCACACCTGTTTGCCTGCAATTCTAAGCTTTGCGGACCGGACCTTGCCGCGTCGTACCAACATGTGCATGTCCCTCTTGCCGTAGCATTCCCCATCCCTTTACAATGCGGCCCATTATTCAGAGACGCGTCAGGGAGGTACTCATGCGCACTCATAGTGGAATGGCAGCTCGACGTCAGGGGGCTCGCGGCCTAGTCGGGTTGCTCGTGGGGTCGATCGTGTGGGGAATCAGTGGGATGGCGTGGGCCATCGACATCAAGTTGTCCCCTGATGAGGCCAAGAAAGCCTTGGAAGCCGGGCGGACGCCGATGGAAAAGGCCAATTCGCCTGAAGATGTGAAGAAAGTGCTGCAACAGGCCTCGATGGTCACGCGCGTGGGCGCAGATCCGGAAAAGGATCAATGTGGCGCGAGCGCCATCCTACGCACCAAGCGCTATCGGCTCGAAGCCTTCGGTCGGCAAGAGGCCGCCGAATCGAAAAAGCAGAAGAAAGATGTACGCATGCCCGAAGAGTTCATCCAGAAGGTCATGGACATGCCGAACATGGAAATCGAAGTGCAACTCTGCGGCGATGATGAGTACTTCGCGGAAAAGGCCGACATCGTGTTTCAGCAGAAGGGAAAGAATATTCGCCCGGTGGACATCAGTCCGGCTGATCGGGGCAGAAAAAACGAGGTGGCAGGTCCTGCCTATCGCTCGCGTTTCACAGCCCGGTTCGGATACGACACGTTCGATCCCAATGCCAAGACCACTGTGATCGTGACCTTGCAGGATGGACAACTCCAGCAGTTCGATGCCGACTTCTCCAAGGTGAAATAATGCTCTCGCGCAGGTGCGGGCACCGGGCTCGTACCTGCGTTTCTTCCTCCGGTGCCATCCAGTCGCGAGCCATTTCGAATTTCTTGCCCCTACCTTATCCAGCTCGAAATTATGTGGAGCTGTCAGCTGACGGAAGCCGACAGGACTTTCCACGATGGACTCTCAAACAAGGATGATTTAGGGGGATGGTCGCGGTTTGGGAAGTAATGGGCAGCCCCGAGCGCGGGTATCAAGGGCCTGAGGAACAGAGGGACGAGGCCGCTTGCCTGCCTCCGTCATTCGGCCACGAAATGCTCCCGTCGGCTGACCGCCACGTCTGTGACGAACATGGCGCCGGAATGCTTGTTGAAAAGCGGGCCCAATCCGGACAGGATCGGATGGACCTTGTCATTCGGCACGACGGTGAACACAATGACCTGGCTGCTCGTATCATTGAACAGCAGATGCCCTTCGTGAAATCCGTGATGTCCTTTTCCTGAGACGCTGTTGATGATCGTATAGCCGGTCGCGCCGACACGGTTGAGCAGGTCAGTGACATGCTTCACATGGTCGCCCTGAACCACGATCTTAATCTCCTTCATCGGATGCAGTGTCAAACTGATCATCGTCTGCTCCTCCTCGTATCCATCCGGCCATACTGTCATAGAGTTCGAACGTGTGGTCCTCCGGATTGAGGGCCACGACTGTAATCCACCGTTGGGTGACCAGCTGCTCGAGATGCGGGTGCTGGTCGATGATCGACTGGATGCGCGCTCTGGGGGCCTCGATCATCGCCAATAAACGCATCGGTTCATGGTAAGGATTCTCACCTCTGAAGACGGTTTGGGCGGGCAATCCGAGGCGCATGTCGCTCCCCCCGCCAGTCATGACGCCGATGCGCCCAACCACGTTGTGATAGGCTTTACTGCCGCTTCCATAGACCTCGTTATCGACGGTCGAGAAGTAATGTTCCATGTTGATCCATTGCGCGACCACCAGCGGCGCGGTCATGATGGTTTCGAGCAATCTCCCGGAGGCATCTTGCCGATAGTCGTAGGAGTGAAGAAACGCGCGGCCCCGGAGATCGACGGATTGTGTCAAGGCGCGTCGCCCGATGACGATGAGACTGTTCCGCGACAGTCCCCATTCCGGACGGACCTCCGCCCAATGCTCGCTACGCCTGCTCGCAAGCTGCCGCGCGGTGTGTGTCGAGGTTGATCCGGCAAGTGTATCCAGCCTGATGCCGCGCTCAAGGGCCGTCTGCGCACCGGCTTCTTCGAGATCCGTGATCAGCCGCCGGAGGTCTTTCCGATGTGTCGGAGGGACGTCTTCTAGATCGACGATGCGGACCTGATCGGTGGTGGTGTCATGCTCGGCGGCGAAGAAATGGGTGTCGCTGGGGATCTTGATGCCGCGTCCCAGCAAGATTTCGCGAACGCCAGGGCTGTTGCCCATCGTCGCAATGGTCCTCGCATTGGGCAACCCATGGTTTCCGCCGCAGGCGCCGCAATCGAGCGCCGATTCGTACGGGTTGTTTTGAGAGGTGCTGCCATGCGCGCAGAACAGGACAACGCGCGCGAAATTCGAGGTGAGCCCCATCAGCCTCAGGGCTGCCTCCACAAAATACGCTTGTTCGGTGACCGAGAACCCGGTGTGCGTGAGACGGTTCAGACGGTCGGAAATGCCGCGTAGACTGATCCGATAGCGCTCGCGCAGTTCCCGGTAGAAGGCTTCTTCTGCCTCCTGACTAAGCCCCAGCGCCCGTGCGACCTCGCCCTCAATTCCATCCGTGCTGCCGATCGCCTTTTTGCGGATCTTATCCAAGAGCGTCGGGGAGAGGGCGGTCCCTCGAAGTCCGAACCGTTCTCGAAGGATTTCGCGAATGTGCGCATGCTGTTCGGTCGTGATCATGTCATCCGCCGCTTCGCGCGAGATTTTTTCGACCGTCAGGGTGGTGGCCACCGAGGGCAGGAGAAGCTGTTTCACCCATCGGATGGTGTTGTGGTACCAGCGGGGGAACATTGTTTTACCCAGCAGGGGCAGGCCAAAAAACCAACCGAGCGCCTCCACCATCACATAGGGCGTCACCACATTTTCTTTTAGATCATGCAATAGCAACTGCCCGGCCTCTCCCAGCCGCGCTGCCATTTTGTGCCGTTCGGCCAGGGTGCCGTGATAGCTTCGTGGCACTTCTCGAATCTGGTTCTTCGGTTTCAGCAGCACGGGGCATTGGGAGACCGTGACCTGCGTGCTGAAGGGTTGATAGTCCAAAGGGACCCCGAAAAATCCGGCCAGGCCCAATGTCTCATACCCGCCGCGATGTTCGAGGTGACGGCGAAAGACTTCTGACCGCACATCGATACAGAATACGACTTGGGCGAGCGGCCGTGACAGGCTGTCTTCCTGGGGCGGGTGGATGTCATCAGGCCGAGTGGCGGCCGCTCCGAGGTCACGCAACAGCTGTCGCCGGTGATTCGCTTCAAAGGCATCCAGCCAGCGGGGCCCGTGCTGCGAAGGGGGAAATCCAGCGAGCCAGTCGAGGACCGTCAGCAGGTCTGATGGGGTAGTCGATTCGATCGCGGCAGGAGGAATCGACAGCGCACGTGTCAGCCGGACCAGGTATGTCGCCGATTGCACGGGAATCTGCTGCTCATCCGTCTCGGCGTGGAGCGTGAACTGTGTGCGGCCCAATTCTTCCCAGGCCGCCGGCTCGAAGCGTCGATCCGAGCGTGTGAGTTGCTGCGCCAGGTCGGCGCAGGCCGGCGAGAGGCGTCCCGCCACCCATTCGCGTCGCAGCCAGTAGGTATAGGGGTATTCGTCCATGAATCTGCAAATTTCCTCGTACGTTCCCCCGATCCCGAGACGACTTCGGCAACTGTGTTCCACCAGCTCCCGCTCGTAAAAGAGACGTACCGCCAGGTATTTCACGAGGTCGATGGGAAAGTGCTGTTGCCAGGCATAGTTGTCTTGATTCGAGCGCCATTTGATATAGCCGGTCCAGCCTGGCAAGGCAGCCAGGTGAAGAGACAGGTACTCTTCCCATACCGGTTTGGGCAGTGTGAGCGTGCTCAAACTATCCAGCACGGCGTCCTCTGTCCTATCCGGTAGAGCACGAATTCGTTGTCCGGCCTGTTTGATGCCGAGGCAACGAAACACACCGTCATATTGGGCGAGCGACTTCCAGGCACGAAAGAATTTCTGGTCCCGGTGGGGCATGGCCCAGCCGGCCTCTCCCTCATCCAGAAACGCGCTGCACCACTTGATCAATTCTTGGTTGATGGTTTCAACAATCGTGGTGCCCAGAGTTTGATCGCACCAGGTGCTGAGGGTCTCGCGACTTGGTAAGGCCATGGAATCCCATTGCGGGGGAGGTAGTAGAGTGTCGGCCGGTCGCGTAGGGAGAATCATCGCGAGACGAAGGGCGACGGCTTCGATGAGCTCTGAGTCCGCCTCCGCCGCGCCGTCAACCCTGTTTCCACAGGGGGATGGCTCGGTGACCCCCTGGCTCATGGATGCGATCAGCACATCGAGGTGCGTCGTACGACGCTCCCCAAACATAACTTCTTTGTCGGCCGCGAGCGGGGCAAGTGCCGCGCGCAGGTCCCTGGTGCGGATGCGCCCCTGCCGCACGTATCCGCGGAAGGTGTCATTGCTCAGGTACCCTCGTCCTCCGAAGAGCTGCGCGCCTCGTTTCACCGCCTGCTCGAACGACAACGATTCCAGACCATGTAGTGGATTGTGGTGAATGAAGGTCCGCATCGGCCAATATTGCGCGATGACTTCCCCCGCCAATTGCACATAGGAGCGCAATTCCATTCGCTGCGCATCGGTGAATCGCTGTGGGAGAGACGTAATCATGGAGCGAGTCCTTCAGGCGACCGTCTGTCGCGTCGACCTTCTGGCTTGCGTCCGAGGGTGGCTCCAGCCGCGCGGAGTAGTGCTTCCACATAGAGCCCGCTCAACAGGGCGACGTATAGGCGGTCGCGGAGGCCGTCCAGCCAGTGAGGAAGCAGCAATCGCATCCCGTGGGCCTTGCCGTAGAGGATCACCCACACGGCCACGATGAGGAATGTAGAAAGGGCGACGATCGAATCGAAGAGACGCTGATTCCACGCGGCCGCTTCAAAATAGGCCGCCACTTGGCCTGGGGCCGGGTAGAGGAAATGGGTGAAGGCTTCTCCGGCCCACAGATAGGTCAGGCCGATGAGGGTCAGAGTGGCGACCATCGTGAAGGACACCTTCCATGACCCCACGGCGTTAAGCCGATAGAGACTGAAAGTGGCTTGAGCGGACGTGACCCAGGCGAAGAAGAGAAAAATCAGGGTGCCTTGCGTCTCGAAGAGGGGAATGTTCACCAATCCATGCGCCATGAGCACGATGATCAGGGGGAGTACAAGCGTAATGGCAAGTCCGGTGAGCCATGGCAAGAAGGCAAATTCTCTGGTGTCCCGTACGGTGTGCGAGTCAGGGAGTTTGAATTCGGTTCGTGCCTTGTGGATGTTCGACCCGGAATTCAAAAATAACGTGGCTTTGAATAGGCCATGGGCACAGAGGTGGAACACGGCCAGCGCGAATGCCCCAAGCCCGCATTCCATGACCATGTATCCCATCTGGCCCATGGTCGAATAGACGAGGGTCCGTTTGATGCTGGACTGGGTCAACATGGTGGCCGCTCCGATCAGGGCAGTCAGCGCACCGACGATAAAGAGCACGTAGAGCGTGGTGGGGGCCATCCCAAACAGAGGCGCCAACCGGTTCACGAGGAATCCTCCGGCGTTCACAATGCCTGCATGCAGCATGGCTGATACGGGGGTCGGGGCTTCGATGGTGCCGGCCAGCCACACGTGAAAGGGAAACTGCGCGGATTTGGTCATGACGGTAATGACCAGCAAGAGCGTGATGAGTGTCACGGATCGTATTTCAAACCAGGTATCCTCCCAGAGCACCGTGGTACCGGCGGCACCGTTCGCCAGTTCAAAAAGTTCTGACAGGTCAAATGTGTGGAAGGTCGCATAGGCCAGCATGATGGCGCAGACAAAGGCGGCATCGCCGATGCCATGCACCCGCAGGGTCGTGCGACCCGCCTGTCGGGCCGCGGCGCTCCCGGCATTGAAGGTGAGCAGGCTCCTGAGCAGCCAGGTGACGGCATGCCAGGCCAGGAAGAGCCAGAGCAAATGTCCGCTGGTGACGAGGCATAACAACACGAAGGTCAAGAGGCTCAACAGGCCGAAAAATTTGACATAACCTGGATCGTCGCGCATGTAGCGTTGGGAATAGACGTGGATCACGAGACTCACGACGGTGATCAGCACCATCATGACCGCGGCGAGCCGATCCACAAGCAAGCTGGGAATGAGGGATGACGGCGGCCCGGACAGCCGAAAGGGAGTGGGGTCGCCACTGAGTTGATAGAGCGATAGGAGGGCAGCGCAAGTTGAAAGGGCCAATGCTCCAATGCCGATCTCGGCACTGCGCTCGCTCTCGCGCTCTCCGAGAAGCGCGATCGCAACGCTGGCAAAGAGTGGAGCACCGATGGCGACTAATATCGAGAGTGATTGTAGGAGGTGGCTCATTTAGATACCGCGATCGGTGACGAACAAACGCACGTCAGCACGGTGGAGGGTGTGGATGCGCTCCTGTCCGGTGACTTGGCAAGACCACGCGCAAAGATGCTGCTATGACAGAAGGAGCAGTTCACAGTTTCACCTGCACAATCCCAATTTAAATGGTGGTGCGCGGCCACACCCCAAGTGTCGTGTAGCAGAAGGAGAAGCGGATTATAACTTTGAATTCGCTCGCTTTTCTAGACGAAATCCTGGCGGCTATCTGTCTCAGACCCCGAAGCCTCTGGCGGTTCTGGCGCGTCCCCGATTGCTCTTGACCCGTGTATCCTTACAACACAGCTCCTTGATGGGCATTCTGATTGTGAGATGCATTGATTATTTCTCCTTCAGCAGGAAGGTTTGTCCACCAAAGGTGAGGTTCACTTCACCAAGCGATGATTCTGGGTCGGACGAATCAGGGTTGAGTCGTTCCATCGTGCCTGTGCATAATGAGCGACATGGATAGAGACGACCTGCTCGCGCTCTATCGCCAGATGTGCTGATTCGCCGGTTTGAAGAAAAGTCGGCGGAGAGGTATGCCCTTGCCAAGATCGCCGGCTTCCTGCATCTCTATATCGGGGAGGAAGCGATTGCCGTCGGCGCCATCGCCGCGTTACGGCCGGATGACTGTGCGATCAGCGCCTACCGCGACCATGGCCATTGTCCAGCCCGAGGTTCTGAGCCGGGCAAGGTAATGGCCGAGCTGTTCGGCAAGGCCACCGGTCTTTGCCATGGCAAAGGCGGCTCCATGCATCTGGTGGATCTGCCGCATCGTTTCATGGGTGGCTATGCGATCGTCGGCGGTCACATCCCGCTGGCTGCAGGGCTGGCGTTTGCGACGAAGTATCAGAAGCTCGACCTGGTAACCGTCTGTTTCTTCGGTGAAGGGGCCGTGCCGAGCGGCTAGGCGCATGAGGCGTTCAATCTTGCGGCTCTCTAGAAACTGCCCGTCATCTTCATCTGCGAAAATAATCGGTATGGAATGGGCACACCGGTGCAGCGAGCCGTGGCGCTGTACGAAAACGTGGCCGAGGCTGCCCGTTCCTATGGCATCCCAGCCGAACGTGTGGATGGGATGGATGTGCTGACGGTTCGTGGATTGGCGCGCACCGTCGTGGAAACATCGAAGCGATGACCTAGCGGTGTATGGGCCATTCGATGGCCGATCCGTCGCATGGCCACTACCGAACCAAGGATGAAGTGGAAGAGCACCGCAAGCGCGATCCGCTTCTGCTGTTGAAGGAGACCATCCTGACGAACAAGCTCTGTAACGAATCGGATTTCAAGCAGGTGGAGCAGGATGTGACGGACGTGGTCGCGGCCGCCTTGAAATTTGCGGACGAGAGTCTCTTTCCGGATTTGGAGACCCTGCATCACGATGTGATGGCGGAGGAATAACGTCATGATGCTGTTGTTCTACCGAGATGCTCTCAATCAGGCCATGCGGGAAGAGATGCGCCGGGACGGAAAGATGTTCCTGATCGGGGAAGAAGTCGGCTATTACCAGGGCGCCTTTAAGGTCAGCAAGGGGTTCGTGGAGGAGTTTGGTCCGCAACGGGTGGTCGATACGCCGATCACGGAAGCCGGATTCACCGGCCTCGCCATCGGCGCGGCCATGGCAGGGTTACAGCCGATCGTCGAACTGATGACCATGAACTTCGGCATCGTCGCCCTCGATCAGATCGTCAATAACGCCGCCAAAATTCGTGATATGCCTGGAGGCCAACTCTCGGTCCCGATCGTGATTCGTGGTCCCGGCAGTGCGGCGTATCAACTCGGCGCGCAACATTCGCAAAGTCTGGAAGCCTGGTTCTGTCATGTGCCGGGTTTGAAGGTGGTGACGCCGGCGACGCCGTAGGATGCGAAGGGTCTCTTGAAGAGCGCGATTCGCGACCAGAACCCGGTCATCTTTACTGAAGCCCAATTGCTCTATGGGACGAAGGGCGAGGTGACGGAAGGTGAGTATACGATCCCTCTTGGGGTGGCTGAGGTGAAGCGTGAAGGGCGCGATGTTACGATCGTGGCCTATTCCAAGATGCTGCTCGTGGCATTGGAGGCTGCCGAACAGCTGCGCCATGAAGATATTGACGTGGAGGTCATTGATCCCCGGACGCTCAAACCCTTGGATCTTCCGGCCATCGTGAATTCGGTCAAGAAGACCGGGCATCTTGTGATTGTCGAAGAAGGTTGGCGCTTCTGCGGGCTGGGCGCACAGATTGCGGAGAGCGTCTATACCGCCGCATTCGACTATCTGGATGCGCCCATCGTCCGCGTGACCGGCTAAGACGTGCCGATGCCCTACAGCCGCCCGCTGAAAGACGCCGCGATTCCGGACGTGGCTCGCGTGGTCGCCGCTATCCGGTCGGTCTATGGTGGAGGGTGATTGGAGTGAGCAGAACGGTCAACGTAGGCCATCGGTGGTGGTCGGCATTGGTGAGGAGGACCCATGGCTAGTCGCGTCGTCATGCCCAAACTGACGGATACGATGGAGGAGGGCGTTCTGCTGGCCTGGAAAAAGCATGAAGGCGATCCGGTACATGCAGGCGAAGTCATCGCGGAGATCGAAACCGACAAAGCTGTCATGGATCTGGAGGCGTTCGCTCCTGGCGTCTTGCGCAAGATTCTCGTGCAAGACGGCACAACCGTTCAGTCCGGTACGTTGATCGCGGTGATTGCAGAGGCCGATGAAGATATTTCTGTGGCTCTGGCCGATGGCGTCACGGCGGCTCCGTCCGTTGGAGCCGGAGCCAAGCCTGTCGCCATGTCGAAGCCGGATGCCTCGTCTCCGACGTCTGCCCCCATGGCAGGAGCGCGTCCGTTCGCCTCGCCGCGGGCGAAAGCTTTGGCCGCTGAGCGGGGGCTCGACCTTTCCACTCTGACCGGCACTGGCCCAGGCGGACGGATTGTCGAAGACGATGTCACGAAGGCAGCAGCACCCACTGCGCAGGCACTGCCTGCCGGAACCGATCAGCCCCTCAGTCAGATGCGGAAGGCTATCGCCCGATCGACGGTTCAAAGCAAAGCCCCGGTCCCCCATTTTTATCTGACGGTCGAAATCGACATGGAGCAGGCTGAGCGATTGCGCGACCAGTTTAAGCAGAACCGCCAAACCCATCCTTCCATTACCGACGTGCTGATCAAGGCCTCGGCGTTGGCGCTCATGCGGCATCCGGAGATGAATGTGTCTTTCGCCGGTGATGCCATCAGACGGTATGCGCAGATCGATATCGGCCTGGCCGTCGGCATGGAAGATGGGTTGATCACGCCCGTGATTCGTCACTGCGGCGCGAAGACCTTGGCCGACATCTCGACGGAAACCAAGGCTCTTATCGAACGGGCTCGGCAGAAGCGATTGCAGCCGCAGGAATACACCGGGGCCACGTTTTCCATCTCCAACCTCGGGATGTTCGATGTGGACAATTTTATCGCCGTGCTGATGCCGCCGCAGGCCGCGTCAATTGCCGTCGGCTCCATCCGAGACGTGCCGGTGGTGACGAAGGGAACAGTCACGGTCGGGCGGAGGATGAAGGTGACGATGTCCTGCGATCATCGAGCGCTCGATGGACTGATGGGGGCGCAGTTCCTGAAAGAGTTCAAGCGACTCCTGGAGCATCCGCAAGAACTGGCCGCTCCGATGGTGAAACCGTGACGTTCATCCCTTTGGCAGGACTACGGAAGGCCGGTGAGACATCGTCGGCTGCTTCCCACGAGCATCCACACAGCGAGGACAAGCCTCGTCGCTTGCCGCCCTGGTTCAAAGTTCGTCTGCAGACGGGGCCGGACTACCAGGAGATTCGTCAGACCATGGACCGGCTCAACCTTCACACGATCTGTGAGGAAGCCCGCTGTCCGAATGTGTGGGAATGTTGGAATGCGCGCACGGCTACGTTCCTGATTCTCGGCGACATCTGCACCAGGCGCTGTCACTACTGTTCCGTCGCGACGGGTCGGCCCCATGACGTGGATCGCGAGGAGCCGTTGCGAGTGGCGGAGGCCATCCATGCGCTCAATTTGAGGCATGCGGTGATCACGTCGGTGAATCGTGATGAGTTGGAAGACGGCGGCGCGTCGATCTTTGCCGACACGATCGGCCACATCAGACGCTTGATTCCGAGCTGCTCGATCGAGGTACTGATTCCGGACTTTGCAGGAGATGAGGCGGCGCTCGCCGTGGTGGCTGCCGCGAAGCCTGATATTCTCAATCACAACATCGAAACGGTGCGGCGATTGTTCCCCTCGATCAGGCCGCAGGGGAAGTATCAACGGTCGATCGATTTACTGGGACGGGCGAAGCAGATGGGCATGACCACTAAATCGGGCTTGATCGTCGGCATGGGCGAGACGACGGACGAAGCGCGCGACGTCATGCGCGACCTGCGCTCGGTCGAGTGTGACATCATGACCATCGGCCAGTATTTGCAACCGACGAAAGAGCATCTTCCCGTGGCCCGGTTCTACCATCCAGATGAATTCGCCGCCCTGAAAGAAGAAGGTCTCACCCTCGGCTTCCGTCACGTCGAATCTGGGCCGCTGGTCCGCAGTTCCTACCACGCGGAACAACAAGTGGCGAACCACTGAAGCCGGCGCACACCGCATCACCCTTCGCGCTACTCATAGTGCAACGCTTCAATTGGATTCATTCGCGAGGCCTTGTTCGCCGGGTAGAGGCCGAAGAAGATGCCCACCACCACGGAGAACAGGAAGGCAATGGCGATGGCCTGCGAGGAAATAATCGTGGGCCAGCCGATGAGGTGGGTCAGGAGGCGTGCACCTGCGATGCCGAACAGGACGCCGACCACACCGCCGATCGCGGTCAAAATGATCGCCTCCACTAAAAACTGAAGTAGGATGTGGGCGCGTTTCGCGCCGACGGCCATCCGAATCCCGATTTCCCTGGTACGTTCCGTCACTGAGACCAGGAGAATATTCATGATCCCGATGCCGCCGACCACAAGTGAAATCGACGCGATGCTCAGCAGCATCACCATCATCGTGCGGCTGGCGCCGGCGACGGTCTTTGCGACATCCTCCATGGTCCGAATCGTAAAATCGTCCTCTTCGGCCGGGTGAATCCGGTGTCTCGCGCGGAGCAGGCCTTTGATGTCTTCGACGGCGGCGGGGATGCTGTAGCGGTGCTGCGTGGCTACCATGATGATCCCCACCGTTCCCAGAAACTTGGTGCCCAGGACCTTTCGCTCCGCGGTCGTGAACGGAAGGATCACGATGTCATCCTGATCTTGCCCGGACAAGGACTGCCCTTTCGGAGCCAGGATACCGATGACGCGAAGCGGCACATTCTTGATCCGAATCTGCGCCCCGATCACGTCCTCTCCGTGCTCGAACAGGTTGTCGACAACAGTCTTCCCAAGCACCGCGACTTTCGTGGCGGCATCTTCGTCCGCCTGGGTAAAGAAACTCCCCTCGGCCACCGGCCAGTTGCGGAGGTCGGTGAACGCCGTGGTGGTGCCGATGGCCACCGTGTTCCAATTTTTATGTTCATGGATGACTTGTAAGACGGACCGCGACGCGTAGGTCGCGAGGCTGACGTCGCCGACGCGCTTTTCGATGTCGCGGGCATCTTCGACCGTCAGCGTGGAGACCGTGCCCAATCCACCGCGTACTCCGCCCACCGTGGTGGCGCCCGGAATGATGATGAGCACGTTGGTACCAAGGCTTGCGATCTCGCGCTGGACCGAGGCGGTTGCCCCTTGCCCGAGACTGACCATCCCGACCACGGCCCCGACGCCGATGACGATGCCGAGCATAGTCAAACCTGCCCGAAGCGGATTCCGTTTCAGCACGCGTAGGGCGGATTGAATCGTCAACCAGAGGAAGCTCATGGCCTGTTCGTCACGCTCATCGCATCTTCGGTCCGAATTCAAAACCAGGCGGCAGTTTTTCCTGCGGGTTGTCATCAGGCGAGACAATTCCCACGATGACGCTGTCTCCTTCGCGCACCTCGCCTGCCACGAGCTCGGTGAACAATGAGTCCGTAATGCCCGCGGTGACCGGTGCGGCCCGCACGCGTCCCGTGGTCTCAAGCAGCCAGAGCTGAGGGGTTTTGCGATCGAGTGGCACGCCGGGCATGCGGAATCGCAACGCGGCATTGGGCACCCGAAGCGCGTGTTCGTTTCGCGCGGTCACGATCGTGACGTTGGCCGTCATCCCGGGCTTGAGTTTGAGTTCGGGGTTCTCGACCGAAATGATCACATCGTAGGTGACGACATTCTGAATGCTGACCGGCGCATTTCTGACCTGCGTCACCACGCCATGAAAAAACTCACGTGGGTACGCGTCCACTCGAAAGTCGCTCGACTTGCCCTCCGTCACGCCGCCGATGTCGGATTCACTGACATTGGCGACGACCTGCATGCGAGTCAGATCCTGCGCGATCACGAACAGCGTGGGTGTTTGAAAACTCGCGACGACAGTCTGGCCTTCCTCCACATTGCGGGAGACCACCGTCCCGTTCACCGGCGAATAAATGGTGGTGTACCCCAGATCCAATTCCGCCGACGACAATGTGGCCTTGGCCTGATCGACTTGCGCTTCCGAGAGCTCTACCTGCGCTGTGGCGTCGCGATGATTGGTGATGGACAGATCCAGGTCGGATTGGGCGACGAACTGTTGGTCTCGCAGGGCGGCCATGCGACCCAGCTCAAGTTTTCGCTGTGCGAGCATGTTCCTCGCCTTGGCTAGATTGGCTTTGGCGCTCTTGAGCGCGGCCTTGGCCTGGCTCACTTTGGCTTGATAAGGCTTCTGATCGATCGAGGCAAGGATCTGGCCTTCCCTCACGAGCGAATTGAAGTCGGCATAGAGTTTCGCGATCTTGCCCGAGACCTGACTGCCGACTTGAACCGACACGACCGGATTTACGGCCCCCGTGGCTGTGACAAGCGCGGTGATCGGCCCGCGGTCGATGGGGAGAGTTTTATAGTGGCCGGCAACCGGGTCATTGGACCACCAGTGCCAGAGACCGATAGCCATGAGGGCCAACAGCCCCCCAACGCCTATCAGGATTGAGAGGGCCCGCTTCCTGCTGAGCCGAGTCCTGGGGACGACTGTGGCAGGGGCTTGAGTATGGCCTTGACCTTGCACTACTGGAAGGGACGCAAGAACCGCCGGTGCGGTGTGAGAGGCACGTTGGGATTCGTCGAGTTCCGAGTGGTCTGCCGCCATGAACACCTCCCGTTTCACTCAGGAAGACGCAAGAGAAGTGCCGTTCTGCCTTAGCTGGCTAGAGGCCGACAGGGGTAGAGAGGAATTGGGGTTTCACGGTGCGTTGTGCATGGCCAGCAACCCCGGTTGGGGCATTTCGCGACAGCAGGCGGGGAAAGGGTGCGGCATGACGCCCCTTGACCGCCCACGAATAACCCGATTAGTCTGTGCGCGCGTCAGCTGCACAGGCTGGTCCGATGATGGAATTCACCGAAGGAACCTGTATGACCGATGATGGGGGCGCAGTATTAGTCGTCGATGATGATGCGGATATGCGCAGTCTGCTGTGTGATATTTTGCAGGGCCGGGGGCATCAATGTACGGGAGTCGGCAGCGGGGACGAGGCGCTCAAGCAACTGGGCGGAAAAGATTATGCCGTCGTCCTGACGGACCTTCGGATGAAGGGCATGCTGGGCACCGAACTGCTGGCGGAAGTGAAACATCGGTATCCAGATATGGGAGTGATCCTCATGACGGCCTTTGGGTCGGTGGAAACCGCGGTCGAGGCCATGCGCCATGGCGCCAGCGACTATCTCACCAAGCCGGTAAAGACCCAGGAGTTGGTTCGCGTGGTCGAGCGGGCGATTCGTGAAGCGGCCCTCCGTCGCGAGGTGAGCCGACTTCGAAAAGAGGTCCATAAGGAATACAGCTTTCATCAGATTCTCGGGAAGAGTAAGCCGATGCAGGTCGTGTTCGATCTGATCCGGCGGGTGGCGGATAGCCCGACCAACGTGTTGATTACCGGTGAGAGCGGCACAGGAAAAGAATTGGTCGCCAAGGCCATTCATTACAATAGTGACCGGCGCGATGCCCCCTTTGTGCCCGTCAACTGTGCCGCCATTCCCGAACAATTGCTGGAAAGCGAGCTCTTCGGACACATGCGAGGCTCCTTCACGGATGCCAAGTTGGACAAGCGCGGGCTCTTCGAGGAAGCGCAAAAGGGCACGTTATTCTTGGACGAGATCAGCGAACTCCCGCTCATGCTGCAGGCGAAACTGCTGCGCGCTATTCAGGAGCGAGAAATCCGGCGGGTGGGCGCGACCAAATCTATTTCCGTGGACGTTCGGATCATCGCGGCGACGAACCTGAATCTTGCGGACGAGGTGAAGAACAAGCGATTCCGTGAAGATTTCTACTACCGTCTCAACGTCATCGAGCTGCGACTGCCTCCGTTGCGGGAACGCCGGGAAGATATCCCGATCCTCGTGGATGCCTTTCTGAAAAAATGCGCCGAGTTCCGTGGCAAGCAGGTCAAGGGGCTCAGTGAAGCGGCGCTGGCGATGCTGGTCGATTATGCCTGGCCGGGCAATGTACGGGAGTTAGAGAATGTGATCGAGCGGGCCGTCACGTTGAGCCATGGCGAAGTAATCGGCGCGGACGATTTGCCCATCCAGGTGCAGGGGGCACGTGGGGATCGGCGTATTTTGGATGAAGCGGCTGAACGCACCTTACCGCTGCATGAGGTTGAGAAGGAGTACATCGTCAAGATTCTCGAAAAGACGGGCGGCAATAAGTATCAAGCCGCGCATGTCCTGGGCATCGATCGAAAGACCCTCTACCGGAAGCTGGCCGAAATCGAAGGGAAACCGCACACGGACGAGTAGCGTTATCGTCTCGCCATCGCGCTGGGAGTGATCGGCTTGCAGCTTCCAAACCACAAATCTCTCCTCGCTGAGTACGGTCTCACGGCCGTCCTGACCGTCGGCATCTTCATCCTGGATTTCCTGACGCCGTCCGAGGTCGACGAGTGGGTGCTGTATGCCATTCCACTGACTCTCACATTGACTTCTTCGCGGCCACGCGCTCCGCTGTACTTTGCCAGCTTGGTCACCCTCCTCCTGGGCATCGGTTTTGTTGCGTCGACTCCAGGCGTGTCATCCCTGTCTGCCATGATCAATCGTCTGTTGGGCATTGGGCTTATGTGGGGCTTCGCACTCGTACTGGTGAGTCGTCAGTTGGGTCGGACAGGGGCTGATGAGAGCCGGAGGCAGATGACGCGGGCGCTCACCGACGCGCAGGCGCAGCAAACCCAAGCCGAGTCGGCAAGGGTTGCCGCCGTGGAAGCGCGAGCCTATGCCGAGGTGGCGGTGTTGGGTGCGGTCGCGGGGCAACGCCGGGCGGAAGAGCAAATGCGCGAGGACAAGTTGCGGCTGGAAGGGATCGTCCAGTCTGCCATGGACGCCATCATCAGCGTCGACGAAAACCAGACGATCGTGCTGTTCAATCAGGCTGCGGAGCGCATGTTCGAATGGAGCGTCGCCGAGATGTTGGGGCAGCCACTCGATCGGCTCATCCCCGAGCGATTCCACGACATGCATGCCGAGCATGTCAGGCAGTTCGGCCGATCGGGTGTCAGCAGCCGTAGAATGGGCGCGCTGGGCATGATCACCGGGGTCCGCTCCGGCGGAAAGGAATTTCCGATTGAAGCCGCGATTTCGCAAGTTGGTGTGGAGGGCAAGCGGTACTTCACCGTGATTTTGCGCGACATCACGGAACGGCGCCGGCTGGAGAAGGAATTGGCTGATCGGGAAGGGCTTCTCAGAACCATCATCGAAACCGAACCCGAATGTGTGAAGGTGCTGAATCTCGACGGGACCGTTCAGACCATGAATGCAGCCGGCTTGGCAATGATCGAAGCCGAAAGCAGTCAGGCCATCGTGGGGAAGGATGTGTGTCAGCTGGTGCTCTCACCGTTCCGCGGCCCGTTTCTCGACCTGATCACAAAGGCCGGCCAGGGAGAAGCGGGTTTGTTGGAGTTTGAAATCCTGGGACTCAAAGGCGCACATCGCTGGCTGGAAACGCATGCCGTACCCTTGCGAGGTGCAGATGGGGTCATCACCGCGGTGCTCGGGGTGACCCGAGACATCACGGCACGGAAACAGGCGGAGGCGTCTTTGCGCACCGTGCAGGGGCTGTTCGAGGACATTGTGGAATCGTCCAAAGATGCCATCGGATATGCCTCCCTGGACGGCAAATTTGTGCTGGCCAATCAGGCCTTTGCCAATCTGACGGGTTATTCGCGGCAGGAGCTGCTCGGCATGAGGTATGGCCAGCTCACCCCTGATGAATACAGCCGGGTGCAGGCTGCGGCGACGGCGCGGGTCATCGAGACGGGTGAACCCGCGGAGTATGAAAAAGAATTTATCCGGAGGGATGGCTCTCGAGTTCCGGTTGCCCTGACCTTGTCGATGGTCAAAGGGGAAGATGGAAAACCCGCAGGCTTGGCCGCGATCATTCGAGATATCACCGAACGGAAACAAGCGGAAGCGGCGATGCGGCAGAGTGAGGAGCGCTATCGTCGGCTGGTGCAGGTTTCGCCCGACGGCATTTTCGTCATACGCGGTGATCGCGTCATCTTCAGCAACGGCGAGGGGCTGAGGTTGCTCGGCGCGACTCACGAGAGCCAGGTCTTCGGACGATCGCTGCCTGATTTCATTCGGCCGGACGACCGCGCGTCGGTTCAACAGCGCATCGGTCAGATCGCAGAAGGACAGGAGCAGATTCCTCTATTTGAGCAAACCTTCGTCAAGCTTGATGGCGGAACCGTCGATGTGGAGGTCACCGCCGCCCGCTACAGCGATCAAGAAGGTCCCGCCGTTCTCGTGGTGGCGCGGGACGTCACCGAGCGGAAGCGTTTGCAGGAACAATTGCGGCGTACCGAACGGGTGGCCGAGTTGGCAACCGTCGCGTCCGGAATGGCGCACGAAATCGGCACGCCCATGAACGTTATTTTGGGTCGAGCCGAGTATCTGATGGAGCGGACGAAAGAAGAGCCGGTCAGAAAAGGCCTTCAAACCATCGTCAGTCAAGTGGAGCGGATCACAAGGGTGATGAATCAACTGTTGGCCTTCGCCCGTCGACGTCCGGTGGAACACCGTGCGTTGAATCTACAGCAGACGATTGAAGACAACTTGGAAATCTTTCAAGAGCGTTTGGCTCATAACGGCATTACCGTCGACACGTCCTCTGTCGAGGTCTGTCCACTAGTGCATGCCGATGCCGATCAGATGAGTCAAGTCCTGATCAATCTGGTGATGAATGCCATTCATGCGATGCCGGACGGAGGCATTCTCAGGCTCGCGCTGGTTCCCGACAAAGGGATGGTCAAGCTTACTGCGTCGGACACCGGTCATGGGATGCCGCGGGAAGTGATCGCCAAGATCTTCGACCCGTTCTTTACGACCAAGGAGTTTGGCAAGGGAACCGGCTTAGGGCTCACGGTGGTGAAGGGCATCATTGAAGAGCACAACGGCACTATTCACGTCGAAAGCGAACCGGGGCAAGGCACGACGTTCACCATTTGTTTGCCGATCCATACGGATGCACCCGCCAGTCCTCACTAGTCAATCACCCATCCAGTTTTACGCTCACCCTGGCCGCGGTGCCCTGTTCATCCCCTGCTGTAGCGGTTCGGGACAGGGATTTTTCTGAGGCTGGGGTCTTTCTCGCCAGAGCGTCACCTACAGCTCCCCATTTATAGACGCTCTCATCTCGATTGTTCCAACGAACACAGGGATTTGATCGTTGCCCCACCGCGAGGTGAGTGGCACATGCTTTGCGTGGTAGTTGGTTCAACAATGGGTATGCTTGGTGAGGGATCCAGCGTGACTGCAGATAAGGGAGCACCGGCTGTGTTACTGGTCGTGGAAGACGACAAAGACATGCGGAGTTTACTCTGTGACGAGTTGTGGGGCGAAGGCTATCAATTGCGGGAAGCCACCAATGGCGAAGAAGGTTTGGCTGCGGTCATGCGAGCGGCGCCGGACCTGATTGTCACTGATCTGAAGATGCCGGCCGGTGGCTTTGAGTATGTGCATCGGCTAAGGATCTCCGCGCCTGGCTGTCCGATTATCGTCATGACGGCGTTCGGCGATGCGCAGACTAGGAATGAAGCGATGAAGAGTGGGGCGACCGCCTATTTCGACAAGCCGGTTCGCCTATCGGAACTGAAGGCGACGGTGAAGCAGTTGCTGAAGAGGCCCGGAACGCCGGACGCTCCGCTTCTGCACTGAATGCCCGCATGGGCCGGGATGCGTCATGGCCAGTCCCCCGCTGGGGAGGGTTGTTTTGCAGTCAATGCGCAGAGTAAAAATAGGGGCATCGTAGGAATGCCCTCTTGAGCCCCATGGATATCAGGAGTGATGAGATGGCCGGATCTCACTCACCGCTACCGCCCATATTCCCCTTTACTGACCCCATTCTAGCGGCTCGTCTGGAGGCTCTCAAGCAGCTGGCCAACGGGTTGACTGACCGTGTCGCCGTCATGGATCGAGACCAGAATGTGGTCTATGCCAATGACTCCGCTTGGGAAGGCGCGAAGGGGCAACCTGCGGCATCGAAGCCTGCCAAGTGTTATGAAGCCTTTCTCCAAATGACTGACCCCTGCGGAACGTGCCCTGCCACGACCGTCTTTGAGACGCGGGAGGTGAGGACAATCTCCTGTGCCACTCCTGGGGATGGCACTGCCTGCGGCATGCACCAGGCCTTCCCACTCATGACGACATCGGGCGAAGTCGGGTCGGTCCTGGTGCTGTTCCATAAACCATCCGAGAAGCCGGGCATTGCCGAGACATCTCCGCCGAAGAGGCGTGGACACTTGCGCCCAGAGCGAACCGACTCTCGATTGGGAGATCTCATCGGTGCGAGTCCGGTCATGCACCAGCTATTCGAGATGATTCGCTTGGTGGCCGACAGTGCGGCGACGGTGCTGATTCAAGGCGAGAGCGGGACAGGAAAGGAACTGGTCGCCCGAACGATTCATCAGACCAGCTATCGCCGTGAGAAACCGTTTGTCGTGGTGGATTGCGGGGCTCTGCCTGAAACCCTGTTGGAAAGCGAATTGTTCGGCCATGTGAAAGGGGCCTTTACCGGGGCCGCTTCAGCCAAGCCAGGCCTGTTTGAAGAGGCCGACGGCGGGACCATATTCTTGGATGAGATTGCCGACACCTCCCCGACATTCCAGGCCAAGCTCCTGCGAGTGCTGCAAGAGGGGGAAATTAAACGGGTCGGCGGCACGCAGCCCATCAAGATCGATGTCCGTGTCATTTCGGCGACGAACAAAGATCTGACCGATCTCGTGAAGGCCAAAACGTTTCGGCAGGACCTGTACTATCGCCTGGCCGTGTTACCGATTTACTTGCCCCCGCTGCGTGAGCGGCGAGGGGATATTCCTCTCTTGGTCTCGCAGTTCATTGCTGCTTCCTGCGACCGGCATCGCCAAATCCTTCGCCAGGTCAGTGATGAGGCCTTACGTGCATTGACCGCCGCACCTTGGCCGGGTAACGTGCGCGAACTGCAGCATTACATCGAGCGAGCGGTCGTGACGACCACCCACGCGGAGCTCACCTGTACGGACCTCGTGGTGTTGGGATCCGCCACTGAGGATGTCGACCTTCGGACGGTGGCGCGTGGTGCCACTCGGCAGGCTGAGCAGGCTCGTATCGTCGAGGCACTCCAGCAGGTGTCAGGGAATCGAGTGAAGGCGGCTCGCCTGCTCAAGATCAGCCGCGCCACTCTGTATAACAAGCTGCGCGACTTCGGTATTCAGTAAGGCCGGGTTGAACCGGTCTTCTTCCAACTCTCCTCATCCTCAGTCTCTCGGCCGTCCTCAGCATCAGTCGGGTTATTCCTTTGATTCGCTGCCCCTTCTTGCCTCAGACGTGCTCCCGCACTGTCTACTCTATTGGACAGCGTAAGTACTTGTCTTTTAACGACATAGTTTGAACGCGTTGTATCGCTGTCTAATCGTGTGGAATTCCGTAGCCTCGCCTGCTCTGTCTGACTTTCCCATTGGTGGTCTCAACCAATTGACAACACGACGGAAATATTCTGAATGTTCGCTTCCATGGACTGGGCACACCTATTGCCATTCAGGGAGGCGCTGGTGAAGGTGCGGGTGATTAGGACCGGCCTCCGAATGACCTGCTCCCTCGTCTCTTGAGGACATCCTTCACCAGCCCTTTTCCCTTTTGGAGCGTTTCGTGGAAGGGGAGAGGAGAGGCCGGAGCAGCCGGGGTCCAGCCTGACGGAGGCCGGTCACACGACCACGCTTTTTAACCACACCCGCGAAAGGGCGCGGGGATTTATGAAGGAGGGAGGCCGAAATATGAGGTCTTCAGGACATGTGTCACAACGCAAGCATACGCGTCGTGATGCGATGCGTAGTCTGCAGGCAGCGATGCTGTCGGGCAGCTTGCTCGCAGCGCCGTGGGTGTTTGCAGCGGGACCGGGCGATCAGTCGCATGATGGGCATGCCACGCCGGTTGCGATGCCGGGGTGGACCCAGACCTTGAAGGGACAGACGGTGCTGGAAAACGCCATCGAGGGCCGCGCGGGTAACGCGGAAAAGATGGAGATGCAGCACCATCGCTTGATGGAGAAGCTGGAGCAGCAGGCGCAGAAGGATGCGCAGGCGCAGCAGACATCCGGCGCGTTTAATGAAATGTCCATGATGCACCAGTACATGGGGCAGGATGGAAGCAGCTTCCTCCTGGCGAGCGATGCGTCGAAGGGCGAGCCGGTCATGAGTTCGGGAGGGAAATGTCCTGCCAACGCACCGACCAAGCACTATGACGTGTCGATGATCAATATCGAAATCACATTGAATCGCTGGCTCGACTTCTATCCGGGGTACATGTACGTGCTGACGCCGGATGTCAGCAAGGTGCGGGCGGAAGAAGAAAAGAACAAGCTGGCCCGTGAAAAAGACGGGTTCGATCCTGGCGCCGTGACGACCGGGTTGCAGGGTGACATGATTCAGCCGCTGGTCATGCGTGCCAACCAGGGTGATTGTGTGAAGATGACCCTTCGCAATCAGATGGAGAGCGAGGATGGCAGCTTGTTCATCCAGGCCTCCAGCATGATCGTGAGTGCGACCGGCAAGCCCGCGACCACCACGAACCCCGAGTCCATCGTGGCTCCGGGTAAGGCGCAGGAGTTCGAATGGTACATCCATCCGCAAATGCAGGAAGGTGTTCGCCAGTTCCATTCGTACAGCCATGACCGCGAGTTGACCGTACTGGGTCTGTTCGGCGCCTTTATTGTGGAGCCGAGGGGATCGAAATACGTCGGTTCGTTAGGGACTGGTCCCGACAAAGATGTCACGAGTGGGTGGCAGGTGAATATCGATAACGGATCCGGACCGGACTTCCGCGAATTCGTCCTGTTTTATCACGAAATCGGCGATGAAGCGTTCCGTCAGCTGAACAAGAAGGGGGACTTCATGCCACAGCGCGATCCGTTGACCGATGCCTATCGTCCGGGTGGCCGTGCGATCAACTATCGCAGCGAGCCGTTCGGTATCGATCAGATGCATCTGCAGCACGAGTATTTCGGGTTTGAAGACGAATCGATGGCCTATAGCGCCTATACGTTCGGCGATACGCCGACCACGATTGCCCGTGGTTATTTGGGTGATCCGGTCAAGTGGCGGTTGGTCCATGGTGGATCGGAAGTGTTCCACTCCCACCATCCGCACAGCGGCACCATCCGTTGGCAGAGAAGCCCGGGCACCGAGACGAACAATCTCTGGGCCATGGGTCAGGATGGGCCGGTCAAGTACCCGGTCGTGCGGACCAAGTCCGATCGTGTCGACGTCGAGGTGATCGGTCCGTCAGAAGCGCTTGACCTGGAGCCGGAATGTGGCGGCGGTGGCTGCCAACATTTGGCGGGTGAGTTCCTGTATCACTGCCACGTGGCGCACCACTACGTCGCGGGCATGTGGGGATACGGCCGCTTCTACAATACGTTGCAAGTCGGCGCGGCCCATACCGACACGATGCCGGACTTGGCGGAATTGCCGGACCGGAAGGGCCGGATGAAGCTGGGTGTGTCGTCGGACAAGTTGATCGGCACCACGGTCGACTGGTTCGGCAAGACGTTCAAGATCGTCGACAAGGGACAGAAGACCAACTGGAAATCTGACCCGGTGATCGTGAGCATCAAGGACTGGGTCGAGATGTTTGTCCCGGCACAGGGCCAGCCCGGTCACACGAACGATGAGAAGGGCCAGATCCTGTCCTACGATTCGACCGTGTGGGACTGGAAGTGGGACGGCAACATTGCTCGTGGCGAGCGGGAAAGTACTGCACAGAATCCAAAGTATACCTGGGCGGCGAAGTGGGATGACAGCACCAGACCGGCCATTCTGTTTGACCCGACGACGGGCAAAATGGCCTGGCCGCTGTTTAAGCCGCACTTCGGCAAGCGTGTGCCGTTCTCAGCCAATCACAGTGGTGCGCCATGGTTAGAGCCGATTCACCAAGATGCGAATGGTGAGCGGACCTCTGAGCCGGCGTTGCCGGGCGAACAGGGCCGGTGGAGTCTCTGCCCTGACAATGCCAATCGAAAGCATTACAACATTCACTTTGTCCGCATGCCGATCACCCTGGCCAAGAAGCAGGGCAAAGAGCCGGCCATGGTGGACAAGGACGGTCTGATCTATGTCCTTCACGAAGAAGAACAATTGACCAGAGCCAATGATGACTTGAAACTTCCCGCCGTCATCCGCGCCAACGTGTATGACTGCGTGGACGTCCTGTTGACCAGTGAGTGGGACGACGACGATTACACGAATTTCCAGTCGTCCAAGATCAACATCCATCCCC
>CAZBNV010000053.1:0-30950 GCA_964493335.1 uncultured Nitrospira sp.
GCGATTTCCTTCTCCGCCCACGGCACGTCCGCCTCGCACCCGGAAACGGGTCTAGCATGTTTCGGCTCCTCTCCACGATCTTCCTCGTCAGCGTCGGCATTTTTCTCTACAGTTATTTTCGCGAACTCAACCCCGGCACCATTACAATTCGAACCAGTCCGGACTCGCTGTTCGAGCTGAGCCCCGTCTCATTGGTCCTGTTTGCGATGGCCCTTGGCGCCACGCTGGTGGCCCTCATTGTCACCATCAAGGAAACCACCCATGTCTTCGTGAACTGGCGCAGCAATCGCTTGGTGCGACGCAAGGAAAAGGTGGATGCGCTCCACCGGGACGGCACGCATGCGTTCATGTCCAAGCGGACCGCCGACGCGGTCAGCTTATTCGAACGCGCCCTCGTCATCGATCCGAACCGGACGGACTCGCTTCTGTGGCTCGGCAACATTTATCGGTCGGAAGGCGACTTTACAGAGGCCATCCGCCTCCACCAGCAAGCCCACCGCATTGAAGAGCGCAACGTCGAGGTCCTACTGGAATTGGCGAAAGACCTGGAGGGCGCCCGTCGATACGAGGAGGCGCTCCAGACGCTGCAAGATATACTCCGCATTGAGCCGGATAACTTGATGGCCTTGATCCGCAAACGCGACCTCCAGATCCGGCTCGAAAAATGGAGCGATGCGCTCGAAATCCAACACCGCCTGGTCAAAGCCAACTGGCCTGAAAGCGAACGGCGGGCCGAAGCGAATCTCCTCCTTGGGTGCATGTATGAGGTCGGACGGCAACTCCTGGAGCGCGGGCACCCCGACAAGGCTCGGCGCTATTTCCGCGGTGCGATCAAGAGAGACCGCACCTTTTTGCCGGCCTACATCGGCATCGGGGAGATCTTAGTGCGAGAAGGCAAGACTAAGAACGCCGTAGAAATTCTCAAAAAGATCTATACCAAAACACGTAGCGTCATTATTCTTCATCGGTTGGAGGAGCTCTTTCTCGAACTGGGAGAGCCCGATGAAATCATCCGTGCCTACCAAGAGGCCCTCCAGCAAGATCCCCACAACGCCGTGATCCAGTTCTACCTCGGGAAGCTGTACTATCGGCTCGAAATGGTCGATGAGGCGTATGACGTGCTCTCGACCCTCGACGGAACACAGGAGCAGCTCGTCGATTATCATAAGATCATGGCCAATTTGTATCTACGCAAACAGCACATGGACGAGGCCGTGAGGGAGCTCAAGAAAGCCCTTGGTTTCAAGAAACGAGTGGTCGTGCCCTACCAGTGCACCCAGTGCCACCACGAATTGGCCGAGTGGTCGGGTCGCTGTCGACGATGCGGCCGCTGGAATACCTATGTCGCCCTCCCCTGGCGCGATACCAAGTCCGATACCGATCAGGACGGCCAGAACTCACGGCTCCCTGCCGTCCCCTATCAAGGCATTGCATCTCCATTTGAAACCGTGTAGGGTTTCTCCGCCCTTTTTTCTTTTGACAGACCAGGCCTCCTTCCCAGGGAAACACGAAACGGGTGGCGAGGTTCGACCTATTTTTTTTCGAGGAGTAGCGTGCATGACTGACTTCACGATCCTGGCCGACAAGGCGTTGCGGGATGAATTGCTCACCCGAGAGGAAAGCCTCGCCGTATTGCAAACCCCAGACTCCCAACTGCTCGACCTTCTACAGGCGGCCTTCCGGGTTCGCGAACGTTACTTTGGCAAAACAGTTCGCCTGCAAATGTTGCTGAATGCCAAGAGCGGCGCCTGCCAGGAGGACTGCGGCTACTGTTCGCAATCCGCCGTCTCAACCGCACCGATCGAGCGCTACGGACTGCTTCCTCGCGATGAAATGATGACCGGCGCGCGCCGAGCCGCCGCCGCCAAGGCGCAGCGGTACTGTATCGTCATCAGCGGGCGCAGCCCTTTGGATCGGGAGATTGCCGACATTGCCTCCGCCGTGCAATCCATCAAACAGGAAGTCCCGATTCAGATCTGCTGCTCCTTAGGGCTCCTCAACGAACGCCAAGCGAAAGACCTGAAGGCCGCCGGGGTCGATCGGATCAATCACAACTTGAACACCAGCGAGGCCTATCATCCCTCCATTTGCAGCACGCACACGTTTCAGGACCGGCTGGCCACGATTCAGCATGCGCGGACTGCCGGCCTCGAAATCTGTTCCGGTGGCATCGTCGGTATGGGAGAAAGTGATGAGGACCTGATCGATTTGGCAATGGCGCTCCGCGAAGTCAAGCCGGACTCGATTCCCATCAACACTTTTCATCCGGCCTCCGGCACGCCGTTAGAACACTGCGCGCCCCTCACGCCACAACGGTGTCTCAAAGCCCTCTGCCTCTTCCGCTTCCTCCATCCGCGGACAGAACTTCGCATTGCCGGCGGACGAGAACACAACCTGCGCAGCCTGCAGCCACTGGCGCTCTATCCGGCGGATTCGGTGTTTGTGAACGGCTACCTCACCACCCCTGGCCAGCCTGCAGCGGAAGTGTGGGGAATGATCGAAGACCTCGGCTTCGAGATCCAGGTCGATGCGCTTCCCATCTCACAGAGACCCACGCAGGCGCCTGAGCCCGCCGTCGGTCTTCACTCATAGCGCAAGCCTTCTACCAGCGGTTGCTTGGCGGCCCACCGAGCCGGCCAGAGCCCGGCCAGGAGCGAGGCTGCCAAAGCCATGGCCGCCACTTCGGCCATCAGGCCGAGCGGCCACGAGATTTGGATCGTCCAGCCGAACGACTGCCGGTTGATGACCCGTATAAGGATCCACGCCAACGCCAGCCCTCCGAATAATCCCATTGCCGTTCCCAACAGACCAAGATACCCGGCCTCCCACAGAATCAGCGCGGTGATCTGTCCTCGGCTGCTCCCGAGTGCTTGCAGGGTTGCCAGCTCACGCCGCCGCTCCACAACTGACGTCACCAGCGTGTTGATGATCCCTAACATCGCGATGATCACGGCAATGGCCTCCAGCACATAAGTCAGGGTGAAGGTGCGGTCGAAAATACGAAGGATCTCCTCTCGTAGATCCGCATTGGTCAACACCGTTGGAGACATCAGCCCCTGCGTCTCATGAGCCAAGGTTTCGAGAATGGCGAGCCGAACCTGCTCCAGATCAGCGCCGGATGCGGCATAGATGGGAAACAGCGTGACACTTTCATCGTTCCACCATTGTTGATATAACGACCGATCGATGACGAGCTTCCCGCCGTCTGTGGCATAGTCGAAAAATATCCCGAGGACCGTTATCGATTTTTCCCCCGACGGCGTCATCACAGTCAGCCGACTCCCCGTCATCAGGTGCAGGGAGTTAGCCAACACTTCCGAAAGAATGGCCCCTTCGCCAGCTGCCGCACGCGCCAGGATCACGGAGGATTCACCGTCCAGGAAAAGGTATCGGCTTCGTGCGGCATGGAGTGCCAGGTCCCTCGACACGAGTGCAATCGGCCGTCCCTGCAGCTCGATGCGAACGTCACGGTAGGCGTCGACCGCCGACACATGCGCTGCGCCGGCCAATGTCGTCCTCCAAACGGCAGGGAGGGTGTGATTCATCGTCCCAGTGTGGCTGGCATGGGGCCATCCAGCCGGCGCCACGATGAAATCCGCCATCACCGTCTGATCGATCCAGATCTCGACGGTGTCTCGAAAGCTCCGAATCATCATCATGACCCCGACCATAATGGCCACCCCGACCAGAAAGGCGGACACCGTGACCGCATTTCGTCCCATTCCCCTCGTGGTTTGCTCCCGTGCAATGTGGCGGATCGCGCCTCCCAATGAAGGCGAGGCAGCAGCCGTGCCTAACTCACGGGTGCGGCAGAACTGCTGGATGAGAATCGGAACCAGGCAGGATAACCCCGTTAACACGCAGAGGGTCGCCAGGTACCCGAACACCGGCACCCCACCGACAGGTTCCGCGAAGGCACATCCCAGGGCGAATACCAGCAGGATTCCCCCCGCGATAGCGAGCGGAACCGCGCGCAGTCGCTGTGCGACATCGTATTCTCCTGGAGCAAGGGCGGCGACCACAATGGTACGACCAGCATCCAAACTCGGCCCCAGCGCCCCTAGCATGGACACCCCACTGCCGATCACCACAGCCTCAAGCAACAGCCGGCCAGATCCCGGGGGAAATCCAAATACGTTCGACATGTCTGCCGTCGGTGCGTACAGATCATGGATGGTCCGGCCAACCAAACCGACCAGCGCATTCCCCATCACAAGCCCAAGCCCGCCTCCGACGATCCCTCCGACCAAGCCGAACAGACCTGCCTCAGCAAGAAAAAGACCGACGACCATGGGCTCGGACATCCCGATGGCGCGCAGAATTCCCACCTCGCGCCGCCGTTGCGTCACCGTAAACGACACCGTGTTGTAGATCAAAAATATCCCGACCAGCAGCCCCACCATGCTCAGTACGGAGAGATTCAATTGAAACGCTCCGACCATGGATTCGACCTGTCGGCTGCGTTGAATCGGACGGTGGACCGTGACAGCCGGAGGCAGGATCCGTTGTATGGCCTCCGCCACCTGCTCAATCGAAAATGAGGGCTGCGTGACGACATCGATGCGATCCAAATGCCCCGTCAGGCCGAAGGTCCGCTGCGCGGCGGCAATATCCATGACCGCCATGCGATCCCAGACGGAAGGAGGCCCCGATTGGCGACGCATGACCGAGGTCACCGAGACCGAAACGTCACGGCCGCCGAACTCCAGGGCGAGCACACCCTCGGGCTTGGCGTCTATCTCCAACGCCAGGCCTTGGCCCACCAAAATACCATCAGGGGTCAACAGCCCCTCCAGCCCCTGCTCTCCTCCGGAACCTTGCAGCGCATCGAGCGAAGCAGGAAGACGACCTTTCATGGAGTTTAGTTCATCCAGAAGGTCCACCCCGAGGATACTGAACGATTGATACCGGCCGGCACCGGTCGCTACTCGCACGCCGACCTCCACCACCGGTCGGGCCGATTCCACTCCGGCAACGTCTCGTACTGCTGTGATCAGATGCTCATCCATCCCTGCCTCTCCCGCCGTCACCTCCAGTGTGGCAGGACCGGCCACGGTCAGGACCGACTCCTCGAAGGAGCGCAGGACGTCCACATTGGCGGTTTGGACAGCAATCGTTGCCGCCACCCCCAATCCGACACCGAGAGTGGTAAGCAGGGTTCGACCAGGACGCGTGGACAAATGTGTCCATCCCAGACGAACGAAGACCGCGACGAGGGAGGAAGGGATCAGCGGCATCAGTGCGCTCTCTCGAACAGGAGTCCAGTAATTGTTTTTACAGATTTACACAGGTATGCTAGGATTACTAACAGTAGAATTTGGGACACACAATAGCTATGGCACTACGCAAACCGGTTCGCTCCAAAAAAACTGCGAAGACGAAAAAGACTACGAAGTCGACCAAGGCGGCAAGGCCCACGAAGAAGGCCAAGCCGGTCAAATCAGCTAAATCGACCAAGCCGGCCGGCAAACGAGCGGATGGACTGACGCCTCGGCAAAAAGAAATTCTCAAGCTCGTGTCGCAAGGCAATACGAATCGAGATATTGCCCGCCGTCTTGCGATCAGTGTCCGGACGGTTGAGGTCCATCGGTTCAATTTGATGCGGCGATTAAAAGTCCGTAATGTGGCACAGCTACTCCGTCAAGCGCTGCAGCAGGGTTTTCTTCCCAAGAATTTCGCGTTTAAATAAACGCGCGACGAGCTCTCGGGCCCACATCAGCTGCTTCCCGTTACAACTCTTTCAACTTTCCTCGGCACTCACGCAACGACTCTTTACCCCGCGTGGAAAGTTCCCCCATCAATTCGCGTTCCAATCGCTCAAACACCGCCACGCCCTCTTCAACCAACGCGGTTCCCACCTGGAGAGCGGATGCGCCGCAAAGCACATGTTCAAACGCATCGACTCCCTGCATTACTCCGCCGGTTCCAATGATCGGAATCTGCCCATCCAGCAACTTCCAGAATGCCCGCACATTCGCGAGCGCGACGGGTTTGATCAACGAGCCTCCCAACCCCCCGAAGCCTCCTTTGGGTTTAATGACCGGCGTCTCACGGCTTGGATCCACAACGAGTCCGTTGCCGACGGAATTGATGAGATTCAGATAATCCACCCCGCTGCGCCGAATCACGTCAGCCATCAGGGCATGGTGGGCCGGGTCGAAATAAGGCGGCAACTTCACACCCATCGGAACGGTGATGAGCGGACGCACGCGCTTCAGGAGCCGCGCTGAGTCAACGGGATCATAGGCGATCTGGGGCTTGCCGGGGATATTCGGGCATGAGAGATTGACCTCGATGAGATCAGGACCTGCCTGATTGATCACCCGTGCCATCGTGAGAAAATCGTCTTCGCAAAGACCGGCAATACTGGCGATGACCGGCTTGCCAAACTGTTTGAGCTCAGGAATGAGTTCGGCATAGGCCAGATACCCAAGATTTGGAAGTCCCATCGAATTGATCGAGCCGCCAGGAAATCCGTAATAGCGCGGTTCGGGGTTCCCAATCCGCGGTTCCAGTGTCATCGACTTGGTCACGATCGCCCCCGCGCGCGAGCGGCCCAGCGCATGCAGCTCTTCACGCGTCACACACAGCGCACCGGATGCATTCATGAAACAGGTGGAAAACTTCACGCCGGCAATGGTGGTGCTCAAATCCATGCTGATCCTTTCTCCTGCCTGACACAGTTCACCAGCCGACCATCCCGCATGAGCCACACATAGTCGGCCGCCGCTGCCGCCGTCTCGCTATGCGTCACCAGCAACACCGTGTGGCCGAAGCGTTGCGGCAGACTGTGGAACAGTCTGACGATGTCGGCACCCTGTTTCGAATCCAAATTTCCCGTCGGCTCATCGGCCAGAATAAGCCGCGGCCGATGCACGATTGCCCGAGCGATGGCGACACGCTGCTGCTCACCACCCGACAACTCGCTCGGGCGATGCGAACGACGAGCGTCCATGCCCACGGCTCGCAAGACCCCATCGACCCGATCCGCGACCACCCCCCCCTGCTCGCCCTTGAGCAATAAGGGCAATGCGACATTTTCCGCGACCGTCAGCCCGGGAATGAGGTGAAACGCTTGGAAGACAATCCCAATGACCTCACGCCGCAAGCGGGTCCACTCAGCGGCACTCGCATGGGTCACAGACCGATTCTCGATCACGATGTTGCCGGATGTGGGCCGATCCAATCCTCCGAGGAGGTTCAGCAAGGTACTTTTACCACAGCCGCTGGGTCCCACGAAGGCGCAGAAATCTCCCGCCTTCACGTCGAGAGTGACATCCTGCAGCGCGCACACAGCCATTTGCCCGCGACTATATTCTCTGGAGAGATTCTGCACACTGACCAGCGTCTTGGCAGGGTCTTGCATAGTTTGGAACCGAAGGCTGTGAAGGAGCGACGCGTTGTCAGTCACGCGCAACCTCGACCTGCCCATCCTCCGTGAGGTCGCCGCGATGCAGACGGAAGGGTCCTATACCATAGGCCCTTTGCACCCCACAACCTTGACAGGCCGGAGAGTTTTCCGTACAAGTCCAGAACCGTGTGCCCACGGCTTCACGCTGCTCGTCAGAGAAGGGGCTTGTCCAGTGGTAGCAGGCATTTTCAGGCACGCCTCACGACTGTTGCTCCCATCAGATTGCGCCACTTGCAATCAACCGCTCACGGACGACCCCACTCCGTTCTTCTGTCGTCGGTGCTGGGAGCACATTCGCCCCCTGCAAAGACTCGGCTGCCCACGATGCCATCGTCCCTTTGCATCGGCGTCGGCCACCACCTACAGCCCCACGCACGAATGTCATGACTGCCGCACTCGCGACCCGCACTACACCCAGGTCTGGGCTGCGTATGCCTACACCCCTCCCCTGCAAGACGCCATCGCCCTCTTCAAGTATCGGGGGAAAGTGGCCTTGGCAGATTCGCTGGGAGCGTTGCTCGCCCAAACCGTGCCGCAGAACCTGGCGACCGATCTTCTGATGCCCGTGCCTCTCCATCCGAACCGCCTCCGGCACCGGGAGTTCAACCAGTCGTTGCTCCTTGCCGACCGTGTCAGCCCCATCCTACAGCGGCCGGTATCGTATCGGAACTTGGTGCGCATTATCGACACCGATCCGCAAATCACGCTCCCGCGCTCGGCCCGCCTTCGGAATCTTCGCAAAGCGTTTGCTCTGCGCGCACCCCACGATGTCGTTGGCAAGCGCATCTTGCTCGTCGACGATGTATTCACCACCGGCACAACTGTCAATGAATGTGCCAGAGTCCTGCTCGAAGCCGGTGCGTTAGAGGTGGCGGTCCTTGCCCTCGCCCGTTCCGTGGACGCCGGCATGGTCTCGGACTCCTCACTGCCACCGTCGACCGTCGACCTTCAACCATCCGGAAGAACTGAGAGCCTAGGCCATGCCGATCTATGAATATCGCTGCCGGCAATGTGGAAAGCGGACCAGTCGCTTGATCCTGAGCATCAGCGCTCCTCCCCAACAATCTTGTGGCCACTGTCACAGCCCCGATCTGGAACGGCTCATGTCTCGGTTTGCCTCGCCCAAGTCTGAGGAGGCGCGACTCGAGGCCCTGGCTGATCCGAGCCATCTGAGCGGGCTGGATGAAAATGACCCCCAGAGCATGGCCCGGTTCATGAAAAAAATGGGGCAGGAAATGGGCGAAGATCTTGGAGACGAGATGGACGCCGCGATGGAAGAAGGGCAGCAGCCATCGGCAGACATGGGCACCACCGACTTCGACTGACCTACACTGTCATGAATATTCACTTGACAGGATTGGTCTTGTCTCCTACCATCACCCTAGAAATGGACGGGTGGTTGGCTCCTATGTTCCTACCGATACTTCCTTTGAGTCTCCATGACGACCGACCTCAAGAACGAACTCCTGACGGTGGCGGAGACGTGCCGCTATCTCAAGGTCAGCCCTCGTACGCTCTACCGCTACATTCAGGACCGCCATCTGCCTGGTTTCAAGCTGGGCAAAGAATGGCGCTTCGTCCGGACCGATTTGGAACGATGGCTCCAAGAACGTCCCGTGTCCATACCGCGTCCATGACCGGAGGATGCCGATAATGTTCGCCGGGGAATACCTCTGCAAGGTTGATGAAAAGGGACGCTTCCTGATCCCCTCTCCTCTTCGAGAACGTTTCGAGAGCGAGGGTAATCAGGTGATGTTCCTCAAGAATACCGAGCAGACGCTTTGGATGTACTCAGCCAAGGAATGGGAAAAGGTGCTGGAGCGGACCAGGACCACCCTGGATGAGGACCAGAGCCGCCTGTTCATGCACCATGTGATGTCGCAGGCCGGCGCTTCGGATATCGACAAGGCCGGCCGTGTGTTGATTCCCAGCCGCCTTCGTAAGCTCGTCCCGATGGATGAAGATCAGGAAGTCTTCCTCGTTGGAATGTACCACCGCCTGGAGATCTGGAGCCCGGCGGAATGGCGACGGTACCTCACCAGGACTGAAGACCGGTACGAGCAAGATATGGCTAAGATCCAAAATCTTCTCTAGTGCGATAGGCAGGCCCTTGCGCCGCGTGTCCCGCCCCCGACAATCCCCCATCCCCCTGAGGTCTACTTCTTTTCGTCCATCGCCCAAGCCGCCGCCGCGCTCAATTGAAGATCCTGCTCCCCTACGCGCATCCACCAAAAGCCGAAAGGCAGTGCGCCCACTAACGGCCCCCGAGCCGACGGTCCGAGTGGCACACGACTCGATTGAGCTGACGCTACCTGTCCCTCCCAGCGTGAATCACCAATATGCCACCGTCAATGGACGCCGCCTGCTCTCAGCCAAGGGACGCGCGTACAAAGACCTCGTCGGACAACAAATTCTCGTTGCGCTTGCCCAATCGCCACATCGTGGTACTCTAAGACAACTCTTACAGCAAGCGAACCTCTCGCTGTCGATTCATTTTTTCTTTGCGTCCGCCCTTCGTCGAGATACGGATGGGGGACTCAAGATCGCGCAAGATGCGCTCTGCGAAGGGCTGGGGCTGAACGATAACCGAGTCGTGGAAATCCACCTGTATAAACTTCAAGACCGCGACAATCCTCGTATGGATATACGACTGTCAGTCGCGCCGCCCGCCTCCAGGGAACCCGCTCACCCCATCCCCTTCGTCACACCAGCTGTCGTTCCCAGGGAGAATCCCTCTCACACGCGGCGAGACTGACGGGACGGGGTAACAATACCGTGCGGCGCGGGCAGTTCCGTGGCCCGTATACGTTATGGCATACCGACCAATCCCCATCGAAGCGCTCAAAATCGGCATGCACGTCGCAAAATTGGACGTCGCCTGGTTCCGTTCGCCATTTTTCCGGCATTCGTTCCTGATCCGAACGGACGAGCAGATCGAAAAGTTGCGGCGTGCCGGAGTGAAACACCTCACGATCGATCCCGCCCGGGGTATCGACCTGCCGGACTCCGCTCTTCCTCCTGCGAATAGGCCAACAGAGATCCTCGTTCAGCCTGGAGCCACCACGTCAGAGAAGGCGCCCATCGTGCGTTCCCTCGCCATAATGACGGAGGAGTTGCAGGCCGCCCGGGCAGCACGTCAGCAACTGGAACGATCCGTCCAGTCGACTTTTTCACGCATCGCCGAGACAGGGATCGTCGATCGCGAGAAGGCCCAGCATATCATTCACGAAATTGATGCGGTGGCCAAAACCCTCACGACCCAAGCCCTCTTCATCGCCTTCAGCCAAGGCCGCGACGGAAATAACTCTCTCAGCGAACATGCCCTCGCCACCTGCAGTTTTTCAATGATCCTCGCCCATGCCGCGGCCTACGATCTCTTTACTCTACAGGACCTGGCCACCGGCGCCCTCCTGCATGACATCGGACTCCTCCAGGTGCCTCAGACCATTCTCAAACGAATTCACGATACCTCCTCTAGCCTCTCAGAACTGAACCGACGCACCTATGAATCTCACGCGCGCTCCGGTGCGATCCTGCTCGAACGTCGCGGTGGATTCTCCCCTGCAGTCGAACAAATCGTGGCGGAGCACCATGCCTACTTGAATGGAAGCGGCTTTCCGGCTGAAACCAGAGGAGCATTCACGTCGGATATGACGCGGATCGTCATGGTCACGGACCGGTATGACGAACTGCTGACGGGATTCGGCGGAGCCTCACCTTTGACTCCGCACCAGTCGTTACAGCGGCTCTATCAGGAAGGGCATGAAGGCAAGTACGAGAACCGATTGGTCTCGCTCTTCGTCAAGGTGATGGGGATCTACCCGGTCTATAGTTATGTCGCGTTGACGACGGGAGAACGTGCGGTCGTCTCCGTCATTAATTCCCGTAAGCTGCACCAGCCCATCGTGACCATTACACACGATTCGTCTGGCACGCCCTATATCGTCCCCCTCGTCATCGACCTCGCCAATCAGGACGAGCAGGCTCCGACGCGCGAGATTTGTTCAGTCATCGGAACGATACCAGCGGAACTGGAACGAGCCGTCTGCTGACACCGCCCGCCCTCACACACACATTTTCCACATCGGCTCTCTGAGACTCGATTGACGCGGGCCTATCGGTGCGGCTCAGACCGCTATTCGTAGCGCAACGCGTCGATGGGATTGAGGCGGGCAGCCTTGTTGGCCGGATAGAGGCCGAAAAACAATCCGACGGCGAGGGAAAAGATGCAGGCGCTGACGATGGCATCGAACGAGATGATCGTCGGCCATCCCGCAATCGCGGTGGTGAGCCTGGCGCCGACGATGCCGACGATCACCCCGATGATGCCGCCGACCAAACTCAGGGTGACTGCCTCAATGAGAAACTGCATGAGAATATGCACGCGCTTGGCGCCTACCGCCATGCGCACTCCAATCTCCCTGGTGCGCTCCGTGACCGAAACCAGGAGAATGTTCATGATGCCGATGCCGCCGACCAACAACGACACCGACGCGATGGCGAACAGCATGACCGTGAGTGTCTGACCCGTACTTTCCTGCACTTTCCCGATATCGACCTGCGTGCGAATAGTGAAGTCATCCGCCTGCTCGGCCTGCAACCGGTGGCGGCCTCTCAGAACCTCTCGAACATGCTCGACGGCCTCCGGCAAATCAGTACTCTGCTCCGTTGAAGCGAACAGCGCGCCGACCGATCCCAAAAACTGACTGCCGAAGACTTTCCGTTCAGCCGTGGTGAAGGGAATGAAAATAACGTCATCCTGGTCGGAACCTTGGGCCGACTGGCCTTTGGGCGCCAAGACGCCGACAATCTGGAACGGCACGTTTTTGATCCGGATTGTCGCGCCGATCGCCTCCTCGCTCGAATCAAACAGGTTTTCGAGCGTCGTTTGGCCGATCAACGCCACTCGGGCCGCGGCGTCCAGATCGGTCTGCGTAAACGCCCCTCCGCTCATGAACGACCAATCGCGGATGGTGAGATAGCTCGGTGAAATGCCGTTGACCGGACCGTTCCAGTTGCGGTTCCCGTTGACGATTTGCATCACCTCTCGCCTCGCCCAACCGGTATCGGACAGCAAGGGGCTCCGCTTTTTCAGGTCCGCGGCATCACTGACCGTCAACGTCACCGCCCCGCCCTGCCCTCCACGCACACCACTCACCGTCGTGGACCCCGGCATGATGATGATCACGTTCGTCCCCATGCTCGCGACCTGCGCCTGAACCGCCGCGCGAGCCCCCTGCCCGATGCTCACCATGGCGATAACCGCGCCCACACCGATCACAATGCCCAGCATCGTCAAGCCGGCGCGCAGCCGATTTCGGCTGAGGACCCGCAAGGCCGTCATGACGGTCAACAGCATAAAGGGAAGCATCGTCTTCCTATGGCACCCCCGACAAGTGAGGGACCCGCCGAACATCTTGCACGATCTGTCCATCCTTCATGACGAGTTCACGGGAGGCGTAGGTCGCGATATCAGGTTCGTGCGTCACCAGGATAATGGTAATCCCATCCTCACGATTGAGTGCCGCCAGGATGTCCATGATTTCCCGGCTCGACGCGGTATCGAGGTTGCCGGTGGGTTCGTCGGCGAAAAGAATAGAGGGAGCCCCGACAAGGGCTCTCGCAATGGCCACCCGTTGCTGCTGACCCCCGGAAAGTTGGGAAGGGTAGTGCTGTTCCCGTCCGGCTAGACCGACCCGCTGCAGGGCCGCCGCGGCCTGCTTCCGCTGCTCTCTAATGGAAACGCCGCGGTAAAAAAGCGGCAGCTGGGCATTCTCTAAGGCACTGGTTCTAGGAATGAGGTTAAAACTCTGAAACACGAACCCGATTTGTCGGTTCCGAATCTCCGCCAGCACATCCGGTTTCGCCGTCCCCACATTCATCCCGTCCAGCTGGTATCGGCCACGAGTCGGTTGGTCAAGACAGCCCAAGATATTCATGAGAGTCGACTTGCCCGATCCTGATGTGCCCATCACCGCGACGAATTCTCCTCGATCGATGGTCAGATTGATCTCGCACAAGGCTCGCACCTCGACGTCGCCGACGCGATAGATCTTCCAGATATTTTCACAGACGATCAAGGGCGCCATGCTGTCCTTACGAGTTGGGGGCGCTGGACGGCTTCATCGTCGATAAGCGGAGCCCTTTTAGAACTGGAACCGCGAAGCAGGATGCGAAAAAGGGCCGCCCACCAAGGCCGCAGCGAGGTGCACGGCGCGAAAAATAATGAGCGCCACGTTTGTGCGCGCCCGTGAGCCGGCAGTGTCTTAAGCCGCGCGTACTCCTTCGGTACGTGGAGCCTCTAAGCAAAGCGAGAACGCAGCTGGCGGTCGTTTTGTGCATCCTGCTAGATGCCGCGATCACGCCGTGAACTGCGCTGCTGCCCAGACCCAAACCCGGGAGGAAGATCCGCGCCCTTGCGATCTCCGCGCAGGGATTCAATACCGATCACAACCTGATCACCCTCGTTCACCTCGGCGGCAGTGATTTCGGAGTAGGTCCCGTCGGAGATGCCCATCTCCACCGGGACCGGCTCCAGTTCGTCGATCGCGTTCTGCTTCCAGAGCACCCGTTGACGGCTTGCCGGCCCAGATGTCCCGCCTGCAGGCCTGACGGCCACACCCTCTTCGCGAACTCCCTTCGGAGGGTTAAAACGCAAAGCCGAATTCGGCACTTTGAGGACCTGTTCCTTTTTCGCCACGACAATCGTCACATTCGCCGTCATGCCGGGCTTCAAACGAAACTCCGGATTTTCGAATTCGACCACGACATCGTAGGTGACGACATTCTGAATGTTGATCGGCGCATTTCTGACCTGCCGTACGCGCCCATGGAATCGTTCGCCGGGATAGGCATCGACCGTAAACGAGGCCTCCTTTCCCTCCGCCACTCCACCGATGTCGGCTTCGCTCACGTTGGTATCAGCCTGCATCTTGGTCACATCTTCCGCAATCAGAAAGAGGGTGGGAATGGAGAAGCTGGCGGAGATGCGTTGCCCGACCTCGACGAGCCGGGAGATCACCACGCCGTCAACCGGTGAACGGATCACCGTATACTTCAGGTCCAGCTCGGCCGCTTGCACGATCGCCTCCGCCTGCTTGACGGCGGCTTCCGTCACTTTCAGTTGCGCCGCTGCGCCTTCGGAAGCCGTCAGGGCGACGTCGACTTCGTTTTGAGAGATGAATTGTTGCCCGATCAGCGACTTGGCCCGTTCCAGTTCCCGTCGCCGCTGAGCCAGATCGATCCGCGCTTTGTCGAACGCCGCTCTCGCATTGGCGAGACTCGCGACCGCTTGATCGCGTCTGGCCTGATAGGGGAAAGGATCGATGCGCGCCACCACCTGGTTCGCTTTCACCTTGGAGTTAAAATCGGCGTGGAGGCTTTCGATCATGCCGGAGACCTGGCTCCCGACCTGAATCGTGGTAATGGGGTTGATGGTGCCCGTGGCCGTCACCAGAGACACAATCGTCCCTCGTTCGACAGGAACGGCGCGATACCGAACCGGTGCCCGTCGCTCGCCGTTAAAAAACACGTAGCCGGCGATGGCAAGGCCGATGGCGAGCACTCCGATGATCAAACTCACACGGCGCATGAATGGATGACCTTTTACGTGGAGCAATGCGGGCATTCTACCAGGAAACGATTTTGTGATGCAGCAGGAGGTCGCTCGCGCAAGTCCGCGCCAGCATCGGGCAGAAAAGACGAAGGCCGCTTGCCCCTGACGGCAAGCGGCCTTCTGAATCACGCGGTCCACGAGAAGTGGACATTCGCAGATACTTATGGGCTGACGGTAATACGGTCCTTGATGTCGTCAAAGACATCCTTCGGCACGACATTCTTGGCCACCAATTCGCCCTTCACTCTGTAGGGACGGTTGCTCACGATCCGGTCGGCCACATCCTGAGTGATGCCCAAGGAGAGCACCAGATCGGCCGACGGAGCCTTATTGATATTGAGCAGCGACATCGTCGGAGCCGCCGCAGAGGGTGTGCCGAATACAGAAGGCGCCGGAGTCGATTTGGCCGATGACGAACCTGATCCGGATGACGGAGCCGTCAAGGATGAGGAACCCATACTCGGCGACAGGGACCGAGAGCGTTCCTTCATCTCCTTTTGGTACCGCGCGACCAGCGACTTCAACTGTTCGTTGTGCCGGCGGGCCTCTTCGTACTCCTGCTTGACGTTCCGGTTCTGCGCCGTCAACTGCTTGACCTTGTCTTCGAGCTCCTTCGTCCGGACATCAATCGTGTCCCGCTCTTTGTCACGGCCATGCTGAATCCGCTGCAGCTCATCCCGAGCGATTTGGCTTTCCGACCCAAACTTGGCGTTAAGATCCTTTAGGGTTTTCACCTGCTGCTCAAGCGCATTCTTCTGCGCGCGCGTACGTTCCAGGTCACTCCTGGTGGCATCGGCGTCGGCAAGCGCCTCATGGTATTTCTTATCACTCACGCATCCGCTGACGGCTATCGCGCTGACGAGCGCGAGCCCAGCCATCCACACATGCTTCATGCGACCCTCCCCTGTTCGATCAGGACCGATCCGATTCTTTTCCTCTTGTTGTGTGTATGCCAAGACCCACGGTTTGTCAACATGTTTGCCTATTGCGAAGCCCCGGCCGTCGATAAGCTCGCAGCCCGCGACACCCTCCACCACAAAACTCGACGACGCTTGACTGCAGGAGAACAGTTTGGGAATATGCACCGACTGTTCAGCGCAACCACACACCACCAGCATCTCCATTACCATCTTATTTTATTATGATGAACTGGGGCCCAGAGCTCGCCGTCATTCTCGGGATTATCGAAGGATTGACGGAATTTCTACCCGTCTCCTCCACTGGCCATCTCATTCTCGTGGGGCATGCCCTCGGATTCACGGGAGACATCGCCTCGAATGTCGAGATTTCGATCCAGCTGGGGGCAATTTTAGCCATCATCGCCTACGAACGCACCAAGCTCGCCTCGCTGGCGTCACACGCACTCCGTGAACAGCATGATTTTCGATCGCTGGTAGCGTCGCGCGGGAATACCTCCTGGGGAACGCTCATACAGCAATCCATTCAGGCCCAGCCCAACCTGTGGTTCGTCATCGGATTGGGGTTAGCCTTCTTGCCTGCCGCCCTCGTGGGATTCGTCGCGCACAAGTCGATTAAGGCCTATCTCTTTTCGCCAATGACCGTCGCGATTTCGTTGATTGTGGGGGGCATCATCATTTTGGTGGTCGAGCGCATGCAGAGCCGTGTGAAAGTCAATGAACTACTCCAGGTCACCCCGCGACTAGCCCTCTGGGTCGGCCTCGCCCAATGCGTCTCCCTGATACCGGGCATTTCCCGTTCCGGCTCGACGATTGTCGGTGGCCTCCTGGCCGGCCTCGACCGGCGCGTCGCCACCGAATACTCCTTCTTTTTGGCGCTCCCGACGATGATCATCGCCACGATTTACCAAATGCTGAAATCGCAAGCGTCCTTCACCCAGCAGGACTATGTCGCTTTGGGAATCGGCCTGGTCGTCTCGTTCATAGTCGCGTGGGCCGTCATTGCCGCCTTTCTCACCTTTGTGCAACGTCACAGCTTGAGCGTCTTTGCCTACTACCGCATGGTGCTCGGCGTCATCGTGCTCTTGGTCGTCCGCTAATCAGCAAAGGGAAAACCGGATGGACACCGTCCACGTGTACGATACCTGGGTCAACGGCAAGAACGGCAAGCTGCACTTCGACGTGATGACGACGACTGCAGACCTGGCCCTCACGCTCGCCAAACAGTATCTGGTGGGAATCGGGGAACCGAACGCAGTCATCACCCTCAAGGAATGCCAATTCTGCCATAGCGAACCACTCGCCATGTTTTCGGATGTGCAGCAGCGGCAGTTCCGCGAACAAGGCGGGTTTATCCTCCCCCTGTCGGCCTAGTCGGATGCTGCGGTAGATTAGGAAGGGCGGTTCTCTTGGAGAACCGGAGCATCATCCGGATGCTTCTCGAAGGCAAAGTGGAGAATCAAGAACACCACGCCGACGGTAATCGCCGAGTCAGCCACGTTGAAGGCCGGCCAATGGTAGCCGTTGATATAGAAGTCGAGAAAGTCGATCACTTCTCCGTATCGCAGCCGGTCTAATAAATTCCCAATCGCCCCACCGAGAATCGCAGCCACACTGAGTTGGCCCATCCAGTCATGCTTCGGCATGCGCACGAGAATTGTTCCCAGCAATCCCACGGCAAAGATCGACGTGAGTCCGAAGAATACGAAACGGAACGTGCTGCTGCTGGACGACAAGAAGCCGAACGCGGCGCCGGGGTTGCGAATGTAGGTGATGCTGAAGAAATCGGCAATCACCGGAATGGACTCATGCAGTCGCATGGTCTGCATGACGTAGACCTTTGTGACTTGGTCAATCACCACGATCGCCAGACTGAGCAACCCGAGCAGCAGATAGCGGACGGGAGTGCTCAACGAACCGCCTCCAGGCAACGATCGCAAAGCGTCGGATGATCGGGAAAGGTTCCCACGGCGGAACGATAATTCCAGCAGCGTTCGCACTTCTCGCCCACAGCCTTCTGTACCGTGATGGTGAAATCAGGCTTGAGCGGTAAATGGTGAACTAGCCTCAATTCGACATCAGAAACGATGAAGAATGCGGCTAGGTCTTGGCGGTAGGGCTTCAGCAGCTCATATCGGTCGGTATTCGCCTCGATCACCACCCGCGCTTCCAGCGGCGCGCCGATCACCTTGTCTCGACGCTGCACTTCCAACGCCGCCTGAACCGCGACTCTCACCTCAAGGAGCTGCTCCCACCGCTCAGCCAGCTTCGGATCAGCCCAACGTGGATCGACCTCCGGGAACATCGCCAGGTGGACACTGTCGGCCTTCGAGTCGACTCGAACGGATTCCGGCAATATTCGCCAGATTTCCTCGGCAGTGAAACTCAGCACGGGCGCCATCAGCTTCGTCAGTGCCACCACGATATCGAACAACACGGTTTGCGAGCCGCGCCGAAGTGGGGAATCCTTGCGAAACGTATAGAGCCGGTCCTTCAGGATATCGAGGTAGACCGCGCTCAGATCGACGGAACAAAAGTTGTTCAACGCGTGAAAAATCGTGTGGAATTCAAACTCGTCGTAGCCCTTGCGCACCCGCGGAATCAGATCTCCGAGCCGCATGAGCGCCCAACGGTCGAGTTCAGGCAACTGCTCGAACGGCACACGGTGCCGCGCTGGGTCAAAATCGTAGAGATTGCTCAGCAGAAAGCGACAGGTGTTGCGGATCTTCCGATAGGCTTCGATGAGATGAGTCAGGATCTCCGGAGAAATCCGCAAATCCTCTCGGTAGTCCTGCGCCGACACCCACAGGCGAAGAATCTCCGCGCCTGATTGCTTGATCACATCCTGCGGGGCCACGACATTGCCGGCCGACTTCGACATCTTCCGGCCCGCCCCATCCAACACGAACCCATGTGTCAACACCGCCTTGTACGGCGCCTGGCGATCGGTAATCACACCGGCCAGCAAGGCGCTGTGGAACCAGCCGCGATGCTGGTCGGAGCCCTCGAGATACAAATCCGCCGGCCACCACTGGCGTTGTTTCAACACCGCCGCGTAACTCACGCCGGATTCGAACCAGACGTCCAGAATGTCGCGTTCTTTTTCGAATTCCGTCCCTCCGCACCCTTCGCATTGAGTGCCGGCAGGCAACAACGCGCCGGCCTGGTTGGCGAACCAATAGTCCGTGCCATGCTGAGCAATCAAATCCGCCACATGGTCGATGACTCGCGGCTGAGCCAATACCCGTTTACATGTCACGCAGGTAAAGGCTGGAATCGGCGTGCCCCAGACCCGTTGGCGCGAGAGACACCAATCGGGCCGGTTCTTAATCATGCCCTCGATGCGATCTTGCCCCCAAGGCGGCACCCACTGCACACGATCGATTTCCGCCAACGCTTCTTGCCTCAACTCGTTGGTCTCCATTGAGACGAACCACTGTTCGGTGGCGCGAAAGATCACCGGCTGTTTGCAGCGCCAGCAATGGGGATAGGAGTGATTCAGCGACCCATGGCCGAGCAGGCGGCCGTTCTCCTTGAGGCGCTCCACGATTTTCGGATTGGCCTTAAAAACATGCTGCCCCGCAAACTCGTGAACGGCCTCCGTGAATTTCCCACCGTTGTCCACCGGGGCCAGAATTTCGAGACGCTCTCCCACGCTGGCCTTCGCATTATGGTCCAGCACCAACAGGTAGTCTTCCATACCGTGGCCCGGCGCAATATGGACGCAGCCGGTGCCCTGTTCGAGAGTGACAAAATCTCCTAAGAGCAGCGGCGAAAGACCGGTCGTCAGAGGACGTTGCGTCTCCAGTCCTTCGAATCCCTCACGACCTTTTTTGACGGCGATCACCTGATAGGCCGGCAGGCCGCAGGCCTTGGCCACCGACTCGACCAACTTCTCGGCGATCACCAGGATTTCGTCCCCCACCTGCACAAAGGCGTAGTCGATGTCGGCATGAAGACAGACGGCTTGGTTGGCCGGCAAGGTCCAGGGAGTGGTCGTCCAGATCAGGACTGACGCGCTCTTCACGCCGACGGGAAAAGAGAGCGGGCCAAATCTCTTGCTCAGCACCGTGGGAGGACTCACCAGTGGAAACTTTACATAGACCGAGGGCGAGGTGTGGTTCTCGTACTCGACTTCGGCCTCCGCCAGTGCCGTCTGGTCCTGCGTACACCACAACACGGGCTTCAGGCCCTTATAGACCCCGCCGCGCTCCACGAACCGGCCAAACTCACGAAGAATCGTCGCCTCATAGGAGGGATGCAATGTGAGATAGGGCCGCTGCCAGTCCCCCAAGACACCCAGCCGTTGAAACTCTTCCTGCTGAATCGCAACGTACTTCTCCGCATATTCCTTACAGAGCTTGCGGATCGCGAGGGCATCCAGATCCCGTTTCTTGTCACCGAGTTCCTTCAGCACCTGATGCTCGATCGGCAGACCGTGGCAATCCCAGCCCGGCACGTAGGGCACCTGGTAGCCTGACATCGTCTTCGATTTGATGATGATGTCTTTCAGAATCTTGTTCAGCGCATGGCCGATGTGAATGCGTCCATTCGCGTAGGGCGGCCCATCGTGCAGGACATACCGCGGGAAACCCTGGCGGGATTCCTGGATGCGTTCGTACAACTTTTCCTGGGTCCACCGGGCGAGCATCTCCGGCTCCCGCTGCGGCAGATTCGCCTTCATCGGGAAATCGGTCTTTGGCAAGTTGAGGGTCGCTTTATAGTCCATAGGTGCGATCAGATGAGCAGAATGAAATTATCAATGAAGTGCGCGTAAAGAGAGGACTATACCGAAACGAGGCGAGAGGAACCAGTGGTTTGTTGTGGCCTAGACCGCGCAGGCCCAATATTCTGAATGCTCTCGAATGCCGGTGAGGCGATAAGCCAGCGGCACCTCAAACCGAGTCATGACGCTTAGCGATTCTTGCGGGATCGTCAAAAGCGTCTTTCGGCAAGGCCGCAGCGAGCGAACATGTGAGGCGTACGCTTGCGGTACGTTGAACATGTGAGCGATGCGAGAACGCCGCCGGAAGCGGTTTTCACGATCCCGCTAGCTCAGCGCCATCATGCGGTCCAGCGCGACCTTTGCCCACTGCTTTTCGTCGTCCGGCACGACGATGTGATTGACCACATGGCCGTCAACGAGGTTTTCTAGCGCCCAGCAGAGGTGGGGGGCGTCGATGCGGTACATGGTGGCGCATTGGCACACGGTCGAGGAGAGGAAAAACACCTTCTTGTCGATCTGCTCATGCTTCAGCCGGTTGACCAGATTGAGTTCCGTCCCGACTGCCCAGATGGTGCCGGCGGGCGCAGCGGTAATGGTGCGAATGATGAATTCCGTCGATCCCACCAGGTCGGCCTTATTCACCACATCTTCATGGCATTCCGGATGGACAATCACTGTGCCCTCGGGATACTGCTTGCGGAAATAGTCCACATGCGATGGTTGGAACATCTGGTGGACGCTGCAGTGGCCCTTCCACAGAATCAGCTTGGCCCGCTGGATCGCCTCCACGGAATTGCCGCCGCGCGGCATGAAGGGATCCCACACAATCATCTGCTCTTGAGGAAGGCCCATCTTGTTCGCCGTATTACGCCCGAGATGTTCGTCGGGGAAAAACAGAATTTTCTCCCGGCGCGCCCAACTCCACTCGATGACCTTCCGCGCATTGGACGAGGTGCAGGTCAGTCCCCCATGCTCTCCGCAAAAGGCTTTCAAGACCGCCGCTGAATTCACATAGACCGCCGGCATGACCGTCTCTTCGACAGGCACGATCCGGCCGAGCGCATCCCAGCACTGTTCGACCTGTTCGATCGCAGCCATATCCGCCATGGAACAGCCGGCTGCCATGTCAGGCAGAATCACGGTTTGATTGGAACGGCTCAACACATCGGCGGTTTCGGCCATGAAGTGCACGCCACAAAACACGACATAGGGTCGATCGGATTTTTGCTCGGCCAGCTGCGACAAGATCAGCGAATCGCCGCGAAAATCAGCATGCTGGATCACTTCGTCACGCTGGTAGTTGTGACCCAGGATCATCACCCGATCGCCGAGGGTGCGTTTGGCCGCACGGGTCCGTTCGAAGAGTTCTTCGGCAGACAGCGATTGATAGTCAGTGACGGGCCGGGGAAGCGTGGCGACTGTTTTCACCTGCAGCCTTTCGGTTGAGTATGACACCCTGTGTCACGGGCAAACATGCCGTGCATAATTCTACGACACCCCTTCCCGCACAATCAATGAAACCAGCCATGAGAAGAGGGCCTAGGAAGTGGCCAAGAGATGGGCCGAAGGCCCCCAGGGAAGTTCTGTATCGGCTCGATGTGACGGGCTACCCCGGGCAGGGTATCTTTCGGACGGGAGGATAGAACTGAACTGGCGCTTCCCTCTTCTCTCGGAAGGGGCGACCTCAGAATGGCCTCGCGCGCCGGCCGCAATGGCTTAGCAATCATTGACAAGCAATTTTCTACACGCGACAATCCTGCTCCCATTGTAGTGGATATCCCGGTTCCATGTCAGTCACGTACTCAGCAGTTAGACTACTACACGCCACGAAAGAAGTATGCCGGACAACAGGCTAGAACAAGAAAAACAAGCAAAGAAGAATGGACCACCGCCCCACCCGCTCGCAATGGCTATTGATGGCCTCGTTCACAGGGCAAGAGACATCAAAGCAGCAGCACGTCAATTTCTGCCAGCCGCAATCAACACTAGAAAAGAACGATTTGAAGAGATCCAACGAGTTTTAACTGAGAGCGGGGCGTTACTTGAGGATCCAGATAATCACACACGTGTTCTAGCGCAAAAGGAAGTCCACGAAACCCTAGTTCGCTTCAACCGCCTCCGTCGCTCGCGAGTACCAGACGTTTTAGAGAGGGGACTATTCCTCGCTCTCTTTTCGGCCTTCGATGCATTTACTGGCGACTTACTCAGAGGAATCTACGCTAGAAAGCCAAGCTTGTCTGGCTCTCTTAACAAGAGTATTTCGTTTGGAGATGTGCTGGCAGCACCGTCCATCGAAGCGCTAAAGATGCAAGTTCTTGATGATGATATCGAGACGCTTCGTCGAAAGAGTTACGTTGATCAATTCGCCACTCTAGCTCAGCGATTCGACGTGAAACTGACTGCCTTTGATCGATGGCCGGAGTTTGTGGAGTGCTCACAGAGGAGAAACCTGCTTACACATTGCGATGGAGTTGTGGCGGATCAGTACCTCCAAGTGTGCCGAGAAGCTGGCGTGGCCTCTGCAGGCTTACCGGACAATGGATCTAAGGTGAAATTGGGCGCAACCTACTTCTACGCTGCTTGCGAATTGGTACTGTAGGTTGGCCTCAAGCTAGGGCAGACGCTTTGGCGAAAGACCCTTCCTGAAGAATTGGAAGTAGCCGCTCCACAACTGATGCGAACCATCTACGAAGCATTGGAGAATCACAACTGGGCAAGAGCCAGGATAAGCGGGGAATTTGCCTTCAACCAACGCAAACTTTACTCAGACTCGAACAGGAAGATAGTTATAGTGAACTATTCCCAAGCTCTAAAACGGGACGGCGCAGTTGAAGAGGCCCATAAGATTCTTGGAGATGTTGATTGGAGCGCGGCTGCGAACGATTTTAAGCTTGCGCGGGCTGTTCTCCTCGAGGACTACGACGAAGCATCCAAACTGATGCGGAAAATTGGTCTCAAAGGTGAGCTACTCGACGAGACAGGCTACCACACGTGGCCTGTGTTTATTGAATTTAGAGAGACTGAGCAATTTATCTCGACATACCTTGAGGTGTTCGGACATCCATACTCCTCCAAACTTAGGGAGGAAGCAGATCAAGCCTCCAAGAGAGCAGGTGAAGAAGCGAAGAACGATCCTGCTGAAGCAACTTCAACTGTTGAAGAACGTGGTTCTCCTATGAGTAATGATGAACAGCAGCCCAGCATAGTGTTGGCAACCGGCAGTGGCGCTGAGAACACTGGTGGGTGAGCATAAGGGAACGGCACCATTGCGGGGAAATAATGAGGATAAGGTTATGTCATCCATAATCTCGCGGTGCGTGGCGGACCAGCTCCTTCCTCAACCATGAGGCGCCCCTCCCTGCTTGCCCCGAGCCACTAAACATTGATCATTGAACGTTCCTATCCCCCACTCCCTCCCGTTACTTCGCACAGCAGTCGCCCATCGCCTCCGAGGCAATAGATACGCCTCCGCTTTTTATGTAGACTTGGCCACAGCAGACTTCTGAACGAGCTGCTCCACAAAAAGGGAACCGCCACGCTGGAACTCAGGCCGATCTGCGAGCATAGCAAGAAAGCTCTGCCACCCGCTTCACATGAAGCGCGCATCTGCCCCTATGAATGTATGTTCTGTGGCGCATGCGGGAACATGTGCAAGACTGAGGGTCAGGCCTTACAAACACACATTTCTCGGCGCGGGGCGGCTCTCAAGATCGCTGCGAGGGTCTCTTTAGAGTGGATATCAACCACGCCGAGATGGCGATCAGATTTGCTTTTGGATCACTTGAACGCGGGACGCACCAACTATCATCGACTCGGTGACGAGAAATCCCTACTGCTCATAATTCTCGACGACCTGGGGTGGGCGAACCTCCGCTTCGTCCGGGTCAAGCCCGACGTCACGGAGCGCGCGTCGCTGGCGCAAGAAATCCCAGCACTGATCCAGTTCGACCTGGATTTGTGCGAGTCGCTTACGATCGACTTTAGGGAGTGTCCCTTGCTCGTACAATCGGTGTTCCTCTGCGGCCAGGTTCTGAATGTATTTGAGGACGGGCTGATCCTGGGCGTCATTCTCCACAACAGCTTCCTCCCATGCGAATGGGATGGGAACGTTCACGGTTTACGGTTTGATGTTACGCCCACGCCACACCTCGGTCAACCGATGTGCTGACTGCAATGAGGACCCGGGCGCAGGTCGCCAGAAGCGAGAGAGTAAACGATGTACCATACACGGCGCACGGCGGGGCGACTCTCTCCACTCATTACTCCTCTCCTCGCATAACGCACTCCCCCGCCCCGGCGAGCATCACCGTCAAACACAGGCCGGTTAATGTCGAGGCTCATGAGGTGTTCTCGGCCCCTAGTAGAACCATACCGACTGAAAAACGGTCGCAAATAAAACTGAGCTAAAAGGATGTCGCGTTGGTGTGAGAAGATGTCGGTCTCATGAGTAACACTATAAGGTGAATCCCATTGCCCGAAGCAGGGACCGTTCAGCACTCACACTGGCAAGAGCCTCAGCTTGCAACTCCTCCTCACTCACCCAGCAACAGCTTGAGCTGATGTTCCATGCCTTCAGCCCAGACTCGATAGCCCCGCTCACTGGGATGTAGAAGATCCGGCATGAGGTCCGGTTTCAGTCGCCCCTCGGAATCCAGGAACAGGTGGCCGATGTCCAAATAGAACACATGCTGACTGTCGGCGAATTGGCGTAAACGATCATTGATCGCGCCGTTTAACCGGCGAAGTGGATCGGTCGCGGTTGCGCCTCGCGGAAAGATCCCCAGCAGGAGAATCTTCGTCTCAGGTAAACGCGCGCGCAAGACCGTCAGAATGGCTTGGACTCCGGCGCCCGTCTGCTCGGGTGGGTCCTTGCGCGTACCACTGTTGTTGGTGCCGATCATGACCACGGCCACCTTCGGCCTGATTCCGTCGATCTCCCCATGTTGAAGCCGCCACAAGACCTGCTCGGTCCCGTCGCCACTGAACCCCAGATTCACCGCACGGCGATGTTCATAGTAGGTGTCCCACACCCGCCGCCCATCCCCCCTCCATCCCTGCGTGATGGAATCTCCGATCATGAGGAGATCGACATTCCCCTCCCGCACTCGTGCCAATAGCGCTTGGTGTTGCGATATCCACCCATCGGCGGCCCGAGGATCAGGAACGATGGCTGGAAATTCCCGGTCAGCGGCAGAAACGGCCGCCGCCGGCAAGAGGATCAAGCTGAGGCAGAAGGCCAGAGCGGGAGCGATGAAGGATCGAACTAAACGCATCTTGGAAACCGACTGTACCAGATCAAGGACCACTGAACCATGCCCGTTTGCTGACTAAATGGGTTCGGGAGTCGTTTCTATGAACTACTGGGAAAACAACTCGTTCCACTATTCGACGACTGTCGCCAATTCTACGGCCGGGCCAGTGACTTCGCTGCAGCGCGAGCGCTGCCGGACAATCTCACAGCGATAGACCAAGCCGAACCGAACACGTAGAATGTCCCCGCTCCTCCTCGCGCAGAGACCTGTCCGCCGTGCTGGCATGAAAGGATTTCCGTGAAACTTCCCTCGTGTTTTCATGCTCCCCTCATCCGCGAACGGGATCGGATCAGGGCTGAGATGCAGGGCATTCAAGGATTGCTGCCGTTGCTGATGAAGCAACGCAACGGCAGCCGATGGACGCCCGCTGAGCGGGCGCAGCTTCGAGGCCATCTGCGCAACCTGACCTCCCTCAGTCCCTACCTCCTCGTCTTGGTGGCTCCGGGCTCCTTCGTTCTGTTTCCCCTCCTGGCCTGGTGGCTGGACCGGCGCCGACAGAAACGGAACGATCGTGGACAGACGGCCCCTGTGGCTGTGCCCTCCACGACAGGCGTAGACGGGTCCTCGCCTCCTGCCAATCGTTGAAAAACGCGCCGGAAAAGGGATTGCCACACAGAACCCCAAGCCAAGAAACCATTTCTCGCCGTGTGGCGAGCTTTCGTCCGCGGCTTGTTGTAGAATCTCTGCATAACGGGTCGCCATCCTCACCGAGGCTCGCATGGCACAGGGCAACCAGTCTCAGCGGGAGCAGTCCTACCGAGAGCGCGCGCTCAAATTATTTCCGTGGATCTGTGCGCACTGCGGACGCGAATTCGACGGCAAGAAGCTGAACCAGCTCACGGTCCATCACAAGGACCACAACCATGACAACAATCCGCCCAACGGGAGCAACTGGGAGTTGCTCTGTCTGTACTGTCACGACAATGAACACCAGCGGTATCTGACGGCTGACGCGTCTGGCGAGACGCCGCCGAGCCGGACACAAGATCGCCCTTCGACCTTCACGCCATTTGCTCAATTCGCGAACGTGCTCAAGCGCAAACCATAGGCGAGGAAACCAGCCCCTGAAACCATGTCTCAGCGTGGCGAATCGGTGCGCCGCAACAGGAACAGACGCATGGAGTATCCTAAAAACGGATACAGCCTGAAACGGGGTGAGGGCACCCAGATCAATTTTCGCGGGACGAGCATGACCCTGAAAGCTGTGAGTGAACAGACGGACGGCGCCTACTCCTTGATTGAGATGCTCCATCCGCCCGATGTGGGGCCTGCGCTCCATACCCACCACGTGGGGCAGAGGCGTTTTATGTCTTGGACGGTTCCTACCGGATTCGTTCCGGCGATCAGGTGTACACGGCAACCTCCGGCGACTTTGTGTTTATTCCAAAAGGCCTGCCCCATAGTTATCAGTCGGGCGTAGAGGGCGGCAGAGTGTTGGTCATGTCGCCCGCCGGCCTAGAGAAATATTTCAAAGAAGTTGCCGAAGTGCTGACCACTGAGTCCATCCCGTGGGAGCTGGAACAAGAAATCGCCCGCCGGCATGGCCAGGAATTTCTGGAGAAGCTACGGCACTGGGGTCAGTAGGCTTTCCGAACGGCCCCAGCGAGGCGCCGGTGTAAGTTCATCTTCCCTTCACTTTTTCCGCATCAATGAGCGGTCGCCGGAATGTGCGGCCACGGCGTCTATTGAGCCAGCGGAATGGTCAGTAGAATCCCGCCCATCACGTCCTGAGGCTTGAAGTCCTTCTTCGGGCTGTTTGGATGCGCATTATGACAACCCACGCAGGACTGTGACACGGCCCTATCTGCATAGAGTGCTTGAAAGACGGGGGTTCCACCCTCGCTTGTCACGGCTGTATAGGGCTGATCAGGATTCACAAGCAACTCCGTCAAGCCGGTTCGCTCGAAATCGGAGATCGGCCTGTTCTTGCTGTTGATCGCCCAATTGCTGATCAACCGATATTGAAGCCCGCTTCGTCCTGCGGACACGAGCCGTCCCGTCTCCAACAAGAATTGGGCCGGAAGAGGGAGCCGCGAGGTCTCTCGCCAGTTTTCCGCGGCGAAGACAATGCCGCGCATCTGCATCCGCTCGACCACGTCCGTGGTGTAAAACGTTCGATCTGCTTGGATCACACCATGGATGTAGTCGGCAACCGCCCCGGCCGGTATGCACGCGGGTGAATTGCCCTCCTTGCTCGCAACGGCGGGAGCCCACTGACCAAGGAAGCCCATCGAGAGCGCGCCCACCACAAGCCCGATCCAAAAGCCCCTCCCGTTCATCATGCGGCCTCCATGTCTGTTAGCGGACTCTCAATGTCTCTCTAAAAATTTTACGCCCGCCGACCGGATAAAGCGAGATCTGCCACCCGCCTACTTTACCGGCACGGTGACCGGCGGTGAGCCATCCCGGCCTCTCATCGATCGCGTGATTTACCCCCTTGAAGCGCGTATGATCCGGCGCTGCGGATGTGCATCCACCCGTCGCGACCCCACAGGAGGACACACGACGACGAGCAGAACGATTTCCATGCCTGCCGGCCTCCTTTTCATCGCAACGCTTGGGCTGCTACCGAACTTCCTGCTTCCAGGGATGGAGTCCGACGCGCGGGCAGATTCCTTCAACGCGAAGCCCGGCGCCTGGGAAATGACCCATAACGGCCTGTCGAGCGGCATGCTCGTGCCACCGGAGGCGCTTGCCAAGATGACCCCTGAACAACGCGCCAACTTCGAGCGAGCGATGCAGGCCCGAGCCGGCAACTCCGGCAGCCATACGATGAAGTCCTGTGTGACGAAAGAAGACCTAGATCAGAACCGCATCATCAAGGGAGAGGAGGACGAGGAACAGCCCGACTGCGCAACCAAAGTGCTGTCGAAATCCGCCGGCAAACTGGTACTGGAACGGTCGTGCCCTCCGCCCCGCGCCTCCGTCACTCACATGACCATGGAGGCCAAAACGCCCGAGACAATCGTGGCGAGCATCGACATGGAGCGGGCTGGTTCAGGCAAGGTGCACATTGACATCCAAGGCCGCTGGGTCGGTGCCAGCTGTGCAGGCATTAAGGACGGTGATTGAGCTAAGGAGGGCTCGCTACCCCTGAAGGACCTCCGCCACTAGGCCTTCCAGAAGATTGACTTCAGGTCGGCAGGTGAGTACGATCAACTGCGACAGCTAGGGGTGCCATCCGGCTGAGAGTCCGAGCGATCGGGCGACCCTCACAACCTGACCTGGGTAATACCAGCGTAGGGAAGCGACCGATCTACTGGCTTCGTGATCGCTTCAAGCCGCACCCAAGCTGGATGCGGCTTTTTTATTTGGCCGTCAGGCGCTCACCTTCGATGAGATGAAAGGATTGCCGCTATGAGCGAGGCCCATACACAGAATGGTTCCAGCAACGGTCACAGCTCCATGCCCTCGACCGCCCGCCTCACTACCACGCCGTTTGCGGCCTCGCGGAAGGTACATGTCGATGGATCGCTGCCGGGCGTGCGCGTCCCGATGCGGGAAATCAGTTTGACTCCGACCCATTCGGCCAATGGCAAGGGCGAGACACCGAATCAGCCCGTGACGATTTATGATACATCCGGTCCCTACACCGATCCGAATATCACGATTGACGTGCGTGCGGGCCTGCCGCCGTTACGACGGGCCTGGATCGACAGCCGGCAGGACGCGGAAGAACTCCCGCAGGTCACGTCACAGTATGGAAGGCTTCGAGCGACGGATCCCAAACTGACCGACCTTCGGTTCGAGCATATTCGCAAGCCACTCCGCGCCAAAGCCGGACGGAACGTCAGCCAGATGCATTATGCCAAACAGGGCATCATCACGCCGGAAATGGAATTCATTGCCATCAGGGAGAACCAATCCCGTGACCGGGCGCGAGAATTAATGGCCGCGGCCAACGGCCATGGTGGCGGAGTCGCTCAGCATCCCGGTCAGGCCTGGGGCGCGCGCATTCCAAGCAAGATCACGCCCGAATTCGTTCGAGATGAAGTCGCACGTGGCCGCGCCATTATCCCGGCCAACATTAACCACCCGGAAACCGAACCGATGATTATCGGCCGGAACTTCCTCGTGAAGATCAACTCGAATATCGGCAATTCCGCCGTCGCCTCCTCGATCGAAGAAGAAGTCGAAAAGATGATCTGGTCGATCCGTTGGGGGGCCGACACGGTGATGGACCTCTCGACGGGAAAGAACATTCACGAGACGCGCGAGTGGATCATTCGCAACTCGCCTGTGCCCATCGGCACCGTGCCGATTTACCAGGCGCTCGAAAAGGTGAATGGGAAGGCCGAGGACCTCACTTGGGAGATTTTCCGGGATACGCTGATCGAACAAGCCGAGCAGGGCGTGGACTATTTCACCATTCACGCCGGCGTGCTGCTGCGCTATGTGCCCATGACTGCCACGCGCATGACCGGCATCGTCTCGCGCGGCGGGTCGATCCATGCGAAATGGTGCCTCTCTCACCATCAAGAAAACTTCGCCTACACGCACTTCGAAGAGATCTGCGAGATCATGAAGGCCTACGACGTGTCGTTTAGTTTGGGCGACGGCTTGCGGCCTGGCTCGATTGCCGATGCCAACGACGCAGCGCAATTCGCGGAGCTGGAAACGCTGGGCGAACTCACCAAGATCGCCTGGCGACACGACGTGCAGGTGATGATCGAAGGCCCCGGCCATGTTCCGATGCATCTCATTCAAGTGAACATGGAGAAGCAACTCCAAGAGTGCCAGGAGGCGCCGTTCTATACACTGGGACCACTCACCACGGACATCGCGCCGGGCTACGACCACATCACGTCAGGCATCGGCGCCGCGATGATCGGTTGGTACGGCTGTGCGATGCTCTGTTACGTCACGCCGAAGGAACACCTGGGACTTCCGACCAAGGAAGATGTGAAGGTCGGCGTGGTGACCTACAAAATCGCCGCCCACGCTGCCGACCTGGCCAAGGGCCATCCCG
>CAZBNV010000054.1:0-30661 GCA_964493335.1 uncultured Nitrospira sp.
GGGGTGACCGTGGGAGACCGTGTCACGATTGGAGCGCGGGTGACGCTTTATCCGGGCGTATTCATCGGTGACGACAGCGTCATCGGCGATGATGCGCTCCTCTACCCCAATGTGGTGGTGCGTGAAGGCTGCCGCCTGGGGGCGCGTGTCATCGTGCATAGTGGTACGGTCATCGGCAGCGATGGATTCGGCTACGTCCAGTATCAGGGACGGCACCAGAAAATCCCTCAACTCGGCGGCGTGATCGTTGAAGACGACGTGGAATTAGGCGCCAATGTGACGGTGGATCGCGCCACCTTTGGCAATACCCTGATCAAACAGGGCACCAAGATCGACAATCTCGTGCAGATCGCGCACAACGTGGTGGTCGGAGAGCATAATATTCTGGTGGCACAGGTAGGCATTGCGGGGAGCACGACGTTGGGGCGTTATGTCATGGTCGGTGGCCAGGCCGGTCTCGCCGATCATTTGCAGATCGGCGATCAGGTGATGATTGCAGCCAAGTCCGGAGTGACTCGAAGCCTGGAGCCCAACCAAGTCGTATCCGGCGCCCCCGTCATGCCGCATGCGACTTTTCTCAAAGCGCAGGCCGTGATTCCGCAGCTACCCGAGCTGCGCCAACGCGTTCGCGAGCTGGAGGAACGCCTCAACACACTTGAACAGGTCCGCCAGCCTCCCGCCAAGCCACCCAAGCCCCGTCGTAAATAATCTCCGTGCATTTGATCGTCAGTTCTTGAGGACCGTCCGCCAAAAGAACAGCTTCGCCCAAAAAAATCCTGCCCAGGGCAAGAAATAAGCGGCGACCGGGTAGACCGAACCATAGACCACGCCGACCGTGGATCCAAACAGAAGTAGCGCCAGCCCGGCCATGTAGGCGACAGGAGCCCAAGGTGACCCGCTGGGAGAGTCTTGGTCTGACCCACTATCACGCTTGGGGCGTCCACTCTTCTTGAGTGTCGGCTGACGCATGCGTGCGGCAAAGACTTCGGGACGATGGCGCAGAATCCACCGGTGGTATGTCGTCTGCAACCAGCCGAGCAGGCCTCCCAGCATTAACAACCCGGAACTCTGTAGGAACGTCTCCCAGGTGTAGGTGTCGGTCCCAATCAGTTGGTACCCCAATCCACCGACGCCTCCGACCATGGAGACTAAGCCGAGAATACCGGCTGGAAATAACATGTAGGCTTTGACGTAGGCGGTCGCTTTGGCGTCCTGCCCTTCTTGCTGTTTAATTGTCACGAGTTTTGGCATGGGCGTGATGGTCGTACAATCGCAACCTCAACCGCAAGGGGAAATGCATGCGGCGCGAATAAATACCTGTGACGCATGCCATCAAGCCCCTCAGACGGTCACTCTTGAACGCCTCCACATATGCCTCTGTCCACAAGAACTGTGGACCGGCTGTGCGCAACCGTGTGGATAGGCCACCAATGATGGGGCTGTGCGGGGGCGCACGCAATCTGCTCAAAGATTAGGCGGGGGGAAGGGTGAATCTCAGCGGGGCAAGCTCCTGATCACGCGTATGCCGGCGAAAACATGTTGGCCGTTGGGCGGGGCAGAGCCGAAGCTGATGCTATGTGCTTCTCCCCCCGCTATGCCCAGGGAAGGATATCGAAAATTGCCGACCGTTCCACTCGACCAATATCGACCCACTGCTGAGCCAACGGAACGAGAGCAACCAACCGTTCCTTCACGGCATCCAATCGTTCTCGCACGGCAGCAGGTGTCTGGTGGGCCGTGACACGGAGGAATGCACGCAGGCCATGCAAGAAGAGTGTGATGTTTGCGGCTGAAACCCGTTCTGCCGACTCAGAAAGAACATCGATGTCGCGAAAGATGGGCTCCAACGCTTGGGGAGGAAGGGCGATCGCCTCGCTTGCACGACCGATCTGGCCAAGCGTATGGAGCACCACCGGGCCATGCGTCTGCATGAGCGTGAGAAATTGTTCATCCAGCTCGTCCAAGTCTTTCAGTATGCGACCGATAGTTCGGGCGTCCACAATCTCTTCACTTTGCGCCATCTTGCGCTCCGCTCGTTGAATGACCGTCTCCAGCACATCGCGCACCGGTTGAACCGATCGGCCTCGGGCCACATGTAATTGTCGTAACGCGTCGAGAATGGGCGTGGAAGGTGATACGCCACACGGCGCCTCTTGATCGGAGGCCGCCTTCATTGGCATAACCGCTTCGGTGCTCATAGCTTCTGTGCTCATATATGGGAGCGACTCCTCGCCTTGCATGCACTCCGTTGCGGCTGACACGGGGCCGGCATCTTCAGGCGACATGGTCTCATCCCGCTCAAGCTCCTGCACCGTCTTGCTGATCTGCAGGAGACCCTCTCGAAGCGAAGCCACATGGTGGGCCGCCACGGCCCGTTCATGCTTACCTGCCGCCTGAAGGATTGGAAGGAGCGTCGTGGCCATGTCCTCCACGGCCGTCAGCCCGACCGTCGCAGCGGAGCGGGCGAGGTTATTGACACTCTGCCAGAGAATCGTGGCCAGTCTGGCGCGCCGAGGCTGCTCGCTCGTCGTATCTAATCGCTCCAACGCAGTCTGAATTTGATTGAGCCATTCACGCGCTTCCAGCACGAACAGACCGAGAATCTCTCGCCTCACATGCATGGCCTGTTCAGAAGCATCCACGACCGAGGAAGCTTGGTCGATGAGCGGCGCAGCCGTTGTCTTTTCCACTGCGGATTGAATCACACCAGCAATCGCATCTAGGCTCTCCAGCAGCGCGGCAAACTGCTCCGAGGCGTTGGGGGCCGTTTCGGCCGCTTCAACAGCTGGAGAGGAAGATGGGAACGTGACCCGATCCAGGGCCGGGGGATCGACGGTGTCAGCCACCGACAGATGGGGCAAGAGACTCAGGTCGAGATATCGCGGCACAGCGGTCACGGACTCCTCTTGCTCGCCGGTGACATAGAGCACGGGGCGCGATGGGTACGAAGGCGTGATGCGTACGACCACTCCTTCCTCTCCACTATTCAAACGGACCTTGGTTCCCAAAGGATAGACTGACAGCTGTTCCACCAAGCCCTTCATGATCTCACGTGGAAATGCGGTGCGTTCGGTGTTCAGCAACTCCCGAATAGCTTCGTGCGGCAGGAGGCGCCGACGATAGGGACGCGGACTGACGAGCGCATCGAAAATGTCAACGAGGCCGATGATCTGCGCAAGCTCATTGATCTCACGACCCTTCAAGCGATTGGGATACCCCTGTCCCCTCCCTCGCTCGTGGGCCTGTAACACGACGTCAGCCAACCAGGCATAGTCCGATCCCATGCGCTCGATCACCTCACACCCCAGACGCGGATGTTGCTCGACCAGGGTTCGCTCATCCGGGGTCAGGCGTCCCGTCTTTGTGAGCAGGTGCTGCGGCACGGCGAAAATGCCGATGTCATGCAGCAGCCCGGCCAACGCCAGTCGTCGCAATTCCGGGCCATAATAGCCCAGGCCAATACCGACCTTCGTCCCCAGGATGCCGACGTTAACAAGATTGGTCACCAACGGAGGGCCTGGCGGACTCGACAGTGCCTCGACAACCAACTGATCGTTTTCCTGAAGCGAATCGACAATCGTGCCGGCGAGATGTGTCATCTCCGTGAGATCCACCCGTTCCTGCCGCTGAACAGCTGCCGCCACCTGCATGAGTGCCGCTTCAGCCTGCCGGTAACGATTCTGTTCCATCTCCCCCATAGCGCTCCTCTTCCTAACGACGATTCCGCGCACTCCCTACCCTCTGTGCATACCCGTCACATGCCTATCATATCACCCGCGCATTCGCGCCTGATTCATGGAAGAATCAGCCCCGGACATCTTCGTGAGTGGCGGAGGGACACGTTCGTGGGACTCGACACATTCTCAAAAGATCGGCGCGAACACGCCAGGTAGGCATGATTCTGGTCAGGCCATCGGCAACAGTCTGCCCATCGCATCTCGTTCCTGTTCTCCAGCGGAGATCCATTCTTGAAGTGTAACTAACACGGCACGAAGTCGTGCTTCCACCGCATCGACGCGCTGTGAACTGATGACGATGTGATGTTGAGCGAGAAGGGAGACAAAACTTTGTAGACCGGTGAGAAAGGTAACGAGTGGGGTGGCATGCGCCTGCTTCGCAATCCCCTGGAGCTGTTCGATGTTCTGGATACATCCGCTTAACGTATGGCTCGACTCCAGTGCCGTCGCCCCTGCCATCCGGATTCGGTTCAGGTGCTGCGCCACCATCGGCAATTGTTGCCGAATCGAGTCCAAGTATTGCGCATCCGTCACTTGAAGATCCCGTAGCATCTGATGATAATTCGTCGCCTGAATCTGCCCAGTCCCTTGCCTTGCTTCATGCTCGAGACGCTGCATGACCTGGGGAATGAGACTGCGAGGGGAGAGTCCGCTGACGGCGTGGTCATCTTGAAGAGTTCGGAGCGCATTCAAGAGCGTTAAGAGGTCGGCTGCCGGCTCGGATGGCGCGGGAGCCTCGTGGGACACTCCAAGATCCAGTGTCAAACCGGTTGCCGTCGTGACGGACGCGATGACGATACCGAACTGCGCACGGACTGTGGCGTAATCCTGCTTTGTGGCCGTGGTCCGGTCTTTCACGGTGTCGATGAAGGGGAGCAGCGCAAACGTAGCACGTTCCACATCGGCGAGATTCACCGTGGCTGCAGAGCCACCGAGGCTGGTGATGCCTCGTACAACGGCTTCCACAAGTTGCGTATGGCGATCGAGGTCCGGTTGATTCTCAAGTTCGGTGAGTGCCGAATGGATTTGAAGAAGCCACTCTTGGGCTTCTTGGCCGAAGAGCTCAACCAGCTCCTTTTGAAAATCGTCCTCGGTTTGCTCTGATTCGATTGACACCGTGGCGTCCTGCCCTTGACTCATACACGCGTCAGAATAAGTGGACGCGTGAGAGCCTGCTAGCGTTTCCCGTTCCCAAGTTGGGAGGCGAGTCCTGCAATCTCGCCAAGCTTGCGCGCCATGTCTTCAAATCGTCGGTTGGACTGTTCAGCCACGTGCTCCGCCTCCGTCGCACGTTTCATCAGCTCCATCGAACGCTCCCGCTCATCGGTCAATGCAAGGTCAAGCTCTTGGGCACGCTGAACGGCGGTTTCCAACTGCTTGACCTGTGCCATCACCAAGGCCGCCGTCTCCCGCTCCGTCGCGAGCATGCCATCCAGGTTCGCGATGCGTGCGCGCTCTTGCTCAACGGCTTCTTCAAGATCCGGCACGCGGGCCGCGAGTGTCTCGAACTCGGCGCTTTGCTTCCGGCAAGCCTCCGCCTCCTCACGCTCGCTCGCGAGGGTCGTTTCGAGTTCATGCGCCCGCCGTTCGATATGCTCAAGTGTGGTGAGCTGCTGGACCAGTTCAGTCGCGGCCCCACGCTCTGCCGCAAGATGCGCCTCCAATTCGAGAACGCGCTCAGCATTGCGAGCATTGTCCGAGACTTGTTGTAAGAGTTCCTCCGTTCCATGACGAGCTTCGGCCAACGCAGTTTCCAGCTCGCCGACTCGATGAGCTTGTTTCGATACCTCGTCAAGCTGCTCCGCCAGGGTGGCTCGTTGCGCGCGTTCCTCCGCCAATGCCTGATCGAGCGCTCCGATGCGTGATAATAAGTCTTCGACCTGCGCCCGCTGTTCATCCAACGCACGCTGCATCTGTTCCATCTGTTCATGACTCTGTCTGCGCTCACATGCAAGTGTCTCCTCGAGTTCTGTAAGTCGAGCATCCCGGAGCGCCAGAATCTCCGCATGCTGATTCTCGGCTTCGGTCGAGGCAGTCGACTCAACGGGCGTCTGGTCGACGATGAGTGCGCTTGCCTCATGGCTGCTCTCCTCAAGCGGCGACAAGTCGGGGTCAGGCGGATTGGTCACGGCAGACTCAGGCAATGGCTCACTCTCCACGGTTTTTACCAGGGCCTGTTCAGGCTCAACGGACGCCGATCCGACGGGAACCGCAGGCGGCTCCGCAACGACAGGCCTCTCCACAGAGGCTGGCTCAGGCATCGGCACGTGTTTGGGCTGCCGCTTCATGAGCAAATCTAACACCCGATCTTTCAGGGAGGTTCCCTGAAACGGCTTTTTCAAGACGCCATCGGCCTTGCAGGATTCCGCCTGCCGGGACACTTCATCGTTTACAATTCCGCTGATCAAGAGGACCGGAATGTCCGCAAAATTTGCCTGTGCTCGTATGAAGGCGCAGACCTCATAGCCGCTTTTGTCAGGCATAATGACATCTGACACGATCAAATCCGGACGATCCTTGCTGAGAAGCGCCAGCGCCTCTGATCCGTTGGCAGCCAGGGTGACGCCCATTCCAGCCTCGGTCAGGAGACGTTCAGCTACTTTACGAACTGCAATACTGTCATCGGCTATCAAAATCTTTGGCATGTCGTTCCTCTTGACGATGCAGAGCTCATTTCCCTGAACGGAGCGATGAGACCCCCAGAGTCGTCAGGTTGATGATGGAGAGTTCTTCCTCGTTGGCCACGCAGGTTCCGGTGATGTCAGGGTCACTCCCGGCTCGATAGTGCATTGATGAGCGCGCCACCATATGAAGTGATGGAACCTGGGAATCGATACAAATGGCGAGGGGGCCATCGATATGTTTGACTATCAAGCACAATGACTCGTCCTCATGCATAGTACGCTTGAACTTGGCCGCAAGGTCGAAGACGGGGAGGCAACCCTTCGCGTGACGGACAAGTGAGGTGACGAAGGGCGTATCGCTGGGAACCGCCGTCGCGCCAGGCCATGGCATGACCCCGCCAATTTCATCGGTTCTGGCGGCCAGCCGGCGCCCTGCCACTGAAAACACGACTATGCCCTGCATCCGTGCTTCGGCGTTGCTCTTCGTGCTCGTTTGGGCCTGCCTGCGTAATTGAGCGCGTAACATGGTTCAGCCTCGATTTCTACTTCACCTGAGCTGTTTCTGCCGATACGGCGTCTTCGACGGCCCTCAACGGTAGGCAAAGGCCGGGATCACCGGCCGCCGGGCAGCGTTCAGGGCTCTGCAGGATGAATGCATCCAGGACATTCTTACGAGACGGGAGGTCAAGCACCCAGAAAGGATTCGCAATGAGTGCGATATAGGCCGTATCGGAAAAATATCCCAGCAGCCGGTCTCGCTCCCCTCCTCTAAACTGCGGTGGAAGTGGCTGAACCTGCGACCGGTCGATATCCACAAGGCCCAACACTCCACCTACCATAAATGATCGAGAGCGCTGGTCATTGCCGTACAGAACGATGCGTGTCTCAGCGGTTGGAATCGGTGTTCCGATGATCAGCCGGCCGGCTAGATCGGTCCTCTCATAACAGGAGTTGGCCCAGGTGACGAGTTCCTCAGCCCCTGCTTCGGCAAGCGTAATGATGCCGCGGACCCAGTGAGCAGGAAACGCAACATGCGTAGATCCGATGAGCACCACCAAAAACCTGACCGTCTGTCCGCCCGACGTAGCGGTAATCTTATGTCCTCGGAGGCCCATGGCTTACCTTCATTCTGCCGGTGAAACAGAGAATCAGCACAACGTTCCTATTGTCTCACACCGGCTTCACGACCCGTCCATCTCTGAACTTCTTGAATCAGAGCCCGTTCTTCTACCGGCTTGGCAATATAGCCAGACGCGCCGACACTGACAGCCATTTGGCGGTGCTTTTCACCCGCCCGTGTGGTCATTACCAGAATCGGAGTCGTTTGCGTCTGTGGCCTTGCCCGAAGGGCTTGAATCACTTCGTACCCATTCAACTTCGGCATTTCGAGATCAGTGATAATGAGTTGGTATCTCTGCATCAATGCTTTGCGACATCCTTCCTCTCCGTCCGTTGCCGTATCGACGGTATACCCAGCCGCTTCAAGCATGCGTCCCACGAATTTTCGGATGCTGAGCGAGTCGTCGATCAGCAGCAGGGGCAACGGTTTCTCCGGCAGTTGCGCTGGAGCAGTCTGAGTTGCTTCGTCGAGCATGGAGGAGGCAAGACCGCTCTGTCTTATCGGCATCGCTTCATGATACTCACGCGTCGTCAGCCGACTCACATCCAATACCAGCACGATGCGTCCTTCGGGATCGATCGTAGCCCCCCCGAATACCGAACGCTCGTATGGCTTCAGCGCCCCTAGGGACTTGATGACAATTTCTTGCCGACCCAGCAACTCATCGACGGCACAGCCGAGCGCCCCGGTCGATGTCCGAACGATCACCACCGGCTTGGACCCATCAATGGAGCCTGCCTCCCGACGAATGAGGCTGTCCAGCGGAAATACCTCAATGGCTTCGTCGCCGATCTGCATCACCGAACGATCACCCATCTGTTGGATCGACGACGCGGTCGACATCGTCACCTCTCGCACACTGGGGAGCGGAATCGCGTAGCGATCCTTGTCGACTCGCACGAGCAAGGCGGTCGCGATCAAGAGCGTGAGCGGGAGATGCATCGTAAACTTCGTACCCTGCCCCTGTACCGATTCCACTTCAATGTGGCCGTTCATCGTCTCGATGACACGCTTGACCACGTCCATGCCGACGCCCCGACCCGCTTGATCGCCGACGCTGTCCGCGGTGGAGAACCCGGGCAGGAAAATGAATTTAATGACTTCACTTTCGGGTAATGAGTCCGCCACATCCGGCCTCACGAGTCCCAGCTTGATGGCTTTGGCCTTGATCTTCGCGATATCGAGACCCGCGCCATCGTCTTCCACTTCGATCAGCACCGAATTTCCCCGATGTGCCGCGTGAAGATAAATCGTACCGACCGCCGGCTTCCCTTGACTAAGACGCGTGCCTGCGAGCTCAATCCCGTGGTAGACCGCATTCCTCACCAGATGAACCAGAGGGTCGACAAGACGCTCGACGACGCCGGTGTCGATTTCCGTGTGCTCACCCGACGTGACCAAGTTGACTTCCTTGCCTGTGGCACGCGCCATCTCTCGCGCCGCGCGACGGAACCGCGTAAAGGGCGTCCCGATCGGCACCATTCGAGCACGGGCGATTTCGTCACGCATGCCCAACGTCAATTGCTGCAGCTGCCCCATGTCGTCTTGAGCGCGGTGTATCGACCCGGTCAACTGCGACATGGATTCGGTGATATCTGCCGTCACCTCGCTGATGCGTCGCGCCAAAATGTTGAAGTCGTCGTACTTGTCGAACTCCAGGCTCCCGAAATCACCGCCCGTAGGAAGAGATTGCGGCAGCTCTTCCCCAGGTGACATAGGCGACGGCTGAAAAGAGAAGGTATGCTTGTCCTCAAACGTTCGAACTGCATCGATCAACCGGCTCTTGTTGGCCACGACTTGGGAAGCCAGTTGATCCAGCGTCCGGAGCCGCTGCTCCAGTCGTCCGCGATCGATGACCAACTCACCCACCAGATTCAGCAGGCGCTCCAAGCGCTCACGGCTGACTCGGATGACCTCCCGCTCTTCGCCGGCTTTCCCCTCCCCGCCTCGGGACAATTCGACCCCAACGGCCTCACGCACCTCTTCAGCGGGTGCGACCTCGGTGCTCATTGGCATGGTCGTTGGTGTAACGTCGCCTGCCGATGGGGCTTGCCCCAGTTGCTTCAACTCCTGCAGCGAGGCTGAAAATCGTTGGCGTGTACGCCCCAGCATCGACGGATCTCGTCGCATGAGGGCACGAATAACATCGATCGCCCGCAACAGCACGTCGGTGTGCCCGGGCATGAGTTGAAGATGCCCCTCGCGAACAGCGCCCATGAAGTCTTCAATATGATGCGTGAGATCACCGATGGCCTGGAATCCTACGGTATAAGCGGATCCCTTGAGCGTGTGAGCCGTCCGGAACAGTTGATGAATCGTCTCGGGATCGGCTGCATCCTTGTCCACGCGCAACAGGTCAGCCTCTAAGCTCTCCAAATACTCCTGCGCTTCGGGCGCGAAGTAGGACATCACTTCGGCGTCAAGGTTTGGAATAAGATAGGCTTCTGCCAGCACGCTTGGCTGAGACGTGCCCATGGATTGTGCAGCTGAGTCGTCCACGGGCGTGGCAGCCGGCATCACCTCGTGCGATGGCGGCGCCTGAGGGTGATGAGATGCAGGTATTTCTGCCGAAGCTTGACTCGTGCCGTCCTCCAGCTCTCGAAGGAACGTTTTGATACGAGGAACCTCTTGCTGCAAGCGGGCCATCGACCCAACCTCTCGCGCCATCAGGGCGCGCATCGTCTGCACAGCATGCCGGATCACGGTAATCCAGTGCGGCGCGATGTCCGCATGCCCTTCTCGAACGGCAATCATACAGGCTTCGATCGGATGGGCGATGTCTCCCACCACCTGAAACCCGACGGTATAGGCCGACCCCTTGAGCGTGTGCGCAACCCTGTACAATTGCTGAATCGTCTCGGGATCATTCGTGTCCGCTTCCAAACGCTGCAGCAGCGTCTGGATGGTATTGAGATACTCTTCGGCCTCCGGGGAAAAGTATGAGAGAACTTCGTCGTCGAGCTCAGGGATCAGGTAGTCTTCCGTCACTTCATTCGAGGATCCAGCTGAGTCGGCTGATCCCTCGACAGAATCAAGGGGTAGCAATTCACCGCGTCGCCGAACAAAATCCTCGACAACGGAGGGGTCCTCGCCGGCGCCGCGTCCGATTCGCTCCACCTGATTTCGAAAGGAAGCCACGATGTCTCGAAGCAATTGAAGGACTTCAGGCCATCGTTCGGCAGGAATCTCCTGCACGTGCTCCAGCGTCTCTTCGAGCAATGCCCCTAGTTGGCCAAGGCCGGCAAATCCGTACAACAGTGCCGCGCCTTTCAACTTGTGGCCGACTGTATGAAACTCGGCCACTTCGTTCGGTTCCGGATGCGCCTTCCCCTTCGGATGCAACGCCTCCCAGAACCGTTTCATATCGTCGCCGGCTTCGGCGACGAAAATGTCCAACAGCTGATCGCGATCAAAATCAGAGCTCATTGACCCACTCAACGTCCGAGCGGACATGCATGACCGCTCTTCAAGAGGTGCCCTACGCGAGTTTGAACTGCGCGACTGACGAGTTGAGGCCCTCGGCCAATTTCGCCATGTCCTCGATCGTGAGTCGTGTCGAGTCTGTTTGCTTCTGCGTCGCCACGGCGCCGCCGGTGAACTCCTTAATGGCTCGACCGACCTTTTCCGTGGATGCCGTCTGTTCCGACGCCGCGCTCGCGATATTCTGCGCCAGCTCGGACGACCGTTTAGCAATGTCGGAAATTTCCGCGAACACGTCACCGGTTCGAAGGGCCGATGCGGAGCCTGCTTCCACCGCCTGGGTTTCATGTTCCATCGCAACGACCGCGTCCTGCGTTTCCGTCTGAATCACTTTCACGAGATCAGCAATTTCGCGTGTAGCCTGTGTGGAACTTTCCGCCAACTTCCGGACCTGGTCGGCGACGACGGCGAATCGCGCGCCGGCCTCACCAGCGCCGGCCGCCTCGATGGCGGCGTTGAGCGCGAGCAAGTTGGTTTGATTCGCGATATCACGAATCGTCGATACGATCTGGGAAATTTCGAGTGAACGATCACCCAAACCTTTCACCTGTTTGGACATACGTTGCACCGCAGACCGAATGCTCTGCATGTCCCGCACGGTTTCTTGCACGGCCACGTTGCCTCGTTCCGTCGCCGAAAGCACCTGTTTAGCGGAATCGGAAGACGCGCCCGCGGTCGTCGCCACTTGACGCATCCCAGCGGCCAATTGTTCAACGGCGCCGAGGGTACGGACGGACTCTTCCGCCTGCGTCCTCGCTGTGCCGGACATCTGACCGGCCGAATCCCGCAACGTGCCGGCCGACTTGTTCACACGATCGGCGGCTTCACGCACCTGCTTCAACAATTGCCCGAACCGCGCGATCATGAGGTTGAAACCGTCCGCGAGGTTACCGAACATATCTGCCGTCACTTCACCTCGTTTCGTCAGGTCTCCTTTACCGACTTCAGACACGAGCACAAGAAACTGCATGAGGCGTTTCTGCATGGTGTCGCGTTCTTCCTCGGTGGACACGAGGGTCGTAATACGATCGAGCATGGAGTTGAAGGCCGTAGCCATTTGGCCCAACTCATCGTGGGACTGAATTTTTGCACGGGCTTGCAGATTGCCACCGGCGGCCTGAGTCGCGACGTTGGCGATGTGTGTGATACCGCGAGACAGGAAGGTTGCCAGTACGTATCCGACGAAAACTCCGAGCGCCACGGCGACCAGACCGCCGACGACCAGAATAAACGTACCGGTAGAGGCCAGGGTCTGCGCGTCGTCGTTGAGATCCTTGGCGACCGCTTCAATGCTGGTGACCTGCTCATTGTGGCGCTTGACGGCACCTTCGAAGGACGGCGTCAGGTTGACGGTTAACGCCAAGACGCCAAGTGCCCGCATTTGTTCTGCCTGAGCAGAGGACAATACGTTGCGGTCAAAGCTATCTGCCATCGCGCTGAGGGCGCCTTCCGCGTCTTGGAAATATTTCTTCAAAGCCGGCTCAAACAGCGTCAGATCTCTCGCCTCGTCACGGCCGGAGCGCGACGCGCGAAGTGTCGTGCTCTTATAGTTATTCAATACCTTCTCGATCTCCGCCTTCAGTGGGGGGAGTTTGGTCACGTCTTGAGCGAAATCGGCTTGTTTCGTGGCCGACGCAACGTCCAGCAAAATTTGGTGATGCTTGGTCAGCGCCGTTCCCATCTGAGCAAATTCGGCCAGCGGCACTGTATAGTCGGCATACACCGTTTGTGATTGGCTGCTGAGCTGACGCAGTGTGAATACACCGACACTGGCCATCATCATAATGATGACGCTCACGAGACCGAAACTGACCAGCAGTTTCGTCTGGGTTTTCATGTCTTGGAATCGATTCTTGACGCCTTGCCCGATCATGGTGCGCTCCTCCTTGTTCGCTGCATCCCTCAACGTTCGGCGGCCGGTCGCACAATCTCCGGTGACGCGCGCTCGCGAAGACTCACATCATTGCTTCTTACGCCGACGACAATGCAGTATTGCCTCCGTCGACTTGCGCAAACACTTGCGAAACCTCCAACACTCCTCCCAGACGCTCGTCCAGTCGGAGCACGGCCGACACACAGGGGCGTGCGCCGGCTGGTCCGGCTTGCATGGCCGGCAGCAGGTGCTCGCGAGCGACGGTATGAATCTCAGGAACGTGATCGACAAGCAGGCCGATTTGTCTTGCGCCCTGACGAATCACCACCGCGAAAGGAAGCGCGGCATGGTCCATCGTCAGGCCAAGCATCCCTCGTAGATCGATCAGAGACACAACCGTGCCTCGAAGATTGGTGACCCCCGTCAGCAGACTGGGCATGCCCGGAACGACGGTCACGGATTCCACCTCGAAGACTTCGCTGACATGGCGGAGATCAATGGCGAAGGGTTCTCCGCCCAGCGTCAAGACGCACATGCGAGAGGTGCCTTCGGTCGCCGCACCGGAGAGTCTCGATGGACGAGATGGTCCGGGAGCCGAGAATGATTCAAGCGGTTGGGAGTGAGTCGTCGGGACGTCACTCATGAGTTAGTTCAGCGCCCGTTTCACGGCCGCTACCAAATCTTCTGCTTTGAATGGCTTCACGACGTACCCGTTCGCACCCTGCTGCTGGCCCCAGAACTTGTCGCTTTCCTGCCCCTTCGAGGTGCAGAGCACAATGGGAATGCCCTTAAACCGGTCGTCGCCCTTAAGGTCACGGCAGGTTTGGAACCCATTGCGCCCAGGCATCACGACATCCAGGACGATCAGGTCCGGTTTATCCACCGCCAGCTTATCTTCCAATTTGTCCGTGTTGGGATACGACACGACCGTATGATTGGCAGATTTCAGATAACCCTCGATCAACTGCAGTTCAGCATAGGAATCATCGACGACAACGATCTTGCTCATGAATGCATCCTCCCCTTTAACCCAAGTAAATGTGCGAGATGTCTCTATTGACGAGTTCAGACCGATAGTTACCGCATGGGAATCACGATGCTGATGGCGCCGGCCAAGTCGCCCTCATGCCAGCCCTCTTTCTTGGCTCCGGTAATGTCGCGCTCCCCTTTGGGATTTCCGTGGCACCCCAGGCAGGTGGGCGCGGCATATTCAGGATCCATCATTCGCAGCACCGGCTTCCCGTCGAGCATCGTGGCCTTGCTGTAGGGTTGGCCCTTGGGATGGCGCGTGTCGGCAAAAATCCGGAGCACTTCGGACTCGAAATCGTCCGGCCGGTTGCCCGGGAACCGATAGTCGGTGCCCGTCAACTTCACGCGAATCCCGGTTTTACGGTAGAAGCGTTCTCCAGTCTTGCGGGCAAAAACGGCGGGAATAATACCTTTAAACCCCACATCTTTCTTGTTGATGACCGGCTGAGCCTCGTCGATCACTTCCTTCTCCGACTCGATCATGGCGATGAATAGCGGAGCCTGTGGCGTGCTGTTTGGACGGGTCAGATCGATTTTCGTCGCTTTTCGAAAGCGATCGATCACTTGATTGGCAACATAGTCGCCGGTAAAACCTTTATCGCCTTTGCTGGCATCGTTGATCGTCGCTTGGTGTTCAGAAATGAGACCGCGTCCTACCTGCACGAGCTTGATGAGCAACTCGGCCGTTTCCACCTCAGTATTGGCCAATGCGGGACCGGCCGTACCGACACAGGTCATCATCAGTGCAGCCACCACAGATGTTTTGATGAAAATGTTCGCCATGCCCCCTCCTCCTGCCTGTTTCTGATCGTCCCGCCGAGACTTATGCCCCTGAGACTCAGATGACTCTCTGACAAAGATAGCGCAAAATTCCTCGTTGACAATTTTCGCCATAGGGTCCGCCTGTCGAATGGCAATTGCGACGCTGGCTTGCTGTGCACGATCGGTGCCAAACAAAATCAAATAGTTAGGATTGCTGAGGGGAATGAGCGTGGAATCAAGGAAGTCTGTGATTTCGTAGGTGAATACGTCAGAACGATCAACTATATCCACTATGTTCAGCAAGAGCAGAGTGGCTCACGCCACTGTTCAAGATTTCGACGGTGGCGCCAAAGTTTAGTCGTTTGGAGAAGGGCAACTGTCAGAGCGGCTTCGGAGAATTCCCAGGAAAGACTATACGACTGTTATACAATTCCTCTCTGCTGCTGCAGCAATGCCGAGAGAAAACTCAAATCAAGATGCTGCGCGACATGGTCAGCCCATCGATCCAGCGCGTCCCGACGCTTATCATTCACCTGCTGTGAGAGGGACGGATCGAGAACGGGAAGTCCCTTGCGTGTTCGTAGCCTATTCAGCCAGGCGCGCCGAAACGCAGGCTGGTCGAACAAGCCATGAATGTAAGTGCCCCATACTAAGCCATCATCACGTACCGCACCATCCAGGCACTGTTCGTCTAGTCCCATCGCTCCACTGGGGTGCTCTGAACCTTCCGCTCGTGCCTGAAGTTCAAAACAAGGCCGATGCTCGTGACGCTGTGTCCGCCCCATATGGATGAGATACCCGCGAACCGGCAATGCCTCCATCCCACTGAGATGCAACGCCTGCGCCTCGATTTGCTCTGTAATCTTGTCGCTTTGCAACACGGTCGTGAGGTGAAGCAGACCGAAGCCCTGTCCCGATCCGCCACCTTCTACGCCCTCGGGATCGGCAATCTGTCGCCCCAGCATTTGGTATCCTCCGCAGATACCGACCAATTCTCCACCACGTTCCACGTGATGGCGCAGCAGCGCCTCGAACCCTTTGTCGCGCAAATAGCCCAGGTCCGCCAGCGTCGTCTTCGTGCCGGGTAGCAGAATAACGTCCGCCCCGGTCGCCTCTTCTGGAGAAGCGGCATAACGCAACCGCACGTCCGACTCTTCGGCCAATGCGTTGAAATCGGTAAAGTTGCTCATGTGCGGTACGAGGAGCACGGCAATGTTGATGCGGTCAGCCGAAAAAGGGACCGGTCGCCCCCGCTCCACGTCGAGGCTGTCCTCCTGATCGAGCGAAAGGTCTCGAAGAAAAGGGAGCACTCCGAGGACGGGAATCCCGGTACGTTCCCTGATAAAATGCACTCCATCGGCGAATAGGGACAAATCCCCCCGAAACTTGTTGATGATGATGCCACACACCCGCGCGCGTTCTTCCGGTGCAATGAGGTCGAGCGTACCGATGATTTGCGCGAACACGCCCCCGCGATCAATATCCCCTACCAGCACCACGTGGGCATCGGCCATTTCGACGACCGGCCAGTTCACTAGGTCACGATCCCGAAGGTTAACCTCGGCCGCGCTCCCGGCGCCCTCGATGACGATGACCTCGTACTGCGACGCCAGCCGCTCGTAGCTCTCTCGAACCGCGCGCGACAAATCGGAATCGTGAGTACGGGCAAAATACGCTTGCGCGTCCAGCGTGGCCAAGACTCGCCCCTGGACAATCACTTGGGACCGGGAATTCGATTCCGGCTTCAGTAAAATGGGATTCATGTCCACATGGGGTGGAATTCCGCAGGCTTCGGCTTGCAGGGCCTGGGCACGCCCGATCTCACCGCCCTCCGGCGTGACAAATGAGTTCAAGGACATATTCTGGGCTTTAAAGGGGGCGACTCGAAAACCGTCCCGACGCAAAAGCCGGCATAATCCGGACACAATCATGCTCTTCCCGACGTCGGAGCCAGTACCCAGAATCGCAATTGCAATGGCGCGAACAGAATGTGGCATAGGCTGTGGCATGACGAGGAATGATTTACGATCGAGATTGCGCGGCCCACTGTCTCGCGCGCGCCAGGCCTCGCGTGAGGCAGTCGGCGGTGACCCGCCCAATCATGGAACCGATATCGGTGTGGGTGCCGGCGTAGGGTTGCCATGGCCCTTGGCCCCTCAGGGCACAGGCAATGACCACGGCATCCGTTCCCGTTCCCGTCGCACCGGGCCGACCAGTCCAGCTAGGAACGGCATGGTCACGTAACACCCCGGTCTTACTTTCTGTCGCTACCTGAACGGCACCGACCAAAGCCGACACCGCCAGACAGGCATTCGTAATCACAATAAGATTGATCGTGCCCGGCGTTCGATCACTTTTCTCTCCGCTTGTCCGCTGCGGTGGCTCACCGGCCTGCACGGCGTTGGTCACTCCGACTGTGGCAAAACACTCAACCCAGGTTCCATCCTGCGTATCACGACAGGTCACAACCTGTTTCATCGGAACGGCCGTCATGAGGCCGACACAGTCACCGTCCACTCCGAGAGCCTCCGCAATGCGTCCAAGATACCGAGCCGGATCGCCCCAATGCGGCTGAGAGGTATTCGACCCTGAGCCCCCTTGCCGGCCAGGATTGGGAGAGACCTGATGATTCAAAATATAGCGAGTCGTTCGAAGCCCTCCCCCTCTCGGGGCGGAGGAGACCACGCGCATGCGAGTCCCGAGATCGATAATGAGTGTGCCTTCGGCAATGCGATAGTGAGTCGAGAAACGATCTGGAAGAGACGATTTCATGAGCCACCCTGCCGAATGACGGCGGCCAAGGCATGCAGGAGACGATCGTTGTCGGCCCTCGTTCGAACCGCCACCCGCACGGAGCGGGCATTCAATCCCGGCACCTGCGAACAATCCCGAATCAGGATGCCTTGGCGACGCAATGCCGCCACCGTCTCTGCCACCTTCTGCCCGACCGGTAGTTCCATCAGGATAAAATTCGCCGCAGAAGAAAACACGGTACAACCCGGCAGGCGAGTGAGTGCCTTCATCATTCGCGTCCGCTCTCGCTCCATGAATCGAAGGCTTCGGCGGGCATGCCGCACATCGCGCAATGCGGCTTCCGCAGCTCGTTGAGCCAGCATATTCACAGACCACGGAGGTTGGTGTGCCGCGATCTGTTCGATGACGCGTGACTTCGCCGCCACGTATCCTACGCGAAGCCCTGGCAGTCCAAAAAATTTCGTAAAGCTACGCAGCACGATCGCGCGCTCAGGCAGAGCCTGTGACAGGATCGACACTTCATGGCAATATTCGGCGAACGTTTCATCGACGATGAACCACAGCCGGAGGCGACTTGCCTGTCGCACCAGTCTTCTCACCGCTGCGGCATCGCATGCGTATCCGGTCGGACTATTAGGATTGCACAGGATCACGGCATCGATAGGAGGTCGACCGGTCACTGTCTGCCGGAACCCATGCGCAGGAGCAAAGACTCGCTCAAGCGGCGGACGATAACCTTCGGCGCGATCCGCCATCACCATGCTGACGTGGCCCCCACATCGCTTCATCGCCGCGGCATATTCTGAGAACGTCGGACCGACTATCAGGAGGTGCCGGATCTGCAAGGCCCTGGGCAGCAAGTGAATCAACTCGGTCGAGCCGTTTCCGATGAGAAATTCATCGGCTGCGCGTTGCCAATACGCCGCGAGCGCCTGACGCAGATCCCAACAGGTGGGATCGGGGTAATGCTGCAGCAGACGCTCTGCCTGGGCGATCGTCCGCAAGGCGGCGGGAGAAGGTCCTAAAGGATTGATGCTGGCGCTAAAATCAAGAAGACGATGGATTCCCCGTCCCAACTCGCGAGCCGCGGCATACACATCGCCGCCGTGGCCGATGCCTGTCATGATTGCCACAACGAGAGCAGGGCAAAGAACAGCCCCAATGCACAGGTGGCCATCATGATGCGCGAGGCCTGGTGGATGTGCAGGGGCGTTAGCACGGCGCTCCCATCACCGATTAATTCGCCGTCGTGAGGGACTCCCTCATAATAATTCCGCCCGCCGAGTTGAATGCCCAATGCACCGGCCATGGCAGCCTCCGGTTTCCCGCTGTTCGGACTCGCATGCTTGTCCCCGTCTCGATGCAGGATGTACCAGCTCTCTCGAACGCGATGCCACTGCCTCGTTACCAGGCCCACCGACAAGGCGATGAAGCTGCCGGTAAGTCGCGCAGGAATCCAATTCGCCACATCGTCGAGCCGCGCGGAGGCCCAGCCGAAATATTCGTAGCGCGCATTGCGGTGCCCGACCATTGAATCGAGCGTATTGATTGCCTTATAGGCCAAGGCCAGCGGCGCGCCGCCCAGAGTCAGGTACACGAGCGGGGCAATAATGCCGTCCGAGGTGCTCTCCGCAATCGTTTCGACCGTCGCACGCACGATCTCAGGCTCCGTCAAGGTTGCGCTGTCGCGGCCCACGATCATGGCCACCGCCTCACGCGCCCCAGGGAGATTCCCCTGCGCCAATTCACGGCTGACTGCTTGGACATGATCAAAAAGATCACGCCCCGCCAGCGTCGTATAGGCCAATCCGATCCCAACCGCTTGGCCAAGCAACGGCGAGAATGAGGTCGCCTGCCCGATGACGAAGGTTGCGGCAGCATAGATTCCCGCCGGCAATCCTATTGCGAGGCACACACCGGCGATTCGAAGGGCCTGATCGGACTGGCAGAAGCTCCTGATCCGATCATCGAACCAGGCAATGACCGCACCCATCCCCCTGACCGGGTGAGGAATCCAACGAGGATCCCCCAACAGGGCATCTAATATCGCTACGATCAGCACATCCCTGCCGGTCATCGACCAATCACCAAGGCCGGCACCAGCAGCAAGAAAAGGATCTCGACCAATTCATTCGTCGCGCCGAGCAGATCTCCCGTGACCCCGCCAAACCACTGCCGGCAACCGGTTCGCACCAGAACCACGAGTGCCAGTCCCGCGCCCATGGTCGCAAGCGCAGCGAGGAATCCCAATCCGACAGCCAGCGCCACGGCCAACACGAGGCTCGACAGCAGCACATGATACAAGGACAAGTGGGTGAGAAAGGATGCGGCTAGTCCCCCTTCGCTCCTCGCATAGGGAGAAGACCAGGCGACGGCCACCATGGCCCAACGACCCAGCGCCGGCATACAGACCAGGACAGGAAGACGCAACGATTGGGGAAGGGCGAGCAATCCGGCATACCGCAGCAACAAAGACAAACACAATCCTGTGGCCCCGATCGCGCCGACACGTGGATCGCGCATGATCGGCAACCGGTCCGCCGGCGTGCGGCCACCGGCCAATCCATCCAACGTGTCTGCCAATCCATCTTGATGCAAGCCGCGCGTGACCAGCACCAGCAGCACGATCAGCAACACATTCACAACCTCATCCGTCAGAAACCAGCGCCATCCGATATCAGCCAGCGCGAGCAGGCCGCCGATCATGAGGCCGACAGTGGAATACCACGCCATCGAGGCAGCCAATTCGGTCGCCGTCGGTTCATGATGGCGCCGGCTGATCGGGATCGCCGTCAGAAAATGCCAAGCGAAGACAAACGGTCTGGTCATGGCGGCGAGTTCAGTCACGTTGCGACACACCCGCTTCATCAAACGTGGCCATCTCGGTGAGAATCTTGATCGACGCCTGCACGAGGCTCATACCGAGACAAGCTCCCGTCCCTTCACCGAGTCGGAGATCGAGATCGAAGAGAGGTTTCAGGCCCAGATGATCCAAGATCGCTTGATGCCCCCGCTCCACCGATCGATGCGAGGCAATCACATAGTCCCGACAGCGCGGCTGTAATCCCACGGCGATTAAGGCAGCCGCCCCGGCGATGAACCCATCCAACACCACCGGCACACGTGCTCCTGCAGCGCCGAGTATGAGCCCGGCAAGACCCGCGATTTCCAAACCGCCGACCTTGGCCAACACATCAAGTGCGTCCGCCTGGTTTGGGCGATGCCGATCGAGCGCCTGTCGGATGACCGTCACCTTGTGCGCATGAACCGCCTCGTCAATGCCGGTCCCTCGGCCCGTCACCTCGGCCACCGGCCGACCGGTCATCACCGCGGTGATCGCCGCACTCGCGGTGGTATTGCCGATACCCATATCACCGGTTCCGATCAAGCCAATGCCCTCCCGCGCCGCCTCGGTGGCCAGGTCGATGCCGACCTGCAGGGCCTCTGTTGCCTGCTCACGAGTCATCGCCGGCTCGACCAGTAAATTTCTGGTTCCCGCCATCACCTTCTTCTGAATGAGACGCGGCAGGACTCCGAATTCATAGGCCACGCCGATGTCTACGACTCGCACCTCCACACCGACATGGCGCGCCAGCACATTCACGCCGGCGCCACCCCGAAGAAAATTCAGCACCATTTGCGGCGTGACCTCTCGCGGGTAGGCGCTCACTCCTTCGATCGCCACGCCATGGTCGGCGGCGAAGGTGAACACCACCCCGCGTGGCACATTCGGTTTCACCTCACCCGTCATCGTGGCATAACGCACGGCGGTTTCTTCCAACCGCCCCAGACTGCCCAGAGGTTTGGTCAGCCGGTCAAGGCGAGCCTGAACCCTTGCTCCTATCTCAGTATCGACCGGGTGAATACGCGCCAACACCTCATCAAGCGTCATCGAGTTCCCCCATTTCATTTCAGTCTGAGCGATTGACCGCTGATGACAAAATAGACTTCGTCGGCCGCCTCGGCGATCTGCTGATTCACACGTCCGGCGACATCGCGGAAGGCGCGTGCGCTGCGGCTCACCGGCACCAGCCCGAATCCCAATTCGTTACTCACCAGCACCACCTTGGCCGGAACGGCGCGCATGGCCTTCAGCACATCATCGACCCGCCCGGCCACGTCTGCGCCTGCGATGCGACGCCCGCATACATTGCTCAACCAGAGCGTCAGACAATCTACGACGATCGTGCGATACGCCTTGCCATCCGATCGAAACCAAGCCGCCAACTCACGCGGGACTTCTGCCGTCGCCCAATCGGCTGACCGCGTCGCGCGATGCCGCGCGATTCGCGCCGCCATCTCACGATCCAACGCCTCTCCCGTCGCCACAAAGACTTTCGGTCCGATCCGTCCCGCCCGTTCCAGCGCGGCCTGACTTTTTCCGGATGCGGCGCCTCCCAGAACCAGAATGAGCCGCGATCGTCTGCTGGCCTTACGTTTCATACAGTCAGCCGGCAGGCGTGTTGGATTCCCGTTGCCACAAAAACTCCGGTTCGCCCTGCGTCTTCGCCACCCATCGCGCCAAGACGAACAACGCATCGCTCAGACGGTTGAGGTATTTGTTGAGCTCGGCTTCGACCGCTTCCTCGCGCGCCAGCCGGATGCAGATTCGCTCGGCGCGACGACAAATCGTCCTGGCTTGGTGGAGCGTCGCCGAGACCTTGCCGCCGCCTGGGAGAATGAATTCCTTGAGCGGTTCCAGATCTTCCTGGCAGCGATCGATCAAGTGCTCAAGCTTCGTCACATCGTTCCCCGTCACCGTCGGCATGTTCTTGAATGTTTGGCCTGGCGCCGTAGCGAGAATGCTGCCGACATCGAACAGTTTGTTCTGAACCCAGCGCAGATCTTCCTCGAGTTGTGCCGAGGCGGCTGACGCGGTACCGGCTTCGGCATTCATCGCTCGGACCAAGCCGATGGACGCATTCAATTCATCGACCGTGCCGTACGCTTCGACACGCAGGCAGTCTTTCCAGACCTGCTGGCCTCCGGCTAGCCTCGTTTGGCCCGCGTCGCCGGTTCTCGTATAGACTTTGGTGATTCGCATCCCTGCTTTCTCCCCTTCCCTTGCGCTCTATTTCCCCATGCTTCAAAGTGCACCAGTTCCTGCACGGGAAGCCTGGCGCGCCAGCCCGCCGTTTCGAGATCGGGCTTCGCCGCAAACTCCGATACGTAGCCAAGACAGAGGTAGGCCAGCACCTTGACCGGCCTGGGAATACCGAGCACCCGTTTCAGTGCGGCATGATTCAAGATGCTGACCCAACCAACCCCAATCCCTTCGGCTCGCGCTGCCAACCACAGATTCTGAATGGCGCAGCAGGTACTATACAGATCGGTGTCTCGCACCGTCGAACGTCCAAGGACTTGCGGCCCACCGCGTTGCCGACTGCAGGTCACACAGAGATTGATCGATGATTCTTCGATGCCCTCGAGCTTGAGACTTCGATAGAGCCCCGCGCGAGGATTCTTGTACCGTAGGGCCGCGGCCTCGTTCGTCTGATCGAACAACTCCTTCACCGCGCGTTTCGTCTCACTCGTACGGACGATGACAAAGTCCCAGGGCTGCATGAACCCCACCGACCCGGCATGATGTGCCGCGTTCAACAAGCGTGCGAGGACCTCATCAGGAATCGGCGTCGCCAGGAAATTTCGTCTAACATCCCGGCGCTCGAAAATAGCTCGATAGACCGCCTTCCGCTCGGCAGGTGAAAACGGTTCATTAGGACCGCCCGCTGTTCGAGCCACCATCTGTCGTTCCTCACGTGCCATGATCGTCGCTCGGCGAGTGTTCCGGCCCCAATGCACCGCTCGCGACCTGCTGCAGACAGGCGGGGCAGAGGCAATCTTGAAAACGCGCCGCAATCCAGTCCATTTGCTCTTCGGTAATGCCAACCGATCCGCACCAGCATTGATAGCCGCCACAAGAGAAGGTTTGCCGGCAATGCTCACAGGTCTTGGTCACCGGCCCTCTCAAAATTCCACCCCCGGCTGTGCTTTGATGCCTTTGCGAAAGGGATGTTTCACCTGTTTCATCTCGGTCACCAGGTCTGCGGCTTCGATCAACTCAGGCGGAGCGCCTCGACCGGTGATGACGACATGCTGCATCGGCGGGCGCGCCTGCAGACGCGGCAAGACTTCGTGCACGTCGACATACCCCTGATTGAGCGCGATATTGAACTCGTCTAAGATCACCATGGCATAGGAGGGGTCGCCCACAAATGCGCAGACCTGTTCCCAGGCCTGCCGGGCGAATTGCGTGTCGCGCTCACGATCTTGGGTCTCCCAGGTATACCCTTCTCCCATGCGGAGGAACGTCACGCGGTCGCCGAATGACTTGAGCGCTCGCTCCTCCGCCGTATCGATCGCGCCTTTGATGAACTGCACGACCGCCACCTTCATGCCGTGGCCGAGACAGCGCAAGGCCATTCCGAGTGCGGCAGTAGTTTTCCCTTTGCCCGCACCGGAGTAGACGATCAACAAGCCCTTTTCTTCCTGAGCCGCTTCGATCCGTCGATCGACCGAGGCTTTCAACCGCTGCATCTTCGCGTGGTGCTCGTTCTGATCCGGCATCTTAACTTTTTCCATGAGACGACATCCTCTTGCGCGATCCCCTCGCATTGGCGACCAGCGCCATGGGCACCACCGGACGGCTCGCGAAATGCAGATGGCAATAAAGTGCGACCGTGTTTCCTACCATTAATCCATCCTCACCGACCTGCTTGCCCTCTGCATCCGACAGGCTGCAGGCATAATGCAATTGGCCCTTCGGTTCGAGCATGGAGTAATGGAATTCATGCCCGCGCATTGACGTGCCCGATCCGCCGAGGAGACAGGATTGAGTGACCTCCACGGTTCGATAACCCAATGTCATGCCGGCTTTACGCATGACCGCCTCGGCAGGAAAAACCCCGACCATCTCGTGCCGCCGGCCATCGCAGTCTCGAATCGCTTGCGTCAGATACATCAACCCACCACATTCGGCATAGATCGCACCGTCTCGTTCAGCATACTGACGGACGGCACGGCGCATGGTCACATTTCCCGCCAAGGCTTCTCCATAGAGTTCCGGATATCCTCCGCCGAAATACAGCAGATCTGCTACCGGCAACTCGTCATCGTGCAAGGGCGAAAACCTTACGATCTCCGCGCCTGCCGATTCAAGCAACTCCAGATTATCCTGATAGTAAAAACAAAAGGCCGCGTCATGGGCCACGCCGATACGAACCGACGATAACCGCCCCGCTCTGATAGACCTCGGCAGGTCATCCGCGAACTCATCCGCAGATCGAGCCAAGGCCTCCACCCGCTCAAGATCAACCGTGTCAGCGGCAGATCGCGCCAGCCGCTCGTAAAGATCAGTCTGGCCTTGTTCAATCGCTGTCCGCAGACCAAGGTGCCGGTCCGGAATGGTCACCGAGGCATCGGGGCGCAGATATCCCACGACCATGAGGTCCGTTTCCGCCTCCACGGCGTCGCGCAGCAGGCGATAATGCCCTTCACTGTAGACCCGGTTAAAGACCACCGCCTTCACGGATAACCCGGGGTCAAACTTCGCATAGCCCGACGCCATCGCCGCAGCTGAGCGCGCCATGGCGCTGCCGTCTATCACCAGCAAAACCGGCGCATGCAGTTGCTTCGCCAATTCGGCCGTGCTGCCTCGCTCCGTTACCGACGAACTGCCGTCGAAGAGCCCCATCATCCCTTCGATGATGGAGAGGTCCGCATCGGCTGAGGCACGTGTAAAACTATCGCGGTTGACGACCTCGCCCAACATCCAGCCATCCAAATTGCGCGATGGCCGACCGGTCACCGCCTGGTGATGACCGGGGTCGATGAAGTCAGGCCCGGCCTTGAACGGCTGAACCACCAGCCCCCTGGCCTTCAAGGCCGCCATGAGTGCCAGGGCGACGGTGGTTTTGCCGGCACCACTGTGGGTGCCGGCGATGACCAGACGAGGCCGTTGCATCACACTGGTGCTCTCATCTCTCACTCATGACTTCCCACCAAACGCGACCCGCACGCCACCAAAGATCGACCGGATCGGCGTGCCGGCGCTGGCGATTTCTTCGTACTTCTCGTTGAACAAATTTTCAGCCCTCAGATAGACCTGCACCCACTTGTTTACGTCGTAAGTCGCCGCCAAGGACCACACATCGAACGCCCGCAAATTTTGCTGCTCTCCGGTGGTATTAAAACGCGACCCGACATAGCGGCCGATCACAGTAATCCACAACGGCTCAATCGGTTGATAACTCACAGAGGCGCTCCACTGGTCGGTCGGCCAGCGAGGCAACCGGGTGTGCGTCTCCAAATCACGCGTAATGGTATTGGTATATTGCGCCTGCACGATGAGGCCCTTCAGGAACGCCCGATCACTTGAATAGGTGTAGGACAGCCCGGCTTCCCATCCCTTGGTCGAGGCCTCACCCAGCTGCTGCGGACAAAAACCAAACGTACTGAAGGGCGCGCAAAATGCGGGATCGAAGGTCGTAATGATCAGGTTGCGATACCGGTTCCAGAAAAATCCTCCGGTGAACTTCAGTTGTTTGGATAAAAAGTACTGGTCGATTCCGACATCCATACTTTGATTCTTTTCCGGCCCTAGATTGGGATTGCCGAAATTGGGAAAGTACAACTCATTCATGCTGGGCGCCCGAAATCCCGTTGAGTAGCCGGCGCGCAACTTGGTGTCGGTTTCCTTGTGATAATACCCGCCGGTGAGGCGATAGGTCGTGGCATCGCCGAACACGTTGTAACTATCATGCCGAATGCCCGCAGTTGCGAATACCCGATCCCACAAGTTGAACTGTGCCTGCGCGAATCCGGCATTTGAGCTCAGGACGCGATTGATCAGTCCGGTATCGTTCTCTCCCTGCTGTTCTCGAAATTGATAGCCCGCGCTGAGCAAGAGCAGCTTCGTAATTTGGAAATTGTGCTGCCACTCCAAACGATTGGAGAGCACGCGGGTTTCGTTCGGATCTCCGAACGGGGTGCTGAAAAGACCCGTGACGAGGCTGCGCTGCAACGTTCCCGGAAGGAACAACGACGCTTCCTGCGACCGTGCGAGCGTGAGTTTCTGCGACCACCAACTTGTAAGCGGCTGCTCATAACTGCCGCTGAAGACATATTGCTGATTCCGAATTTTGGATCCATAGACATCGGCCGGAAAGGTCGCCGACACGCTGTCGAGCTGCACATCGGAATTCATCCAGCGCATGTTGAAATCGAGTCGCCCGTCATGCGGAAGGTCCACCCCGATTCGCCCGGATCCCTGCCAGTTGCGATAGGAGTCACGCTCGGTGGCGCCGCGACGATAGTTGACCGCGGAAAAACTGGAGGTGTCCCAGCGGGAGAGCGAGAGGCTATAGTCGACCACGCCCTGCTTTCCCGACACCGTGCCGCCTTCGCGAAGGGATGCGAAGGATCCATATTCCAGAAAGCCGGTCGCGGAAAGCGGACCCTGGCCCCTCTTCGTCACGATGTTGATCACGCCGCCCATGGCGTCCGATCCCCACAACATGCTTTGCGCGCCGCGCAGGATCTCGACCCGCTCGATATTGTCGGTGGTCAGATTGGAAAAGTCGTAACTTCCCAAGGTTCCGCTGTTGACGATGGCCCCATCAATCAACACCAACGTCTGGCTCGAACTGCCCCCGCGAATTCTCGCATTGACCTCGGTCCCTGGCCCTCCGCTCGAAAACACCGCGAGCCCCTGGGCCAACCGGAGCGCATCGACCACACTCCTGATGTTTTGTTTTCTCATGTCCTGCTCGGTGATCACTTCCACCGCGCTGGTCACCTGGCTCACCGGCAGCGGCGTCTTGGTAGCCGACACCACGACTTCTTCGGCCTGCACGACCGGCTCCGGCTCAACTGGTTCTTCCGCCAATGCCTTGCCTGTCCCGACTGACGGGGCACAGGCGATCAACAAGAACACACATGGGACGGACCACTCCCTGACAATAGACAACATGCTGACTCTCCCTTTCGCTCGAAGGGATCAGTTGAAACACCCGTCAGTTGGGTCTCCTGACTTGCGGCTCATGGCTTCCCTGCGCCTTCCCAAACGGAGCGTCAAACGTGTCTCGTAAAACGTATCTCGCAAGCCTCATGGTCCTGCGATTCACGTTTCACGAACGACGCTTCACGAACCGAGTCAGTGGCTCATGCAGGGTCACTCCCCGCTTACAGTGGCGGCACCGTGATGGTTTTGCACCATCTTCCCCGACGCTGACGGCGTCTTCCTGACACTTCTCTCCTTAGTGATTTCGCGCCCTTGTCTTTACACGGGTGGGCCGGGCACGAACCCCTCCCGCAACAATCGACTCACGATTCACACCGTGAACGGCGCATAACGCCCTGGCAGCGTAATCCGCGGAAGCCCCGACTCCGGATGCGAATCGATCAAGACGTCACAACCATAGACCTCGCGCAGAACCTCAACTGACATCACGTCCGATGGAGTGCCCACCGCGGAGATCCTGCCCTCTTTCAACATCACCACTCGGTCGCAATATTGACTGGCCAAATTCAAGTCATGCGACACGATGACAACCGTCAGGCCTCGCTCATCGCTGAGCCGCCGCAGCACTGAACAAATAGCGATTTGGTGCTGAAGATCGAGGAAGGCCGTCGGTTCATCCAGCAATATGACGCGAGGCGTTTGTGCCAAGGCCCGCGCGATCATGGTGCGCTGGCGTTCGCCCCCGGAGAGATCGGGGACAGCGCGTGATGCGAGATGACTGATGTCCAGAGTGGCCATGGCCTGCGCCGCTGCTTCGAAATCCTCCCGATCTTCCCACCCGAATCCCAGATTCCATCGCGTCCGCCGACGATGGGGAAATCGTCCCATCAAGACCGTCTCCGCCACCGTGAAGGGAAACATCTGCGCACTCTCCTGCGGGACGAACGCCACCGTCTGCGCCGTGTCCTCCTGTGAAAGGCTATGCAGGCTGGTCCCGAATAACGCGATGTTCCCCTGCTGAGGCACAGCGAGCTTGGCCAGGAGTTTCAAGAGCGATGTCTTCCCTGATCCATTTGGGCCGACGATGCCGAGGATTTCACCTGGTTCGACATCAAGCGTGACGTCTCGGAGAACCCAGTGGAGATCCTGCGCACGGGGTCTCCCGTAATAAAAATGCAATCCCTGCACCTCATAGGCATGGGCAGCGCTTCGGCCGAAAGAAACCGCCGCGCCCACCGTGGGCGCCTGATCTAGAGGACCGCTCACGCCAATCGATCCTTTCGCCAGACCAGGAGATAGACGAAAAACGGACCGCCCGCCAAGGCCGTAATGATCCCGACCGGGACTTCCGACGGCACAAAGGCCGTGCGCGCGATCGTGTCGGCCACCATCAAGAACATTCCTCCCACGAGTGCCGAGGCGGGCAGCAGCAAGCGATGATCGGCTCCCACCACCAGGCGCACGGCATGAGGAATGATCATGCCGATAAATCCAATCATGCCGCTGAACGACACCACCGCGCCGGTCAGCAGCGCCGATAGCAGAAAGATAAACCGTTTGATCCGCTCTGTATCGATCCCGAGTGATCGAGCCGGCTCTTCACCCAGGGCCAGGATGTTCAACACCCGGACTTGCTTGAACAGGAACACGAGGCCGATGAGTAAATAGGCCGAGAGCGCGGCCAGCACCGGATAGGCGGGCGCCGTAAGAGAGCCCATGAGCCAGGCCATCATGCCGAAGGACCGATTCGGCTCCATGATGGACGTGATGAACATGATCAGCGCGGAGAAAACGGCATTGAGGATGACGCCGGCCAACAGCACCGAATGAATCGGCAACCGATCATACGTCGACGCCATCCGATAGATCACGACCAGGGCCAGAAGGCCCCCCACAAATCCACACACCGGCAGGATCGACAGAGCGAGCACCGTGGTTCCAATTCCAAATAACACGGCCAATGCCACACCCAACGCCGCCCCGCTCGATACGCCGAGCACATAGGGGTCGGCCAGCGGGTTCCTAAGGAGAGCCTGCAACGCCACACCGACGGATGCCAGACAGCTCCCCACCAGGAAGCCTAAGAAGACCCGCGGCAGTCTAACTTGTAGAAGAATAACGCTGGTCGTAGCGGCTGTCTCATTGCCGCTGACTGGAGTAAACAGCGCGGATGCGAACACCCGGACGATTTGGCCCAGCCCCACATATTGCGTCCCGAGTTGCAGGCAGACCAGGGCAAGTAGAAGAGCCGCGATCGACAGGCCGCTCATGATGACCCACCAGCGCGATGCGGTCAGCACCGCACCTGGAAAGAGTTGGTCCTGGCCGGCGATCTGAATAGATGGCGAGGACAACGGCGGCGAGCCTAGAGAATGAGCAGGAGCAGGCGACGGGGAATGGCCGGCAGAGGGCATCATGGTCGTATAGGCGCCGCATCGGAAGGGAAGGCCTCAGGATGGATCACCTTGGCAAGTTCTTCCAGTCCGTCCATGACGCGTGGACCGGGACGATTCAGCGCGTTCGCCGAGACCTCGCGCAGGCGGTTCTGCTGCACGGCAGTCAGGGTCGTCCAGCGCCGCCACTCTTGCTGTTCGCTCCGAGGCACCGTTTCAACCGACCCCATCGGAAAGATCAGGACTTCGGGATCTTCCTTCAACACGGTTTCCATCGTGAGACGCGGATAGGCCGTTGAGGCTCCGGACGCGATGTTGATGCCCCCGGCCAGGCCGATCATCTGGTGGATATAGCTGCCGGGACCGACGGTGATCAGCGGCTGGCTGTTAATGACATACAGCACTCGCGTACGCGGCAGGTGCTCGGTTCGGCTGCTGATCTCGGCCATCCGTTTCCGCATGGCCTGCGTCATGGCATGGGCGATGGTCGCACGATCGAAAATTCGTCCGAGCTGATGAATGTGCGAGAAAATGTTTTCGAGCGAGCTGGCATCCAGCAGGAAGACCGGGATCTTCAGCTCGTCCAGCTTGGCGAGGACATTGGCGCGGTGAAATTCGCGCGGCGCCACGATCATGTCCGGACGGAGCGCGATGAGAGACTCCAGGTTGGGATTGGCATAGCCGATTTTGGGTTTGCCCACCGCGGCCGCGGGAAAATCACAGAACTCCGTCACCCCGACGATCTGTTCATCCAACCCCAGCGCAAACAACATTTCCGTGATGCTCGGCGCCAGCGACACCACGCGCGTGGGAGCCTTGGCGACATAGAGTTTTCTTCCCGCATCGTCGATGAACGTGCGCGGGGTAATGTTCGCCATGAACGGCATGCCCGTGAGGATGCCCTGTTGACGACGTTTCATCACGGTCG
>CAZBNV010000055.1:0-30616 GCA_964493335.1 uncultured Nitrospira sp.
TATTAGGCGCGCCGCCAGCGTTCGTTCTGAGCCAGGATCAAACTCTCATAAAGGTTCTACTTGAAATTGGACCCGAGGGCCACCTCTTCAATACACCTTACCTTACTCGTTTCTCGCTCTATTCAGTTGTCAAAGAACCGTTCGCGCTCATCACGCGAGCCGCGCACTCTACTCCGCGGCGCTGGTCTTGTCAAGAGGACCAGGAGATATTTTTTTGATCAGGGTTTCCTGAGAATCCGTCGCGGGGCTTACAACCGCATCGGCCACTAGGCTGGATCAAACGTGCGCTTTTATACCAATCTGGCTTTCCAGAGTCAAGCCTTGCTTTCATCTTTTTATTATCGCAGAGTATTTCCATGGAAAATTGGCTCTCACTAAAACGAAGAAATCTTCTAAAACTCACTGGAATTGGGGCTATCGCAGGCCTCACCGGGGGGTGCGATGCAGTCGGATCATTGTTCGGACGGATGTTCGCAATGCCCCCGCGCGAGACCAACTACTTCACACAAAACCAGAAATTCTACGTTGTGAACTATTCTGACTCCCCCTTTAACGTCTCTCGCGATCTTCGCCAGGACCAGTGGCGCCTGTCAGTGAAAGGAGAAGTCAAGAAACCGCTCTCACTGGATTGGCGTGGGTTGTTAAATCGCGACAACTTTGAGCAGGTCTCGACACTCATGTGCATCGATACGCTGCCCGGGGGGGACAGCCTTGGGAACGCCCGCTGGCGCGGCATTTCGTTGAAGAAACTGTTGCAGGAAGCAAACATTGATGAAGAGACCACGCGCGATATTGTCTTTCGTGGAGCGGACGCGTACGACGACAGCATTCCGCTCACACGCGCCATGCAGGACGATGTCATGCTCGCATTTCTGATGAACGGTGAGAAACTGCCGAAGGAGCATGGTTTCCCGTTGCGCCTGCTGGTACCTGGACTCTACGGCATCAAAAACGTGAAGTGGATCGTAGAAATCGAAGCCTACCCCGGTGATTATCGCGGCTACTGGCAACGCAAAGGATGGACCGACGACGCTACGATCAAGACATTCTCCCGCATTGATTCCCCCGGCCACTACCAGACACTACGCGGACCTGAACAGCGATTCCGCGGGATTGCCTTCGGCGGACCGAACTCGATCAGCAGGGTGGAAATCAGTATGGATGCAGCCAGAACGTGGGATTCATGCGAGATCGAAACGCCCATGTCGCCCTATTCATGGGTGATTTGGAACTACACCTGGCGTCCGCCGAAACGCGGCAAATACCAGGTCGCCGTCCGCGCCATCGACAGCAGGGGACAGCTTCAGATCGCTGAGCTCATCCGCCCACAACCCGCTGGTTCGAGTGGGCTGCACACGATTATTGCGGACGTGGAGAGAGTGTAGCTGAAAGTCCTGCCGATCTATCCCCCATGTTCAGAATAGACTACAAGTATGACTACTTACGAACACACCTCAGCACATGAAGAACAGCGCAAGACCAGCTCGACCACAGAAGGAAGCCTCTGTAAGTCGTCCCCGCTGGTCCAGCATCAAGGGCGGGTCGCAGAGATCGCACTCCAGCACATGCGTGCCGAATGATCTCTCCTGGGCAATCAGAGTATCTCGATACCGATCCGCCACGGCCAGAGCGGCCCTCGTGAGGATACTGGTGTCGCCGAAATGGAATCTCCAACGATGTCATGGTCGAGCTACTGAGCTGCATCACGCCACCATCTCATTTATTCCGCGAAATCGAACGTACACTCATGGGCATACTACAATCGCATGACCCTGAACTGTGCCTCTCGCTGCCCGTTGTTCACACAATGCTATCGATGGGCTTCCCCGGCCTTCGGGCGCAAGTGGAGCACGCGGAGCGGCTGCAGACGCCCACTGACCCGCTTTCCCTTAAATTCGATATTCACCGCCGCCCGACGACCAACCGAACCTGCATCGCAATCAGAACACCGATCCCAAGATCAAAAGCAGTGGTCTTTTCTTGGCTGAAGGGACAATGGTCCCCGACAAAAAGCTTCAAACCACGCGGACACAGGCGATGATGATCAATCGTTAGAACGTAACAAGTAGATACGAGAGAGCCTCGCTCTGCCAGGCTTCAAACGGACGGAAGAACTGAACCAGCGCAATCACTCAACACAGAAATAGAAGCAACAACCCTAGCAGCAATACACCGTAAGGTGGAGGCGCGCTGACACAAAGTCGAATCGGCGCAGGGACGTGAGGTGGTGGTTTCTGTTGGTGGTGTGCGATTGGCACGTCCGAGATTGCTTCACTTACCGGCCAGCCGCATCCCCGCGGGCGGTGGAGAACGTGGTCGCAAACAGCTCGACCATTGCGCGCACACCTTTCCGGACAGCATCAGAGACTTCATCCTTCGGCCCGTACCCCAGAATCGCTTGGTTCCACAGACTGCCCGGCGTTTTCTGTGTGGTGTAGGACCCCGCATTGCAATCCACATGATAGGCCGCAATGTATTGTTCGCCAACCGTCCAGACCTCGCAGGTGAAAAACCCGAGCTGGTTAAGCCGCTCAGGGGCGTCGGGAGACGGACCACTCGATCCCTCAAGCGCAATTCCCGGCACCCTATTGAGCAATGTCACCCGGGTCACATCAGTCAGCTCGGCACTGCTGATGCCTAGCTTCTCGGCAGTTCCCTGGGTTTGCACCTCTACCGAGACAAATTTCTTGATGTGCCTCATGTCGGCCACGGGAACGGGATCCGGATTGGCTCCCAGCGCAGACACCGCAGGCACGAAACTGGCCCCACATAGCGTCAGCAATGCGAACCACCTGCTCACGGCCCTGGTCTGTGACCACATCGTCAATCCCCCGTCCTGTAGAAGCGATTCAGTGATTCCACCCGTTTCACGCCCTCGCCTGATCTCCTACCGCCGACTCTCCGGACCAACCCCGCTATAGAAGCATCATGTTCGTGGGCTTCGCGACGTAGCGTGTAATTTGTGGGGCCCATCTTAATCCTCTTCGTTCCTTTTTCCAACGCACCGCAGATCAGGTCACGACTACTCCACCGCGCGCTCAAGGAGTTTCCCCACCGGATCGAGCCGGGCAGCAGACACCTCCGGTAGCCCATGTCGTACATGCAACAAGCTAGGGGCGTTGTACGTCAGCCACACGCGGCCGGCCCGATCTTCCCACGCCAACGCCTTCATCGGTAGATCAATCGCCACCGTCGGCTTTTCCACCATAAGCGCCGTGCCGCCTTTGGGATTTCCGAAGATTAGCAATTCCGTGGGCAGCATCTCCAATCCAACTTTTCGCGCCTCTTCCGCGTGGTTGATGCGGGCAAACAGTGTCATGCCCTTGTCGGTGACGACCTTCCCGATCCGATCGATTGTCTCAGACACGGAATACCTGCTCGGCTTGGTAATCACGGTGCTATCGGCATGGGATGGGGAAACGGCAACCGACAGCCCTAACAGCAGGCCACCTAAACCGACTATGATTCGATCAATTGTTTTCATTCGCAACCCCTCCTCCAGGCCATGCATCAGGCGCCTGTACCCTACATCGAGCGATACATCTCGTCGGCCTGTTTCGTCGTCAGCTCCCGCCACTGACCGGGCGGGAGATCCCCCAACGTGATCGGGCCGATCGCGACCCGCACCAACCGCACGGTCGGGTGGCCCACTGCGGCAGTCATACGTCGCACCTGCCGATTCATTCCTTCGCGCAATGTGAGTTCCAGCCATGCGGTGGGGACCTGCTTTCGGAATCGAATCGGAACGGGCCGGTCCGGCAACTGCGGTGGCGCGTCCAATAGGCGAGCCTGCGCAGGCCTCGTGCATGTCCCGTTGACAATCACCCCCTTGCATAAGCGTTCCAAGGCGGCCGCATCAGGAACTCGTTCCACTTGAACCAGATATACTTTGGGGAGATGGTGTTGCGGGTCAGTTATCCGATGAGCCAGCGAGCCGTCCGACGTCAGCAGCAGCAGCCCTTCGCTGTCACGATCAAGCCGACCGGCTGCATACACGCCGGGCACATTGATATAGTCGCCCAGTGTCGGACGCCCTTCCGGATCAGTAAAGCAAGGCAGCACATCATAGGGCTTATTAAACGCAAGAGTGCGAGGGCTGAAATGAACTGTCATAGGAGAGCGGTTCTCAATATCGCTTCAATGCCAGGCGAAATAGCACAATACCACTACACTATAGGCTGGAGTAAGGAGGCGGAAGAGGGATGAAAGAAAAGAGCGATGCGGGACTGATCGATATCGGGTGGTCAATCGAGACGCCTGAACCTAGCCGCATATTCTTCCTCTGGCATCGGTGTGCTAAAGAAAGTGGATTTACTCTGATTCATGATGCGGGTTCTGACAAGCAGCGTGCCGTCCCCCTCCACCGTCAACTCCTGCGCAATGTTGGAAATGTTGCGGAGCGGCTCCGGATCCTCGCCTCCCTCGAAGCGAGTTCGGTAAATCGTGATGTGATTGCGATTGCAGGTCACGCGATCCTCTGGCTGCAAATCCAGTTGATGGGCCGTGACTGCGCCATCATGGCGGTTGACCAATTCCAGCGTGTCGTCATGTAACAGCTCCACCCGTACCGCATCCTGCAGAATATCCGCAGGCGCCGCCACACCAAGCATGGCGTTCAGAGTCAACTTGCTGTTCCGGTTCCGGTAGAAATCCACCATGCCCGGCAACGCCTCGCCGTTCAGTTCGTAGATGCCGCCGATCTTGGGGCATTCGGGCGCCGCCAAACTCGGCTTTAGGTTCGCACTCGGTGGCAAGCCCGTTGGCATCTGACACCCTTGAAGTAGGGCAATCAGCCCGAAACTGGTGAATGTGGTCAGGGCGACCCTGCGCAGAGAAACCATACAACTCATCATAACCTCAGTGTAACGAACCTATCCAAGGCATGTCTACTCCCGCTATGGACTCGGTCACGACACTACTGCCTATCCGGTGGCAGTGGAACCGTCATCGACATCCTAGCTTGATGTGCTCAGCTTGACTTGAGGCCTCCCTTGAGTCAGGGTGCCGATACGCAGGCGGGTCACATCTCACGCAAGGAGTTCGACCATGCGATGGGGCGGCCAACGGGAAAGCCAAAACATTGAAGATCGTCGGGGAATGGGCCCGGCCAAATCGGGCCTCGGTATTGGCCTGGGCGGGATTGTGGTCATTCTCGCAGTGAGCTTTCTGACAGGGACCAATCCACTCACGCTCCTTAATATGATCAACGGCGTACAGGATATCACCACGTCTCCAGAACCAGACCGAGCAGGACCAAGGGGTGCACCCAGCGACAACCTCGGCAAGTTTGCCTCCGTCGTCCTCGCCGATACGGAAGACACCTGGAGAGAACTCCTGCCGATAATGGGCCCTGCCTATCAAGACCCACAACTGGTGTTGTTCACCGGTGCGGTGCGATCCGCATGCGGCACGGCCTCCTCCGCAGTCGGCCCCTTCTACTGCCCTGGTGACGGCAAGGTCTATTTAGACCTGTCTTTTTTTCAGGAAATGGCCGAACGGCTCGGCGCGCCCGGCGACTTTGCCCAGGCCTACGTCATTGCGCATGAGATCGGACACCATGTCCAGAATCTGCTCGGTGTCGCTGAGAAAGTCACTCGGATGCAGCAACGGGTTTCCACCTCGGAACGCAACGCGCTCTCGGTTCGCATGGAACTCCAGGCCGATTGTTTCGCAGGTGTCTGGGGTTACCATGCTCAGCACAGGCGCCATCTCATCGAGCCCGGCGATTTCGAAGCAGGCCTAGCCGCAGCCGCGGCCATCGGAGATGATCGTTTACAAACGATGTCGCAAGGGCATGTGCAACCCGAAAGCTGGACCCACGGCTCATCCGAACAACGCAGGACGTGGCTACGTCGGGGGCTCCAATCCGGCGATCCTCATGCCTGCGATACCTTTGCCGGCGGACACTCCTAGCTCACTTCATCCCCAAAAGAGGTGTGCATGAGTTCCCTCGATCTGTTCAAATCAAAGGCCGCGTCTGACCCGCGTGACGCCTTCATCTCAGAACTACCGTGGAAAGCAAAGACGGTTTAGGCAGCTGGCATGGCCACCTTAGCCGGTATGACCGGCTGGATTTCTGATATCGCTTCTCCGGCTCTAGCGCGATTCGGTGGAAGTTATATCGCGGGAGTTTTCATCGGCTGGGCTTTTCGGCGATTCGTCAAGCTTGTCCTTGTCACCGGCGCCTCCACCATTGCCGGCATGGCCCTGATCAAGAATGTCGGTTGGCTTACCGCCGACTGGGGAAGACTCGAACGACACATCACGCGCAATTTCGCCGCCATCTAGCATGGAGCCGAAGGGGTGAAACAGTTCCTGACGAGTTATTTGCCGTCAGCTGGCGCTGCGGCCGGCAGCGTGTTTCTGGGGTTCAGAAAAAATGAGTGAAAAACAACCGTCCTCATCGCACGTGAAGCAGAAGCGGCTGTTGATGATTCAATTTAGCTTGAATATTACTGGGAGGGACGACATCTGTTTCGCGCTTCACAGATGTCGAAAACACTGCCGATATTGACATGAGCAACCAGCTAGAATCCAATGCTGATGCCCCCGCCACTGCGGCTACCCCCACCTACACCGACCCCGCCGAACACCCCCCACCACGGCCCATGGGAGAGGGGGTCCTCAGCCCGACGGGCCTCCCATCGATGCAGATGTTTTACATCGACGGTCGGGTAGCGATAGTCCGCCTCATCCATCTTCTCAAGCACCGCACCGGTCACCTCGCCGACTATCGTCACTCTGGTGCCGTCCGCAATCGTGGCAGGATCGAGAAACTCTTTCTGCCATGCGAAGAACCGCCCTTTGGATTCCGTGCGGTCGGTCACTGGCCCTTGCTCATCATTCAGCGGTAGTTGCAATACCTCCAGCTCAGTACCGCCCTTCATCGCCTTCGCCTTCAGCACCTCCCCGCCCAGTACCAGCACCTTGCCGCGATAGGAATCGGGTGACTCCAGGATCTGACTGAAGGTCACGGCCTTGTCGATCTGTGGTTCCAGTGGTTCAGGAATAATCGAGGTCGACGCGCAGCCGGCCAGTAGCACCAGCATCGCCATTAAAAAGCCTTTGTAGGTGCAACACAGCATATTGGCAGTATAGCCCAGCCGCATGGGCGATGCCATGGCAGTGCGCAGGGTTTCGACCGACTCTCGCCAGGAATCGAACGACATTCCCTCCAGGATCGGCTCTGGACTATACTGAATGCCTGACGACATTCTCACGAAAGGAACGGTTCCCCTATGTCGCTCGCATCAGCTCGTTCCCTACATCACATCGTGCGTTATGCGGTACTCATGATGGCCTGCGTGAGTCTTGCAACGGGACTTTTCTCCATCGAGGCTGAGGCCGCCATTGATGCCGCGGCCCTCGACCGGGCAAAACTGGCCACCATCGGCGTGCTGGAAGACACGCAGGATCAACGCACCCCGGACAAACCCGGAAAGATTCTTGTACGTGGCACCGGCTTTCATCTCCGCGACGGCTATATTGTCACCGCCCGGCACGCCGCGGAAAAACAGGATGTCACGACCGGCACTGTCCTTCAGAAACAGATCCATATCCTGACCCACGATCTCCACGAAATTCCGGCTGATCTGGTTGGCGACAGCGCCTTCATAGACGTCGTGGTCTATCGTGTCACCGAGGCACATCGTGCCAAGCTCCTCGCGGGTGTCTCGTTCGCCCCTGGTGACGTGCAGCCGGGGCAGGACGTCTTCACCGTGGGCTATCCCATGGGCTGGGGCCCGACCATGTCCTTCGGACACCTGGGCAACACCAATACCTTCCTCCAAACGGTAGACACGCGGTTGATTCAAGCCGATGTGGCTGCCTGCAGCGGCAATTCCGGCGGAGGACTCTTCAACGACAAAGGCGACGTGGTCGGCATCATGCACGCCATCATCCAAACCGAACGCGACGATTCCACCGCCCGCTGCAGCCGTATGGCTTTTGCCATCCCCGCGAGACTTGCCGAACGGATTGTCACCGCCGCGTTGGAGGGGAAACCCCTGGCCTTCTCAAGAATGGGCATTCATATGGTAGCGGTGAAGGACGGGACCAAGTGGCGGATGGCGGTCAAGGACGTGATGGAACCAGCGAAATCTGCCGGCATCCAAAAGCACGACATCATCATCGCCGTGGAGGACACCGAGATCGACGATGCCGCTCATCTGAAGAATTATCTCATCGAGCGGACGACACCGGGTCAGAAGGTTGCGGTGAAAGTGCGTCGGATCGATACGAATCTGACGTTCACCGTCACGCTGGGAGGGGGATAGAGGTGAGAGCAAGAAGACCGAGCCCAGCACACCACGCATAACCGAGCCGTCAGAAGAAATCACCCCGGCAACGCTTGGTACCAGCCGTTGGCCTGGGCGAGCACGATGCGGCGGTCGAAGAGGGCGCTGAGGTGGTCGTTGGTGAGCAGGGCTGATTTCAGTCCATCGGCATGAATCTGTCCGCCTTTCAGGAAGATCACGCGCTCAATCTCAGGTGGAATTTCATGCAGATGGTGCGTGACGAGCACGACGGTCTTGCCCTTTCGGATCTGTGCCCGCACGAGATCCAGATACTGGAAGCAGGATTTGAGATCGAGTCCGCTGGTCGGCTCATCCAGTACGAGTACCGGTGGATCGTGGACCAACGCTCGTCCGAGCAGAAACCGCCGCTGCTCCCCCGTCGAGAGATGTCCGAATGAACGCGACGCGAACGGCTCCATCCCCAGCTCGCGCATCACATCGTTTGCCCGAGTCACCTGCGCCTGGGTAAAAGTTTGATGGTCGTAGGTGTCGTTGCTGGCGTAGAAGCCGGAGAGAACCACGTTGCGACCCTCGGCGCAGATCACATAGTCCCGCTGCAGGTCGGACGAGACGATTCCTAGCTGCTTTCGCACATCCCAGACATTCCATCGCTCTTCGCCAAACAGCCGCACCCGGGTATGGTCGAGCGCCATCGGATGTACTTCGCCGGTCAGTAACTTGAGAAAGGTCGACTTTCCAGCCCCGTTGGGCCCGAGGATAGCAACGTGCTCACCTTCCTGAAGAGTCAACGAAAAGTCAGAAAACACACGCGTGTCGCCGCGATAGACGGTTGCATACTGAATGTCGATGATGGGAAGCCTGGCCATTTGGCCGCTAGGCTTCCATTGGATCGGAATTGGTCTTTGCCGAACCGGCAGATGTGCCCGATGTGGTTGATGTCTTGGCGGACGCCGCGATCTTCGGTGTGGAGGTCCTCACGTCGGCATTCTGTGCGCGATGCAGGAGGGCATGATCCATCAACACAAGGGCCATCATGGCCTCGGCGATGGGCGTGGCTCGGATCCCGACGCAAGGATCGTGGCGGCCGTTGGTTTCCACCGTCACCAGATTCCCCAGCTTGTCGATTGATCGACGCGGAATACGGATACTCGAGGTCGGCTTAATGCTGATCGTCACTACCACATCCTGGCCGGTCGAGATGCCGCCAAGGATGCCACCGGCATGATTGGAGAGAAAACCGTCTGGCGTCAGTTCGTCGCCATGTTCGGAGCCGCGTTGGGTGACCGACTCGAAACCCGATCCGATCTCAACCGCCTTCACGGCATTGATGCTCATCATGCCGGCGGCCAAGTCGGCGTCCAGCTTCGCATAGACCGGTGCTCCCCACCCGACCGGCACATGCTCTGCGACCGTCGTAATTCTTGCCCCGACGGAATCACCGGCCTTCCGCAGCTCATCCATAAAGGTCTCGCACGTCGCCACGCTGTCGGGATCTGCCGAGAAGAAGGCATTGGCGTTGACCGCATCCCACGTTTTAAACGGCAATTCCATCGGCCCAAGCTGACTCAGATACCCGCGAATCACCACGCCGTACTTTTCTAAGAGCCACTTCTTGGCAATCGCGGCGGCAGCAACACGCACCGCCGTTTCACGCGCCGAGGATCGGCCGCCACCACGGTGATCGCGGATCCCATATTTCTGCCAATAGGTGTAATCGGCGTGGCCGGGACGGAAGGTCTCCGCGAGATTGCCGTAGTCTCGACTCCGGGCGTCTTCGTTTCTGATGAGGAGGGCGATTGGTGTGCCGGTGGTTTTGCCTTCGAACACACCGGACAGAATCTCGACGGTATCGGACTCCTGCCGCTGGGTGACGTGGCGCGACGTGCCAGGTTTGCGCCGGTCGAGATCCTGTTGAATATCCGCGGTGAAAAGGACGAGGCCGGGCGGACAGCCATCGACGACACAACCGATCGCCGGCCCGTGGCTCTCGCCGAATGAGGTAACGGTGAAGACTCGGCCAAACGTATTGCCGGCCATGGGTCGGATCCCCTCCTATTCGACGAGATCCAGCTTGATCCGCAATTCCTTCAACTGGTCGGCGCTGACCGAAGACGGCGCTTCAGTCAGCGGGCATTGCGCACGCTGGGTCTTTGGGAAGGCGATCACATCACGAATGGAGTCTGCGCCGCCCAGCAGCATGATCAAGCGGTCGAGGCCGAAGGCGATTCCTCCATGTGGCGGGGTGCCATAGTCCAAAGCCTCCAGCAGAAAGCCGAATTTGGCTTGCGCCTGTTCCTTGCCGATTCCCAACAGGTCGAGAATCCGAAACTGGATGTCGCTCCGGTGGTTTCGAATGCTGCCGCCACCGATTTCGCTCCCGTTAAGCACCATGTCATAGGCCTTGGCTCGCGCCTTCAAGGGCTCGATATCGAGGTACGGCAGGTCTTCATCCATCGGCGCGGCAAAGGGGTTGTGCATAAAAATATAGCGTTTCTCTTCCGGCGAATAGTCCAGCAACGGAAACTCCGTCACCCAGAGGGGCTTCCATACCTGCTTATCGATAAGATTCAGTTCCTCACCGAGCTGCAGCCTGATACGTCCCAGAACATCATGCACCACCGCCGGCTTGTCGGCGCCGAATAGGACCAAATCGCCGGGCTTCGCTTCCGGCAGGGCCAGCCCGAAGGCTTGGGCATCGAGAAACTTGGCAATCACCGATTCCAGTTGGCCTTCCGCCGTGATCTTCAACCAAGCCAGGCCCTTGGCGCCGAAGCTTTTCGCCGTCTCACCCAGCGCGTCGATGCGACTCCGCGCCATGGACGCTCCACCAGACACGATCAAGGCCTTGACAAGCCCGCCCTTGGTCACTGCCTCTTTGAACACTTTGAACTCGCTCTTCGCGGCAAACGCAGTGACATCGTGCAACGGCATCCCGAACCGAAGATCAGGCTTGTCCGACCCATAGCGCCCCATAGCCTCGGCATACGTCATCCGCGGAAACGGCACGGGCAATTGCACCGCGCCGGCAGTCTTGAACACCGAGACGATCATCTGCTCCATCAGCGACATGACCTGCTCGCGATCCACGAACGACATTTCGAGGTCGATCTGGGTAAATTCCGGCTGGCGGTCGTTGCGCAAGTCTTCATCACGGAAACAGCGAGCGATTTGGTAATAGCGATCGACCCCGCTCGCCATCAGTACCTGCTTGAAGAGCTGAGGCGACTGAGGCAGCGCGTAGAACATCCCAGGATTGACGCGGCTCGGCACGAGATAATCACGCGCGCCTTCCGGCGTACTCTTCGTCAACACCGGCGTTTCCACTTCGAGGAAACTCTCGGCGTTCAAGAACGCTCGCACAGCCTGCATAATTCCGTGGCGTAGCCCAAGCAACCGTTGCATTCTTGGTCGTCGGAGATCGAGGTAACGGTATTTCAAACGTAGCGCCTCGGTGATTTCTATGTCGTCTTCGATCATGAAGGGCGGCGTCTTGGCTTCGTTGAGAATCTCAACGGCATCGACGAAGATCTCGATATCACCAGTCGGCAAATGCGAATTTCGTGATTCTTCCGGACGGGCCATGACCTGCCCACTGACCGACACAACACATTCGCTGCGTAAGGTATGGCCGGCTTGATGGACCGCCGCGTTACGCTCAGCATTGAAGACCACCTGGGTCAAGCCGGTTCGATCACGAAGATCGATAAACAACACGATGCCGTGATCGCGGCGACGTTGCACCCAGCCGTTTAAGATAACCTGTTGGCCGACCTGGGCCTTGGTCAATTCTCCGCATCGATGGGTCCTGATCTTCATGCTCGTCTCCGCGTTGAGGGCCGCGATTTTCTGGCAGGACCGCGCTGGCGCGACGCCGATGGTCCCCCACGTCGGCCCTGCTGAGATTTCTGGCCAGGGCCAGAGCGGCGCACCGTCGCGCCACGACCTACCCCTTGAGGTTTTCCCCCGGATCGGGAACGCTGAAAACCTGGCCCTGGTTGGAATCGCTGCGGCGGTTGCCCTGGCCCCACGCGCGGTGTCGTACTGCCGGCGCCTGCACCTTGAGGGTTGGCGCCAGGCCGAGAACCTGGTCCGCCTGATCGTGGCGTAGCACGGGAATAATGAGAGCCGGATCCCGTGCGCCGCGCTGTGCTACCTTGGCCGGGCCCTTGAGGCTTCCTGCCGTCTTCGAAAGGTTGAGCACCTGCCCGTGGCGCTGAGCGCTGATACTGCGGTCCTGATCCTGTGCGCCGTGCCGCCCCTCCCCGACTAGACCTCTGAGGTGTGGCATTAGGCACGGAACGCTGGGACCGGGAGCCTCGCTCGGAACGTTGCGACTTCGGCCCTCGCCCTGAGCGCTCAGGCTTGAGAGGACGCGGCGGAGCCGGTTCCGTCGGCGGTTTCCAACGAGCAGGCTTTCCCGACGCATCCAATTCCGGACGTTCGACTCGCGCCACCCGATCTTCCACAAGCTCGCGCAGGCGATTCGCCTCACGATCGGTCAAAAACCGATATTCTCTCGATGCCAAATCCCCCAGGAGCAAGGGCCCCATACGTATGCGTGTCAGTTTGATGACCGAATGGCCGACGGCCTCGATCATCCGCTTGACTTGATGCTTCCGGCCCTCATGGATGGTGACTTCAAGCCAGGAATTGCTCTCTGCCTTGCTGACCTTCAGGACTTTCGCCGGTGCCGTAAACCCATCCTCGAGTTTAACGCCCCGTTCAAGGGCCTCGATCTTGGCATCGTCGAGCACGCCCTTAACCTTGATTAGATAGGTTTTCGGGATATGGTAGCGTGGATGGAGCAGCGCCTGTGCGAGATCCCCATGATTGGTCAGCAACATGAGCCCTTCACTATCGAAGTCCAACCGCCCGACCGGAAAGACCCGCACCGTCACCCCGTGCAAGAGATCCTTCACGGTTGGACGCCCTTCGGGGTCGTCGAGAGTGGACATGACATTTTTGGGTTTGTTCAGGATGAGGTAAACATAGGGCTGAGCGGCCCGCAGGTGCTTGCCGTCGACCTTGACGTGATCTCGGTCGGGATCCACCTTGGTGCCAAGTTCTTTCACCACATGGCCGTTGATGGTCACACGACCGGACGTGATCAACTCTTCGGACTTCCGTCGCGAAGCAAGCCCGGTCCCGGCGATGAGTTTTTGTAGTCTGATTTCCATGGGGTCCTTCCGTGAAGCATAGTTCGTCTCTCGTCGTTTGAGGAATCAGATTATTTACAGCGTTCCACGCTTCACGATATTTCTACTCCCACTCGATCGTTGACGGTGGCTTGGAGCTGATGTCATAAACAACCCGATTGACGCCTTGTACTTCGTTGATGATCCGACTCGACATTTTCCCCAGCACATCGTTCGGAATCTTGGCCCAGTCGGCGGTCATGCCGTCGAGGCTCGTCACCGCGCGGATCGCAATCACATACTCATATGTCCGCTGATCCCCCATCACCCCCACTGTTCGAATCGGCAGCAGGACGGCAAAGGCCTGCCAAATTTCCCGATAGAGTCCGGCGGCTCGAATTTCTTGATCGACGATTGTTTCTGCGCCGCGCAAGATTGCCAGGCGTTCCTTGGTGATCGCGCCGAGCACGCGAATCGCCAGGCCCGGCCCAGGGAAAGGCTGCCGCCAGATAATCTCATCCGGGAGGCCGAGTTCGTGGCCCAACACCCGCACTTCATCTTTGAACAATTCGCGCAACGGCTCGATGAGCTTCAGCTTCATTTTGGTCGGCAACCCGCCGACATTGTGATGCGTCTTGATCGTCGCCGACGGACCCTTGAAACTGACGCTTTCAATGACATCGGGATACAACGTGCCTTGCACCAGATACTTGATCCCTTTGAGCTTCTTGGACTCAACTTCAAAATTCTTAATGAATAAGCGCCCGATGATTTTGCGCTTTCGTTCAGGATCGGTGACGCCTTTCAGACCAGTCAGAAACTGGCTCGTGCGATCCAGGATCCGCATGTTCAGATGCAGTTGCGAGGCAAACGTCTTCTGCACTTGATCACGTTCACCAGCCCGCAACACCCCATTGTCCACAAAAATGCAAGTCAGTTGATCACCGATCGCTCGGTGGGTGAGAGCCGCCGCCACCGACGAATCAACCCCGCCGCTCAACGCACAGATCACTCGCTCCGTACCGACTTTCTCCCGAATCTGCTCCACGGCCGCCTCGACATAGGACCGCATAGTCCATGTGGGCTTGCAGCCACAAATATCGTAGACGAAGTTGTTTAAAATTCCGGCGCCTTCGGACGTGTGCACCACTTCGGGGTGAAACTGGAGGCAGTAGATGCGCTGCTTGGCATCGTGACGTTTCATCGCCGCAATGGGAGAATTCTCCGTGTGGGCGATTGAACGGAACCCCGGCGGCATGCGCGCGATCCGATCGCCGTGCGACATCCACACGGTGGTGGATCCGCCGGCACCGATGCCCTTGAACAAATCCGATCGGTCATCGAGTGTCAGCTCAGCCCGGCCAAATTCCCGGTGGGTCGCTCGCTCTACCTCGCCCCCCTGGAGATGCGTCACCAGTTGCATGCCATAACAAATCCCAAGGATAGGGATCCCCTGCTCGAACAGGTGCTTAGAGACCGAGGGTGCTTTTTTATCGTACACGCTCGACGGTCCACCAGACAGAACGATGCCTTTCGGCCGGTAGGCGAGCACCGTGGCAAGGGATGCGGTACAGGGCAAAATCTGCGAATAGACCTGCGCCTCGCGAATGCGACGCGCAATCAATTGCGTGTACTGGGACCCATAGTCGAGAACGAGAATTCTATCGTGCCAAAGTTCCATCAGGGTCCGTTAGGCGTGAGGGGTGAGCAGTAAGGAATGAACTCGATGACCAACCTGAACAGACGTCGTAGCTAGCCGCCTAACCTTTTACGCCTGACGCCTCACGGCGCTTACTCCCAATCGGTGCGATAGTTAGGGGCTTCTTTGGTGATGATGACGTCATGCACATGTCCTTCGCGAAGGCCGGCTATAGTTTGGCGAATGAACGTCGCCTTCTGCTGCAAATCCGGGATGGTCTTGCACCCGCAATAGCCCATGCCGGATTTCACTCCGCCGACCATCTGATAAATATGCGGCGCTAACAGCCCCTTGTACGGCACTCGACCTTCAATGCCTTCCGGCACCAACTTGGGTGTGGGACGCCCGCCCTGCCCATACCGATCACCGCCGCCCCGTTCCATGGCTCCAATCGACCCCATTCCGCGATACACCTTGTAAGTCCGGGCCTGGAACAATACGGTTTCACCAGGAGCTTCTTCAGTCCCGGCCAGTAGACTGCCCAACATGACCGCCGACGCGCCGGCCGCCAGGGCTTTCGTGATATCGCCGGAATACTTGATTCCGCCATCGGCAATGACAGGAACTCCTGACCCGGCCAATACTTTGGCGCAATCTGCAATCGCTGTCAGTTGTGGCATACCTGCACCAGACACCATCCGCGTCGTGCAAATTGATCCTGGTCCTACGCCTACCTTGACAGCGTCTACACCGGCCTTCACCAAATCCTTGGCCGCCTGCGCCGTCGCAATGTTGCCTGCGATAATGTCCAACTGAGGATAGGCTTTGCGCACCATTTTGACCGTATCTAACACAGCCTGCGAATGCCCATGCGCCGTATCCACCACGACGACGTCTACCCCGACCTTAACGAGCAAGGCGACCCGATCTCCGGTCTCAGGCCCGACCCCTAAAGCTGCTCCCACCCGAAGACGGCCATGAGAATCCTTACAGGCATGGGGATACTTGATGCGTTTTTCGATGTCTTTAATCGTAATCAGCCCTTTGAGCTCAAACTGCTTGTTCACGACCGGCAGTTTCTCAATCCGGTGTTCGTGCAGAATTTCACGCGCCTTCTCCAGACTTGTCCCTTCCGGTGCGGTAATCAGCTTGTCGCGCTTCATGACTTGCGACACTTTCAGGTCCATTCTGGTTTCGAATCGCAAATCGCGATTGGTCAGGATTCCGACCAGCTTGCCACCCTTGGTCACCGGAATACCGGATATTCGGTACTTAGCCATGAGGTCGTGGGCATCGCGGATGGTCTGATCCGGCGAGATCGTAATGGGATCCAGGATCATCCCACTCTCAGATTTCTTCACTTTGTCAATTTCGGCTGCTTGGTCGGCGGGAGAGAGGACGCGGTGCACGATGCCGATCCCGCCTTCCTGCGCCATCGCAATTGCCAGTCGCGCTTCTGTCACGGTGTCCATGGCGGCGCTGACGATGGGAATATTGAGCTGAATGTTTCGAGACAGGCGAGTTCGGGTATCGACCTCGCTCGGGAGGACATGCGACTTCGCCGGCACCAGGACGACGTCATCATACGTCAGCCCCACCCGAATCTCCTTCTCCAACATCTGACGCCACCCTCTCCCGGGCCTCTCGCCCGTTATGCCTATACCTTCGTCTTGTCGACCTGGCCCAATTCCGCGACGGCTTCGGCCTCTTCCTGCAACCGCTCACTGCCTTCGTCCGCCGGCATAAATTGCTGGACCCTCGTATTCCCGCTATCGACGGCAAATACGCTTCCTCTAGAATCCACTACGATGCCGTAGGGGAAATTGAATTGACCGTCACCGCCTCCAAATCCGCCCCACTGAGAGATAAAATTCCCCTCGCGGTCGAATTTTTCTATGCGATGGTTACCGGTATCCGTGACATACACATCACCTTGGCCATCCACCGTAATCCCCCAAGGAGATCGAAGCTGTCCGGCTTCCTGCGCCAAGGGGCTGCTGGCATGACCGGCCTCTGAACTGCCTCCCCACTTCGTGAGCAGCTGCGGCAACACGTTAGTGCTGGTATCGAATTTCTGAATGCGGTGATTGCCCATGTCAACGACATAGACCGTGCCGTCAGCCTGATCGACGGCGATCCCTCGCGGGAAATAGAACTGCCCGTCACCGTTTCCGAAACTACCCCACGACATGATGAATTCCCCACTCATGTCGAATTTCTGGACCCGGAAGTTTGCGCTATCGACGACATAGATATAGCCGCGCACCCGATCGATCGCGATGCCCCAAGGCGCGTTAAACTGGCCTTCGCCGTTCCCGCGGGAGCCGAACTTCATGATGTAGCCACCCAATTTACCGTCGAACTTCTGAACGCGGTGATTGTTCGTATCGACCACGTAGACGTTGCCTTTCGCATCACAGGCAATGCCCGTCGGATTGTGAAAGTTCGCATTGGCGGCCCCGAAATTTCCCCACAGGATAATGAAGTTCCCGGTGCGGTCGAATTTTTGAATACGATTGTTGCCGTTGTCGACGACAAAGATGGCTCCTTGTTGATCGATGGCCAATCCATACACCGGCGCCATGAACTCGCCGCCGTGCAGCAACGACGCTCCACGGCCAGGCTTGCCCCATTTGGATACACAGAGATATCCAGAGGTGTTGACCAGAATGGTGGCACTCGCCGGCGTCGAGATATTGTTCCCGACGTCTTTGAACCAGACGATGACCGTCTTCTGCCCGTCGCCCGGAGAGAGAATGAAGGGAATCGTCGCGCCGAACTTAATCGCGGGCGGAACTTCCACCCATCCCGGCGTTCCCGCCATCGGCGTCATCGGGTTTTCTGAAACATAATAGGCGGCGACGCCGGTATCGAGATCGGTGGCGGAGATCGTCACCACAATTTCAGGAGAATTCGTCATGAACGCGCCATGGTTGATGACCGCGTAAGGAGTTTGCGGAGCCGTGATGTCGATCAGCACCGGCGTTGCCGAGACCTCTTCGGACAGTCCGCTCTCCGTCCCGTCCTCGTAGACCGCTGTCAGTGCATAGTAGTACGCCTGATCGTTGGTTAATCCCGTATGATTATAGGGACTGGAAACTCCTTCTATCTTCGTGCCGCCTTCCAACGTCAGCTTCGCCGTGGTGTGGAAGTAGAGATTGTAGGAGACCGCTCCCGGCAAATCCATCCAACTGAGAAATGTTTCGGTGTCTCCGGGCTTGATCGCTACATTGCGCGGAATTGGATAATCGGTCACCACTTGAGCCCGCTCGCGCTCTTCTTTTCCCCGATTCAGTTCTTCATCCGTAGGCACATACTTAATGACCCGGTGATTGCCGCTATCGACGACATACACCGCTCCCTCCTTGTCGACCGCGACGCCGGACGGGAAATTCAGCTGCCCTTCGGTTTTCCCACGATTACCCCACGCGCAGAGAAACGTGCCGTTGCCGTCAAACTTTTGAATACGGTGATTGCCTTGATCGATCACGTAGACGTTGCCCAAGGCATCGCAGGTGACGCCCCACGGCGCCTTAAACTGGCCGGGACCACTCCCTTCCCGCCCCCATTTGGTCAAAAAACTCCCGCGTGTGTCGAACTTCTGGATACGGTTGTTGCCTTCATCGGCCACATATGTATTTCCTACAAAATCAACCGCCACTCCGCGCGGGAAAAAAAACGCTCCGTCAAAGCTCCCGTCCCGTCCCCACTTCAAAAGAGGCGTACCATCACCTTTGAATTTTTGTATACGTGCGTTATTGGTGTCGGTGACATAGATATTGCCTTCTTGGTCGGTCGTCACACCCCAGGGTGCGTCGAATTTGTTCATGTCTGCCCCACGCCAGGCAAATCCGAATTTGCCCCAGGACTTCATGGGATTGCCGTCGGTATCCAGACGCTGCACACGGTTGTTTCCGGTGTCGGCCACATACACCTGTCCGTCCGCATTGGTAGCCAAACCGCGCGGATAGTAGTACCCGCCCTCGGCGCTGCCCGCTTCACCGCCCCAGCGCCCAAGAAAGGTGCCCGCTTTGTCGAATTTCTGAATCGAATGATTGTCGGTATCCGCGACGTATAGATTGCCGTCCTTGTCCACGGCAATGCCGGTTGGGGAGCTGAACTCGCCGTCTTCCACACCTTCCTGCCCGATAATCTTGGCAATCAGGTAGGGAGCCGGAATCGCCATTACTTCCTGCGATTCAGGACTTTCGCCCTTCTGCGTCACGACGGTGACGACATAGTGATAACAGGTCCCATTCGCCAAATCGTCGTGCATAAAGGGCGACTGTGCGCCTTCGATACAGGTCCCTTTTTCCTTGGTCACACCGATGACGGTTTTGAAATCTTCAGCACTTGCGATGGGCCGCGTCAGTTCTGAAAATTTAATTTGTACGCCCTTGGTGGTCATGAAATATAAGTTGTAATACATCGCATCCGGCACCGCATCCCAGGTGATCATCACCCGACCATTCCCAGCCTTGGCGGCCACTCCAATCGGCGCAGGTGGCAGGTCTTCCTCCTCAGCAACGGAGTCTCCGGCTCCCCATTCACTCTGACTTCCCTCCGCCGTGAGATGATGCTGGTCAAACCGAAACATTTCGTCGAGCAGCCAAGCCTTGATCATGGTGTTCCTCGTGGTACGAGATTGGTGAAGATTGGCGGATGTTTCAATAACTTAGAACGGGCAGTCTAACAAAGCGAAAAGAAGGGAGTCAAGGCACGACCCGCGAGTCTGACCGGGCTCCTTGGCTGCTCGACGTGATCTCGAGTATGCCGAAGTGCATCGACCGCACAGCCGTCAGACCACAACACTGAGTTCGTACTGCGTCCATCCCTCCAAAGCTGGATGGACGCGATTCTTATGAATGTCATAGGCTCTGCACTCTCGACACAGGCATTCAATGCGTGTCTCCTAGTAGGATGAACCAATCGGAGGTGTACCATGTGGCCCACACGACTTGTGCTCGCAACCTTCGCTGCGAGCCTGATCTTCGCCCCCACTGTTCAAGCGACTGAGTCATCCGCCGTGGACATGTGGGAATGCCCAAGCCCTGATGGCACAATCCTTTACACGAACAAAGAACGGCTAAGTTGCCAGCCAAAGATGCTTCAGGCGCTTTCCGTTGTACCTTCGTTGCCAGATATGCCCTTCCGTCCTATAACCGGTGGTTCGACCTATCAGCCGACTCCTGGAATGCATGATTTTGCTTATGACACCCCGATGGGCGCCTTGCGAAACATGACGCAGGTCCCTGATTTTGCACGCGATTGGTTTGCAGGTAACACGGCCGGCGGATCGGCCCAAGCCGAAGTCTGCGGTATGTATATTGAATGGATTCACCTCACGCAGAACAGTCGCGGAGGGTTTTTCTTTGGTACCGATCCATCCTACGGTGGAAATCCAACTGCCCGCAATTGGCAGACCCCAAGCTATTCGTTTTACGACAACGCCCGGTATGTGGCCCTTTCACGAATATTCGGGGCAGGTTTCATTCCCATCGGCTGCCACTAACTGTTGTCCTGGGCGAGCGAGCCGCTGCTCAGGGAGCGATACGAGAAAGGTCTCTAGAAGCATCCTGCGCGCAGGCGACTTCTGGAGACCTTTCGTACGAAACTAACACTGATTGGAGTTCACCCAAGTCTCTTCCTGAGAGACTTGTTCAGACTCACGGACAGGCTTAAGATTCTTCTACGACATCGGCGGCCACGAAGTCATTCTCAGCATTAGCATCAGCATCGTGCTCACCCATCTCCGTTGCTGCGCCATTGACCTCTATAAGGGTGCCCTCCTCAAAGACTCCCTCCGCAAGCTCCTCCACTGAGGCTTCTGTGGGTCGCGACAACGCCTCACCATTCATCTCAACGGATTCATCAATCGGCAACATCGCCTGCTCGGACTCGCCCAACTCCCTGAACTCGCGAAGCGGTGGCAATTGCGATAAATCTCGCAAACCAAAATGTTCAAGGAAGAATTTCGTCGTCCCATACATGATCGGACGCCCCGGTTCTTCCTTCCGGCCTACGATGCGCACAAGTTTTCGCTCCAATAAGGTCCGGATCACTCCCGACGTTTCGACCCCTCGAATTTGCTCGACCTCCGCGCGCACGATCGGTTGCTTGTAGGCAATGATTGCCAGGGATTCTAAGGCGGAGCGCGAGAGCTTCGATGGGGCCTTCACCTTCTCCAAACGTTTCAGCCAGGGCGCAAATTCTGCCTTGGTCATGATCCGATACCCGCCGGCCACTTCAGCCAACTGCAGCCCACGGCCTTCCTGTTCATAGTCATGACTGAGGCTGGTTAAGGCCTGTTCGACCTCTTGCTTCGTGACGGCTCCGAGCAGTGCCAAGAACCTGGTGACCGGGATGGAATCGGCCGTGACAAAGAGCAATGCCTCAAGGATTCCCTTCAAGGCCCGCAGGTCAGAAAGGGCCGGATCAGAAGCTGGCGCCGACATCTCGGTGGCAACAGATTCACCCGCTTCGGGCTCCACCTCGGACTCACCAACGTGAGCAGTAGGTTCCTCGGCGCCCTCCCGCACCTCGACAGGCTCCTCAACCGCATCCCCCATGCCAAGAATCATAGATTCTTCCATTCAGACTCCTCCACTAATTCCTCTTCTGCAACGGCCGAAAAAGCGCGCGAGACCAGAATCGCCCCAAAGGTTTCGCTTTGAAATACCCGCACGACCCTGATGCGAATCAACTCAAGCAGCGCCAGGAATGTCACGATCACGACAAGCCGGTGGCTCGAGGCTTCGAACAATGCCGTGAATGCCATGGACTCATGCTCTTCCAACGCTTCGATGATGGCGCTCATGCGAGTGTGAACCGTTAAGTTGTCGGGAATGATTTCAACCAGACGCTTCCCGGGATGGCGTGAGAGCACTCCCTGCAGCGCATCGACCAGATCGAATAAAGAAATCTCATCAAGAAGATTGTCATCTTTGGTGAGCTCCACGGCCGGACCAGGTTCTCGCGAAAACACGTCTCGCCATAGACGTTCCTTATAATCGAGTTGCGAGGTCGCCTCCTTGAACTGTTTGTATTCGAGCAACCGCCGCACGAGTTCCTCGCGTGGATCGGGGCCGTCCTCCTCATCCACAGCCGCTTCTTCCACCGGCAATAACATGCGCGATTTGATATGGAGCAATGTGGCCGCCATCACGAGAAATTCACCAGCCACGCCGAGATTCAGTTCCTTCATCACCGACAGATAGTCCAAATACTGCTGAGCAATCAGCGCAATGGGAATATCGTAGATGTTGATCTCGTTCTTCTTGATGAGGTGCAAGAGGAGATCGAGGGGACCTTCGAAGTTCTCGATCTTGATTTGGTAGGGCAGTTCAGGTTGGTCCATCAGGTACTACACACTCCCTTGGACAAAGTTTCAATCTTATACCAAGTTATGGTGGGTCCGGGCAACACTAAAACTATATATGGGGGTTAGGAGGGAGTCATTTGGCCCTAATGATATAGAGCAGCAGCCCGAACGCCGTCAAAAACAACGCAATTGTCAGTGCCAGCGACGAGGACGATCCCTCGGCTCGACCGGGCGTCGTGCTAGTGACCCGCACGGTCCTGGTCAATAGTGGTGGGTGAACGAAAACCGCCTGTGCAAGGTCGTCACGCTCTTTGAACGCCGCATCGGAGAAATCTGCCTGCCCCCCGAATCTCGCCGAGGCAAAGCTGGTGGAGCGATCAAAGAGGGCAAAGAGGAAGAAGGCTTCCCGATCGAACTGTGTGGACGAGAAATCGCATTTCCCACGGCAATGCGCGCCGGAAAATCCGGTCCCCATGTGAAACGACGCATGCGAGAAAGTCGCATCCTGCTCAAAGACCACCTCTAAAAACTCCGTCAAGCCATTGAATGCGGCACCGCGGAAAATGGCCGGACCGGAAAAGCTCGAGCGATGAAACCGGGCATGCGGACCGAACCGAGTATCTGAGAACATGGCGCCCTGCGTAAAGCGATCCTGCACAAAATAACTCTCCTGCTCGAAGGTCGCATTCGATCCATCAACCAGACCGAGAAACACCGTGCGCGACAAATCGACGGATCCTTTGAAATGTGTCTGCGCCAACACCACTGGTCCGGTAATCAGCAAAAAGCCTTGTTTGAGCCGATTGACGATCCGCCCCTCGACCCGCGCGTTCTTGATCACAAACGGCCCACGGATGACGTGGACGCCTTCATCATTGAGTCCCTCGAGTTCTCGATGGTCTTCAGGCGAGAGGTCCCGCAGCGCTGCCACTTTCTGTAGCGGCAGCTCATCGAGGAGCAGATCACCTTGGATCACAACACCGCCCAAGTCTATCCCCTTACCTGACGTAAGCGCATGTAACAAGTCTTGCGCGGGAATCGCATGCGCCTCGCGCTCAGCCTCAGTGCAGGCGCTGCTTAGCCGCAGGGTGAAAGCGGCGGTCGCGCTGCTCCCCCCCGTCTCCGCAGTACATTCCGCGCGAATCATTTCGGGGGTGAGGACCGCTCCCAGGAACATGCCGAACGTCAGCCAAGCCCGAGCTAGCCTTGTTACAAAGAGCCGCTTCAACAACTCCATACGTGGCCTTCTACAGAGGCAAGATACCATTGAAGATGGGGCAGGAAACCGAGTGAATACTTTACTCCCAAAATACCTTTGATAGACTCCCTCTCATATGCCCTTCTCCGCTGCCCATGTCGTCACGAGCACCGGTTTGCGCATCTTGTTGCTGTGTACTTCTGTGCTATTCGCCGAGTTTCATCCGGCCACTGCGGAGTCCGTCGTCGAAATCCCGGTGTTGGCCGCGATCCAAGCCAACGACCGAGGCGTCTTTGAAATCCTCTTATTGCGGTGGGATCGCCTGCCAAGCCCCTCGCCGATAGCCTTACAATGGCAAGGCGGCAACATCCGGCCCGGACAGAGCAATCTCAGTTCGATGGCCTTGGCCTTCCAATATGCCCTCGACCACACGCCGAACGTCGACCATACCGGCACCGTCAGCGCCATCGGCATCGCCTACACCTCGACCGGAAGCGACGGTCCCAGCGCTGGTGCCGTGATGACAGTAGGGTTTGCCGCGCTGCTGAAAGGAGATCGCATTCAGCGAGGCATCGCCATGACCGGCACCATTACTAAAGACGGCACGATTGGGCCGGTCGGAGGCATTCCGGACAAAATTCGAGCAGCCGTCCGCGAGGGCTATCGCATCATCCTTATCCCTGAAGGCCAGCGCGACGATCCTCGCTGGAACATCAACCGGCTGGCCTGGGATCTCAACGTCGAGGTGAAAGAGGTCAGCACAATCGAGGCGGCTTACCATCTTATGACCGGAGGCAGGCTTGACTAAACGAGGTTTCGTTGCGGAGGCAACGAGCCCGGTCACTCTCCAGGACCCAACCCTTCGAGAATTGCCTGGTATTCCACGTTGTCCAGACGATGCATTCCCAGACTGAGCCGCCGGGTTAGTTCCGTAGGCTCCTTAATGTCCAACACTCGCTGCAACAAAACCTGGCATTCCTGAGCCTGGCCTTGCCACCGTCGCACCGGCGTAATCCGCACAAACCCATATCGCGCTTCCGTCCGCACCTCGTCCTTCAGAAAGTCGTCCAAGGCCTGAACCGGCAAAACCGGCGAGGCAATCGCAAACTCCGCGCAGATCCCCTCTTTCAGGACATAGACGAGTCCGTGAGATTCCGGCGTTAGAAACTTTTGAAGATTGTCACGAATCAGCGCGGTGCACAGTCCCCATATGCCTGCACCCAGCTGGAGCTCAGCGCTGTCCTGGGAACTCCGTTCGCGCAAGGCGCCGGCGATAAAGAGAAAATGACTCATGGGAAATACAAGAGGTCTGAGCGGCAACCGCAGCCCACGACAATCCAGATGTCTGGGAACTCCGACCACAGAGCGCACAGCGGGTTCGATTCGTGCCTGCCGCGCCATACCGGCAGACTGGTATGTCTTGTCACGCTCTCGCTGACGAGGAGAAGTCGAGCGCAGGGGGGCATCAACCGGGAACCGCCCGGCCCCCATGACACCAATATGGGCTAATTGTTGCGATACTCGTCCGTGTCATCCAGAAGATCTTCAGATTTTTCTAGATAGTCCACATCGTCGTCTTGACTGTCGAGGCCAAGTTCTTCTTCAACCTCTTCCTCCTCGATCTCTTCCGAGACATCGTCGATGTCTTCCACCAATTCTTCTTCGTCATCCAACTCCGGTTGTGACGGTTCCACATCAAACTTCGTCGCCTTGCTCGCTTCTGTCGCGACAGAGGTCACCGATTTTGGCTCGGGAACGACCACGGAAGGCTCAACCGATGGCTTGGCCTTGAGCAGCACAGGTTGAGGCATTTGAGGCTTAGGCTTCGTTGCAGGCTTCGCCGGGGGCTTAGGGGACAGAGCAGCCGGTTTCGCCTTCTTCACAGCGCGCTGGGGCTTCGCTGTCGTCTTTTTCTTGGCCAATTTTTGGGCTGGCTTTTTGACGGTCTTTTCCGCGATGGTCTTCCCTGGCGCCGCCTTCTTAGCTTTTTTTTGCGCCACAACCTTTTTGGCCGCTCCAGCCTTCTTTGCCGTCACAGCTTTCTTTGGCTTCCCCGCCTTCTTCGTGGCGACTTTCTTCGGCCCCGTGGTTTTCGCGGCAGCGACTTTCTTCTTCACGCTCTTCTTTGCCATTCCACGCCCTCCTCTTAGGTCCTCACCTCGGCACGTCGGTGGTAAAGCGGCCTCCATCTAGCATGAACCACCGGTTTCTTGCAACCTCCAGAGATCAGCATGGGACCGTATGAGACAGCGATGTCGAATCACGCTGTCAAACCATGGGTTTCCCCCTTCCTCAACTCCTTCACAGCGACCTGGCTTCCTCTCCACCTTGCTGGAAATGCCTAGCCCCCGTATTGGCCTGACCAGCACACGGGCCTAATTTTCTCCCTAAATCGGCAACCCTATTGAATCCTTTGAATCCTTCCGCATTGAGCTGGTCTCTATGTATAATAGACATACCACCAGTTACCGGATCGGCGATCTTATGCGCTGGCGAATTATCATAGTAAGTCTGGTACTAGGAGGCCTAACAGCTTGGCCCACCTCGGCCACGCCCCCGGCGGCTCAAGTCTTCATGGATAGTGGTTCGCCTTATTACGTGCCCGCTGCCGTCACCGTGACCGCCGGTGCGGCCATTCGATGGGATAATCCCACGCCGACCCACCATACCGTCACGCACGATGGATGCTTGGACGACAGCGGTCGTTGCGCCTTTGATTCCGGCGCCGTCGAACCGGGAGGCACGTACACGATCCCGAACCTCCCACCTGGCCGATATCCTTATCAATGCCGCATTCATCCGATTATGCGCGGCATGATCATTGTAACCGACTCCACCTCGCTCCCCGCCCAAACCTAGACAATCATCTTCATCGAGTTCTTGCACGTCAACGTCGCCCTCGTGTAGGCTGCGGCTTCTCTTGCGCAGGACCTAACCAGATGAAAGCTGCCGCAGCCATCCAAGAGCCCCTCAATCTGAGCGGCGACCTCCTCAGCCTGCTCGCCTGGCGCATTCCCGATCTCGTCGCGTACCAACATACCTTCGACGAATGGTGGTTGGCTCCACTCGACGACGACTTCCCGCTCGTTCGGCTGAACGCGGTCGGGATCGAAATGCTTGCCTCCATGAACGGTCACATCACCGTCGGCGCACTCCTGGAGAAGTATGGCAGCAAGATTTGCGGACCGGACGGCCAGCCCGGCGCCTGGCATTTGGAGCGTTGGTCGACTCCCAATTATTCTCTCTGCTACTTCGGTACCGAACCGCCCGGCGGCCATCGGCACAAAGCCAAGTGGGATTTGCTGCTGCAACAAATTCGGGAAAGTTGGTCCGGCCAACAAGACTTCGAGGGCGAGGAACACCTCGAGGACTTCCATGTCCATGAGCTGAAAGAAAGCGACCTGGAAGACGGTCACTTCGACTTGATCGAAACCACGGTATCCCATCTTTTTCGCGAGCCCTGCGAGGCGCTGGGCGGCACCAGCTACGGACGCCTCCTCATGCGCCAATTGCGTCGTCTGGGCTGGTTTAAGCCGAAGCCAAAGATCATTGTCGAAATCGGCGGCGGGCTTGGCTACGTGGCGCGGGAATTGGGGCAGGAACTGTTGCCGTTCGAAAAACAGGGGATTCAGTATATTTCATTGGATGTCACCCGACCGTTTCTGCAGCTCCAAACCAAACGCGCCAAAGCCGGCGGCTGGACGGGCACCGGTACCCATGCCAACGGCGAATGCCTGCCCTTCAAAGACAACTCGGTTGATCTCATCATCGACAATGAAAACATGGCCGACATGACGCCGGTGAAGCTCAGCCGCAAGGAGCTCACGGAGGGCAAGGGCGAGACTGCACAACATCAAGAAGCGTTAGATTGGATCAGGCGGCTGCGGTTGCCGCTCGAAAAAGAATTGCCGGAGGAGGTGATCTTCAACCTGGGACCCATGCGGTTCGTGGCCGAAGTCTGGCGAGTGCTCAAGCCGGGCGGTCGCGCGTTTCTCACCGAGTTTGGTGTCGAAGAAGGCTGGCCTGCCGCCGTCAAGCTTCCGCACCACACGGAATACGAGGTGCAATACAATCACTTGCGGCAAGCGGTGCGTTGGCTGGGCTTTCAGGAACGCTATCTTTCGCTCCCGCAGTTTTTGCAGATTAAGCCAGACACGAAAGTCCTCTGTACCGGTGCGGCCTATACGATCCAACGATTTTGTCAGGGACTCGGCCAGAACTTTTCAGTGCGGGCCTATACAGAAGGCGAACTCACCACGACCTTGGGCGACATCCTTCCCAAGCTCCAGGGCTGCCACTACCACGACATTGCTGACCCGGCCTGGTTCGGCCTCATCGACTTCAAAGTGCTGCTCCTGGAAAAACCCGGCGGCATTCTCCAAGCGACCTTCACTGAACAAAAGAGCGGCCTCCGCTGGTATTCGCAGCGATAACGAAGAGACTCCTCACCAGGAAGGCCGGGTTTGGGCTTCCAACTCTCGACATACTCCCAATCCACCTGAAGTTCGTCCCCGCGAGCACGAATCTTTTCGAGATCGGCCTGGTCTTGCAGACGACCGGCCATGGTCTTGAGGAGAATCAGATCCTCGATCGCCAGAACCGGGACCTGCAACTGGTCCAATTGAATCTTCTGGCGACGTGCGAGCGCCGTCCGGAGATATTCGGAATCTGCCAGCAGAAGATCAACGATCACTTCTTGATGGCCACGAATCCCTACAATCCGCCAAATCGAAATGCCGCGAAAGACCATCGGAAGAGGATGAACAACTGTTGAATCGAACAGAGGAGCCAATAGAGACTGGATGCCTTTACGAGAAGGCTGCTCAATGAGTATGAGTAGGTCGATATCTGTCGTCGCTCTTGGCTCAACGAGGGCACTGAAGGCCCACCCGCCGGCAAGCATACTCAAACCCACGCCGGTTGAAATCTGCGATGAGAGTGGAGAGGGCCTGAACTAGGAAGGGCTCTGCCGCCATGCCAGTTCTTTCGCGCGCCGAATCTCGCGCATGACCTCAGCCATGGCATCGCCATTGGGGTTGCCTTGCTGCACCACTGACCGGCGCAGGGCCAATCCCAATTCCGTCAACTCAATGGTGCGACGCAGGTTGTCGGCAATCCGATCGTTGTTGCCTTGCCTCTGTCGTTGCATGACGATGATCTCTGAGCCCGAGAAACCAGATGGCGCTACAAAACAGAGTGTACAAGACCGCTTGATGCGAGGCAACCTGCATTGAGTATCCCGAACACCAGTCAACGATTCCCGAGCGACCTTCGCCAAGCAACAAGGCGGCTTCTGTTGGTACTCGCAGCGGCAAGAAAAGACGCCGGGGGACCAGCCCCCGTTGTGCTCCCGGAACGCCCGGCATCGGAAGGCCCTCGTTGGACGCGCCAGTCAAGGGCACTCTGGTCACCCGGCAGGGGAAGTGACCGATGAAGCGTTCAGCTCAGGACATGAGCAGCGGGCCGCCGGGGTGATCAACTTCCTGGACTATTTGGATCGTCGTCGGAAAAATGCGCGGGCAGCGGCGTAACGGCTTAGCCTTCACGCCGCTGCCGAGCAAAAAAATCTTGCACGCGACAGAAAGGAGGACAATCCCATGCGGCAGAAATCAGGACAAGAGAACGTTGACTGCGGAGTCGGAAATCAGCACAATCGTGGAAAATTCAGGTCCTACCTTGGTGTCAGGCACCCTTCTTCCGGGCGCCTGACACCGTTTCGTCGCCCAGAATTTCAGGCACGATGAGGCGCAAGTCCGTTGTTCAGAACATGATTGGGAGGCAGAGCGAAACGGCAAACGCCCTGGCGCCGATACTGACGCCGCATGGGCGGTTACAGTTGGCGACCGACGAAACCGGCGCCTCCTTGCTTACGCCTGAGCTTGCGCGCCGGCTACAACAGTCCTTCTCACGCGGCAGCGGTCACGGATTAGTGCGGCTTGGCGCAGGCGAAGTCGGCATCGCAATGCCGGCGGTATTCGGCTACTGGCGTGAATTCGGCGCGCGTTATATCGCGGCAGTATGCGCGCTATCGAGCGCTGCAGCCGATCCTGAGTCCGACACATCCACCGCCGACCCGGCGATTCCACCACCACCTGCCGAGGAACTGGAAGCCCTCGCCGCCGCCGCGCCGCCGATGACCGGCGCGGAGTATCTGACTGCGTCCATGTTGCGCTCCTTATGGCAAGAGATCGCTGCCGCATGGCAGGCTGAATTCATCGAGTCCGGCCTGACGATCCAGAATTTTCTCAAAGCACAAAATCCCGCCTGGAATCTCGTCGGACGGGTGCATTTCAATCTCGCTGAAAACCGCAAGGACACCGACGCGCCGTTTGCGTTTCTGGCGACGTACACCACGCGATTATCGGCGCACGCCAAGGCCCAGCATGTACCGCTGGGGCAGGCGCTGCGCGAGTACGCCGGCGACGCCAACAAGGAGCGACTGCTGTCGCTGTTATTGCCGGTCCAGCGGGCGGCGCAGCAGTGCGCCTGGCTCAAGACCATGGTGGAGGAGGGCGAAATTTTCCACCCGTTGCGCTGGACACCGGCGGAGGCGCTCCAGCTTCTCTCTGACGTCCCGCATCTCGAAGCCGCCGGCGTGATGCTGCGCGTGCCCGCCGCCTGGAAGGCAGGCCGCCCGCCACGTCCCAAAGTAAGCGCCACCGTCGGCAACACAACACCGGGCGCATTCGGCAAAGGTGCGTTGCTTGATTTCAAGATGGGAGTGACGCTTGATGGCGAGCCGTTGACCGAAGATGAAGTGTCCAGATTACTGGCAGGGTCGGACGGTCTTGCGCTAGTGCGTGGTCGCTGGGTCGAAGTTGATCGGGATAAACTCAACGGCATGCTTGCCCGCTTTCGGCAAGCCGAACACACAGCGGCGCAGGGCGGCGTATCGTTTGCCGAAGCGATGCGCATGCTGGCCGGCGCGAATTTCGGACCAGACAACGCCCCTATCGCCGATCCCGACTGGTCGAGCATCGCGGCAGGGCCGTGGCTGGCCGAAACACTTGCCGGGCTACGAAGCCCGGAAGGACTGGCGCACATCGAGCCGGGCAGCACACTGAA
>CAZBNV010000056.1:0-30092 GCA_964493335.1 uncultured Nitrospira sp.
CCCGCATTGAAGAGATTGTCGAATAGGTGAAGATAGATATTGAGAAGCTAATGATCGAAGAGGCCGAGAAGGTCATGGTTGAGGTGGGTTTGTCCGATCTCCATCCCGAGTTGGTCAAGGTGTTGGGACGGCTCAAGTACCGAACCAGCTACGGACAGAATAATCTGTACCATGCACGGGAAGCGGCCTATATCTGCGGTATCATGGCCTCCGAGTTGAAGCTCGATGTGAAGCTCGCCAAGCGGGGCGCCTTGTTGCACGACATTGGCAAGGCCGTGAGCCACGAGGAGGAAGGGCCGCATGCCATGCTGGGTGCGGAGATCGCCAAGAAGTACGGTGAAAGCGCCAAAGTGGTGAATGCCATTGCGGCGCATCACGAACAGGTTGAGCCCATCTGTCCGGAGACTGTGCTGGTGGCGGCGGCGGAAGCACTGTCGGCTGCACGTCCGGGGGCCCGCCGTGAAGCGTTGGAGTCGTATGTGAAGCGGCTGGAGAAATTGGAGTCGCTAGCGACTGTACACAAAGGTGTGCAGAAGGCCTATGCGATCCAAGCCGGTCGTGAAATTCGCGTGATTGTAAAGCAGGAAGATTTGACGGATCCGGAATGTTTCCAGCTTTCTCGTGATTTGGCCAAGAAAATTGAGCAGGAACTGACCTATCCGGGCCAAATCAAAGTCACGGTAATCCGTGAGAGTCGGTTTGTCGATTTCGCGAAATGAGTGAGTGGGCATGAAAGTTCTCATGATCGGCGATATCATGGGCGAGCCAGGGCGACGGGCCGTGGCTCGCCTGCTTCCCAAACTCATTGCCAAGCACGACATCGATGTTGTGATTGGCAATGGAGAGAATGTGGCCGGCGGGTTCGGAATCACTCCGGACCTGGTGGATGACCTTTTCGATCTCGGGGTGTCGGTGATAACCACCGGAAATCACGCGTGGGATAAAAAGGAAATTCTCGATGTATTTCCGCGTGAACCGCGTCTCCTACGTCCGGCCAACTATCCTTCTGGCGTACCTGGACGCGGGAGTTATGTTTTTACGACGCCGGGTGGCGAGTCCTTAGGAATTCTTCACCTGATGGGACGGGCCTTCATGCCGACGATTGATTGTCCCTTCCAGGTTGGTAAGCGAGAGGTCGAGCGTCTCAAGACACAGGTTGCGGCCATCGTGGTCGATATGCATGCTGAGGCGACATCTGAAAAGATGGCGATGGCGCATTACCTGGATGGCTTGGTGACGGCCGTGGCGGGGACGCATACTCACGTGCAGACGGCCGATGAGCAGATCCTTCCAAAAGGAACGGCGTATATCACCGATATTGGAATGACCGGTCCGCTCCATTCGGTCATCGGAATCAAAAAAGAGTTGGCGATCGAAAAATTTCTCACGGGGATGCCACGCCGCTTCGAGGTGGCATCGGGACCGACCGTCTTCTGCGCGGTCTTGCTTGATCTCGATGGTGTGCTCGGCAAAGCTCTGTCTATCGAGCGAATCCGAGTGGTGGACTGATCGTTGTGCCCCTGACCCTTCCGTGTGGCTCGGTGAGACATGCCCGGGCGTAATCCTTCTCTTCCACTTGTCCTCTCCGTGTCCGACGTGACGCGGCTCATTCGCAATTCCCTCGAAGATCAATTCCGGGATATCTGGATTCAAGGAGAGGTCTCCAATCTTCGTACGCCGAGCTCCGGACACCTGTACCTCACAATAAAAGACGAGCAGAGCCAGCTTCGTGCCGTGTTCTTTCGGTCCGGGGTGACGCGGCTCCGGTTCACGCTTCAGGAAGGCATGGCGATCGTCGCGCGTGGCCGCATCTCGGTATACGAGCCTCGAGGCGAGTATCAACTCGTCATCGATTCGCTCGAACCGCAGGGAATCGGGGCGTTTCAGTTGGCCTTCGAACAACTGAAGGAACGGTTGGCGCGTGAGGGCCTGTTCGATGACGCGCGTAAGCGTCCCTTGCCCGCATTCCCGAGAACGGTCGGCATTGTGACTTCTATTACGGGGGCCGCCATCCGCGATATTCTTGCCGTGCTTTATCGGCGCTGTCCGCTCGTTCATGTTCTGATTGCGCCTGTTCCGGTTCAGGGCGATGGGGCCGCTGAGCGCATTGCAGCCGCGATAACGGCGTTGAGTGCGGTGCCAGAGGTGGAAGTGCTGATAGTCGGTCGAGGCGGGGGAGCTTCGGAAGATCTCTGGGCCTTTAACGAAGAAGTGGTGGTTCGTGCAATCGTCCAATCCCGGGTGCCGGTCGTCTCCGCGGTGGGGCATGAAATCGATGTGACTCTCTCGGACTTTGCCGCCGATTATCGCGCTCCGACTCCCTCTGCGGCAGCGGAGGCGGTGGTCCCGGTGTTGGATGAGCTTGTTGACCGGTTGAACGAGGTGAACGATCGTCTGCGACGCACGATGCAGACCCTCGTGGTCATGCAGCGCCATCGCTTGAATACGTCGCTTGGAATCCTGCGAGAAATGCGCTTTCGGATGCAAGCGCAGGCTCAGCGGCTGGATGAATTGAGCGATGCCTTACGGCGGTCGCTCACAGAGCGTCTGACCCTGTTACATCGTGGTATGGCGGAGTGTCATCATGCCCTGCTGGCACAGAGTCCGCGGAGCAAGATTCGGACATCAGTCGTGTTGCTTCCGCAACTGTGTAAGCGGCTTGAGCAGGAGGCTCGTCGAGGACTTTTTCATCGGAGGCAATCAGTGGAGGCGCACATGACGGCACTGGATGCCCTCAGTCCCTTAGCGATCCTGAAGCGTGGGTACAGTGTCATTCAAACCGTTCCGCTGGGACAGGTCGTGCGACGTGCGTCTGAGGTGGCGATTGGAGAGGTCCTTCAGGCTCGACTTTCTGAGGGGCGGCTGTTGTGCCTTGTCAAAGAGGTGTGGCCTCACTCCGTATCTTGACCTGTCCGAGGGAGCGGGCAATAATGCGTGCCTAAACGAACTTGCAAGGGAGATGGTGTGGCCGCGATTAAGTTTGAGTATGCCATGGCGAGATTGGAAACGATCGTCGCTGAACTGGAGAAGGGCGATCTGCCCCTCGATGACTCGCTGAAGATTTTCGAGGAAGGGATCAGGTTGTCGAAGACCTGCCTCAAGATGCTGGAGGACGCCGAGCGAAAGGTTGAGATCCTGGTGCAGGAGAAGGATGGTAAGAAGCGGATTCAAGCGTTTACTCTCGGTGACGATGAGCCCGAGCGTTCTCCGTGACAGTGCGGTCAGTGCGGAAGTCCCAGCGCTGCCACTTCCCTCAGCCCTTCAACCTCCAGCGTTAATATGATCCAAAAAATACGTCCAGAGCGAGAACGGCTTGACCGTGCGCTTGTAAGCCGAGGGTTGGTGACAAGTCGTGAAGATGCCGCCCGACTCATCCTTGCCGGCCTCGTTCGCGTCGACGGAATGGTCGTTGATAAGGCGGCAAAACCCATTCTTCCCGACGCTCAGGTGGTGGTTGCGGGACGAGGATCACCCTATGTCGGTCGCGGCGGTGAGAAGTTGGCTGCCGCGCTCGACCATTTTCAGGTCGATCCGAAGGGAATGGTCTGTTTCGATGTTGGCTGTTCCACCGGAGGCTTCACTGATTGCCTCTTGCAGCGTGGTGCAGCTCGAGTCTATGCCGTGGATGTGGGGTATGGGCAGTTCGACTGGCGTCTTCGGCAGGATCCGCGTGTCTCACTCAAGGAGCGAACCAACATTCGGTATCTTGAAGCCGGTTTTATTCGAGATCCGATCAGCCTGATCGTCATCGATGTCTCGTTCATCTCACTCACGCTCGTGCTCCCTTGCGTCATGCCGTATCTGACGGATTCAGGCGGTATCATTACGCTGATCAAGCCTCAATTTGAGGTGGGTAAAGGTCTTGTCGGACGGGGGGGAATTGTTCGAGACGATGCGTTGCGAGAGGGGTCGGCTGAGAAAGTGGTGGCCTGTGCCGATCAGCTGGGTTTGGAGTTGGCAGGCCGCATAGAGTCGCCTATTGAGGGACGGAAAGGGAATCGGGAAATGCTGGCGTGGTTTCGTCGGCGTGGTGGAGCGGTTCGGTCTCAAGCTCAAAACGAAAAGGCTTTGCCGCTACGCGGAGAAGGTGTAGGCTGAGCTTCGATTTTATTCGTTTGGGGTCCGTTCTAGGCTGTTATGAAGGAGAGGCGAGGGTACGTATGAAAGTTCTGGTTACCGGAGGGGCAGGATTTATCGGATCACACGTGGTGGATCGCCTGCTCCAAGAAGGTCACGACGTAGTGGTCGTCGATAATCTCGTCACGGGGAAGCGAAGAAATGTCCCCAAAGTGGCGCAATTCTACAAGCTTGATATTGAAAATCCAAAGTTGGAACGGATCTTTCGGAATGAACGACCGTCGGTAGTGTTTCATTTGGCGGCGCAGATGAATGTCCGACGCTCGGTAGAAGACCCCATGTTCGATGCCCAAGTCAATGTCCTAGGGACCCTGAATGTTCTTGAACAGGCTTCGAAGCATGGCGCGCGGAAGGTTATTTTTTCTTCGTCCGGCGGAGCCATCTATGGAGAACAGCTCGCCTTTCCCGCGCCTGAAAGCCACATTACCCAGCCACTCTCTCCGTACGGCATCAGCAAGTTATGCGGGGAACATTATTTGTCCTACTACCATCGGCTGAGTGGCATTCAGGTGGTGAGTCTTCGCTACGCCAATGTCTATGGGCCGCGGCAGGATCCTGAAGGGGAAGCCGGGGTTGTCGCAATTTTTATTCAAAAAATGCTACAGGGGGAACAAGCGGTGGTCAATGGCAATGGCCGCCAGACGCGAGACTTTGTGTTTGTCGAGGATGTCGTCGAGTCGAATTTGATGGCGATGGGTCCTGACGTTGAAGGAGTGTACAACGTCGGCACGGGTATCGAGACCTCCGTCAACGATTTATTCCGAATTGTCGTCGATCTTACCAAAGTCGAATTCAAGGAAGTACATGGGCCAGCGAAGAGAGGTGAGCAGGCAAGAAGCGTCATCGATTCCGCGAAGCTTCACCAGGAGCTTGGGTGGGAACCCAAGGTGGATCTGCGTGAGGGGCTTCGGCGGACGGTCGAGTATTTCCGCGAACAGCTCGGGTAGAAACCTGGATTAGTAACGAGGGACGGATGGGTCTACTTGGGTAGACCACGCATCAATGCCGCCGATCAGGTTTTTTACATTTCCGAACCCTTGTTGTAGTAGAAATCCCGTCGCATCCGCGCTTCTCATGCCATGGTGGCAATAGGCGATAATTTCAGCATTGCGATCGAGCTTGCCGAGGGATTGTTGAAGGGTCGCCAAGGGAACCAGAACGGATCCCTCTAGCTTGGCAAGCGCATATTCCCACGGTTCTCGAACATCGACGAGCACAAGCTTGTCACCTTTATCCAGCCTCGACTTAAGGTCTTTGGGTGTAATTGTAAAACTCATCAGTGCACCTCCATCTGTATGACCGGATCATAAGGGAGCCAGAAAAGGGGTGTCAACTCTGGCGCATTCTCAATTCCGTCGTACGGACAGCTCTCCAGGCCAGGTGTTTACTAGAGAGGCGAAGGCGAAGGGCTTGGAACGCTGAAAGAACTAGAGAATAATTTTCTGCAACTGAGGTCTGCGCTATTCGGGAAGTGGTCGTTTTTTGCCGAAGTGTGCAAATCCTGCCTGATGTATCGCTGATTCTCCGGTGAAAATGACCGCAAAATCGTTTATAACGCCCTAATATCTATTGTTTCGCAGAAGTTGATGGGGTTCAGAAGGCACGTTATTTGCTTAAGCATGGGGTGGCTGTGGAGACCAAGGGCTCTGAGATTGTCGTGCTTGTGACGGCCTCATCAGTTGAGGAGGCGGAAGAATTGGGGAAGTTGGCCGTATCTTCAGGGGTGGCCGCCTGTGTAAATATCGTGAGAGGCATTCAGTCAATCTTTCGTTGGGAGAAGGTGGTGAATGTGGAGACTGAATGTCTGATGCTCATCAAAACCACCTTGGATCGCTTCTCGGAGCTCGAAACAGTTATTCGGGAGCACCACAGTTACAGTGTTCCCGAGATTATCGCCCTTCCCATCATCAGGGGGTCCGCTCCTTACTTGGAATGGATTAAGGCTGAAACTCATAAGTAGTTGATTCTAATAAGCTAATATTTGGAAACAAAGGGTTGACCATCCAGTCCGAGATCAGTACACTGCAGGAAGTGGTTGGCCTGAAGCCTCAGCTAATTCGTGAAGGGGAGACTGTCCTATGAGCCACCAAACGGCCGAAACGAGTGATGCCTATACCATCGTCGTCTTTCGAGGGTCATCTTCGAAGCCGCTTCGCTTTAGTTTTCCCCGGAAGTTCATGCGTAAGCTCTTGATCTTGGCTGCGATTCTGATTGTCGCGGACTTGCTCGTTATTTCGCATTACGTGATTCGAACTGGAGAGGTGTGGCAGCTGTCGGCTTTTCGGGCTGAGGCCATGGGAGCGCGTGAGCAAACGGCGGCCTTTTCCTCTGCAATTGATGATCTTAAAAAGCGCCTATCGGTTATGGGAGAGGTCAACCAGCGACTTCGAGTTATGCTGGGGATCGATACGACCAAGCCCACGGGTGATCTAGCCAATGGGCGGGGCGGCGATGATGGCCCCATGCCGGATGGTAAGGAGACGGTGCAGGGGGCGAGTCCGGCCGCGTCAGCCATAGAACAGCGCCAGCAGGTGTCAGAAGTTCGGGATACGAACCAGCTCGAGGCCGATTTCGCGGCAGAAAACATTGAAGAAATTGCACTGCAAGTTCGTGAAAGCATTGATGCCCTAGTTCGGGAAGCCACCCAACAAGAAGAGACTCTGCACAGCCTTACACAAATTGCCGAGCAGCGCTCCACTCAGTGGGCTTCAACGCCTTCTATTTGGCCGGTGCGCGGATGGGTCACCTCCGCCTTCGGTCCTCGGGTTTCGCCGTTTACTGAGAAACCAGCCTGGCATGATGGCCTAGACATCGGCGCTTCCCCGAATGCCCCGGTGCAAGCCCCTGCCCTGGGACGTGTCGTTACGGTGGCGTTTGACTCGAAAATGGGTAATATGGTTAAGCTTGATCATGGCTATGGCATTGAGACCGTATATGGACACCTTGCCAAATCATTGGTGAAAGAAGGTCAACGGGTAAAGCGAGGGGATGTGGTGGCTCTTGTCGGAAGCACCGGTCTTTCAACCGGTCCGCATCTTCATTACATGGTAAAGAAGAACGGCCAGTCGCTTGATCCAACCAAATTCATTCTCGACTAACCGCCTCGTTTCATCGAAGAAGTCTCAACGAGCCGATTCAGTATCCCTCCACTCTATCGTTCCGCATTTCCAGTCTACTTCGCCTCTGCGTCGCGGCTCCTCCGCGGTCAACTCGCCACAGCCCCTTATTTGGGTACGCCGAAAGCCAGGTGCTTCTATCAAGTGTCATGGTATATCTCTCATTCTTGAGAAACTCCCCTGAAACGACGAGGACATCCATGAGTGATCTGCAGATTGCCCGGTCTGTCACCCTCAAGCATATATTCGAAGTTGCACAAACCTTAGGCATTCATTCGGAAGACCTCATCCCTTTTGGCCGTTATAAGGCAAAGGTGACCGCTAATTTAGAAGCGAGGCTCAACGCCCGCCCGATTGGGCGATACGTGCTGGTCACGGCCATCAATCCGACTCCTCTTGGGGAGGGGAAAACGACCACCTCGATTGGCTTGAGCATGGGGCTCTGTCGCTTGGGTCATCGGTCGGTCGTCACATTGAGACAGCCTTCTCTCGGCCCTGTCTTTGGCATTAAGGGAGGCGGTACCGGAGGTGGGCGAGCTCAGGTATGTCCCATGGAGGACATCAATCTTCATTTTACGGGTGATGCGCATGCCGTATCCTCCAGTCATAATCTTCTCTCGGCATTTGTGGATAACCATCTCTTTCATGGAAATGCTCTCCAGCTCGATCCTAACGGAATCATGTGGCCCCGCACGCTTGGCGTGAGTGATCGTGCACTCCGTAATGTCATCATCGGTGCAGAGCCTGATCGGCGATGTGGACAGTTCGTGATCACGGAGGCCTCGGAGGTCATGGCGTTGCTGGCCCTGGCGACTGATCATGCGGACCTTCGCCAACGTCTGGGCAGAATTCTGGTTGGCCTGAAAGCAAGCGGAGAGTTGGCCAAGGCAGAGGCATTCGGCTGCGCCGGCTCCATGGCCGTGCTGCTGAAAGACGCATTGTTGCCGAATTTAGTGCAGACCTTGGAGGGGACACCAGCGTTTGTCCACGCGGGACCGTTCGGCAATATCGCCCATGGAAATTGCTCAATTGTTTCGGACCGGTTGGCCTTGCGTTGCGCCGACTATGTGGTCACAGAGGCCGGGTTCGGCAGCGATTTAGGCGCCGAGAAATTTTTTAATATTAAGTGCCGGACGTCCGGTCTTCGTCCCCATGCCGGGGTGGTGGTGGCGACACTCCGGGCTCTGAAGCTTCACGGCGGCGGGGGAGTGGCGAAAGCCGGAGCGCCATTGCCTGTTGGATTGACGGGGCCTAATCAAAGTGCCTTAGAGAAAGGCTTTGCCAATCTCGAGCAGCACATTGCCAATGTACGGGCCCACGGAGTGCCGGTGGTCGTGGCCGTGAATGCCTTCAGCGATGATTCATCCGACGAATTGAATTGGGTGTGCGAACGGGCAAAGGCTGCGGGCGCGGAGGCGGCAGCGGTGTCGACACATTGGGCCGACGGAGGGCGGGGGGCGGAGGAGCTTGCGCGGGTTGTCGTGAAGGTCGCCGCGCAAGGCGCGCAATTCAAACATCTGTATGACGTGGCCTGGCCTATCAAAAAGAAGATCGAGACCATTGCGACGACGATGTATGGCGCAGCGGGTGTTTCGTTTCTGCCTCAAGCGGAACGAGATATCGAACTCGCGACTCGAATGGGATTCGATGACTTGCCCATTTGCATGGCGAAGACCCCACTCTCCCTATCCCACGATCCCGCGCTCAAAGGGCGACCATCCGGTTTCACCGTGCCTATTCAGGAACTGCGGATTCTGGCAGGGGCCGGGTTTCTGACTGCCGTGTGCTCAGGGATCCAGTTGATGCCTGGCTTGCCGAAGAGACCAGCTGGGGAGCGAATTGACGTGGATCCGCAGTCCGGAGAAATTGTGGGGCTTGCGTAGGTGCGGATCTATCGCTGCTTCAGGAACCGGAAGAATTCAGAGTCTGGACTGACGAGAATGGTGGTCTTGTCTTTAAGTGTTTTGCGATAGGCTTCCATGGTGCGGGTAAATTCAAAAAAATGGGGATCCTGGCGATAGGCATCGGCATAGATCCGGAACGCCTTCGCGTCGCCGCCACCTCGAAGTTCTTCTGACTCTCGATAGGCCTCTGCGAGAATGATCTCCCGATTTTTTTCGGCCTCGGATTTGATTTTTTGAGCTTCCTCCGCGCCTTCCGCACGGTATTGCTTTGCCTGCCGTTCCCGTTCGGCTTGCATCCTCGAAAACACGGCCTTTTCATTTTGTTCAGGCAAGTCGGCCCGCTTGATGCGGACGTCCTGAATTTCGATACCATAGGCCGATGCTTTTTCATTCGCGCGCTGAGTGACCACGGCCATGAGTTCAGCCCTGGCCGATGAGACGATCTCTGCCAGGTCGTGCCGCCCCAATTCCACGCGCAGCTCAGAATAAATAATGTCGTGCAATCGTTGCAGGGCGCCGCGTTGACTCTGGAACGCTTGATAAACCTTTAGCGGGTCGGTAATTCGCCATTTGGCAAAGTTGTCGAGGAGCAGCGTCTTCTTATCCTGTGTGATGACGTCCTGTGCATTGGAGTCGTAGTCCAAGAGTCGCTTATCGAAATAGGTGACTTCCTCGATGAACGGCATTTTTAAGTAGAGGCCACCTTCCGTCACATTGCGGACAGGCTTGCCCAGTTGGACGACGATGGCATTTTGTATGACATCGACAACATAGAAGGGAGATGCGCCTAAGATAAGAAGGCCGAGGACGAGACCGACAAAGGCCAGGATAAATCCTTGCTTGCTCATGGCGTCCGCTCCTGCGTAGCGCCGGATGGGGCTGGTTTGGTGAACCGGTCGAGCGGTAAAAATGGAAGGGTGCGGTCTCCACCCTTGCCGTCGAGGATAAATTTCTCGATGTGGGGCAGAACGTCTTCAAGGGTCTCGATGTAGATTCGCTTGCTGATAATGTCTTTGGCCTGGTTGTATTCCTTCAGGGTCGCCAAGAATCGATTCGCTTCGCCCTGCGATCGGTTGAGTCGCGCTTGCGCATAACCTTTGGCCTGGTTGATCAACTGCGCCGCTTCACCCTTGGCTTTGGGTGTAATATCGTTACGATAGCTCTGGGCCTGGTTGATCAATTTTTCACGATCCTCCTTGGCATTGGTCACATCTTTGAACGCAGCAGCCACCGCTTCGGGTGGATCGACATCCTGCAGTTGTACCGCAGCAATCTGCACGCCGGTCTTATAGTCGTCCAGGATATGTTGTAGGAGTTCCTGGGTGTCGTTCTGGATTTGCGCTTTGCCGGTGGTGAGGGCTTCATCGATCTTGCTCTTGCCGATCACTTCCCGCATCGAGGCTTCCGCCGCCTTCCCGATCGTCTCATCGATATCCGCCACATTGAACAGGTACTCACGTGAACTTTTAATCTTATATTGGACGATGAATTCAATTGCCAAGATGTTCATATCGCCGGTCAGCATCAGGGCTTCTTGCGGTACCATCTGCTGACGGCCTTGGCGATCCTTTCGGAACCCGATTTCCACGCGATGGAGCTTGGCGACCTTGGGCTGCAGCACGCTTTCGACAATGGGAATCTTCATGTGCGGGCCGGGATCAACCACCCGAACCGGAATGCCGAAGCGTTTGACGACGCCTTCTTCGTCCGGTGCCACAATGAAGGCGCTTTGCCAAATGAGGAAGATGGCGAGCGCGACGACTAAGAGATTGCGAAATCCGCCGGAAGGCAACAGATCGCGAAGCTGGCCTCGGGCCTGTTTGAAGGCTTGGTCCAAGTCATCGCCCTTTTTGCTCCAGGGATCTTTGGGGTCCCAGACCATACGTGACTCAATTCAGTGAAGTGGCAAAGACGCCAAAGATGCACCTTAACAAAGTGGGCACTTGCGAGCAACACATAAGATGGCAGCGATTGACTTCGGTTGACGTATCTGCACAACGCCATCCTGGACTGGTCAACATTTAGTGTCATACAGTTTTGAAATGAAGAGAAGCATGGTGCACAATTCGGCTCGGCGCGCAATGGAGCTGTTTCATGCCCTTGCCGATCAGACCCGGTTGGAGATCCTCAAGGAACTCAAAGACGGCGAGTGTTGTGTGTGCGAGTTGACGGACACGCTCCGAGCCGGGCAGTTGCGGCTCTCCTTTCACCTCAAGGTGCTGAAGAAGGCGGGGCTGATCCGGGATCGCCGGGATGGTCGATGGATGTACTATCGTGTGAATGCCGAAGTGCTCAATGAGCTGGAAGAACTCGTTGATTTGTTCAAACAGGCCAGGAGGGCGCAGCCGGGTTGCGAGTTGCTGTCGATTTTTTTGGGCCAGATACATCAATAAGTACTGATATATGACATGGGAGGAATCGAAATGGACGCACAAGCTATTCGAGATCTACTCAAAGAAAAATATGGAGAAGCCGCGGTGAGAGCTAAGAGCGGGGGTAGTTCCTGCTGTGGCGCTGCCCCTCCGTTAGCCAACGTCGAGCCCATTACCTCCAACCTGTATTCGGACGAGGAACGGCAGGGGCTGCCCGACGATGCGGTCGCCGCTTCACTGGGCTGCGGCAATCCGACCGCCCTGGCCGAACTCCATGCCGGCGAAACGGTGCTGGATCTGGGGTCTGGTGGAGGAATCGATGTGCTGCTGTCCGCCAAACGGGTCGGCCCGACGGGCAAAGCCTATGGGCTGGACATGACGGACGAAATGTTGACGTTGGCCAGGGAGAACCAGCGCAAGGCCGGTGTGGAGAACGTCGAATTTTTGAAGGGGGAAATCGAACAGATCCCGCTGCCTGATCGCTCAGTGGATGTGATTATCAGCAATTGTGTCGTCAATTTGTCCGGCGAGAAAGAGCGTGTGGTTGCCGAAGCCTTCCGCGTCCTACGCCCGGGAGGTCGGCTGGCGCTGTCCGACATTGTGGTGAGAGGGGCCGTTCCCACTGAAATCCGACGAAATCTTGAACTCTGGGCAGGTTGCGTGGCCGGTGCGCTCGAAGAGGTGGAATATCGGGATTTGCTGAGTCAGGCCGGGTTTGTCGATATCGAAATCGAGCCTACGCGTATCTACCATGCTGACGACGTGAAGGAATTTCTGGTCGGGACAGAGTTGAGCAGTGACCTGCTCGTGTCCCAGGTCGAGGGGAAGTTCATGAGCGCATGTATTCGTGCCAAAAAACCGACAGTCTCTGCCCAAAGCGGCAGATAAGCCTCGAAGCCCAGGGAGCAGAGCCTATGGAACTCGCGTTATTGGTCGATAAGCTTAGGTGGCGGAAAAGCGGCTCTCGTTTTTCGGGCGGTATCTCACGTGCATTCAGGTGGCGGTGAACGACCTCATTATGCTGGTGTTATTTGTGCCGATTGTGGGGGCACTGGCGAGCGGCGCCTCCTCGCTGCCGTTCCGTTCGATGTGCTGCTGTACTCAATGGCGAGCTTACCGTGATTCCCCTAATCGTCGGTGGCGGACTTCGATGATCCGGCCGCAGCCATCGACTCCGAGGAAGAGCACCGTTATCTGTTTCGACGCGTCCGCGACGAGATTTCTCTTCGAATCAAAGCGTCCGCATCCAGGACGAGAGGCCATAGGCCTCATGAAAGTCCACTCTGCCCACCTCGACCGGCATTTCTCGTAAGTTCCGTACATTCAGAACCGCGGTCGCTGTCTGGGGCCATGACCCAAGCAGTGGGGCGAGTGACCCCTGTCGTCGATAGGGAAGAACAGACCATACGGGTATCTGGGGAACTCGGCTTCCTACATCACTATCGTTCTCCCTAGTGCTGTCGTCATTCGGCTCATGGTACATAAAGCGCTCTCGGTGCACTGCCGAACATGTGATATTTGACCGAAACTATGGAGGTAATCATGCAAGGTCGGGCGATGAAGTGTCTGGTGCGGACGTGGTTATTGGCGGGCGCGGTGCTGGCTTGTTCGCCCAGTCATGGCGACGCGGCGGAATGGGTGCATGAAGGCATGGCTGAGCCGGGGAAATGGACGACCGGGCTTCGCGTGGGACCGAGCTTTATCACTCAGCAGAGTCTGCTGGATACGACCGGGCCCGCGCTCAACTTTCAAGCTCTCTTCGGAATCAATCGGTGGTTCAGGCTAGGGGCCATGCTCGAATGGGAGAACCATGGCTTCGATCGTGCCAGGGGATCCTTGGATACTGTCACGCTGCTTCCCCTCATGCTCGAATATCGCCCCGGGCATTTCGGCGGAGTCATTCCCTATCTGTCGACCGGCATCGGCGTCAATATCAACAGTAACGATGTGAAGGATACCTTTGCGTGGAGAACGGCAGGCGGTCTGGATTATGCCTTGACGAACTGGTTTTCCGGCGCGCCGAAAGGACTGATGCTCAATACCGAAGTCGCCTGGAAGCGCAATGACGCCGATATCGGCGAGGCGTCCGCGATCAGCATGATCTTCGGCGTGCGGTACACCTTTCAATGATCCCTAACATGGAGCGGCTGCCGGCCGCAGCCGCACGGTGAGCCGGCATTCACTCACCGAGGGGCCACGTCCGTCTAGTCGTACGACCAGGGAAACTACTAGCTGCGTCTCGAGCAGCTCCCTAATACTCTTACTCATATACGGAGGCAGACTGTGCCGCGACGAACGGTGTCTATAAAATCTCCGACGACCCTACGCTCATCGAATCGCCGACCGGCCAGGCGCATTCGCTACGCCGTTGTCGGCTTAGGTCATATCGCTCAAGTGGCGGTGTTGCCGGCCTTCGCGCACGCTCGATCCAATTCGGACGTGACGGCGCTGGTATCGGATGATCCGGTGAAGTTGCGGCAGATCAGCAAGAAATATCGCATTCCCCATACCTATACGTATAAGGAATATGACCAATGTTTGCGCGACGGACACATCGATGCCGTGTACATCGCCCTTCCGAACCATCTGCATTGTGAGTATGCCGTACGCGCGGCGCAAGCCGGCATCCATGTGTTGTGCGAAAAGCCCATGGCGGTTACCGAGCAGGAATGCCGGCGGATGATCGATGCCGCTGAGAAAGCCCATGTGAAACTCATGGTGGCCTACCGGCTCCACTTGGAAGAGGCCAACATGAATACCGTCCAGCTGGCCCGCTCCGGTAAACTCGGTAACCTGCGGTTGTTCAGTTCGGTTTTTACGATGCAGGTTCGCGAAGGAGACATCCGGCTGCACAAGGAATTGGGAGGTGGCACCCTCTATGATATCGGGGTCTATTGTATCAATGCCGCTCGCTATCTCTTTCGGGATAATCCGACCTCGGTCAGTGCCTTCGCGGTGCAGGGAGAACATCGGCGGTTCAAAGAGGTCGATGAGATGACGGCCGCGCTGTTGCATTTTCCGGGGGACCGCTTGGCCACATTTGCCTGCAGCTTCGGCGCGGCCGATGTGTCCGCATATGACCTCGTAGGAACCAAAGGCCTGGTTCGTCTAGATCCCGCCTACGAATATGTGGGCTCTCTCAAGCAACAGATCTCTCTCAATGGGAAAACGAAGATCCGGGAATTTCCTCCCCGTGATCAATTCGCGCCGGAGCTCGTCTATTTCTCACACTGCATTCTGAACAATACAGAGCCGGAACCAGACGGCCTGGAGGGGCTCATTGATGTTCAGATCGTACGGGCCCTGTATCGCTCCGTGAAGAGCGGCAAGCCGGTCACCTTACGGCCAGTGGAAAAGCAGCAATGGCCCAACATGAAGCAAGTGGTGCGCCGGTCGCCCGTCTCAAAGCCCAGACTGGTGAAGGTTAAGTCGCCCTCGCTCTGATCACGCTCGACAGAGATCTCGATGTGCATTCGAACGACCTGCGCAGTGCTGCATCAGTCAATTCAGAGCGTAAGCCAGGCTCGGGGGCTCCACGGATAAACGGTGCTGGGCGATGAACGCGGGAAAAGGGTTACGGTCGAAGATGACTGCGAGGTTTGAGTCTAAAATTGAAGGCCGAGATGCCCTTCATTCCACCATGGAGGGTATCTGGAATGGCGGAAAAAGGATTACCGCTGATTCAACTAGGTCACGGCCCCGCCGCAGGACGAGCCGGCCCCTGCCGTGCAGCCATAACAATGGTTCCTCGTCACGATCCGTCGGTGGTGTAATCGCGCCGGATCGAAGTCTCGGATATGCCGAGGGGTTCCCGGCGAGAGCGGTAACTCCAGCATCTGATTGAAGTCACAGTCGTACAGGGTGCCATCCCACCCAACCGACAGTGTATAGCGGCACATCACGCCTGCCGCCGCTGCGGGATTGAACGCAGCCGCAAGCCGTTCCATGTAACCTTCGTAGTTGCCGCTCTCCCTGAGGAACTCCAGAAACCGGCTGATGGGCATATTCGTGATGGTGTAGAGGTGCGTGAAGCTGACTCCGTGCCGCCCCGCCAGCTCTTTCCGGAATTGCGCTTCAATCCCTGCTTGCTTCGGCGGGAGAAATGCGCCGACCGGGTTGTACACGAGGTTCAACGTCAGTCCGGTTCCTTCCTTGCCATAACCCAGCTCATTCAGCAGCCGAAGGGCCTCCATCGATTTGTGAAAAATCCCCTCGCCGCGTTGAGCGTCCGTCTGAGAGGCTTGATAGGAAGGCAGCGACGCAATCACCTCCACGCGGTGCTGTGCCAGGAATTCGCCGAGGTCGGCTTGCGAAGGGAGGAGGAGCACGGATAAGTTGCACCGATCCAGTACCTGACGGCCTAACGCCCTGGCCTGCTCGACGAGCCAACGAAAGTGAGGATTGAGTTCAGGGGCGCCACCCGTGATGTCCAGCGTCGGGATGTCGGTGCGGGCAAGGGCCTGCAGACAGAGGTCCATCGTGTCTTTGGACATCACCTCGGTTCGATCTGGCCCGGCATCCACATGGCAATGTCGGCAGGTCTGGTTGCAGAGTTTTCCAACATTGAGTTGGAGCGTTGTGATGCCGGCCGCCTCCAGTGGAAAGAGCCCCGCATGATCGAGCGCGGTCTCGAATGGTGGACAGGCCGTCGTCTGTGCCAACAGACGCAGCTGTTCCGAAGGCGCCGCGAGCGGGTCTCGTCGAGCGAGCAGGCTTAGACCCATCGGACCGATCCTTTCCTCATCGCCGGTAGGCGCTCAGCAACAACCGCCGGTCGGGCTGCAGCTCACCTCGGTGCCCTGTACACGTGTTGAGGCCCGGTTGTAGATCGTGAAGTGGAGACGATAGGCGTCCTGTGTCAGGACGCGGGTGGTTTTGGAACAGATTTCGAGCGGCACTCCGCGGTAGTACTGATGGTGATCGTCATCTTCCGCATTGATGATCGGACCGGTGAGAATCGCATAGTCTCCCTCCCACAGGCAGGGGGTTTGCTCCGGAAGCACGGCGCACCACCGTGGATCTGTCGTTTCGATGAAGGTGGGTGTGGGGGCAATGATGAACAGCGACTGGAGTGGCGGGCTTTGCAGGAGTTGCGCGGTACGCGCATCGATGGATTGCGGCACGCCCCGTCGATATTGCTGGCCGAGTTCATCTGTTGCCGCGGAGAAGGGTCCTCGCAGCGTGGCATACAGAGGAGCCGCATGGTCGGTGTGGGGGACGAATTTGTACCCGGTGAGGGTAACCGACAGAAAGTGGATACCATCGATCGATTGCCACGGCGTGGATTTCATCTGGTGCACGGCGTGAAAGCCGGCATCCACCATGCCTCCGATATAGTCTTGTACTTGCAAGGCGCCGGACAGGCAGTCGCCCCACTTGGCCGAATCATGGAGCAGGTACTGTGGAACGACCTGATCGGACACGATGTCTGAAATGGTAAATCGCCCGCCTGGTTTTAAGACCCGAAACATGTCACGGAACACCTTCCGCTTGTCGGGTGCCAGGTTGATCACACAGTTGGAAATGATCAAGTCGACGCTCGTATTCTCGACCGGTAGGGCATCGGCCATGCCTTTGCGGAATTCGACGTTCGAGGCCGCATAGCCCAAGTTGGTGGCGACGATGGGGGCATTTCGATTGGCGATTTCCAACATGGTGTCGGTCATGTCGATCCCGATGACCTTACCGGTCGGGCCCACGCGGCGGGCGGCTTCAAAACAATCGATACCACCGCCGGAACCGATATCCAGCACGGTTTCGCCAATTTGAACGGTATTCAATCCGGCAGGGGTGCCGCAACCATAGGAAATCGTCAGGACTTCCTCAGGGACAAAGGATTTGAGGTCGGTGAAGTCATAGCCCGTCGGACAGCACATCTGTTCGCCCGTCGCTGCGGCCCGGGCATATCGGTCGCTGACTTTCTGCTCAATGTCATCGATGGCCATACACTCCTCACGGTCAAAAGGGAGGATGCAACTGAATTGATCTATCAAGAGAATAGGCGGTAGGTCAACAACCCTCGGTAGGCAGGAGGGCCGCTGGGAACGATTTCCCGGATTCCTTTACTCCCCATCTTACAGCGGGAATGTTCTGTCTACGGCGTGCGGGGCAGGGGCAGCCACGGCCGAAGGGTGGCTCGAGGATATTACCGGACGCATCAGTTCAGTCGCCGGAGTGGAGAAGATTCAGGGGTTTGACGCGCGGGAGATGTTCTCTGAAGTCTTTCGTTCCCGGTCGGACGAACATGTGGAGGAGCATTTTACCGTTGGTACTCCATCGACCACGCCGCTCCTGTCGGCCGTCGACACCACCTGGCCCAAGCCCTGGGTATTCTTTAAGACCTTTACCTTCTCCGTGCTCGTCTACGTGTGTTTTGTGTTTGCCGTCGAGGAATTTCACAATCCAAAACTCCTGCCGGGTCTGATCATGACCGGCACGTTCCTGATTCCTGTATCTCTGTTGATCTTTTTCTTGGAAATGAATGTGCTGCGGAACGTGTCGCTGTATCAGGTCGTCAAACTCGTCATGCTCGGGGGAATCATGTCGCTGATTCTCTCGCTGTTCTTGTTTCAATAGACGGATCTTGGGACCTGGCTGGGGGCTATGAGTGCCGGCATCGTGGAAGAGATCGGCAAAGCGGCGGCGTTGTTGCTGGTCATCAATAAAACAAAATACCGCTGGACCTTGAATGGTCTGCTGTTCGGGGCCGCTGTGGGAACGGGATTCTCGGCCTTTGAATCGGCCGGGTATGCGCTACTGACCGGCCTGAGTTACGGACAGGAGGCCATGTTACAGGTCATTACGCTCCGGGGCCTGTTCAGCATGCTGGGGCTTCATGTCGTCTGGACCTCGATGGTCGGAGCGGCGCTTTGGCGCGCGCGAGGGGATCAAGGCTTCAGCCTTGAGATTCTCAAGGATCCCAAATTCGTCCGGATCTTCATACTGGCTATGTCCCTGCACATGGCCTGGAATGCGCCGTTCAACCTGCCCTTCTTTTTTAAGTACGTCATTTTGGGTTTCGTCGCCTGGGTGGTGAACCTCGCCCTCATCCAAGCTGGATTGAGAGAAGTGCGTTTGGCTCAAGATGCGGCGAAGGCGTCCCAGGCTGCCTGATGGGGCGTTCAGACAGCGCGAAGCCAAACGCATATAGGACACGGAACGCTTAGCGCTGATCTCTCAGCCGCGCACGCTGCCACAACCAGCCATAGGCTACGACGTTCAAGACGATTACGATCAATCCAAGTATCAGTTGAACATCGCGGGTGAGTTCAGCCGGGTAAAGCAGGGGCAGAATGTAATGCTGAATGAAGTCGGCGTCGTAAGTCGATGAGCCGGCCAGCTTCCGGAAGACATTTTCCAGTGGGGTAAGCGGACAGATCCAACCGGTGAATTCGACGACGGCGCCCCAAGCCACGGCCGGCAGGTGCAGCCAGGCGAGGCGTGGCCGTTTCAATACCAGTAGTCCACCCGCCACCACGAACAGGACAAATGCTAGATGAAGTAGCAGCACAAAATCGGCGCCGAGTCGATACCACATTGACGTCAGTCTGCAGAGACAGGGGCATGAATGCAAGAAAGCGGGGAGGATCAGAAGAGGCGCGGCGGGGCTTCCTGGTCCATCGGCGCGGGATACAGCAGATGATCGCCTTGCGGCACGGCAAAGGGGGTGAGGCGATGCGTCTGAACCTTGTCTGGTCCCATGATGTGCAACACCTCCCAGCCGCGAGTCAGGAGACTGTCGGCGATCAGTGACCGATGGCAGCGCCAGGGGACGGCCTCGGCGCACATGATGACCATTCTCGATTGAGCGGCATCCGCCATCAAGGCCTCGAGAGCCAGCTGAAATTCCTCGGTGTGCATGTAGTCCGCATACCCTCGAAAACTGACATTCTTCCACCCCCCGTTAGGCGAGTCCGGTCGCGCCGTTCGTCGGCCTCCCAAACTCGGCATGTGTCGGTAGGTCAGCCCGGCTTCGGTAAGACTGTTCGCCAGCGCATCGGAGTGAAAGTGCGGGTAGCGTCGCGATCCCGGGTAACGCCGCACGTCGACCAGTCGCGCGATCCCATGTGCGCTCAGCAACGCAAGAAACTCTGCGTTCGAACGGGTCGAATGGCCGATGGTCCAGAGCGTTGGCGCGATCGTGAGTGGCGGCAGACTCATGCTGCGATCCTATGAGAGAACGGAGGCTGCTGGTCCTGCCATTACGGATAGGTCCCCATAGCTGAAGGTGTCCGCCTGCCATTCGGTGAACGGGAGTAGCAGTTGGGCGCTAGGCGGGACCGCGGCCTGATGAGCCCAGGTCGCCAGATCCCTTGGATCCTCAAGAATATCCAGCGGCACCTCATAATAGCGCGCGAGGGTATGTCGCGCGGTGGGGCGGAATGGTTGCATGCCGCGTGAGCGATAGAGCGGCTGCGTCAGGTCATGAGTTTTGAAAAAGAGCCGGCTTTTGTGGATGATGGCGAAGAAACTCCCTCGATGATAGAGGCCGTAACCGCCGAACATAGCCTTCCCAGTGAGTTCCGGCATCGCACTGAGCTGGTCCAATACAAAATCCTTGAAACTGTCACTGCGCGTGCGCCGAGGCGGCCCCATTGGATGCTCCTGCCGTACCAGCCGATCAGGTGAACAGGATCCCTTCGCAGCCGGCCGTTCCATGTGGACGGCCGACCGCAGATCACGAGGGACGTAGGGATCCCCACATCCTTCGGCCGGCGCACAGACTCTGTGGTCGTCAGCGAGTCATGCCGGCCGCATCAGGTGTGGCGCACTGTGCAACATTGCGCGAATCATTTCAATGCCTGCAGAGACTCGCGGAGTTCCCGCACTTCGGTGGCAAAGAGTTCCAGGTGCTGACTGCGTTGGGGTTGATCGTCTTTAAACTTCCACACTCGTTTGAAAATCGCCCACAACTCCTTGTTGTGCGTCACGGCCAGCGCATAGGCCGGGGTCTCGCGTTTGTCCTTGTCGACGCAGCAGATGGTGTTGTCGAAGGCATGCAGCTGGTTGTGCAGGTCATTGAAAGCTTGATCGTCCCCTCTACCGTTTTGACCGGCCTTGGCGCTCGCTTCCATCATGTTGGTCAGGTTTATCAGGGTCTCCACGGTGTTGGCGCCCTTGGCCTTTTCGGTAAACTCCTTCGCATGCGGATAGAAGAGATAGCTGCATCCGCTGGTGGTGAGCATCACCAGCCCGATCACACCGGCCAGTAGAACCTGTCGCATAAGAGCCTCCTTTGTAATGGGTGTCGCACCTTCTTCATTCAGCTTGGTTGATTGAGCCGGCTAATTCAACTCTGTATTTCCCGGGTGCAGCTCCTGGCCTCGTAGACCCACGTAGCCCATGTCTATGAAGACCGTCCAGGGCTTGTCCGCGCAGGGTTGAGCCGGTACAGTGAATCATGCATCTCGCACAGTTGGTGAAGGTGGTCGAGCTTGTTCGCTCGACCCCAAAGAAAACGGAAAAAGTGCGTCTTCTCGCGGAGCTCTTGCGGCAGACCGAAGGCCATGAGACGGAGCTGGCGGCGCTCTACCTATGTGGTTCCTTGCCGCAGGGAAAAATCGGCGTCGGATGGGCGGTGCTCCAGAAGGCCATGGCGGAAGGTCCGGCGATCGGCGAGCGACTGGCACTCTCAGACGTCGATGACGTGGTGACAGCCGTGGCCGCCGAACGGGGGCCTGGCTCGAATGAGCGAAGGACGGCTCAACTTGGCCGTCTGTTTGTTCGTGCCACAGCAGACGAACGGCAGTTTCTGGCTCGGCTGGTGGTCGGGGAGATTCGGCAGGGCGCCTTGGAAGGCCTGCTGCTCGATGCCGTCGCGAAAGCATCTGGTCGGGCCACGGCAGACATCCGCCAAGCCTTCATGTTCTCCGGCAACATCGGAGAGATCGCGCGGGTGGCATTGGACGGGGGGCCTGAAGGTCTGGCTTGTTTTTCGCTACGTCTCTTTCAACCGGTCTCGCCCATGCTGGCCGGCAGCGCCGAGAATGTCGAAGCCGCATTGGAGCGGCTGGGTGAGGCGGCTCTGGAATACAAACTCGACGGCGCGCGTATTCAAGTGCATAAGGGCGGCGACGATGTCCGCATCTTCACGCGGCAATTGCAGGACGTTACCGCGCGGGTGCCTGATCTGGTCGAATGGGCGCAAGCATTGCCGATACGGGAGGCGGTGTTGGACGGGGAGGCACTGGCATTGAGGCCTGATGGCCGGCCTCATCCGTTTCAGGTGACCATGCGTCGGCTGGGGCGCAGCAAAGATGTCGATATCCTGAGGCGCGAGTTGCCATTGTCCCCCTTCATGTTTGATCTCCTCTACGTGGACGGAGGCTCCCTGGTGGACAGGGCCTATCGCGAGAGAACCGGGCAGCTCATCGACACCGTGTCCGCTGCCGCCGTGCCACGGTTGTTCACGAATCAGGCTGAGGACGCTCGGCAGTTTTTCCAACGAGCCTTGGCGGCGGGGCACGAAGGGATCATGGCGAAATCGTTGTCGGCGCCGTATCAGACCGGACAACGCGGCGCCCAATGGCTGAAGCTCAAGCAGGCCGCGACCCTTGACCTTGTCATCCTGGCCGCGGAATGGGGAAGCGGTCGTCGAACCGGATGGCTCTCCAACCTGCACCTCGGGGCGCGGGACAAAGAAACCGGGCAACTGATCATGCTGGGTAAGACCTTCAAGGGCCTGACCGATGACATGCTCCGCCGGCAGACCGAGACACTCCTTGCGCTCGAAACTCACCGCGATCAATACACCGTCTATGTCCGTCCCGAACTTGTCGTCGAAATTGCCTTTAGCGACGTGCAGGAATCACCACGTTACCCTGGGGGCCTTGCCCTGCGGTTCGCCAGAGTCAAACGGTATCGGCCGGATAAGTCCGTTGAACAGGCAGATACACTTCAGACCGTGAGAGACATTTTTATGAGACAGCGGGCCTAGCGCAGCCTCTGCTTGCGCTGGGAGAACTAGGGCTTTCGCTAGTACGGCCCCTTCCCATGGCGGCGTTAGAGTTAGTTTGGCAGTTCACCACTATTCGGAGGATGGTATGCGCACATTCATGACGGCAGCAATGGTTGGTATTTGTATGTTGGCGGGTCTGACTCTCTATGCCGAGGCCGGCGAAACGAAGGCCAAGATGGAAAAGGCCAAGGGTGAGATGAAAGCTGACGCTGAGGAGATGAAGGGTGAAGTGAAGGGGATGAAGGAAGAGATGAAGGGCAATGATACCAGCGCTGCCATAGAGCGGGCGAAGGGGAATGTGAAGGGGACCACTGAACGGGCCAAAGGGAAGTTTAAAGAAACCAAAGAGAAGATGAAAGACTAGCGCGGGTTGACGATCCACCCCGTCGCTGAACTGCCGGCGGGGTGGAATTGTTGTTGGTTAGAGTTCAGGTTTGCGCGCCGCAACAATTCGGACCGCGATGGGTAACACGATACGATCCTGACGGCGGTACCCATTCACGGCTGTGATAATCCCTTTTTCGGCCTCCGATTTTTGCTGCGGCGTCAGCGTCGCGAACAGGTTTTGAATCGGTGCCGCAATATCCATTAAGCTGCTGAAGAACTCCTCTGCCGTGGCATAGGTCACGTCGGCGAGAAACTCCTCTTCGCTCAACGGCGCAAGGCCGGCACCGCCCATCATTCCCTTCAGGTCGCCTGGCTTGGCGAGGCGGAAGATCCCCGGAGCCTCCGGATCAGGCGGCGGCAAGGGGGTGATCGTCTTGATCACGTCAATGGGAATCCGAACAAACGGATTCTTGTCCGGCGCTGACCAGACGGCGGCTGCGACATACCCTCCCGGCTTCAGCACGCGAGCAATCTCCGTGAGGGCTTTCGGAATCTCCGGCAAAAACATCAGGCAGAAGCGACTGATCACCGCATCGAATGATGCCGCGTCGAAGGGAAGTGCGGTGGCGTCACCAGTACGAAAAGTGACATGCGTCATTCCCATGGCCTGCGCTTTGCGCGTCGCGACGGCCAACATGGATTCGGCGAGATCGATTCCCACCACTGAGCCGTCGGGTCCCACCACCTCGGCGGCAAGCAAGGCCGGATACCCAGTCCCGGATCCCAAATCCAGAACCCGCATGCCAGGCCGCAATCGCGCATCCGCCACCAGCCGGTGATTGATGAAGGTCATATTGCGGCTGAAGTACTGGTCCCATTTATCCCAGCCGCCGGCGACTCGATTCCAGTCCCGGCGCTGGGCCTCGATCACCTCTGCTGGCGTTGGTGTCGGCATCAAAAAGTCTCCTCGGCGGCAATGAGTTCAGCAGACATGAGCTACTTCACCCGTTCGAAGGTAAATACTTTGGGTATGTCTTTTCCCGCTTTGCTCAGCGTCCAGGTTTGCGTGAAATGGTCGTGATCCTTCACTTCGATCGACAGCTGATGCATGTGGACGTCGGTCGGGTTTTTGAGATTGGTCGCATCCACGAAGGTAAAGGTGATGGACTTATCGCCCTCTTTCACTCCGCCCGCGCGCATGCGGGGCTGATTATTGAGAGAGCAGTAATGCGTCAACATCAGTTGGTCGCCGTCGCTATAGTACATGGTGGTCATGGGTGGACTGTCGGGCGTGGTGAGGGTTTCGCTCAGGCTGGTGCCTCCCGAGCTCAGCGCATAGGTGGTCTTGTAGGCCTTTCCGTCGGCGTCGGTGCCCTTCCATTCTCCGACGAGGAACTTCAGGGGAGCCAGACTGGTATCGGGGGCATCGGCGGCGTGAGATGAGATCGATGAAAACAGAAGCATAAGAACGTAGAGAGTGCGGGAAACTCCTCGCGGCATGCAAACCCTCCATCATGATGCGGGACGAGTGAATGACGGGTCAGTCAAGCATGTCTCCTTGGTCGAGATCAAGCCTTTTTCAGCCGCGATTGCAAGACGAGTCAGCCTGAACGGCATGCCGGATCAGTCGGCACGGCTGTCTGCGCGACCTCGCTGAAGGCACTGTAATGTTCGGATTCCTCCTCCGTCTGTATGGGTGAAGGGGCCGATGATCACCACTCACAGGGAGGTGTCCCATGTCGCAGACCGAATCCGCTCAGGCCACCATCCCTCACCAGGGAACGCAGCCAACGCGCGGCGCGACGTCGCAGCAACATCGACAGGCAGAACCTGAAGACCACGGGCATCACGCGGATCACAGTCACCATGGGCCGGAGCATGCCGTCTCGTCGCTCAACCGCACGGCCTTCATGGCCACCGTCCACTGCTTGACCGGTTGCGCGATCGGCGAAGTTCTCGGCATGGCCGTCGGCACGGCGCTGGGATGGTCCAATTGGCCGACGGTGGGATTGGCCGTTATACTCGCGTTCCTCTTTGGTTATGGCATGACGCTGTGGCCCTTGCGCCGCGCGGGCATGGCCTGGAGGGCAGCGCTGGGGTTGGCGTTCGCATCCGATACGCTGTCGATGACGACGATGGAGGTCGTAGACAATGCGATCATGCTCGTGCTGCCGGGCGCCATGGAGGCCGGCCTGTCAGACCCGTTATTCTGGGGGAGCCTCGTGGTGTCGTTGGTGCTGGCGGGAGCCGCCGCCTTCCCGGTGAATCGTTGGTTGATTGCGCGCGGACAGGGCCATGCGTTGGTACATGCGCAGCATGGTCACTGAGCCGGCGTTTATGACCCTCCATGTAAGGACCATGATGGAACGGAAGCACTTCATGAGGCTGGGCGTCATCATCGTGACGGCGGCGATCGCCGTCACGATGGCCGCCTGCAGCCAGTTTGAACCGCGCGACAAGCGGTTTTATTATCGGGCGCTGTGGAATTTCGCGCTGCGGGAGGATCTGGCCGAACTCGACAGCGAGTTCAACGGCGTCGACTTCGGGCATTCCAATCTGTACGAACATCTCTTGCTCACCGGCGGCACAGACGTCCCGGCCATTGAGGACCGAGCCCGCAAGCAAACGCTGGCCTTTATCGCCACCAAGCCACGGCTCAATCCGAATGAGGAGGCCATCGCCCCGACCTACATGAAGCTGGCCTGGCGCGCCCAGAACACGTTCGACGAAGCGCACGCGCTACACCGCGCCACCTATGACATCGTCGTCTCGGATGAACCGGACAAGGATCGCGCGATTCGAAACGTGCTGAACTATTACCAAGAGAGCGCCTACGCTATTACGGCGAAGCGGCTGGATCACCATCGGCTGGATCAGTTTTCTTACTCGAAGGCGTTTAGGAAACGCTTCCCCCTGTTCAACGCCACCATCTGGTCGTATCACTACCTGCAGGTGGCCGTGTACGATCCGCTGCAGGCGGCTCCCGATCTCGTGGCGAAGACCCAGGCCGTGCGGCCTATTCTCACGACCTACCGAGGTTATCTGGCCGATCCGCCGGTGCAGTGGACGTTCATGCCGCTCACGGCCGAATTGAGCCCCACGTTCGCGGCGCGTTATCCGGAGCTCGCCAACATCTTCGACAACCTCCACATGCTGCATGACAACATCAGCGATATTCTGACGAGTGAACTCGTGCCCACGTGGGACGAAAAACGCACTGAAATCTATCGCCTGGTGAACACCTATTACCTGGCCAGCGCGGATGCGACGAATCCGATGATCGTCAAGGCTCAGTCGGAGCAGGAGCATCACCATTGAGCAAGCCAGGGAGGCGAACTATCCGCATCCTGTTCTTCGCGCTGCTGACCCTGTCGCCCGCGCGGGCTCTGGCCTTAGACCATGACAATCTCGATCCCAACCGCCCGATCGGCATGGAGGACGCCTATGCCATTCCGGAGGGCGAAATCGGCCTGGAAGGTGGCGTGCGGTTCAACGATCGCCGTGAGGGCCGCACGCGCGTCACGTTTCAGCCGCAAATCATCTATGGCGCATTTGAGAACACCCAGATCGAAATCCAAGGCGATCTGTTTACCGATCCCGAGTCCCTGGTCGGCGCGAACAAATCCGGCGACTTGCACCTGGGCGTGCTGTACAACTTCAATACCGAGACGTTGAACCTTCCGGCCATGGCCGTGCGCGTGGAGGCCGATCTGCCTACTGGCGTGAACTCAAAAGGGGTGGATACGCAACTCACCGGCATCCTCACGCGCTCGTTCGGGCGACTCCGGGCGCATCTCAACGTAGGGTACAGCCTGCTCGGTTCGCCGCAGGGCCAGGAGAGGCCGGGCGCCTATCGCGCCGTCGCCGCAGTCAGTTATCCCCTGGGCTATCCCAGCAGGTTTCGCGACACGCTGATCGCCAGTATCTATACCCGCCAGTCGGATCTGCGCGGACAACGGAACCATACCGGTGTGGAAATCGGTCTGCGCCACCAGCTCACCTCACGTGTGGTGTTGGACGGCGGGCTCGGCACCGAGTTTGTCGGGCCCTCTGATCGGGCGGTGCTTCTCGGAACAGTAGGAGTGTCAGTGGGGTTCTGAGAGCCTGACATGGTGAACAGTCGCCGAGCGATCCGGGTAGCAATGCAGGTCTCGAGACCTGTCGCCCGCTCCTGCACGCCGCGTATGAGGCTCGTCACAATTGTTCAGGAGGGTCGCCTGCAGCGGGTCTATTAAGCCGTGGATCGCGCCGTCTGATTCACGGGCGAGGTCGGGGTCCTACAGGCAGACCCTTGAGGGGTTCCGCGACCGGGCAAGCCACGACTTGCGAAGGACTGAGTCAGCGGCCGCGGCCGCCATGGCTACCGCCGCTCCCGCCGCGGGAGAATCCCCTTCCGCTGGACTGTGTATGCCCACCGAAATGTTGCGGACTCACGGATGCGCTCGGGTGCGGGATAGGGGAGGGGGCGGTGCGAATGTTCGGAGGGCTAGGACGCCAGAAATGGGAGGGATGGAGCTGGTATGGCGTGGGTGAGGGGGCAGATCGTTGCGTCACCGGCGGGACGGAGCGTGGCGTGGGAATGACGACGATGTCGCCAACCTTTGCAGGGACGCCGGCAGGTGTGAGCAGCGGCGGCGACTGATGGGTATGCACATGGGGCGGAGTAGGGACTAACAACGTGTGACGCGGCGGCAGCGCGGCGAATCCCTGTGGCGCGGGCGGCACTCGGCCTGGTTGTGCTGCGAGGTACTGCTGTGCGAGCGGAAGATGACGATTTCGGGGGTAGAGGCCTTGCGCCTGCAGCAGCAGGCCGTTCACCCCTGCCACTCCGATCCAGGGATAGGAGTAGAAGCCTGGCGTGGCATAGACCACACTCGTCCAGGCTTGGGACACGAGACCATTGGTTTGCAGTTCATTGAGCATGTCCTCGCGCCGGCGGCTGAGCTGCTGTACCTCATCCGGCGACGGGGCGGCGGCCAGGGCTCGGCTAGTGGCATCGAGCTCTTCCTGCAAGCGATCGGTTTCGGCGCGGAGCGCCATGAGCTCCTGCTTCGCACTCTCGTTCTCGCGCAGCGCCGCGATGGCCTGCGCGACTTCATGCGGATCGATCTCCGCCGTGAGGTCGGCACGAATCACCAAGGCCCCGTCCTCAAGCCTGGGTGTAATCGTCTGGGTCACGACCTTCACGATTCCCGCCGTAAAGGAGCGGATGTCATCCCGCGTGACGTCCATGTTTTGGACTTCGGTCACGCTCTCCAAGTAGGTCGCCACCTGTTCGAGCGCGTCTTTCTTCGCAGCCTCGACCGCCAAGCGCACGGCGTCGGTCCGCGTGTCGTGATCGCTCATGCGATATTCTCCGCTGGCAGTGACGGTCCTGCTGTCGGCGGATCGAACGGTCGGTGCAGGTGTGACAGCGGGCGCAGCGGCCGGCGGCGCCTCGACCTCACGTTGCGTGAGCTGGCTGCGGTATTTGTCAGGGATGGAGTTAAACTCGTTGGTGAACGTTTGAACGCCCGCGTCGTCGATGTAGCTGTAGATGTGGGTGGACGCGAAGCTGAGCGGGGTAGTGATGGCTGGAGCGGTAAGCCAGAGAATAAAGAGAGCCGAAAATGTGAATGCTCTATGGGAGAGATACATGTGGTCCCCCCGTCTCTTGGCTCTGTCAGCATACCACAGCAGTGGGTGGGAATTGGGGCAGCAGTGACTTGGATAAGTTCAGACCGGAGGTGGCATGTTTTGTCGCGCCTCCAGGGAAACCTACAATGCTCTTCCAACCGATAGCGGTGTCCGGCCTCGCGCTTCCCGGTGGCTCCATTGATTGGCAGTGGGACGGGCATACGATGCGCGTCACCCTGCGCGGACCCTCCCGCTTGATTCAATTGGGCACAGCCTTTCCCGTCGGCACCGAGCTCACCGTCCTGCGTGAGTCGCCGACCAGCTGAGTCAGATCCTTCCAGCGTGCCGTGTGAACTGCCCGTGGAGGTTCCTGGATTCAGTATCCCGGCCCGTCGCACGTACCCTCCCTGAGCAGTCAAAACCTCCCGCGAATGACCGCTCCTGTTGTTGCCGTCAGCCGTTCAGTTCCGGCCAACACTCTTGACGTATTATCCTCTACAGCTTGACGCACTTTCCTCTACAAGAAGATAATGCGCCGGTCTCAGGGGGCCTGGCATGGGACGAGCCAGTCGATATGCATGCAGTACCCTTGCGCTGTGTGGCGTATTTCTGAGCGTCGCCTGCGGTGAGCCGTCCAATGATGCCTATTGCGACGCCAGCGCCCCCGACAACCAGCAGTCCCTCCAATTCCTCAACCAGGTGCTCGAACGAAAGCGCAACAATACCGGGACCTATCTCGCGCGGGCCCGGTGCCTGTATTTCCTCGGCTCCTATGCCCTAGCCGTGCAGGATGCGAGTGAGGTCATCAGCCGACTACCGAACCAAGCGGAGGCCTACTTGATCCGCGCCAAGGCCGGCAAGATGCTCGGTCAGATTCCCCAGGCGTTGAACGATTACACGACGGCGATCCGCCTGCGCCCGACGGCCGATGCCTATTATGGCCGTGGGTTGACCTACGTGCGGGAATTTCAAGGCCAGGATCGAGAGGCGCTCGACGATTTCACCGCCGCCATCCGACTCGATCCCAAACATGTCGGGGCCTATAAAGCCCGCGCCGAGATCTACAGTCGTCAGGATCAGTTTCAGAACGCGCTCACGGATTCCGAGGTGGTGCTCAAACTCGATCCCGCCACGCCCAATGCCTACTGCAATGTCGGCTTCGCGCACTATGCGCTGGGTCACGATGCCGAAGGCCGCAAGTTTCTGAATACCTGTTATCAGAAAGATCCCGATCCCCAAACGCGCGGGTACTACGAGACCGAAGTGCGCAAAGTGTTGTCCGCTCGGCAGCCGAGACGGAACAGCGGCGGGGGGTATCAGTCGGAAGGGCGGGAGAAGACGCCGCTGGATCGGGAACGCGAATACCAGCACAATGCGTATGAGAGCCTGCGGAATTCAGGTTTTAACGATCGTGCCGAGGCTTGCCGGACGGATGAGGCGAAATGTTGAGGGAGGGGTGTCCAAGTGCGGTCCCTTGCTCACGGAACGCGCGCCCTGAGAAGGGCCTCGTTCGACGTGCGCAGTTGGGGACCGCACCAGGCCACCCCTTGGGAGTGAGCGGGGAAGTGGAAGGAGCATTAGACACTCACCGTCTCGCCGGCGTGCGCAAACGTGAGGCTCGTTATTCCTCGCCTCGCGCACCTCGCAGACCGCGCACGATCAG
>CAZBNV010000057.1:0-28009 GCA_964493335.1 uncultured Nitrospira sp.
TTGCAGTCCGTCGAGGAGGCCGAACGAGAAAAGCCCCGCCGGGCGAGAGGATCGGACGACGGAGCAGGTATGCATGAATAGTCCTGGCTAGGGTTCACGGCTTCCCTAACTAGGTACATATCCAGGGGGCGATTCCGAAGCGCAGCGCAAAGATTGGGTATGCACAGAGTCACACGCATCTCGACTGCTCAGGCTGGTGAAGGGAGGGACCCCATGGGAACAACAATACAGACGTTATGCCTGTCCGCCGTACTGGCGCTCTACCTGGCCTGGCCGGCCGCCTCTCACGCCAATCCATCGCTTCCCAACGAACCAGGCGAGGAGTGTCTCGTCGCGCAATCGTACGACACGATCATTGGATTGCTCTTTCGCGACTACTCGCTTCGAGGGAACGGCCAGGTGGACTACCGCACGGCTCGCCACATCCTGGGGATATCCTTTGACGATCCTGCCTCTGAAGAACCCGATGTCGCGCGGCATCCACTGTTTTACTGGTACGACGCGAATCAAGATGGACAGTGGGAGATGTGGGTCGATCGCGACGAAGAAGGCCATCTCGCCAACGCGGTGCGTTACGACTGGAGACAGGGGGAGGACCTGATCACGTCCTCCAAGACCTGGTGAGCCGCACATGACAGCCTGGCCTCGCTGTCTCTATAATCCGTCAGGCAGAGGAGGCCGGACCGTATGGTCGCCTCGACCTGCCGACCTTTATGGACAGCTCTCTTCCCCATTCACTCCGACAGATACCGTCAGGCATTTGGGTATTGGGTTTTGTCAGCCTTTTGATGGACATCTCCTCGGAGATGATTCACAGCCTGCTGCCGTTGTTCATGGTCACGACGCTCGGCGCCGGCACGATCGCGGTCGGCATTGTGGAAGGTCTGGCCGAGTCCCTGGCACTCGTGGTCAAAGTTTTTTCTGGGACGTTGAGCGACTATCTCGGCAAGCGGAAGGGACTGGCCCTCTTTGGCTACTCCCTGGGCGCATTGACCAAACCACTTTTTGCGATGGCGCCCGATATCGGCATCCTGTTGACCGCCCGCTTGCTGGACCGAGTGGGAAAAGGCGTGCGCGGCGCGCCACGCGATGCCCTGGTGGCGGACATTACGCCGCCACACCTCCGTGGCGCGGCGTTTGGCTTGCGACAATCCCTCGACACCGTAGGCGCATTCATCGGCCCCTTGCTGGCGGTGGGACTGATGCTGCTCTGGGCCAACGATTTCCGCGCCGTCTTCTGGGTGGCCGTCGTGCCGGGAATGATGGCCGTGGCACTCCTGCTGTTCGGCATTCAGGAGCCGCCGTCGCGTCAGAGCACACAGAGAACCAACCCGATCAGCCGGGACAATTTCGCGCGTTTAGGGGCGGCCTATTGGTGGGTGGTGGGCATCGGGTCGGTGTTTACGCTGGCTCGGTTTAGCGAAGCGTTTCTCGTCCTGCGTGCACAACAAAGCGGCATCCCAATCGCCTTCATTCCTCTCGTCATGGTGGCCATGAACCTCGTGTATGCGTCCTCGGCCTACCCGTTCGGCAGGCTCTCGGACAGGATGAGTCACAGCAGGCTGCTCACGTGCGGTCTGATGGTGCTGATTGCGGCCGATCTGGTCCTCGCGATGCATGATCACTGGGGCATGGTGATGGTGGGTGTTGCGCTCTGGGGCGTTCACATGGGGATGACGCAAGGTCTGCTGGCCACGATGGTGGCGGACACCGCGCCCGCCGATCTGCGCGGGACCGCATACGGCTGCTTCAACTTGGCCTGCGGCCTGGCAATGCTCATCGCCAGCGTGGTGGCCGGGCTCCTCTGGGATCAGTTCGGCGCTGCGACCACCTTCTATGCAGGCGCGCTGTTTTGTATGATGGCGCTCGGCGGGGTCGCGCTGCACCCGGGCAACCCCACACAACCTGCGTGACCCGGCAGCCGGCCCTCCGTCACGGGTGAGAATAGTCGATCCTATGCTAATGACTGACTATGAATTGGTGGAAATACCCGGAAGTAGAACGGGCAGGTCAGTCTATGCGTGCCGGAGACACATCTCCCAGAAGGACAACCCCTAGCAAGGCCTCGAGCCTATCTGGAATGGCTTGGGATTTCTAGGTGTGAAGCCAAAACTCCTGCACCCTGCCGGAGGCTGCCGGGGCCAATACATGACCGTCGAAGCGCAGCCCTCTATGGGTCGGATTTGGGGGGCGCACCTTGAATGACCACTCGCGCGCCGTTGGCCAGCAATCGCAAGGCTCCTGTTTCGGTTACGCCTTCCATCGCCCAGTCGTACAGCAGGTTCGCATCCTCCAGCACAGGCAGAGTTGGCATGCCATAGTGGTCGGACTGCATCCGTTCATCATAGAGACCAATACATCCATGCGAGGCCGGAAATCCTGGCAAATCACGACCATGGATCCAGTAGCTGACCCCTTCTTTATTGACGTGAAATCGTAGCGCGTAGTGCATCGGATAGGGCACGTCCGTGTGTTCGATGGTGTAGAGGCAGGAGCGATGAGTGCGATGCGCGGCGGTGATTCGAAACTCACCAACGGGCGTGGCGTTCTCCGGCACACCGGAGGCGATCGGGAAAGAGAATCTCAACTGCCCCTGTTCGTAGGCGCCGAGGAACTGCTCGGTCAAATCGATGAGGATAAGTTTCTCATCCTCAACTCCGTCCGGATACGCTCGTGGCAGCGGAGTAAACTCCGCCACGTCATCGAGTCGGAGGGGAACCTTAATCTCCATGCCAGGCTGGGCATGCCGGCGATCGATTCGATTGAAGCGGGCCACGTTAATCCAGCGCGGTCCAAAGAGTCTTTCCAGGCTTTCGCCTCTCTGAAGACGCCGGCAATGCCAGGCGACCCGTTGATCGCTCGGATGATGGATTGCACAAGGCGAAGGGGTTTCAGCCGCCCACCCGGTCATGCGCCCCTTCCCGAACCAGAAGGCGATGCTCATCACTAACACAACAAGAGCGAACCGCTGGACCCTGCGCAGAAACCAGACCCCACCCATATTCAGCATCGATTACGACCAATACTCCGATGCCTTCATATAGCCGTGGAGCAGATCCCTTCTGGCCACGACACCGACAAGCTTCTTGTCGCGCACCACGGGCAAGCGTGTCACATATCGATCCTGAAACAAGTTTGCCACCTCTTCGAGCGTCATGTTTTCCCCAGCCGTGAGCGGTGAGGACGTCATGATTTCTACGGCCAGCACTTTGCGCAGATCTCGTCCTTCGATCATCGCTTGCAGGAGATCGTACTCGGTCACCAGCCCGACCAGCGTGCCGTCTTCTCCGACAACTGGTAATCCACCGAAGTTTTGTGTGGTCATCAAACGGCTGATGGTGAGCGCGTCCGTACGGGACGTACAGCTGAACGGCGCATCCTGCATGAGTTGACCCACCGTCAGTGTTTTCGGATCACAAGCCTGAGTGAGCAAATCGATTCGACGCATAGATGTTCCCCTCTCGCCACAGATGACATGTCAGTTCACGCCCGCCTTCTCGCTTGCCGTCCCGCGCCACGGCGGAGAGCGGCCCGCACGACGTCGCGACGAGTCACGATCCCCACCAATCGACTCTCCCCGTTCACCACCGGCACCGCAAGGAGATCGCTTTCCGTCAAGACGTGCACGAAGGTGGACAAGTTCGTCTCAGGGGGCACCGAATAGGGATTCTCGCTCATGATCTCTTTCGCACTCAACGCGCTCCACTGCTGCCCCTCATCGAGCGACAGTAAGAGATCCTGTTCACTCACCACGCCCAGGAGACGCTTGGACTTATCCACAATCATGACCGGGCCGGGACCCTTCACGAGCAACGCCGCCAAGTCGTCGCCTTTCGTATCGAGCAGGGCGGCTTGTACGCGTGTACTCAACACGTCGCCCACCGTCTGATCCTCGAACGCCCCACGCTTGGTTCCTGGGCGAGCCGGTCGTACCGTCGAGGGCTTACGCTTCTTCACCATCATAGATCCTCCTTGAACATACAATTCGCACATGAAACCTGACTACCTCGTAGGCTGTGTCACCGCCACCCCGGCTCCCTCGAGAGACTTCTGTCGCCCTTACTCGGGCTGAGCAGCCAAAGGAGGACTTCGGTCCTCGGCCCAGCGCACATGCTGGGTCGTCACTTTGCCGCGCTTAACCTTGACGCCCTTGGCCTGTTGCTGGTAACCACCCAGCGTCGCCGCAACCTCGTAGGTGCCGTCCGGCAAGTCAATGAAGAGCCAAGGCCCGGTGGTTTGTTCCCCCGGAACCGTGAGGACCGTCCCTCCTTTGACATCACGCACGCTCACGGCTACACCACTGACGAAAGGCTTCCCGCCTGCTGTAAAGACCAGCTTTAAGGAAAACGGTGGATAGGCCGCCTCGCGCTCCACTTGGCCAATACCGGCGCTAAAGTAGCGAATCGTTCCGCTGTGAAACAACGGAATGACTTCTTTCTGCGGACCGATGTCGGTGGGGATCTCCAGTTCGATCCCATCACCGCTTGGAAGCACACGAGTGACAACGCCTGCCGCGGCGACGTCCATCCCCCCGAGCCAAAGGCTCAACCCCAAGAATGCGCTCATCATTCGCATGACGACTCCATCGCTCACGCCCCGTCTTTCCATATGACTCTCCCTTCAACATGTTCTCGCAATCGTGATGCCGGAGTTTCGGATGGTGCGCTGGATCAGACGGCACTGGATCCATTGGCCAATTATTCCTTCAGGCGCTTCCTCCCTTCCGATGCGACTGCTGCCAATTACCCCAACGCGAAGCGAGATACTGCCGCAAAACGCCGCAGGGCCGTCAAGACGTTATGGCCGACTACCTGTGCCAAACCCTTGCATTACATGATACTGTTGCGCAGCCAGTCGATAGCGCTCAGGCACATCCAATGCAGACCTCATTCAATGCAGACCTCATTCCAGACCGAAGAAACGTCAATTGGGAGAAGAGAACATGAAAATGATGATCGCGGTAGACGGGTCGGAGTTCGCCGAATGGAGCGTGCAGATGCTGGAGGCTGTCGCCAGCCGCCCGCCCGACTCGGTGACGCTCGTCCATGTCGTGGACAGCGCTTCGCTGAAATCCACCGCCCGCAAACATGCCGCTGTCTCGAAACAGGCCATCGCCGCCATGACGAAAGCCGGCGACCAGATCTTGCGCCGCTTTGAAGGTCTGGCACGGATTGCTTTACAACAGGCCACCACGAAACCTCGTACGACCATCAACACGATCCTCGCCCATGGCCGCGTGGCCGACACCATCACCACGCTTGCCAAGCAGAAGAAGGCCGACCTGCTCGTCCTGGGCTCACGCGGCCTGAGCGACGCGGAACATTATCTTTTGGGAAGCGTCTCGCGCAACGTCAGCGCGCTGGCACCCTGCCCGGTGCTGGTGGTGAAGCGACCGCTTACGGCCTTCTCCCGCGTCCTCTTTGCGGCTGACGCCTCCAAACACTCGCAAGGCGCCTGCAGCTTTCTGTGCAAACGTTTCCTGCCGGAATCGGCCCCTGTCACGGTGCTGTCCGTGGTCGAACCGGCCATCACGGAACTCGCTGTGAAATATCTGTCGAAAGACCAGTTGGACCAAATTTCTATCCCGAAGCGCCAGGCCGCGGAACAGGTGGTAGAGCAATTGCGCGATCGGTTCCTCTCCAATGGGTATACGGTCACGACACAGGTGGAGATCGATCATGTGACCGACTCAATCCTCCGACAGGCCACTGCCACCACGGTGGACCTCTTGGTGGCCGGTTCGCGCGGTTTGACGGGATCGGAACGACTCCGGTTGGGAAGTGTCTCGGAAACGCTATTGAAATATGCCCCTTGCTCTGTGCTCATCGTGCGAGGATGGCGTGCCTGAACTGACTGCGCTCGAGATTTGTCGCCTGGCACCCAGCCAGGTCTATCGCGCGCTCGCCACCTCGCCGCAGGGCCTCTCAGACGACGACGTGCGGCGACGAGCCATCCGATATGGGCCGAACAGTCTGCAGGCCCTGCGGGGAGTCTCGCTCGTCAGCCGATTTGCCCGCCAATTTACTCATTTTCTGGCTCTCCTCCTGTGGTTGGCCGCAGGTCTGGCCTTTGTCGCGGATGCCCTCCACCCTGGCGAAGGCATGGCTACATTAGGCTGGGCTATCCTCGGCGTCATCCTCATCAATGCCATCTTCGCCTTCCTGCAAGAATACCGAGCCGAACGCGCGGTACAGGCATTGCGCGGGATGCTGCCGGCCAAAGCCTGGGTTCTGCGCGCCGGGCAACAGCAGCAGGTCGCCCGCAGTGAGCTGGTGCCGGGCGATGTGCTGATCTTGGAAGAGGGCGAACAGGTTCCCGCGGATGCGCGACTCACCGACGCCATCGGCATGCGTGTCGACAACTCCTCGCTCACCGGTGAATCCAAACCGCAACGGCGCTCGGCTGAGCCGATCACGGACGGCCATCCGCTCGACATGGCCAATCTCGCCTTTACCGGCACCACGGTCCTCTCCGGCCATGGCCAGGGAGTGGTCTTCGCGACCGGCCTCAATACGGAGTTCGGCAAAATTGCGCACCTGACCACGACGGTGCAGGCAGGCCTGAGTCCTCTGCAACAGGAAATCGTGAAGGTGACGCACGTGGTCGCCGGCCTCTCACTCGCCATGGGCCTGGTCTTCTTCACGATTGGCGTCGGTATGGGGTTGGGCTTCTGGACCAGCGCCATCTTCGGCATCGGCATTATCGTGGCCAACGTCCCTGAGGGACTCTTGCCGACTGTCACCCTCGCCCTCGCGATGGGCAGCCAACGCATGGCCAAGCGCAAGGCGCTCATCAAGCACCTCGCGTCCGTCGAAACGCTGGGCTGCACCACCGTGATCTGCACCGACAAGACCGGGACATTGACGCAGAACCGGATGCGGCTCGACAGGTTATATGTGGACGACCTCGTCGTGGAATCCCGCGAGGGCTGTTTGTTCACGAAGAACCGTCTCATTACCGCCGCAGAAGCCGAACGCTGGCGCACCCTCTTCGACGCGATGATCCACTGCAATAACGCCAAACGCACCCGCCACCCGGACGGGCGTAGCCGCAGCACCGGGGACCCCACCGAGACGGCGCTGCTGGAATTTGCCGTGGACCATGGACTCCTCCACCGTCCGCTCCTGCAACGCATGGGCGAGTTGCCCTTCGATGCCGATCGTAAGCGGATGACCACCCTGCATTGGAGCGAGGGCCGAGTGCTCGCCTTCACCAAAGGCGCACCGGAATCAGTGCTGCCGCTGTGTACGATGCAGCAAGGGTCGTCGAAGCCCACCCCGCTCACGGTCGACGGGCGCAAGAAGGTACTGGCACAGAGTCAGGCCTTCGCCCAACAGGCATACCGCGTGCTCGCCGTTGCCACGCGCGAAGTGGAACGAGGCGTGGAACGACTGGAGATCGACACAGTCGAGCAGGGACTGACCTTCCTGGGGCTCGTGGCGATGATGGACCCGCCGCATCGTGAAGTGCCGGACGCGATTCTGAAGTGTCGACGGGCCGGTGTTCGCGTCATCATGCTGACCGGCGACCATCCGCTGACGGCGTTGGCCATCGCGCGCAAGATCGGACTGGCTCCAGAAGCGATACCCACAGCACCAGGCCGTTTCGTGCCGGTGATCGAAGGCGCGCAACTCGATGGGTTCAGCGACGACCAACTGCGCCAGTTGCTCACGCCGACCTCGTCCGGAGAACCGGACCCGGTTTTCGCCCGCATGGCGCCGCGGCATAAAATGCGTATCGTCTCGGTGCTCAAGGAGATGCAAGAGGTCGTCGCCGTGACCGGCGATGGGGTGAATGATGCGCCGGCGTTGAAAATGGCCGATATCGGCATCGCCATGGGGGTGACCGGCACCGACGTCGCCAAAGAAACCGCGGCGATGATTTTGCTCGATGACAATTTTGCCACCATCGTCAATGCCATCGAGGAGGGGCGCGCGGTGTTTAACAACATCCGTAAATTCGTGACCTACGTGTTGGCGAGCAACGTCCCTGAGGTGGTGCCCTATCTTGGATTTGGCCTGTCGTCGATGCCGCTGGCCCTGACCGTCCCGCAAATTCTCGCCGTCGATCTGGGGACCGACATGGTACCGGCCCTGGCGCTTGCTGCGGAACAGCCGCAAGGCAGCGTCATGAACGAACCGCCACGACCGCGAACGGAACGACTGCTCAGTTGGGATGTGTTGCTGCGGGCCTATGCCTTCCTGGGGCTGATCGAAGCCGGCATTGCGATGGGAGGGTTTTTTCTTTATTTATATAGCCAAGGCTGGATATGGGGAGCCACACTTGACTGGCACTCCTCGTTGTATAAGGAAGCGACCACGGTCACGTTTGCGGGCATTGTGGCGGCCCAGGTCGCGAACGTCTTTGCCTGCCGATCCGACCGGGTCTCGGCCTTCCGGCTCGGCTGGTTCAGCAATCCCTTGATCCTTGTCGGTGTGGCGGTGGAGCTCACCATCTTGTTCACGATGACCTATAGCCCGCTGGGACACCTGATCCTGGGCACCGCTTCACTCCCCGCCTGGATCTTTGGACTGTTGGCCTTGGGAGGGATCGGACTGTTGCTGGCTGACGAATTCCGCAAGTTTGTCAGCGAACGAATGAGACAACGGCACCCATCGGCACTGAGCCGACCATGAGCGTCGAATCTGACTGAAAGAAAGGAGCATCTATGACGACCGCATCGGGCCAGCACGTCAGCGATTACATGCACCGCCAATTGGAGGTGGTCCCACAGGATGCCTCCGTCGTAACCGTCGCCACCAGAATGCGGGCGCGTAGTATCGGCTCCGTGCTGATCGAAACCTTCGATCGCCCGCACAATGATTGCCGAATCGCTGGGATCGTGACTGAAACCGATCTGGTCAGCAAGGTACTGGCGCCAGGCCGAGTTCCCTCTTGCACCAGCATGCTGGATATCATGAGCAGTCCCCTCATCACCATCGCACCAAACCGTCCGATGCTCGATGCCAGTCACCTGATGGAAACCAAAAGGGTACGGCACCTCGCCGTCTCCGAAGGCGCCGAGGTCCTCGGCGTGATTTCGGTGCGCGATCTGGTGAGACACTTCGTCGAAGCCGACGGCGGACCGGTGCAGTCCCTCAACGATGTCTATCGCCCCCTGAGCGTGCTCATGAACCGCGACATCGTCAGCATCGGGAGCCACCACACGGCCCTCGCCGCCGCACAACGGATGGCGGACAAACATATCGGGGCGCTGTTTGTGATGGAAGCGGAGGAACTAGTGGGCATCGTCACGGAAGCCGACCTGGTGCGAAAACTCCTCGCCGACCAACTTGATCCCGTGGCGACACGCGTGGGTGCCTTGATGAATTCGCCCTTGCTCGACATCGACATTAACCGGACCATCCACGATGCCAGCGAGCGCATGGCGGAAAACCGGATCCGCCATCTGGCCGTCACGGAGAATGGAAAGGTCGTCGGCGTGCTCTCGATTCGAGATCTGGTGAAAATGGTCTCGATTCGCGACCGCCCGGAATTCCTGCGGCGGACATGATCGACGGATAGCGGGAATCAACGCGACCTCGGCTTCATCTCTCGTCTCATCCCCACCTTTTGATTGCGCCGAATCACTCGGGACTGTAAACTTTGTCGACACCCGTCTATGCCACACCCCCTCGCATGATAGATCGCATTGCCCGTCCTTTTTTTCACGAATGGAGTCGCTGATGTTGGAATGGCTGGCCAATCCACAAATCTGGATCGCCCTGGGCACCCTGACCGCGCTGGAGATCGTGCTGGGGATCGACAATATTATCTTCATCTCCGTCCTTGTCGGACGGCTTCCCCCTCATCAACGTGATGTGGCACGCAGGGTGGGGCTTGCTCTTGCCATGGTGGCACGGCTGGGCCTGTTGTTTTCCATCTCCTGGGTGATGGGACTGACCCAACCCTGGGTGACGGTCTTCGGTCAGGGGATTTCCGGTCGCGATCTGATTCTTATCGGCGGCGGGATGTTTCTCATGGCCAAGGCGACCCATGAAATCCACAACAGTCTGGAAGGCATCGAGGAGCAGGCGGCGCCGATCACCGCCGCGAGCCTGGGCATGGTGTTGGTACAAATCGGACTGTTGGACATCGTCTTTTCGTTGGATTCTGTGATCACGGCGGTGGGACTGGTTGAACATGTGTCGATCATGGCGATCGCCATCATTCTCGCAGTGATCGTCATGTTGATGGCGGCCAAGGCCATCGGGGATTTTGTGGACGCGCACCCCACGATTAAGATTCTAGCCCTATCGTTCTTGATTCTGGTCGGCGTGACGTTGATGGTCGAAGGGTTCGATGTCCACGTGCCTAAGGGCTATATCTATTTTTCCATGGCCTTTTCTGTGACCGTCGAGATGCTGAATATTCGCATGCGTAAAAAACGGGCCACACCGCTCAAACTCCACAGTCGTTATGCGGAAGACCGACAACAGCGGGACCGTTGATCTAACGGAGCTCCCCGCGGCACACGGCCTCGGCACGCGACTCGATCGAGTCCGAGGTTTCACTATTATGCCTCACTCAGCATGGAGCCCTTCAGGCACCGGGAGCAAATTGCTCGCCCCCACCCATTCCTCGCGCGTGCTCCCCTGCTGAGCCTGCGCCATCGTCCATCCACGCAGAAAGACCAGGCTGAGAACCGGCTCCGTGATCGGGCCGCTCGGAGACGAAACCACTTTCTGACCCGTCACTCGTCCCACCACCGTCACCCGCGCCCATTGATTCCATTTCGGAGGCAACGTGGCCGCCTTCGACACCACCACCCAATAGTACCCGGCTTCCGCCCCCTCATTCACGGTCGGACGATGAGGCCGGTAATCCTTGTCCAACGGGCGATTTTTCAGATGAAGCCACAGTGTTTGACCGTCCTGTTCGTGGTCGACCACGACGCCACCCAGAATAACCGTCTTCCCCTGAGAGGCCTCAGGCGACTCGGTCAAGGAGGTCAATGTCACGCCACGCTCGGCTTGCTGAACGTATCGAGAGGGCAAGGAACTGCAGCCCATCGATAGGGACAACCACACGATTCCCACTACGATGCGATTGATGTGAGACCTCAAATCATCCTCCCTGCTTTTCTCTGTTTCGATGAGCTACGCCGATCACTGCGGGCATCGTTTCCAGCCGCTGAGGGCACACCGTTGCGCGATCAAGGGCGTCATGCTCTCCAGGTCCAGTGAGACCCGCGTCATCACCTCGTCGGCAAGCCGTGCATCGTCGAAACATTCGTACGCATCGTCGAGAAAGCCGCCTCGCAAGAGCGGATGCTGGAGAAACCGTGGGCCGGGTCCACTCGCCACTTCAAGCGGCCGTTCGACGACGGCAATCCGTTCCATCTCCAACCGCTCCAGCCAACTTCGTGCTTCATTCGCCGATGGCCGCTCCGCCACATGCGCCGCCAACCGCTCCCGTTCAGTCGTGAGCCCATGCCGGCTCATTTCCTGATCGATCCGCTGCCAGATAGAGTCGAAGGTGCCGAGCGAGGGAAAGGTCAGCACCAACTGGCCGCCTGGCTCCAGATGTTCGATCAGTCCGCGAACCGCCTCAAAGCGCTGAGGCCGAAAGAACATGACCGAGAGATTGCCGGTGATACGCTGGAAGGTGGGAAAGGATGCGGGCAAAGCACGCATGTCGTGGCATTCGAATCGGAGCCATGGCAGCTCGGCCCGCTGAATAGCCCGCGCACTCGCCACCTGGCCGCGGCTGGCATCGATCCCGACGACTGTTCCGGTCTGGCCGACTTGTTCCGCCAGATAGAACGCCGGAATGCCGTGACCGGAAGCGACATCGAGAATGGTAAGACCAGGACATAGATCTAACTGCTGCAGCAAGACTTCAGCGAACGGGGTCGACCAGTCATCTTGTGCGGGAAGGGCCCAGCGTGAAACGACGGGAGAGGCGGGGTTGGTCATGCGGTTCCTTTCTCAGGGTCATCTGTCATCCAACATCTTAACCGAGTCTCGACAGAGAAAGCAGTCTCACGACCGGGCCAAGCCAGGCTGGGATGAATCCATGACGCGATGACGAAAGGACATGGCATGCGACGTCATTTAAAGCCGATCACCATCGAATCGGGACCCGCTAATTTTTCGACCTTAGTCCGTTTGAAGCCGGCCTTCTGCATCCATTGTTTACAGTCCGCACCAGTGAAATCAAACCCACCCGGCGTTTCGATCAGCATGTTCAGGCTCATCAACAGCCCGAAAGCATTGTGCTTTCTCGCATCGTCGATCAGGGCCTCGTGCACGATGACCGCTCCGCCGGTCGGCAGCGCCTCATAGGCTTTGCGCAACAGCATCATCTTCTCCTCCAGATCCCAATCGTGAAGGATGTGCCCCATGATCAGGACATCGGTGTTCGGAAGAGAGTCTCTGAAAAAGTCTCCAGGGTGGAACGTCAGTCGTCTCTCAACTTTCTTCGTTCGTGCATAGGCCTCGAACACCGGCCGCACGACGGGAAGATCCATCCCCTGCCCTGTCAGATGCTTCTGTGCCAGAACGATCTCGACCGCCACCCCGCCCTGCGCACATCCGACATCGGCGAATGAGCGATAGTTCTTCCAGGGAAACTGTGCGGCGATGGCCCGCGCCGTTCCCTGGCTGAGGCCGGTCATGGCCTTGAGAAAGCCTTCCAGGCGTCGCGGATCCGCATAGAGCGTGCCGAAGAAGTCAGTACCTGTCTTGACTTCGTTCTGCGGCTTACCGGTTCGGAGCCCCTCCGTCAGCGAGCCCCAAAATGGATAGAGCCTGGCATTGGCCATTTCGAGTATGCCGCCGACATAGGACGGTTTGGCGCGATCCAGAAACAGGGCGGTCTCGGAGGTATTGGCATAGCGTATGCCGACTCGTTTGAGCATGCCGAGGGCGACCAACGCGTCGAAGAAATCCCGCGCGCTTCGTGGATGGAGTTCCAGTCGTTTGGTCAACGCGTCGGCATCGAGCGGTTTTCTGGCCAGCTCCGTAAACAGGCCGAGTTCGACGGCGCTGAGTAAGGCCTTCGATCCCCAGAATCCAAGGCCCAGTTGCATAATCCTGTCGGGGGTTTGTGAACGAGTGGCCATCCGGTAGTCCTTTCAAAATAGGAGAAAAAAATCGCCACGAGGCTACGTCGTGCGTGCCCTTCTGTCAACAGATCACTTTTACCTATCTCATGGTGCCGCTCCGACGATTCATGCAACCCCTGCCGGGGATTCGCCTAGTTCCTTTCCGACGTGCTTACTGACTTAATAGACCTAGCAAGGACACTATGACCAATGGGTAAGAGAACGCAAACAGTGCTGCAAGGTTTCGTCCTTATCGCTCTGCTCGGGGGCTGCTCGACCACCTATGAGCCGCATCTCATTCTTCCTCCCTCCGAATTCAATCGCTCCATCGACGCCACCGTAGAAGTGCATCCCTTCATCGCGTCCGATGACCTTCTCTCCGGGCACTCCCGCTATGGCGTGCTCGCAGATGACTATGTCAATAAGGCGCCCTCTCAACTGACTCAGGCGCTCACGGAACAAGCGGTCGCAGAGTTATCGGCGCATCGCGTGTTTAACAAGGTCACAACCTATGACGTGGCTCCCGATCTCGTCCTTACGGGCCGGGTCGAGCGATTCTTCGAACACGATCGTCGGAAACTATGGACGTTCGTTCCTTACTATTCAGACAAGCTCGCCAGTCTATTCCGTGTGAATACCTACACCACGGACGGAGAGATCCGTCTCACGATGACGTTGCTCAAACCCACGGGTGAGGTTGTTGGATCCTATATAGGCCATGCTAAATTTAATGAGGACTACACCCCCAATAGTGAAGTGCGTCCTGGCGACCGCCTCAATCGGGCGTTGGGACAGGCCCTTGCCCAGATTCGCGACCAGATGTTCTCGGACGCCGCATTGCCCAAAACTCGCAACGTGCCGCCTCTTGCCCGCCAGTAGTCATCCCAACCCATCGTGTGTGGGCCGCTTCATCGTTCCCACACACCTCGTCGATACAATCGGCTCAACACGATCCGTGACCTAGCCGTATCTCTTCCTTCACACACAGTATCGAGAGCGATATGGGACGCCGCCGGATCAGTATCTGCGCGGTGCGGCGTCATACAGATTCTGAGCATTCCACGTAGATGGCTTGCGGCAAGATCTTTGCTTCCCAGTCAGATGACCAACCAATCTTGCCGCGATAGATGTGTTGTGTTCTTCACGAAGGAGGCCTGCATGGGCAGCAACGATCGAATCAAGACAGTCGGTGCCGCAACGATGCTGCTGCTCGGTACGGTGAGCACAGTCAGCTACGCACAGCAATGGAACGGCCAGCAGAATCCAAATGGAGCCATTTGGCGACCGGGAAGTGTGGCGCTAGGCTTTGAACCCACTGGCGGAGGCAATAAACCACTTCTTGAGATACGACGCCCCCTGTCCGGCGATGAGGAAGTGCTGCTCAGTCTGCGATCAACCTTCAAAGAGGCTACGTCGACGGTTTTCCAGGTTGATACGAAGCGCGTCTATATTGGGGGCGCTTCCAACAAATCCTCGCTGGTTCCGGACGGAGTCTATGACCTTGCCGTGGGGCGCGGAATCGCCATCGGCGTGAACAGTCTCACCGAACGGCTCCCCACCGACTACAAGCTGGTAGTGGGCGGAAAAATTCTGGCGGAAGAAGTCCGGATCAAGCTCATCAAGGACTGGGCGGACTATGTGTTCCAGCCGGACTACCGCCTCACGAGTATCCCAGAGGTGGAAAGATTTATTCAGCAGACCGTCACCTCCCGGACATGCCGAGCTCCGTAGAGGTGGAACAAGCCGGGGTGAGCCTAGGAGAAATGCAGTCGAAGCTGCTGCGCAAGGTCGAAGAACTGACCCTCCACATGATCAAGCAGCATAAGACGATCGAGACGTTGCAGAGGCAGCTCGCGCAGATCGAACAGGATCGCGAAGTCTCCCAAGCTCCCATTGATCGATAGCGCGTTCCGAGCAACGGACTGAGAGGAAGCCTCTTCATGAAACGATCACTTCTGACCTTGAGCGTGATGATCTTCGCATCGATCTTGGTACCTCCCGCCCACGCAGATGAACTCCGCCTGAATCAGACAATACCGGGAAGCGCCGCTGGATATTACGACCACCACGAAAGCATCGTGCTCTCGGACGGATTTTGGGCCCAAGCGGGGGCGGACGTCACAGCCACGATTCATCAGACGGTCGGCTTTTACCTCGACAAGAGCCCGCTTGATGTGAAGCACAACCAATACACGGCGAATGAGGGCCGCACGTTCCTCGTAGCCGGCTGCGTCCCTCACAAGCTGAAGGTCATGTTCGTCGGATCACACTGGATTGCCTGCAATGACCTGGATGAGGCGAAGGACAAAGTGCTGGAAAGCAAGTTTGTCTCATGCCTCGACTTCTACGAGAACGGGGTACTGGAGGGCTTTTCCCTCAAAGAGGTGAACAACCGCACCTGGCAGTCGTTCCGTTTCTCCTGTCGAAACCTCCAGCCAGACGGCACGATGGGTTCAGAGACGCAGAAGGCCGATTTCCTGTTCAATTTCAAAAAAGAGGGGAAGCTCTATGAGACCACCGTCCCGAGCAATCATCTCTCGTTCGGGATTCTGGAAATGTACAACCAACTCCAACTTCTCACGCGGGAGAACCTGTTACAGGTGGCGATTGAACATGCCGCTGCGACCGTGATTCACGATGCCGGGGAGAAGGGTCGCAAGCTCAACGACTTCAACTTCAGCGACAAAGTGCCGAACGCGTTCGGCCTGGGTGGATTGATCGGCACCAGCCACTGGCAATGTCCTCCCGGCATGGTCATGACCGGCGCTGCCATCGGCCACAATCCGGACAAGAAAGGCAACGACACACGGCCAATCTACATTTTGGCGGAATGTCGGAAGCCGCTGCACAACCCATGACGATGACTGCTCTCTTGCCCCTCCATCATCTCGCGACCGAAACTTCTCTGCGCCTCGCGTCACCTACTTTCCCACATCCCCCAAACCTCGCATCTCATCCAGCCACCCTAGCCGGTGCTTCTCGTTCATACCTTCGACGTGGCCGATGAAACTCGTCCGGATCGGTCCGACACCGGCAAAGCCCAGAATGTTACGCTCCAGACTTCTCAGACTATGGGCAAGGAAGAACCAGCGGTAGACGAACGCCGGCATGCCCATGGTGATCACAATCCGCGCGGACTTGCCAGTGAGACGTTTCTTCGGCAAGCGGCCAGCTGGGCCATACTCGAATGCAAAGCCGGGGCGAAACACCTGCTCAAAGAAGGCCTTGAGTAACGCCGGCATCGAACCAAGCCAGAGCGGGTAAAGAATGACCAGATGATTGGCCCATTCAACGGCGCTCTGCGCCTGCACAATCGAATCCGGCGGCGCGCCCTTTTCAAACTCTTCTTTTGTGCGCAGGAGCGGAAATTCGAGCTGGGCAACATCGATGCGTTTCACCTCATGTCCCCCATCCTCACAGCCCTTCGCATATTCATCCGCCAGCGCATGGCAGAAGTGCCCTCCCTGGGAATCTGGATGCCCTTGAATGATCACGATACGCTTACCCATGGCGACTCAGGATGCCCGTCTCTCGTTGAAGCAATATGCCAAAAGAACCCCATCCGCACCGTTCGCAGCGAAAGGCAATGCTCTTTCGATGGCTTGAGAGACTCGTGGTGGGTCGACTTTCGGTGTCGGAGGCGCACAAGCCGTCAACAGCAAGCCGATAACCATGTTGATTAATAGGACGCTCGTGGATGCGCGCGCCATGATAACCTCCTGCAGTGTGAGGCGTCACACCTCTAGGACGCTGTGGGTGAAATTCTGCTCCGTATGTCAGGCTCGTTAGGAGTGCTCCTCCTTCGCGTCGATTCGAAGAGGGGCAACAGGCGTGCCACGAGACGTGCAGTCGCATTGCTCACGAAACGCCATTGTTCTCAGGTATCGGTGAAATATTGCGACCCTGGTGCGGAGGAATTCTGCAGCACTGCGTCCGGACCTGTCGCAAATCTCCACAGTTGCGGCCCTTGCCCTCCGTGACGATATGATGGCCTGATTAACCGTGCGCCGGCATTGCGGGGAACGACTGCCACAATTCTCAATATTTCCGTGGCTTCCCTTCATGATGGGATTCCCATAGCCTGGCTGGTCCTCTACTAGTTACAGCCGCGATAGGCAAGCACATAGTGGCATTGGGTTTGCTCATGTTCTCTTTGAAGAGGCGGCATCTACACCTGGTGTCACAGGCGCCCCCGTTGGGGAGGAAGAGGGAGTGTTGTATGAGAGCTATAGAATATTTCGTCCATGGCTGTGACCCGAAGATGCTGGTCGTTCGTCAAATCATGGAAGAGGATGTCGTGAAGGTCAGCCCAACGTCGAGCGTCATGGCAGTCGCAGAGCTCTTGAGCGAACATCACTTCGGCAGCGTGCCGGTGGCAGATTCAGATGGGACCTTACAAGGGCTGGTGACGGAATTCGATCTCTTGAAAGCGCTCGAACAAGACAAGGACCTCCGAAAGGTCGCGGTCTCGGAGATCATGACCCGTGAGGTTGTGACGGCGACAGAAGACATGTCGCTGATGAATTTGATCCACCTTCTTCAGGAGCGCCACCTTATCCGTGTGCCAGTGGTGAGAGGAAACACCCTCGTCGGAATCGTCGCACGGCGCGATGTCGTGTTCGGCTACGTCAAGTCACAAGCCGTCTACTGGCCATAACGCGCAGCCTGTAGTCGGTTCTTCTCGTCAGGGACGGTCGGAAGCGGTATCATTGGGCCGCCACAGCGTGTGGGCCGCGATGATGTCACCGCATTCCACACAACGAACCTTGTCGGTTTCTTGCCCATTTTCCGTGAGAATGCGATCGACGAGTCGCATATGCCGGCAAGGAGGATGGAGAGAAGTACTACTTACTGATGGATCGAGCTGTGGAGTGTGCATGGAGACCTCCGGATTGGCCTTTGGCACGACATCACGGATCCAAAACTGGGTCGGATCTTAGCAGAATCTTCCACGCGCTTCCATGTGGAAACGCGCGAACAGTCCTGCGAGCGAGCTGGCCACAAGCCACGGTGTTCTGCACACATTCTGCCTCAACATGTGGTACTCACGTAGATAGAGGAACAGAAAAACTGACGAACTATGACAATCATGCAGGGACGGGATTGGTCACATCGCCTTTGGACATGGCAAACGTGCAGGCCATGGTGAGGAGAGATCCGACGAAGGCAGCCATCATATCTTTCTGCGCATCCCACTCATCTCCCTGGGTACCCAAATACATGCTCCCCAATTCAGGACTGACGATCATCGCGACGAACGCTTCGATCACTTCAAACAATCCGCTCTGAGCCAGGATGCCGCTTGCCGGCAAATAGTACGACCACAGACCCTTCACACCGGCGAGCCGCACGAGCAGTTCACGAAACGGATACACCAACAAGACCCCGTACGCGAAATGCGCAATTCGATCGAAGGGATTGCGACTCAAGTCCAGGGCCTGCTGAAGCCAATACCCCATGGGGACTTCCGCATAGGTGTAGTGCGCACCAATCGTGTGGAGGATGAGGAATACGACAATGAAGCAGTAGGAGGTCAGAGAGAAAGCGAACCGTCGATGGGTGAGAACCAGAACGGTCACGAACCCTACTGTCAGAAGATTTTCGAGGAACCAATCACGACGATCGACCGGATCAATGGCAAGCCACATCCAGAACACCACATAGGAGAGCAGTAACCCCCTGAGGATCCTGTGGTTGTCCCCGCTTACTTTCTTCTGATCTCTATCTCCTCCAGCCATATGGTGCAGACTATTCGGAGAGCGCGGCCTCGGATTCCAGCATGGACTCAGCGCCTCGTAGCGCGCGCACCACCAAGAGCAGCGTCATGCAGATTAAAGAGCCATACAGTGCGGCGGCCATGTCTTTCTGAGCGTCCCAAATATCTCCCTGCGAACCTAAATAGGTGATGCCCAGTTCAGGATGGACGGCACTCGCGACCCACGATTCGATGATTTCCCAGAGTCCACTCAACCCAAGAACGGTCATGACCGGGAGGTAATACAGCACCCAGCCCTGGACACGCGCGCTGATGCGAAACAGCTCTTCCATGGGATAGGCCAATAAGAAGCCGAAACTGAAGTGCACGATCCGATCGAAGTGATTGCGCCCAAGATGCAACACCTGGTCCATCCATAAGCCAATCGGCACTTCAGCGTACGTGTAGTGAACGCCGATGGTGTGCAGCGTCAGGAAGGCGGTGATGAGAGCATAGGATACGTGGGACAACGGAAGGAATCGATGGGTGACGACCAACATGACTACGAAGACGGCCGGAAGGATGCTCGCGATCAGCCAAAACTGAGGATCGACCGGAGCTTGCGCCATCCAAACCGACACCACCACATACCACAACAGCAGACCGATCGAAGCTATCTTGTTGCGACCCACCGTCATTTCTCCTTGTTGATGGAGTGACAGAACGGAGCCCTCTGGCTATAGGCGTGACCAGGCAGACAGTATTACTCTACTGGATGACAGTCCCTGCTGCAACCGCCCCTCGACAAGCCGCCATGTGCGGCGGTGAACGCCACCGGATCGAGTTGGCATCCGTGGTATCGATGCAGCCGAAGCTGGCCATTCTTGATGAGCCGGCGGCCGGCATCGACATGCTCTCGATCAATCACATTATCGGCATCATTCGCGCGCTGAAAGAGGTCGGGGGATCGGTCTTGCTGATCACGCACCAGGAGGAGGTGGCACGCATTGCCGATCGGGCATCCCAACTCTGCGCAGGGCGCATCATCTTCTCCGGTAGCCCGCGAGAAGCCATCGATCATTTCCGGGGGCGGACCTGCGTCCGATGCGATGGGGAGGTCTGTGGTTATGTCCGACCTTGAGGAACTCATGCGCGTCTTGCCGATGGTGGGAGCCGAGCCGTCGATCCTCGACGATACAGGCATCGCGCATGTGGTGGCGCATGGACATCACATCCTCAGTCACCGGACGGTTCCAGGCCTCCGCGTCGAAATGGCGGAAACGCCGGATGCCATTATCGGAACCATGATCATCGACGCGGGCGTCACCATCGCTCAACCGATCCACATATGTTTCGGCCTGGCTCACCCCACCGGCGTGCAACAGATCAAGATCGACGTACAGGTGAATGATGGGGCGCAGGCACGGGTGCTCTCACATTGCCTCTTTCCCTTCGCGAAAGCGGCCGAACATCGCATGGAAGCCGTGATGACGATCGGCCCAGGCGCGTCGCTGACCTATACCGAAGGTCACTACCATGGTCCCCATGGGGGTATGCAGGTGCTGCCTCATGCCACCATCAGGATCGGCCGTGGGGCCCGCTATTTTATGGACTTCTCATTGCTGTCCGGCTCAGTGGGTATACTCGACATCGATTATCTCGTCGAGGTGGAGGAGGAGGGTCTTGCAGAACTCAGCGCGAAAATCTTTGGGCACAAGACTGATAGGATCACGCTGAAGGAAGCGGTGATTCTTTGAGGCGAACGATCACGCAGTCTCATCAAAACGCGCGTGGTGCTGGAGGGCGAGGCGCGCGCAGAGATCACCGGCATCACCGAAGCCCATGCGAAAGGGGCGCGAGGTCATGTGGATTGTATGGAAATCGTGCGAGGCCGGGCCCAGGCCAGCGCGATCCCGATCGTGAAGGTCTTTCACCCGGAAGCGAAAGTCACCCACGAAGCCGCCATCGGGAGCGTGGATAAGAAAGAATTGGACACGTTGATGGCCCGGGGACTGAGTCCTGAGCAGGCGGTGGAACTGATCGTGAGCGGGATTCTGCGATAGGAAAGCACTCGCCAGATGGGGAGGGGACTCTCCCGACAGGACCCTGTGACTACTCGGTCCCGGCCGCCAGCTGTTGCTCCTCGACAACCGCCCCGCATTCCAGACAACGAAAGCGTGGAGGTTCTTTTTCATCTTCAGACCGGATGCGATCGATGAGCCGCATGGGCCGACAGTTGAGTGTGCGTGCCGTGGTCGGATCGAGTTGAGGACTATGCATAGAGACCTCCCCGATCGCAGCAGACAATGAAGGGCTATTCCCGACCGAATCCGGACCCAACCCTAGCAGATCCATACAAACTTAATACTACGAAATTTCAAGGATCCTCGAAACCCCACAGCTCGTGCTGGGCTTAGCAGCCATCCTTACCTCAGTAAAACACTTGGGCTTAGTCAGCGGCTGGACGTGAGCGAAGGAGGAACAAGTCCAGGCCGCCTCCGGTCCAGCATTGTAGGCGGAGACGGTTTTGCGGCTTCGGAAAGTGAGGAAAATACGACCCCATCCTGGCTCGCGAGGCGGAGGAACGACCCCAGCTTTTTCAAAAAGCGCTGCTCCTCGGCTTGCGTGCGTACGAAGGGCCCACAGCCTCCCATGAGCGCCGACGAATGGAACACGAGATTCAGGACCTCATAGCCCTGATTCCTCATCTGCCGCACGAGTTGCATCATCCTGACCGGGGTTTCCATTTCTGGAGAAAGCCACACCTTTCGCAACAGATGCAATCTCGAGAGAAGACCGGCGAGCTTGAGCCCGCGAAGCGAGCCACTTCTCAACTTTTGCGACAACTTCGCACAGGCCTGAAACTCGCCGTGGAGGTAGCCGATACTGACGGGAATCACTGCAAGCGCGCCGCTCGGATTCCGGCTAGTGGAAGAAGCCTGTGTGAAGGTATAGGGTTGAGGGGAGACATAGGAGAAGTCCGGTCCAGACTCTTGAGCCCACGAGGTATACGGTGTGATAGACGTGTCGATACGATACCCGAGCCGGACGATGTTCTTGGCAACTTCCGCATCGAATCCCCAGCGCCCGCTTCGAAATACGATGGGAGTCATCTCGAAATTGGCTTCAATCGCTTCGTGCAACCGTTGCAACTTCTCAAACTGCAGGGTCGGCGGCAAGTTGCAGAGCATGCTGTTGTGCTTATTCAGACATTCTTCATAGGGGGGCGTATTCCAGGGATGACAATGCGTCCCGATCTCGCAACCCCCACCATCCAGGATACCCCGTAGGGTGGCGACTGCGTGAGGGTCAGCGACCACGGGATAGGTCAGAAGGTAGGTCGGGATGATGCCAAACTCATCGAGCAACTGCTGCAGGGTCGGAAGGCGGGCCACGTTGTGGACCGTCGCGTAACGAGGCGGTGTGATTCCCCATTGATCCTCTTCGACATCGACCGTAACAACCAGCTTCACAACCCACTCCTCCTCGCCGCTATCGTTTCGACCTACCCTCGCGCTACCTCACCAGTATTTTGACTGCCTGCTTGGTGCTCTCCAGCAGCTTGAGAGCCACTGAACGAACGTGCCGATTGTAATATCGCACCGTCACCGACCTTCGGAGATCGTTGGACCATTCAAGCTTGTACGGTTGTGCGCCTTGTAAGAGATCGACCATCCGCTCCCCGTCACGGATTGCCTGCTCAATGCGGTGAGACAGCAAGAGCAGACCGGGACTGGCCTTCGGAATGGCTGCCGGATCGAACCCGGGCAGATAAAAGTAATACACTCCCCCATAAACAAACCCGTAGATTGCCGCGATCGGTCGCCCATCCAACTTCAACAGATCGAGACTAACCCGGCCTCGCTCGCTGAGGACCTGAACGATTTCCCGATGAAACTGCCTGGCGCGTTCAGTCGCAAACACGCCTCCGCTCGATCCAATACTCCATCGCTGTTGGTGGAGAGTGACCAACGACTCGAAGGCGGCATCAAGGTCGGCAGGACTCGTGGCCCGAGAATATTCCACCCGACCGGCCGCTTGGAGGCACTTGGTCTTTCGCTGCAATGTATACCGCCGGTTTCGCCCAAGCCCAGCTCGATAGGTCTCGATATCTCCCGGCAATCGGATCATAGGGCAGCAGGTCGTGCTCACCACCTCTCCGACCTTACCCGCCTCGTCGAATAACTCGTGCCACAGATCGAGAGTGGAAGATTCAGCCGGGACATCAGAGAGCGTGAGGATGTCCCACTCCCCCCGCGCTTCATTGAACAAGTAACCGTAGAGACTCTGGAGCAGGGCGCGCTTGTGCTGCTCGTTCGCAATGACATCAAGGTAGGACGAACAGACCGTTTCACTGCCCAGGAATCGCAACTCACGGACAGAGATCAGACCTTGCACGCTCGTCTTACGAAGGTAGAACGGCGCGACCCCGACCAGCCGCTCGCGCTCATCGAGCGCCAACAGGATCCTGAGCCGATTGTCTCCCAGATAATGTTTCGTCCAGTAGTACAACCACTCCCAGGTGAGAAAGAGACTATGCCCTGGCACGGTGCGGAGCAACTGCTCCCATTCCTGGGACAACCCCTTGAATTCCTCGAGGGACGTGACGGCACGGATGGTGAGCGGGGCACTCATCTTCATGGGAGATATTCTCGCATCAACGGGAAGACGGCTCCAGCAAACTCTTCCTGCGCCTGCCATGGCTCTTCGCTCTGATCGATCCGAGGCTCAGCAGAGACCAACACGAGGGCGCCATCGGTACGTCCGCGGAGAAAGGCCTGTTTGATCGTCGCAAGCTTGGCCTGATTGCGATCCGCATAGCTCGTCCCGTTGATGTCATACCAAAACACTGCCGGGATTTGCCGGCGGCTCTTGTCTACGAAGGTGCGATTCACCGGTACCGAATCCTCCCCGACCCGCAGAACCTTGGCGAGCGCCCTTTCATGAAGCGGAGCCGTCTGCATCCCCACGAGTTCTTTCCCTTGGTGTTGCGCTCTTGTATACGCAACAGACAGAGACACCCGCCGGCCGTCAGGCCCACGATAGGTCCGCACAAGTGATTCATCAGCACTCGGCAAGCCAATGAGTGATTCATTGTTCTGCTGGTGGTCAATGACCCAATCGCCGATGACGGTCGGGAACGCCGCCAGATCTCTCTTCAGTTCCATCGTTCTACCATCAAGCTGGTACAGAGCAAGCGTCGCTGCCGCAAGCGTGCAGCACGCGAGCCACCAGGCGCGATTCGATGCTGGGCCAGGAGAGATGATGTGGCTTGAGGATTCCTTCTCCTCATGCAAAGACAGCGTCGGCGCAACATGCTCCATCCTGCCCAGCAGCCAGGCCCCCACGAACAGAAACCCAAACGCGACCCAATCGACAAACAGGCCCTGAAGAATATGGTAAGGACCATGCAGATCCTTGCCTCCCGCTTGAGCATAGATACCCATGACTGCCACTCGTACCCAATTCGCCACGATCGCGATCATGACCGACGACAGCACCAGGGTGATCCGGCTCCACCAAGCTCCCAGGGTGAGATACGCCAGCGGCAATCCGATGGCCAGAACGGCGATGAGTAATCCGGCCCCGCTGCATTCCCGCACCACCTCCAGCGTAACGCTGGGCAGGATGATGTGGATGCTGTTTTCCAAAAAAACGGGAATGCCGAGCGCCTGCAACATCCAGGCAGACATGTTTGCGGTGAGGAGTTGAAAGGGCCAAACAAGAGGTTCGGTTACGCCATCGAGGACCGGCGTCATGAAAATCAAATAGGCCAGCGCAAACGCCAGCGCTTTCAGATAAGCATACCCGCACAGAAGCAGAACGAGCGCTGCGAGCACCAGAATCAAGGCCAGGCTTCCGGTGGTCATGATGCCGGCTACTTCGCTCGCCAGCAGCAACACCGTGGCGGCCACCAGCCACAACAATCCCGGCACGATCGCCGGTTGCATGGGGATCTGCCTCAACGTGGGCCATTGAAGCCAGGCGAGGTACAGACTGATTAGCGGCACGAGGAACCCATGCGAAAAACCATATCGGTTCCACCACAAGTTCCAGAGGTCGCCTAAAATAGGCGCAGAGAGCAGTACGAGAAGAATGCCGAGTCCAACGGCTCGTAGCAGGACGGGATAGTTGCCGAAGAGGGCCGCTTTCGCGCGAGCGAAAGAGCGCAACCACTTCGAGCCTTCCACCGTTCGGGAAGGATTGACTAGAGAGTTCTCCACCCGCAGCCCTCACTCACCATCGCTGCCACACGATTCACGGACCAGTAGGTCATTGCAACTCGCTGATGCTCTCCGACCAATCCGCAGGATGTTCAAAAAGGCAGCCTTCTTACCTGCCCAACCCTCGGCGCGCCGAGACGCGCCTTGTCCCAGGCAAGGCCGCACGAGGTCCACGGCGCGACGCTTGAGCGCGACGCTTGTGGACGCCGGCGAGACGGTGAGCCGGCAGTGTCTTGGAGGCGAATCGTAACCATTCTTACCCACCCACCCCGAGCCTCCGGGACAGGCTCTCTCCCGTAGCCGTACGTTGAGCCTCTGATCGATGCGAGAACAAAGCTGGCAGACTTTTTCGACATCCTGCTAATCTTCGATCTTGTTCGACGCGACCATTTGGGTAGCACGATCTGCCCCAGGGAAACCGCCCGGGAGTGCCAGGGCCGCTTTTAGTTCGGCAAGCGCCTCTTCCTGTTTTCCCATTTTTGAGAGCGTCATCGCGTGATGGTACCGCACGGTCGGATGCTGCGGGAGCGCCGCCGAAGCTTCGGTGAGCAGTCGATGGGCATCCTCAAATCGGTTCTTTTTGTAATAGATCCACCCCAGCGTATCCTTAATGGCCGGATTCGAAGGCGCCCGATCGTGGGCGGCCAGGGCCAACCCCAACGCATCGTCAAATTCCTGCTGTTCGGTCAGGCTGGCCGCAAGATTGTTGGCAGCCACCGCGTTGTGCCGATCAAGTTGGACGGCTCGCCGATAGTGTCCATTCGCCGCATCGACCCGACCCTGCGAAGCCAACACGAGGCCCAAGGCCGTATGGACTTCCGAATTGGTTTCTTCCTTCTTGAGGGCAGCCTGAAACGCCGCTTCGGCCGCAGTCAGCTTGCGCTCCAAGAGATACAATTGGCCAAGCTCATAGTGAACTAGTGCTAGATCCGGCGCGAGCTCGACCGCCTTCCGCAAGGCCTTCTCGGCTTGTTCCGTCTTACGCTGAGACACATACATGCGTCCCGCGAGTCGCCATAGGTTCGGATCACGCGCGGCTTTAGCTAGATACTCTCCGAGAACGCGATCTGCCTGTTGAGCCTGATTCGATTCCACCAGTGTAATCAGGTAGTCCTGCAGAATAACCAGATCATTCGGGGCGCGCGAAAGGGCTTGCGAGAAGAGTGTTGCGGCCTCGACCTGGTGCCCTTGCATCTTGCGGAGAGTCGCCATCTTCACATAGCCGACGGGGTGGCCAGGAAGCTGCCTGACGATCGCGCCATATACCTCCTCGACCTTGGGCCAGTTTTTCCCCAATACAAACGCATCGCCATAGAGCAGGGCCGCCTCGAGGCTCGCCGGGTTCAGCCGCAACGCCTGCCAGGCTTCCTTCTCAGCCTCAGCCGGCTTCTGTTGCGCGAGATAGAGATTGGCGAGAGCGAGGTGCGTGGCTTCGTTATCGGGTTGAAGGCGGGCCGCCTGCTGCAGTTCTTCTTGCGCTGAGTCTACACGGCCCTGCGCCGATCTGATCAGGCCCAGGTACAGATGCGGGCCTGCCAGGGCAGCATTCCGTCCGATGGCCTCTTCGAACAGGCCGACCGCTTGAAGCGCATCATTCTCCGCAAGCGCGATGCGCCCCTTAAGATAGATGCCGACCGGGTCATGTTCATCGGCTTCGAGAATGGCGTTCACGAGGGTTTTCGTCTCTGCCACCTGACCAGCGGTGAGTTTCATCTCAGCGAGGGCCTTGCGGGCCTTGTGGGAATTCATGTCGGCAATGAGTCCGGCCAATTCCTGCTCAGCCTCATCCCGTCGGCCAAGCGCGACGTACCGGTCCGCGAGCGACAGCTTGATGAATTCCTGATCAGGGCTCAGCTCGGCAGCCTTGTGAAACTCCTTCCGCCCCTCCTCAGGAGTGCCGGTCGCAAAGAGGAAATGGCCGAGCGCGACGCGAACGTCGGGTGAATTAGGGTCCGCTTTCACGGCGCGCTCGTACCACTCAGCTGCCTGCCTTAGCTCCTGTTGCGTAGAGTAGATGTTCGCGAGAGCGAGGAGTGGCCGCACCATCGTGGGGTCGAGTTCGACCGCTCGTTTCAGAATCCCGATCGCATCGGCGACCCGATCTGCGCCAAGAGCCACGCCCGCGCGGAGAAGATAGCCACCAGGATGTCGTGGATTGGCCGTAACCAGCTCTTCGGCAATCTTACCGACCTCCTCCATTTTCCCTGCAGCCAGATAGAGGTCGCCGAGAGACCACTTGGCGTCGAAATTGGAGGGAGCGAGCTGCACCACACGGGTAAGGGCAAGGTAGGTGGTGGATACGTCTCCGACTTTTAACGCCGCCTTGGCAAGTTTCCACTGGATGGAAGGATTATCCGGAGTCACCCGAGCGGCGTTCCTGTACTCGATCACCGCCTCGCGGAACTTTTCCTGTTGAACATACCCGTCGCCACGGCGCTCGTGTTTGGCCGCTCGTTCACCTGGAGCTTCGGAGCACGAGACCAGGAAGGTAAAAAAACCAATGACACACAGGCACGACAGGCATCTAGCCATGGGATTGATTCAGGCCCTTCCCCACCGGCTGCACTGCGACAGGGTGACAATTACACAGCGGCGGTCTGAGCAGAACGAGCTCTTATCTGTCTCCGCCGCCACCCTACCAGCCCGACAAATCCGGCACCGACGAGCAACAGCGTGGCAGGCTCGGGCGCAGAGGCCGTGGATGTCGAGACGACAGCCAGCTGCAACGTACCCAGCCCGTCCATAAATCCCACGGACCAATCTAACCCCGAGGCCAGCGTCGGCAACGAGAGGCTTCGCAGGCCGCCGCTAATGGTGCAGCCGGTGCAGGTCAGGATGCCAAAGGTGTTCCCCAATGACGGCGAAAACCCGTTGAGCAGCCCCACTTTGAGATTGCCGCCCAACGTCACTGCGGCTCCCGTCCCTTGCACGGCGAGAAGGCCATAGCTACTCAAGCCTGCCAGGTTGACGCCAAATGTCCCGCCAAACCCTTGCGCGTACTGTCCTTTAATGGTGAGCGTCCCCAGCCCATTATTGCCCGGC
>CAZBNV010000058.1:0-27569 GCA_964493335.1 uncultured Nitrospira sp.
TTTTGATGAATCCAGCCGGGATTGTCTTCGGCCCGAATGCCTCCCTGAATGTCGGTGGATCGGCGAGCTTCACGACGGCTGATTATCTTCGCTTGGCGGATGGCGCAAAGTTCAATGCGGTTCCCGGATCACAAGACGCTTCCATCTCCAGTGCGCCAGTGGCGGCGTTCGGATTCCTGGGATCGAACCCAGCCGCGATCACCGTGCAAGGCAGTCAACTCGCGGTCTCGGAAGGACAAGGCCTCTCGCTCGTCGGCGGAAATATCGAGATCACTGCTGGCAGGCTTGAAAATGGTACCTCTGTACCATCCCGCATCACGGCTGCAGGTGGACACATCAACGTGGTGAGTGTAGTCGGCGCCGGAGAACAGAGTCTCGGTGGAACTCCGGCCGGTCTCGCCGGAACCTCTTTCGATCCTGCAAACGTTGCCGGGCAAGGCGGCACGATTCAGCTCACGTCGGGAGCTGCGCTTGACACCAGTTCGAGCACCGGTCGTGCCGGACCTATCCTTATCAGAGGCGGGCAACTGGTTATGGAGAACGCCGCGCTTGCGGCAAACACCTCGTCCAACACAACCGATGCAGTTCCCTCGACTGCGCAGGGCGATATTTCTGTTCAGGCTGAACATGTCAGTCTGAGCAACGGATCGACTCTCACTGCCTCCACGAGCGGCGCGGACAATGCAGGCAACATCACGATTGAAGCCAGGACGTTGGCAAGTAACATGGGCGACGATGGCTTACCGCTCAGCGGCGCGGCGCCCGTCACCATTGCCAGCAACAGTACCGGGCAGGGAGCAGCCGGAACAATCTTTGTGAGAGGACCGGGAGGGCAAGCTGCCGAGACCGTTGCCCTGAGTAACACAAAGATCGTGGCGAATGCGAGCGATGCCACGCTTCCCACGCCGAACTCAGTGGGCTCAGAGCTGGTGGAACGCGCACATCGTCCCGACTTTACTCCTATGAGACTATCGGCGGATATCGAGATCACGGCAGAGAAGGTCGCCCTTGTCAACGGAACGGTCATTCAGGCGGACACGACCGGCGGCGCAGACGCCGGCTCGATTACCCTCAATGTTGGCACGCTGAAAACCGCCGCTGGTCCTGATGGGCGGGTCATGGTGACGAGTACCAGCCATTGCCAAGGATGCCCGGGCGGCCAACCCGGCGACATCATCATTCAGGGCATACCAGAGGTGACTCCGACCGCTCTCCGCCGGTACGTTTGGGTAGGCCGGTCGCGTGGCGAAGCCGGCGACGTGTTTGAATACTATTTGGCAGAATCTCTTGATCTCCACGGGACGGATATACACGCAAACGCTTTCGGGAATGCGCCGGGCGCAATCGTGATGATGCGAACGCAAGGTCAAGCAGCGTTTACCGATACGACTGTCTCCGTTACGACGCAAGATTTCACCATCCATGGAAACAAACCAAACGGTGAGTTTGCGCGCAATTCAGGGTTCAGCCGTATCGACATTATCGCTCAGGATATCGCCCTGAAAGACAGCACCATCGCGGCTGATGCGAAGGTGTCGGATATTGGATCGTGCCCCTTATGTCAGGGGGGCCCCAGCGCAGGTGAGATCTGGTTGCGCGCGCAGAATTCCGTAACGGCCGACAATTCTTCGATCACCAATACGAGCAGCGGACGAGCGCAAGCCGGCATCACGAAGATCATCAAGGATAACTTCTTTTCGTTCGGCGCCGTTTGGGAGCCGGATTTTCCCGATCAACCGACCAACACGATCCGGCTTACCAATTCCGAGGTGACGGTCGAGTCTCAACATGATGGGCTTCCAGGGATTCTCAGGATTCGAGCCGACAATCTCGTGTTGGACCATTCCGTGCTGAATTCCCAAGTCAACAATGTCAGCAACGTCAAGGATAGTAATGGACAGTTGATCGATGTCGTGGGAGCCGGTGAGAGAAGCCGCGCTCTGACGGATGGGAGAGGTGTCCAGGGAAGTCTGCTTGTGTCGGCTAAGAATCTAGACATCACGGGAGGCGGAATCATTGCGCCGACGCACGGCAATCGTATCGGGAGTAGCATCGAAATCCATGCCGACCACTTGACGACTCGCCCGGGAACCGGGCCCGGTGGAACGCTCGGCGAGCCCCGGATACTGAATTCCACGGATCCGGCCCGAGTGGTGATCTCCAGCAGCAGTACCGGAAGCGGCGGAGCGGGCGCGATCAGTATCACCGGTGAAAGCGTACCCATGCCCGAGGGGACGCCGTTCCCGCCCGCCTCCTCCATTGATCTTGCCGGAACCAACATGGAGACGGACACGAGGGTGGATGCGCTGGGAGGCAAGATCGAGCTGAAAGCAAGCGGGCCGATCCGGCTGGAAAACACGACCATCTCATCCAATGTGAACAACGTCCGGCCGCAGTCGGCGAACACGCAGGATCAGGGCGGCAACATTGACGTCTCGGCCGGGACCCTCATCATGCACGGCAGCGGTATCTCCACCGTCTCCAGCGGAACTCAGAATGGCGGGAATATCGTCCTCAGTGGACAAGAATCAATTACCTTAGGTCCCGGTTCGACTATATCAGCAAGTAACACAGGAGCGGCCGATGCCGGCAACCTTTCAATCAACGCCGGTTCTCAGTTTCTCAGCCAGAATGCTTCCGTGACGGCGCAGGCCCTCCATGGCAGCGGAGGGAATATTACAGTGCAAGCCACCGATGCGATTCGACTCGCGAACAGCCAAATCAACACCTCCGTGCAAGGAGGGTCCAACACCTCCGGCGGGAACATTCTCCTTGATCCGGCCGTGGTAACGCTGCAGAACAGCCAGGTCTTGGCGCAAGCCACGGAGGGAGCGGGCGGCAACATTAGTATTATCGCAGGGACATTCCTTGCCGATCCGACGAGCGTCGTCAGTGCCTCCTCTCAGTTCGGGTTGAGCGGCTCGGTAAACATCCAGTCACCCATATCGAGCTTGAGCAACACGCTGACCACGCTGCCGCAACGCCCGCTCCAAGCCCAGCAGCTTCTACGACAACGCTGCGCCGCACAGACGAATGGTCAATTGAGCAGCCTCGTGGTGGCAGGACGGGATGCGCTCCCTGTCGAACCAGGCGGGTGGCTGATGAGTCCGCTGGCGTCGATGGCTGACGATGAGCCGACTCCCCAGGCTCACTTGACCACCACCCGAATATTTGAGCCCTCACGCTATAACCTGGGGTCTTTAGGACAATTGCCGGATCGATATGACTCATCGTCACAACGAGGTGCATGGGACCGGGAAACCGGCTGTGGCTCCTAACAGCGGCCACGTAGACGTGCGACTGGTAAGAAAGGACCCATATGCTCAGCAGCCTTCTGATGGGTTCCAATCATAAGTGCCGCCCACATCTTTCTGCTGCGCTGCTCGCCTGTTGGCTGATCCCGCCTTGTCTGCCGGATAGAGCCCACGCCCAGGCGCCTCCGCCCATCACTTCGTCGGGGCTGAATACGACCGTCACGAAAAGCGGCAACGTGTATGACATCACTGGCGGCACCCGTCCGGGCAGCGGCCCGAATCTGTTTCACAGCTTCGGTGAATTCGGCGTGCCCACGAGTCACGTCGCCAATTTTCTTAACGACTCGGGGCTCGCCACCTCGAATATTCTCGGCCGTGTCACGGGAGGCAATCCATCCAACATCTTCGGCACCCTTCAAACCACCGGCTTCGGCGCGGCCAACCTGTTCCTAATGAATCCGGCCGGAATGGTGTTCGGGCCAAATGCGGCCTTGAATGTCGGAGGCTCGGTGAGCTTCACGACGGCGGATTATTTACGTTTGGCCGACGGAGCAAAATTCAATGCGATTCCCGGACCAACAGACGCATCCATCTCCAGCTCGCCGGTGGCGGCATTCGGATTCCCGGGCTCAAACCCCGGGGCCATCACAGTGCAAGGCAGCCAGCTCGCGGTCTCGGAAGGACAGGGCATCTCGTTGGTGGGAGGCAATATGACCGCTCAGCGTGGAGCGCTGGAACATGCCACGGACCAACCGGCCCAGCTTGCCGCTCCGGGTGGACAGGTCACCCTGGTTGCGGTCGGGTCGCCCGGCGAAGTGCCGGCGGCTGCGGCGCCCGGCGAGCCTATGCTGAACGGCTTCACATCGCTGGGAAGTATTTCGCTCGCTCAAGGAACCGTTGTGAACACAAGCGGACCGACCGCGGGGCGCATCGCAATCCGCGGTGGACAATTCACCATGGACAATGCCCGGCTTGAGGCGAGCACAACAGCCACCGCGCCGAACGCAGCACCCTCTGCTCCGGCAACAGGGGGTATTTCTGTCCAAGCGGAGGAGGTGACCCTGTCGCATGGGTCAAACGTCGTCGCATCCACCACCGGCGGAACAGCCGGGAGTATCAGTTTTGAGGCGGCCACCTTTCGCAGCAATGTCGGATCGAACGGCATTCCCCTCAACGACGCTGCACCAGTGACCATTGCCAGTACCAGCACGGGCCAGGGCGGAGCTGGGTCTATTGCCATTCGGGGACAGGCAGGGGAACCGGCTGACGCGGTCAGGCTGAGCAACACCCATATCGTGACGGGCGTCACCAATGCCGCCGATCCAGCAGTGGCGCCGGGCAACATTGTCATCACGGCGCGACAGGTCGAGTTGGCGAACGGTACCTCCTTGAGGGCCGAAACCACCGGCGGGGCGGATGCCGGGGCGATCACCTTGAACGTGAATACCTTGAAGACGCAAGCGGGGCCTGATGGACGTGTGTTGTTCTCCAGTGACAGCAACTGTGGCAGCCAATGCTTCGGCGGGCAAGCGGGCGACATTACGATCCAAGGGCTTGATGACGCCGCGCATAGCGTGACGCGAAACTACTCATTTATTTTCACACCCCAGCTGGGGCGTACGGATCCGTTGACCTTGTATTTTGCGCGACGGATTGACCTGCAGGGTACGGATCTCCATTCACAAGCCACGAGTAATGCCCCGGGCGGAAAAGTGATCATGCGGGGACAAGAGCAGGTGTCGTTGACGGATACGACCCTTTCAGTCGCAACACAAGACTTCTACCTAGACGGAACGAAACCCAACGGTCAGCCCGCCCGATATCAGGGGTTGAGTAACATCGATATCATGTCGTCGGATATCGTATTGAATGACAGCACGATCAAGGCTGACGCGCTGGTGTCGGATATCGGCACGTGCCCTACGTGCCAGGGAGGACCAACCGCAGGGGAGATTTGGTTGCGGGCTGATCATTCGGTGACCGCCAACAATTCGTTTATTACCAATACCAGTCGAGGGAGGGCTCAGGCGGGCCTCACGAAGATCATTGGAGATAACTATTTCACCGAAGGCGCCATATGGGACACCCTTTACCCTGATGCACCGACAGGCACCGTTCGTCTCGTCAATTCAGAGGTCACGGTCGAAGCTCTCCATTCCGGGCTTCCTGGCTACCTGAGAATCAGGGCCGAGAAGATCACACTCGATCATTCCATCTTGAACTCGCGAGCCAATGATGTGTCCAACGTCAGAGACTCGGCGGGTCAATTGATCGACGTCGTCGGCGCGGGTGAACGGGGTCCCGTGAACACGGACGGCAGAAGCGTCCAGGGCAGCACTCTTATTTCCGCAAAAGTCCTTGACGTCACCGGGGGGGGCATCATTGCGCCCACCAGAGGGAGCCGTATCGGCAGCAGCATTCAGTTGCAAGTCGATGAGTTGATCACCCGGCCTGGAACCGGACCGGGAGGGACACTGGGTGCGCCAATAATATTAAACCCCGATGATCCTGCTCGCGTGGTCATCTCCAGCAGCAGCACCGGCAGCGGCGGTGCAGGGATGATCACTATCAGCGGCCGAAGGCCGCCGGCACGCGGGGATGCACCCTTAACACCCGGGACTTCCGTTAATCTCACCGGAACCGATCTGCTCACAAACACCAATGTCGATGCGCTGGGCGGAAAGATCCTGCTGAAAATCAAAGGCCCCGTCGAACTGCACGACTCCACCATTTCAGCCAACGTGACGGATGTGAGGCCGCAGTCTATAAACCTGCAGGAGCAAGGCGGCAATATCGATGTGACCGCCGGAACGTTTCTGATGCAGGGAGGGCAGGTATCAGCCCTGTCTCGCGGCACTCAGAACGGTGGGAACATCTTCATTAAGGCGCAAGGCCCTCTCACCATGAGCGACGGTGCGGCCATTTCTGCCAGCAGCACTGGCCTCGGCAATGCGGGCAACATCGCCATCACTGCGGGACCTCAGTTCCTCAGTCACAACTCGTCTATTACGACAGAAGCGAACCAGGCCAGCGGCGGCAATATATTTATCCAGGCCACCGACTCGATTCGACTCATCAACAGCCAATTGAATACGTCAGTTCAAGGTGGGCCCAACACCTCCGGCGGAAACATTACTCTCGACCCGGCCGTCGTCACGCTGCAGAACAGCCAGGTGCTCGCGCAAGCCGTGCAAGGATCAGGCGGCAACATCACCATCATCGCGGGGACGTTTCTTGCCGATCCCACGAGCGTTGTCAGTGCTTCGTCGCAGTTCGGCCTGAGCGGCGCCGTGAACATTCAATCGCCCCTGTCGAGCCTGAGCAACACCTTGGCCACGCTGCCGCAACGCCCACTGCAAGCACAGCCGCTACTCACTCAGCGTTGTGCCGCACAGACGAATGGTCACATGAGCAGCCTCGTGGTAGCGGGACGGGACACACTGCCCGCAGAACCGGGTGGATGGCAGATGAGCCCCATGACGTGGATGGCTGACGATGCGCCTTCCCTGCAACCCTCTCCGGTCGGCGGCGACTCCCTCTCTCCCTTGAGACTGGGACAGGCGCTAGCGGAACCATGGGTCGAACAGCTGAATGCTCTACTCCAACGAGGCATGAACGATTGGGCGGCAGGCTGTCGATCATGACAGGTTGAGCCGGCACACCGACGAACAGGTAAATGAATTGCCTTTGAGAATCTTCTATAGCCGGTCTCTGTGCGCGGGCCTTTTAATGAGCCTCTGGCTGATCGAAGCTCCAGCTCTGGCCCAAGTAGCGCCGATCCTCCCGCCGATTTTTGACCCGACCGGCAAATCTGGAAAACCGCCTGCCCCCTTGAAGGAGGAATTCAAAGCTCCGCTGACAGAACCACCGGGCTCGATTCTTCCGGAAGTGCCGACCACCCCTCAAAAACCGGCCGACAATCGATTGGGAAATATCCGAGTGTTTGTGCATGATATCCACGTGACCGGCAGTACCGTCTTTTCGGACGCGGAACTCGCTGAAGTCACCGCTCCCTATCGTAACCGTGAACTGACCAGCGAGGATCTGGAACGGGTTCGTCTCGCGCTCACCCTCTTGTACGTCAATAGAGGCTATCTTACCTCCGGAGCCATCATTCCCGATCAAGACGTCGCGATGGGGCTCATTGTCATTCAGATGGTTGAAGGCCAACTCGCGCGCATCGATGTGGAAGGCAACCAATGGTTCCGCAATTCGTATCTGCGCGATCGTATCGCGCGCGGTGTGTCGACTCCTCTCAGTATCCAGCCGCTCCAGGAACGGATCCAGCTGCTCCAGCAAGATCCGCGTATCGAACGCATCAATGCCGAGCTCAAACCGGGCGACGTGCGGGGCGAAAGCGTCCTGAACGTGCGGGTGAAAGACGCCAATCCCTTTAAAGCCTGGTTGGAGTTCAATAACTATCAAACGCCGGTAGTCGGCGCTGAGCGGGGGCTCGCCACCGTGGCGCACCAGAACGTGACGGGTCACGGCGACCAATTTATGTTTACCTACGGACGGTCACGCGGCGTCAATCCCATCATCGATACCTCGTATAGTTTGCCGCTCAATAGCTATGAGACGACCCTCACCGCCTACTATCGGCGCAATGCCTTTCTGGTGGTCGAGAATCCTTTTCGCCCTTTGGATCTTAACGTAGATTCCGAAGTCATCGGGATCTCCCTCCGCCAGCCGGTGTACCGTACCGTGACCGATGAGTTTGCCCTGGCTCTCACCGGCGAGCATTTGTATTTGAAGACGACGTCGGCGTTCGACGCCCCCGGGCTCCCATCGTTGTTCATTCCGGGCTCTTCCACGACGGGGGTGGCCACCGTGAGCGCGCTCAGGTTCAGCCAGGAATACACGCATCGCTCTCCCTCGTTTGTATTTGCCGCCCTGTCCCGGGTGAGCATCGGGTTGAACGTCCTGGGTGCCACGATCAACAATGGACCTCTACCCGACGGCCAATTTGTCTCCTGGCTGGGCCAGGCGCAAGTGGTGAAGCGATTAGATGAGTGGTGGGGCGTTCAGCTATTAGGGCGCGTGGCGGCTCAGGTGGCGAGCGACCGGCTCTTTCCCCTCGAACAAATGCCCGTCGGTGGCCGGTTCAGCGTGCGCGGCTATCGAGAGAATACGCTCGTCCGTGACGATGCCGTATTGGCTTCCTTTGAATCGCGATTTCCACTGTTGCGGTTTGCATCCGGTGAAGACCGATTGCAGTTTGCACAATTCGTCGACTTCGGACATGCTTGGAACGCCAAAGGCACCACGCCCGATCCACAAACCTTGGCAAGCGTCGGGGTTGGAGTACGATGGATGATCCTGCCCCAGGAACGCGCGCGATTTGAACTCTACTGGGGCCAGCAACTTAATCACGTACGAAGCGGCGAGGGCAACATGCAGGATCACGGCATCCATCTTCAACTCGTCGTGCAGGTCCTCTGAATGAGAAGATCACCGCAGAGCGGGGTTGCAATGGCCTCAAGGGCTCGCGCCCAGATTCCGCACTCATTCGGCCTGTGCATTATTTTCCTGCTCGCCTGTACGGGTGCACTCGCTGCGGAAACCACGCCTATAGCCGATGAACTCATGCAACGGGGGCATTCCGCCGCACAACAAGGAGCGATGGATGAGGCACTCGTCGCGTGGAAAGAGGCTGCGCAGCTCTACGACCAAGCCGGCCAGGCCAAGAACCATATTCAGGCGCTCTCCTATGCCGCTTACGCCGCCCGTACCCTGGGTCACCTCAACCAGGCCTTCCTGCATCAGGAACTGGCCCTGCACCTCGCGCGCAAGATCGGCGACCCAAAATGGCTCACACTGACCCTTTCCGAGCTTGGCAAAACCTATGTGACAAGCCATCAATACGACACCGCCTCAGACTACTTGTCACAGGCGGCCGTCATTGCACAGTCACAGAATCTCGGGGCGCTGTCGGCGGCGCTGCAAAATGATTTGGGTATTGTCCGAGCGTTACAGGGCCAGCTCCCGGAAGCGCTGACCGCGTTTCAAGATAGCGCGACGCGTGCAACGGACGGAGACCTGCCCACGCTCGCCGTTCGCGCCCGAGTCAACTCAGCGCGTGTGGCCATTCAATTGAAACGATTTGAGGAGGCGGCGGCGGCCCTGAATGACGCCGGCAGAATTCTTTCCGCAGCGCCGGCCTCACACGACAAGGCCGATGGGCTCGTCAACCTAGCCTTAGGGTATCGCGACCTGGCACCGGTTCAGCCGGACTCTCATGCACGCTCACTGACACAGGCTGCGGCCCTGCTGCAAGAGGCGGCCGCGATGGCGGAGACGCCCGGTGATGCGCGCCTGGCCTCTTATGCGTATGGACACCTCGGACAGCTCTATGAGAGCGAACACCGATTAGCAGAGGCGCTCCACTTAACTCGACGAGCCGTCTTTGCCGCGCAGTCGGCTCGCGCACCTGAATCGCTGTACCGCTGGCAGTGGCAAAGTGGCCGTCTCCTCACGCGCCTGGGCAAGCTCGATGACGCCTTGTCGGCCTACCAGGCAGCGGCGGTCACCCTGCAACCGATTCGGGCTGCGGTCACCTTCGCCTCCCAAACCTCTCTGGAGCCAGGCCAACAATCCATCCGCTCGCTCTATTTTGAATTGGCCGATCTGCTGCTGCAGCGTGCGACCTTGATGGGTGATGACTTACAGGCCGAACCCGATTTGAAGGCGGCTCGCGATGCGATTGAGGCTTACAAGGCGGCCGAACTCCGGGATTATTTCCGGGATGACTGTGTCGACCAGATGCAGGCTCGCATTACCAAACTGGATGCTGTCTCTCCTTCCACGGCCATCATTTACCCGATCATCTTCAGCGATCGCACCGAACTGCTGGTGAGCTTCCCTGACGGCCTCAAACGGCGTTCCGTTCCGGTGACGGCGTCGGCGCTGACTGAGGAGATACGCAGCTTCCGACGCATGCTCGAAAAGCGGACCACTCGCGAGTACTTGCCCCATGCCCACCGGTTATACGACTGGTTAGTACGGCCCCTTGAAAATGACCTTCGCAGACTCAACGTCACCACGTTGGTCTTCGTACCAGACGGACCGCTCCGCACCATCCCCATGTCGGCACTACATGACGGCAACCGGTTCCTCATCGCGCAATACGCCGTCGCGATGACCCCCGGCCTTGATTTGACTGATCCTCAACCCATCAATCGGGCCAGAGTCCAACTCCTGTCCAGTGGGCTGACGAAAGCCGTGCAGGGCTTCCCCCCTCTGCCCCATGTCGCCGAGGAAGTCGGGTACATTCATTCCCTGTTTAAAGGGGAGCAACTGCTCGACACAAATTTTATCGCGCCGCGCATAGAAGCAGAGTTGAAGGATGGCCGCTACACCATCCTTCATATCGCCACGCATGGCCAGTTTGCCACGGACGTGAATCAATCATTTTTGCTGACGTTCGACGATAAACTGACCATGACGCAGTTAGAGCAACTGGTGGGCATGTTTCGCTTTCGCCAAGATCCGTTGGAACTCCTCACGTTGAGCGCCTGTCAGACCGGTATCGGGGACGACCGTGCCGCACTTGGACTTGCCGGCATTGCGGTAAAGGCGGGAGCGAGGAGTGCACTCGCCACGCTCTGGTTCATCAACGATGAAGCGTCGTCGGAACTGGTGTCAGAATTTTATCGTCAACTGCATGACACATCGATATCAAAGGCACGTGCTTTGCAGCTTGCACAGCTAAAGCTGCTGTCGGATGGACTCTATGAACATCCCGCTTATTGGTCGGCGTTCCTGTTATTGAACAATTGGCTGTAACGTCCTCGAAACAAGGGTGACACCGTGGCGACCTGGACATATCGCTGCAGGGCCCGGAAGATAGGCGCCGCGTTGCTGCTCGCGGCGCTGCTCGTAAGCACCACCGAGGGCGTATCTGAAGTACAGCCGGAAATACCGATATATAATGCGCCTCATCAGGTCACCCCCAGGGCACGCATTGGCGGAACCTTGAGAGGCAGCAGCGGGGATGACCCCGCGGTGGCGGCACTGGTTCCTGACCACGTCGGCTTCACCGTCAAGCAACATCCGGCGCTGAACTGGTTTCTCTCCACCCACACGTCGTTACCCATCAGATTCACCCTGATCGACGAGCGATCGATCCGCGCGTTGGTTGAGCAGACTATTTCGGCACCGAAGCAGGCCGGGGTCCACGCAATCAAGCTTGAGGATGTCGGCTTCGTCCTGCAGGCGAACGTCCAATACCGCTGGTATATCTCGGTTATCAAAGACACGGACTCGCCCTCACGTGATATCGTGACCGGCGGAATGATTGAGCGTTGTGAATTCAGCGAATGCCTGATGTTGGGCGCCATGACGACCTGTACCGGTGAAGCGGTGACGATGAGCGCCGCGAAGGGGTTTTGGTATGACGCAATGGCTTGTTTATGCGAGCTCATTGATTCCAACCCGACGGATACGGGGTTGCGCAAACAGCGCGCCGCCTTACTCAAGCAAGTGGGCCTACATGAGGTGGCTGACTGGGATCTGGCTCATACCCAAACGCACCGGCACGAGTGAGATTCCATAATCGCCCCCTTCACTGGTCAGAGAAGATGGTATCTATTAAGCTCACGCTGCTGTTGGTTGTCACGGCCATCTGGTTGGTTTCGTGGCATGGGGTCGCCTGGTTTCCGGTGCCTCATCTCCACGGTGACGCGGCCGATCTCGCTGCTCCTCCCGAAACGCGTATGCCCCTGTATAATCCACGGAAGGACTCCGGGCAGCGGGCACGTATTGGCGGACAGAGCAGGGGCGGTGAAAATGAGGAGCCTGTGCTGACGGCGTTGGTGCCGGATCATATTGCTTTTACGGTCAAGAATGATCCGGCCCTCTGTTGGTATCTGTCCATGCACACCTCTCGACCGATGACCATTACCGTGGTCGATTCACGCGGGATTCGTCCCGTCCTTGAACAATCGCTACCGTCGCCTGTTCGCGCCGGTATCCATTGCACGAGACCTCATGAGTATGGAGTGGAGTTCAAGGAGCAGGAGGCCTATCGGTGGTTTGTGACACTGGTGGTAGACCCAGACAGGCCGTCACGAGACGTGGTGGCAGGCGGGGTGATCGAGCGGATTTCATTTGATGAAGCCTGCGCCCTCGACATGCCCTGCACCTGGACTGCTTGCAGCAGAGAGGCAGTCTATCGCTATTCCGATTCGGGCTTGTGGTATGACGCTATTTCCTGCCTTCTTCAATTGATCGAGCATGATGATGAGAAGCAGACCTTGCGCCAAATGCTTGATCACCTGTTGCACCAGACCGGGGTTTACCTGCCGAGTTAGGAGCGCTTCTCGCTCCTCCATAGAGATATCTGGATTCTTTCCCCTCAACTCAATCGCGCTATCGAATCAGATACACCTAGCATCTGATTCGATACAGTTTCTCCACTGGCACTTCCGCATCGCGAGGTGGAATCACTGATAACTATTTTGATGCAATACAGAAGTTCGCAGAACCTTTGTACAAATGAGACCTCGGGTTCTTGGGATGAGGATGGCATGGCTGTTGCTGAGACGGACATATGAAATGCCCGGCGAACCGGCCGACAAGCCATTAGGGAAAGGAGCCTGACATGGAACTTGTGATGGGAGGCCTACTAATCGGAGTGAGTGGCATGCTGGTGCTCTTAATCGTGGCGGCATGGAAAGACCATGCCCCCCGGCAGATTGAAACCCATCCGCGCCACAGGGGAGCATGAGCGTGCAGAAAACTTCCCTAGATACATTTCGCAAGCCATGATCCACGGAAGGAGACACGAAGGGAGGTCCGCATAGTCGCGCCTCTCCCGCAAAGGAGTTGTATCATGAACCGATTTATCTACTTAAGAAGCCCGAAACGCCAGCGAATGACCGTGAGTCTGCCGACCGATCTCCTGGAGCGTATGCGCGATGCCGCCTACTGGACTTCCGGTACCACCATGGCTGGTCTCATCTCATCGGCGCTTGAAGATCTCCTCCATAATCTTGAGTCGCAGAATGGCCGTCCCTTCTCGCCCCGGCTTCAGGACCTAAAACCAGGCCGGCCTCGCACCGGCAAAACTCATGTATCGCCTGTATCTGAAGACATACAGTCTGTATCCAGTCAGATACGCGCCTAGGGCCGGCCCTGTGTCATTGTGCCCTGACGGCGACGAGACTTCGAAAACCGCCTAAATTCCATCGGCGTACGAGCTATTCCTTCCCTTTCCTCACCGACCTCATAAGCACGCCTTTTGCGAGAGAACTTCTTGAACCAGAAGATCCTCGTTCTCTATGCGCGTCAGACGATTCAGAAACGGCCGGTAAGGGGCACCCGGTATGCCATGCGCGCTCGAATGCAGGCCTGTCACATCGTTCCTCCCAGCGCATGCCCTCCGTCGTAAGCTGCTCGATACCACATGGATGATCACCCAACCAAAATCGGCTCGCCACTGTCTGCCCTCCCCCTCTGCGGAGGGATCTTAATCTTGTGTGGCGCCATTGCGACTCAGGCTGAGGACTCGCCTCCTCTTTCCGTCCCGACAGAGAAGGTGCGTGCGAACGAAGAGCTCGAACTTCTCAAAGAAGAAGAAACCGTGAGCATCGCCACGCGCTACGAACAACCTATTTCTCAAGCTCTCTCCAACGTCTACGTCATTACGGATGAAGACATTCGGCATTCCGGCGCAACCGACATTCCCACCGTGCTCCGGCGCGTGCCCGGTCTGGACGTCATGCAAGTGACCGGTGCCGACTTCAACGTCAGCGCGCGGGGCGACAATCAACTGTTCGCCAATAAGATCCATGGGGAGCATCCACTGGGCGACATCATCGGCAGGTGGGTGAGGGGGTGGCTCACGCTAAGGTTCTAGGGTGATGTGATGCAGGCTGGGCGCCACTCCCCAAGACACCCCATGCTGTCGGCTGTCCTGGCGGTGAGCTTGACCGGCCAGGCATGAGCCGAATCAGCTGTGTCCTATCGGCCCGTGAAGGAGCCGATTGCAATGAATGAAGAACTGGAACTGCTGAAGGAAGAAGAGACCGTGAGCATTGCCTCCCGCTATGAACAGCCGATTTCGCAGGCGCCGTCGAATGTCTATGTCATCACCGACGAGGACATTCGCCAATCCGGAGCAATCGATTTGCCGACCGTACTTCGTCGAGTGCCAGGGCTTGAAGTCATGCAGGTGACCGGTGCGGACTTCAACGTCAGCGCCAGAGGAGACAACCAGCCCTTTGCGAACAAGATGCTGGTCATGGTGGATGGGCGCTCTATTTATCTGGACGTCCAAGGTACCGTCTTCTGGAAATCCATCCCTGTGACGCTCCCCGAAATCAAACGCATTGAAGTCCTCAAGGGTCCTGCTTCTGCGGTGTATGGGCTCAACGCCTTTGACGGGGTGATTAACATCATTACCAAGTCACCGGAGGAAATGAATGGTACCACTCTGCAGTTCGGCGGAGGAGAGCAAGGGACGATCAGCAGCGCAGGTATCCATGCCGGAACCGTCGGCAAATTCGGTTATCGACTGTCCCTCGGTCGTGATCAGACTCAACAATGGCGGGATCGGGACGCCCTGGCATTTCGCTCGCACAAGTTCAACGTACAGACCGAATACGCCTTGTCGGCAGTCTCGAAACTGCAGGTATCCGGAGGACTGGTCGAAACCAATCGCTATGATGGACAGGTCGGTGAAGTGACGAGTAATTCCACCCGTCCTTCGCTCGGTTATGCCAACGTCCTTTACGAACAGGGCGCATTTCTCATTCGAGCCTGGTGGTCCGGTTACACCGACGACCCGACGATTAGCCCCAGCTCTCAACTGGCCAACGTGCTCCGCATTACCGATCGGAATGGCTCGTCGACCAATCCATTCTCAGGAAACACCTACAACGTGGACCTGCAACATGCGGCGAATCTCTGGGCGACGAACCGCATGCTGTATGGCCTTACCTACCGTCACAATTCTTTGTCGAGCAGCGCGATCGACCAGTTCAGCAGGGAAGACCGGCTGGGCCTGTTCCTTCAGGACGAATGGCGTCCAATAACCGCCCTGACGATCGTCGCCGGGCTACGATACGATCTCCACACACAAATCAACGGAACATGGAGTCCTCGTGTGGCGATCCTGTATCAGCCATTCGAAGGTCACACGTTTCACCTCTCCGGATCCGTCGCCTATCGCCCTCCGACCCTCTTTGAGTCACATCAAGACCAACGTGTGACCACGACCATCCCCACCGGCTTGCCATTTCCGTTTCCACCGACCGTGTCCTCAACCGTTCCGGTCACGGGATCGACCCGGCTCGCTCCTGAACAGATCATTTCCTATGAGGCCGGGTATCAAGGCTGGTATTGGAAACATCGCCTAAGACTTCGTGCCGATGCGTTCTTCAATCATGTCTCCGATTTGATCGGGAGCCGGATCGCCCCCAGCGGCGCCTCCGAGTTCGTGAACGACCAGGGGGCGGCCGACATTTATGGAGGCGAGGCCGGCATCGAGTTTCTTGCCACCCGCTGGCTCAGTGGATTTGCCAACTATGCCTACGAGGAAATCTCGCAGTCATTCAGCGGCACGGTCAGAAGGGGTGCTCCGAGATCGAAAGTCAGCGCAGGCTTGCGGGCCGAATGGGAAAACGGCCTGAGCGGAGAAATCGGTTACTACTATGTCGGCGGAGCAACCTATCCCATCGCCCAAAGCCTGAAGCTCCTCGCCGACGTTCCCACCACAGGTGTCATAGTCCCCTCTGAGCGCATCGACAGTTATAATCTCTTAAACATGCGTGCCGGTTATCGCTTCTGGCAGCAGAAAGCGGCGGCCGGGTACATGCGCGATGCGGAGGTGGCCGTCTCCGTCTTCAATGCATTGAACGATGAACACAAAGAACACCCGCTCGGTGATCTCATCGGCCGGCGGGTGATGGGATGGTTGACCCTCAGATTTTAGCGTACGAGCCCTCAGGGACTCGGGAGGATGCGATGACATCAGCAACGTTCCCTCATTCCATCCTTGTGGTAGACGACGACCCGGACATCGCCCTCGGACTGCAAGACCTCCTCGATCACGACGGCTACCAGGTGAGTGTGGCCGGAACCTGCGCCGAGGCCCTCACGCGAACCGGGGAGCATCGTTACAATGCCGTGCTCTTGGATCTTGGCCTGCCCGACGGAGACGGTTCCTCCGTGCTGAAGACATTGCAAGAACTGCAACCGCAGCTGCCGGTGATCATCCTCACGGCCTATACCAGCGCCGACCGGACGGTTGGCTCGCTGACCCAAGGGGCCTTCGCCTATCTCACCAAACCTTATAATCGGGATGAGTTACGAGCGGTCCTGCAGCGAGCAGTCGGCGTCCAGGCCTTAGCCGCTAAAGCCGAACATGCCGAACATGCGTTGACAGAGAGCGAAGAACGGTTCCGCTCTCTGGTCGAGGCGGCCACCGACTCTATCGTGCTGGCGGATCACCAGGGCAGCATCCTCTCCTGGAACCGAGCCGCATCGCGCCTGTTCGGTTACACCGATGAGGAAGTCCGTGGGCGCCCCCTGACCATGTTGATGCCGGTCCGCCACCGCGCAGCCCATGAACGGGGTCTCGCACGCGTCAGAGAAACCGGCCAAGCCCGCCTTATCGGCCACCTCGTCGAATTGGAGGGATTGCGCAAGGATGGCAATGAATTTCCGATCGAACTGTCGCTCGCGACATGGAAGACCGACGAGGGATCCTTCTACAGCGGCATCATCCGCGACATTACGCAACGCCGCCGGGCGGAAGAGATTCTCGACCGCCTCCGCCATCTGCACGAAGTGATTCTTACGCAAGCGGGCGAGGGGATCTACGGCCTGGATGGGGCCGGCCTGACGACCTTCGTCAATCCGACGGCGGCCTGGTCGCTCGGCTACGAGCCTTCCGAACTCATCGAACAACCGATGCACGCACTCCTCCATCACTCCCGGCCTGACGGCAGCCCCTATCCGGTCGAGGACTGCCCGATCTATGCGTCCCTGCGAGACGGCTTGATCCATCGTATTTCAACCGAGGTCTTTTGGCGCAAAGATGGCACCAGCATGCCCGTGGAGTATGTCTGCACACCGATTATCGAGAAGGGTGTCGTTGCGGGAGCCGTCGTGGTGTTCCGCGATATCACCGAACGGAAGGAAGCCGAACGAGCCGTCGAGGAAAGCCAGGAACGGTTTCGCCAGTTGGCGGAACACATTAGCGAAGTGTTCTGGATTACCGATCCTATCAAAGATCGAATTATTTACATCAGCCCCGGATACGAGGACACCTGGGGGCACTCCTGCGAGAGTCTCTATGCCTCGCCCCATTCATGGATGGAAGCGATTCATCCCGAAGACCGGCAGCGCGTAGCCACCGCGGTCGGCCGGCAGGACCAGGGCACGTACCGCGAGGAATATCGAATTGTGCGTTCCGACGGATCGATCCGGTGGATCTGGGATCGCGCGTATCCGATTCGCGATGCCTCGGGAACGGTCTATCGTATCGTCGGCTTGGCCGAGGATGTGACCGATCGCAAGCGCGTCGAGGCCGCGCTGATCGAAAGCGAACAACGATACCGGGTTCTGTTCGACGACAATCCCTCCATGTACTTCATGGTGGACGCAGGTGGCGCGGTGCTGTCGGTGAACCGTTGTGGAGCGGAGCGGCTTGGCTATCGAGTGGAGGAACTGCTCGGCACGCAGGTCATGAATGTATTCCATCCGGACGATGGCGATGCCGTCCGCCGACATCTCGTGGCTTGTCTCGCGGACATGAGCCAACCCAGGCGATGGGAGCTGCGCAAAGTCCACAAGGATGGCCACGTGATCTGGGCGCGTATCACCGCGCAGGGCGTCCCTAATGAACACCAAGGCCCGGTCCTCCTCATGGTGTGTGAGGACATTACGGCCATGAAGGAAGCCGAACTCGCGCTCCACAACAGCGAAGAGTTTACCAATCAAATCCTGCGCAGCAGCGCCGACTGCATGAAGGTGTTGGATTTGGATGGACGGCTACTGTACATGAACGACACCGGGCAAGCACTGCTCAACATCAGGGAGATCAGCACCTACATCAATAAACCCTGGGGAGGTTTTTGGGAAGGGGATGATCGCAATGCCGCGCTCGCTGCCCTGGAAGCGGCAAGAGCCGGTGAGATGGGGAAATTCGTGGGATTATGCCCGACTACTACGGGACAGGCGAAATGGTGGGACGTGCAAGTCACGCCCATGCTCGACCCAGAGGGCCATGTCCGCCGCCTACTGGCCATCTCCCGCGACATCACCGACTACAAACGAGTCCAGGAATCCCTGCATACCAGCGAGGAGCGACTGGAATCGGTCATCCGCGGGTCGAACGACGGGTTCTGGGACAGTCATGTGCTGTCGGGGCAACCCTGGTACTCACCGTCCACACCTGTCTGGTGGTCGCCACGTGTGCGTGACATGCTGGGGTACAACCAGCAGGAGTTTCCCGACATTCTAGAAAGCTGGATTTCTCGACTGCACCCTGACGATCGGGAGAGAGTCTTTCAGCGTCTCACCGCCTGCCTCGAACCGGGCGGACCCCAATACGACATCGAGTACCGTCTGCTGGATAAGAAGGGCGACTATCGATGGGTGCATGCTCGCGCCGAAGTGGTGCAGCGGGACGAAAGGGGCCAGGCCTTACGCATGGCAGGATCTCTGCAATGCATCACCGAGCGCAAACGCGCGGAGAGCGCGCTTCATCGCAGCGAGGAACTGCTCCGTTCCGTCATCAACAATTCCACCACGGCCGTCTACGCCAAGCAACGCGACGGACGATACCTCATGGTCAACAAGCAATTCGAGCAGATCTTCCGTCTCAGCTCGGACCAGGTTATCGGCAAGACCGATCACGACCTCTTTCCGAAAGACATTGCCGATGCATTTCGAACCAATGACGAGTGGGTCCTCAAACACGGCAAACCGTTTGAAATCGAAGAGTATGCACCGCACGCCGACGGCCCGCATGCCTATCTATCCATAAAGGTCCCGATCTTCGATCAGGCCGGAAATGTCTCGGCCATGTGCGGGATCTCTACCGACATCACGAATCGAAAACGATCGGAAGCGCAACTGCGCATCAGCGAGGAGCGATTGCGGATGGCGCTCACCGCCTGCGAGGTCGGTATCTGGGATTGGGACGTCCGCACCGGTGAGGTCTATTGGTCCGAGCAGGTCGAAGCCCTGTTCGGCCTGGCGGCCGGTTCCTTCCCCGGCACCTACGCCGCATGCATCGACGCCATGTATCTCGAAGATCGAGGCACGGTCATGGCGAGTATCACTCAGAGTCTCTGCGATCAGACCTCCCTCAACATTCGACATCGCGTCGTGTGGCAGGATGGCACCCTGCACTGGCTGGCATGGACCGGCCAGATCCATCGGGACACAGAGGGCCGCGCCACGCGCGTCCTGGGCATCGTACAGGACACGAAAGGGCCGAGGTAGCCGGCATGATTCAGCCCCTTCACTTGAACCATACGGATTCATTGGGGACGTAGCTTGTGACACCCGTGCCGATACATCCCGCGAACATGGCGCGCTCTCCTGGGCGACTACGCCCCTGGCTATTCCTCTGGTTGCTGTTCTGCCCTGCCCTGGCTTCGGCAACGGACATTGTCATTCTTAAATCATCCGACATCGCCGCCTATAATCAAGCGCTCAGCGGATTCAAATCCGCCCTGCCTGGCGGGATCGTGCTTTCAGAGTATGATTTGCAGGGGGACTTGGAGAAGGGCCGGAAATTGGCACGCAAGATCCGGGCGGCTGACCCTGCCCTTGTGTTCGCAGTCGGGTTGAAGGCCGCGAAGGCGGCACAACTGGAGATCGTCGATATCCCAGTGGTCTATTCGATGGTACTGGACCCAACCAAGTATGGGCTCAACACTCCGAACATGACCGGCATTCTCCTGGAGGTACCGATTGAACGGCAACTGGCGACGATCCGGGCCGTGCTGCCCAAGGTGAAACATATCGGCACGCTCTATGATCCGTCCAAGACGGCACTCCTCATCGAGGAGGCCAAGCGCTCGCTCAAATCGAACGGGATCGACCTCATCCCGACGGCGGTCAGCAGTGAGCGGGATGTCCCCAGGGCGCTCCGGGCATTGCTTCCGTCGGTGGGGGCATTGTGGCTCGTCCCCGATTCCACGGTCGTGACCGATGAGTCCCTACGCTTTATCTTGAACACGGCCCTGGAGGAACACGTCCCGGTTATCGGATTCTCCCGTGAATTTGCGCGAAGCGGCGCCTTTCTGTGCCTGTCCGTCAACTACGGCGATATCGGACGCCAAGCCGGCCAACTTGCCCGCAAGATTATCGACGGCCAGGTTGTGCTGCCCATGCGACCCTTGCACCCCGACCGCATAGAAATGAGCCTCAACCTCAAGACCGCTAAATTCCTTGAGATCGAGATTCCCAAGGACCTCGAGAATAAGGCCGACGAGATCTATTGATGAAAGGACCCTCCGTGAAGAGCCCCGCCATTCACCTCCCCACACCGCCATTCCTCCCGAGCGGATTGGGACGCTTCATCAGTCTCCGGACGAAATTCGTGGTGTTCTTCAGCTTGATCCTTATTCTGACCTGCTCAGGAATGAGCTGGTACTTCGTGTACAACAAGCGGCTCGCGATGACTGAGCGTGTGAGGGACTTGGGGGCCGTCCTGGTCAAGAACCTCGCCCACAATGTGCGTTATGGGATCATCATTGAGGAACGCGTCATTCTTGAGCAGTTCATCGATGGTGTCATGGGAGTCGAGGAGGTGGTCTATGCCATGATCACCGGGGCCGACGGCCAGGTCCTCGCCGCCAAAAGCAAAGGCAAACTCGCCACCCCCCTCGGCAGTCTTCGATCGGCCGAGCAGCCGTTCTACCCTCGTCCCGACATTGCGGAACTCGTGCTCAAGAGCCCGCCCACTGAACCAACTATCACACGCCTTCGGCTCAGCGGCTCGGGCACCATTCCGATCACGGAACAGGACTCGGCGCTCGCGTTCTCGACATCAGGCATTCGCGAGGAAACCTTCTACGATTTCGCGATCCCTGTCTTGAAGCGCGCAGAATCCCGTCTTGAGGCCTTGGCGCTTCAGGACGAAGAGACTCGGAAAACCGGAGCGTCTCAGCCGGTCCCGCAAGCCTTCGGCGTGGTTCAAATCGGTCTGACCGAGATGCCGATGCAACGCGAATTGGCGAAGATCCTTCGCAATTTTCTTCTCCTCACGTTAGGCATCATCACGACCGGCATTCTGCTCACCAGTCTCCTGGCTCGCCGTATCATCACTCCCTTGCGCAATCTCGCCGCCGGCGCGCGCAAAGTCGGCGAAGGCGATCTCTCCACCTTTGTCGTGCCGACGACGCAGGACGAGGTGGGCCAATTGACCGCGCTCTTCAACCTTATGACCAAATCACTTCAGGAGCGCGATCAGGCCATCTCCACAAACGTTGACACGATCCGAAGACATGTCACCCAATTGACGACATTGAATCAATCCAGCGCCGCACTCACTTCCACACTAGACCTGGACCGGCTCCTGTCGACGGTCTTGGAGTTACTCAGCAAGAATTTGGGATTCGCTCGAATGATCCTATTTCTGTGGGATCGTGAGCGCGGCATTGCGACGGTGGGACAGGTCTTTGGCATGCTCCCTGAGGATGAAGTGACTGTCCGACAATTGACGATCCCAGTCCGCGATGACGGGGGCCTTGGGGCGGACCTATTGATCCACGGCAAACCGCTGTTGGTGTCGAACCTGGACACGGTCGCCGATCGCATCTCCCCCACGGTGCTGCCGCTGCTGCGTCATATGGGAGTTTTCTCCTTCGTCGGTGTGCCGCTCCGCAGCAGTCAGCAAGGGATACTCGGTTACCTAGGCGCCGATCGCCGGACCCTGCCCTGCACGCAGGAAGACCTGGATCTCCTGGTGACGATCGCCAGTCACGTGGCTGTGGCGGTGGACAATGCACGGGCCTATTCTGAACTGGCCGCCTTGACGGAACATCTCGAACGGCGTGTGCAGGACCGAACCCATGAGCTGCAGACGGCGAACGAGCGTCTTCAGGAGCACGATCGACGGCGTTCGAAATTCGTGTCCGTCGCCTCGCATGAATTGCGCACACCCATGACCTCCATTAAGGGATTCGTGGAAAACATGCTGGACGGGCTGACCGGTGAACTTTCCGATCGGCAAGAGCACTATCTGCAGCGGATCAAACATAATGTGGATCGTCTCACCCGAATCATCAATCAACTATTGGACTGGTCACGGCTGGACGTCGGGCGGATCGACATCAAACCCGAACCGCTACGCGTCGGGGAATTCGTGACAGACGTAGTGGAAAGTTTTCAGACACTCGCCGCGGAGAAGTCCATGGAGCTGGAGGTGGCCCCCTATGATCAGGCACTCATGGTTCGCGCCGATCGCGACAAACTCGAACAGATTCTCTGGAATCTTGTCGGCAACGCCATTAAATTTACGCCCAAGGCCGGACGCGTCTCGGTGAAGTGCGAGATTCGGGACGAAGGGTTCGTCCTTATTGCAGTATCCGACAATGGGTGCGGGATTGCCCCCCACGAGTTACCCAAAGTGTTCAACGAATTCTCTAAAGTGGAATCGGCCCTGCCGGCATCTCAAGGAGCCCAACTCGGCCTCTTCATCACCAAGAGTCTCGTGAGTCTCCATGGGGGGCAGATGTGGGTTGAGAGCCAGTTGGGTATGGGCACCCAGTTCTGTTTCACCTTACCGATCGAGACCGCGACGCCCCCGAAGCAGTAAGCTTATTTCCCACAGTCTATCCTCCGCCTGTATCTGATCCGATATTGCACGCATTCATTTGAACGGAAGCCTGTCGAATCGCCGGGACCTGGCCGACACCGACAGGATAAAAACCGCACACAGAATCAATGGGTTGTTCTCTGCGCTCTGATGCGCTTCAGACACGACGACACGGCACGGGTATTGCGCCCACTCAATGCAACAGCCTTCGACCCGCAACAAACTGGTAACGCCGTGCACACACCAATTCTCGTTGTGGATGACGATCCCGATATCCGTGAATCGCTCAGCGACATGTTGTCCCACGAAGGGTATGCGGTGCAGAGCGCCGCCACCGGCAACGAGGCACTGCGGTATGCGAAGCAGGAGCAATACGGCGCGGCGCTGCTCGATATCCAACTGCCGGATCTGAACGGACTTTCCGTCCTCAAGGTAATGATGGAGTTGGACCCGTCCCTTCCGATTATCATTCTGACGGGGAACGCCACGCCTGAAAACACGATCGGCTCTCTGACCAAAGGCGCGTTCGCCTACCTCACAAAGCCCTATAATTCCCAGGAACTGAAAGCCATTCTTCGCCGCGCCGTATCGGTAAAGGGACTGGCCGTCCGGGCCGAACACGTGGAGCAGGCCCTCCAAGCCAGTGAAGAACGGTTTCGAGCGTTAGTGGAATCAGCGACCGATGCCATATGTCTCGCCGATCAGAGCGGCCATATCATTTGGTGGAACGGCGCGGCTGAACGGATGTTCGGACACAGCAAGCGGGAAGCCCTGGGGCACCCTCTGACCATGTTGATGCCGGAGCGGTTCCGGTCGGCCCACAACGCCGGCATCAAGCGCCTGGCTCAAGGTGGGACGCCCAAGCTGATCGGCACCACGATTGAAATGGTGGGCCTCACGAGCACAGGCCAAGAGTTTCCGATCGAACTGTCCCTGGCATCCTGGCATGCGAAGGAAGGGCTGTTTTTCAGCGGGATCATTCGAGACATTACCCGGCGCAAGGAGGCCGAGGAATCCGTCGTCCGGCTGAGCCATCAGAACGCCTTGATCCTCGACAGCGCCGGAGAAGGTATTTTCGGCCTCGACCTCCAAGGACGCGCGACGTTCGTCAATGCCACCGGGGCGCGCATGCTCGGCTGGAATCCGGCAGAATTGATCGGCAAGGCCATGGCGCCGCTCCTCTACCGATCCGACGCACCGGGCGCTTCGCACGCATCCGACCCCTTTTCTCTGGATTCGGCGCTCCGCGACGGTGCGATTCACCGCATCCAGAATGATTCTTTTCGGACGAACGCCGGCGCTCCATTGCCGGTTCACTACACCACCAGTCCCATTCGTGAACAGGATCGAATGGTCGGAGTGGTGGTGGTGTTTCAAGACATCACCGGCCACAAGCGGCAGGACAGTCTGCAGCAGGCGCAGCTTTCCATCAGTCATATCCTCGCTCAGGCTGGTACGATTGACGAGGCGATTCCACAACTCCTTCGGGTGGTCAGCGAGATGGGGCGTTGGGATCTGGGGCTCTTCTGGCACCACTCCATGGCAGATGAGATGCTGACGTGTCAGGGAGCATGGATCCACCCCGCTCACCAGTGGGACGATTTCGTCACCCTCTGTCGCAAGGGCGCCTTCCCCCCCGGCATCGATTTTCCTGGAATCGCCTGGAGCACGAAACTCCCGCTCTGGATTCCGGATGCGTTGGCCCACCCTCAATTCACCCGTGCCCCGACTGCCTCGCGCCTGGGAATGCATGGAGCCTGTGTCATTCCCATCCGCACCGGCGGCGTGATTCATGGCGTGTTGGAACTGTTTTCTGGCGCCACTCGCCCCACCGATCACACGCTCATCCAAATCATGGCCGATACGGGCATGAAGATCGGGCAGTTCATGGAGCGAGCGCATGCCGGACAGGCCTTGCGCGCCAGCCATGACATGACACGCAGCCTGCTGGCCAGTTTGCCCGGCGCCATTCTCCTCTGCGGACGCGACTTGCGCGTGGAATATGCGAACGATCTGGCTCATCGTTATTTTGCCCCGAATGGAACCTCTCTGCTCGGGCATGACCTGTCCACATTCCTCGCACTCACGGACGTGGCCACTCAACGCCTGGCGCAGGAGTGGAGCGCCCTGTCGATAGAATCCGCGCGGGGGTTGTCGGAACGCGAATGTGAAGTCGCCAAGCGGGTCTATCGCTATCGATTCTTTCCTGTGGCCGCTCGTGAGAGATCTGAGTATCAGCTCGGCATCGTGCTCTGGGATATCACGGAAGAAAAACAGCTTCAGGATCAACTCATTCAGGCCGAAAAACTCTCGAGCCTCGGCACGATGGTGTCGGGCATGGCACACGAGATCAACAACCCGGCCCAGGCCATTCTCAGCATGGCCGAGCTGATTCAAGAAGAAGAGGACCCCGGCAAGGTCAGGGAATTCGCAGCCGATATCGTGAACTATGCCCGCCACGTGTCCACTGTCGTCCGAGATTTTGCGAGTTACGCCCGTTCAGCGGGTCGTGATGGCGAAACAGAGGTCGATTTGGCGGAGCGTCTGCTGGAAGCGGTCAAGATGGTCCGGCGAGGACCTCACTTCGGCTATGTGGACGTCGTCACTCACTTCAACGCTCTCGCGTTTATCCGTGCGCGCAAGGGCGAAATCGATCAGGTGTTCGTGAATTTGATCAGCAATGCGGCCCAAGCGATGGACGGCACCGGTCGCCTAATCCTGGCAATCGCGCAAGAAGGAGAATGGGTCGACGTGACCATTGCGGATACCGGCCCAGGCATTCCGGCGACTATCCTGCCGAATATTTTCGATCCGTTTTTCACGACGAAGGAGCCCGGGAAAGGGACCGGGCTTGGCCTCAGCATCGTCCATAAGATTGTCATGAAACATAACGGAACTATCACGGTGGACAGCACCGGGCGCGAAGGCACCACATTCCGGTTGCGGTTCCCCGCAATAGTCTAAGAGCAACGAGGTGCGCCATGTCTGAACACCTGCACATTCCTACTCGTCCATCCGAGGGACGGATTCTCGTCGTGGATGATGAACTTTCTATTCGCAAGCCGATTCGAATCGCGCTATTACAAGCGGGTTATGAAGTCGTCGAGGCCGGCGACGGGGAAGAAGCCATCACCGCCCTGGGCGACGGAGATAACCCCCTGACGGTGGACGCGATCCTGTGCGACATCCGCATGCCGCGCATCAATGGGATCGATGCGATCCATTTCTTCAGAACACATTTTCCGTCGATTCCCGTGATTGTGCTGACGGGGTATCCGGATTGCGACCTTGCGGTCACGCTGATGAAGATGGGCGTACGAGACTATCTGGTGAAACCGGTCACTAAGCAGGATCTCCTGCGTGTCCTGAAATGTGCGGTCGATAACCACACGCTCTTTAAGGATCAGTTCGTCGCGTAAGCGTCGGAGGTCGAGTTCTGACAGTGGCTCTGCATTCACCCCTAGTGAGCAGATTTTATGCGCGTGAGGCAGGAGCGGACCGCTTGAACACCGAGCGTAATCCGAAATAGGCGAACGAATCTTTGAGATTGGAATACAGCCGCTTGAATGAGCCCATGTCAGGATTCGTGACGTACTCCATCGTCAGCACAATCCGCTCCTCTTGGTCTCCGAGCGGAGTGACCGCATGCCAGAGCTTATCGCCATTGAAGATCACCAGATCGCCCGGGGCAGTGGCTAACTCACGATGAACGGGCTGTTTACCCGGCACGTCTTTGAATAAATCGCACACCAGGCGGCATTGCTTCGACTGATCCAACAATCCCATCAAAATGGTATAGCGGGCGCCTTTGTAGTAGGAGGTATCGTAGTGATATCCGATATGATCGCCGGCTTCCGTGTAGTAATACAGTGCACAAGAATGGGGATCATTGTCGGGGCAAAGCAGGAGATTGACCTTCGTCAACCGGTTGAGCATGGCGCGAAAGGCCTCCGATTGATACAGGTCGATGAATGGCGGCGCCTGTTCCTTGACCGCATAATAACTGACGCTGCCGCCCTTCTTATGGCCGGGGATGTAATTGCGATTGAGGCCGGATTTGAGCGCCTGCGCTTGCGGGACCAACAGGGTCTCGACCAACTCTCGCGGCAGAAATTCCGGAATGTAGAGGAATTCGTTCTGACCCCAATACTCCCGCTCCAATCGATCGAGGTCTAGGGCTGCAATCGCCCGCTCCACTGCCTCCGCCACGCTGCTCATAGAAGTATGATTCATACTCACCTCATCAAGTCGGAAGTCAGACGTCAGAAGTCATATTCAACATTGAGTCTTGTTTATTTCCTGCGGACTGCCGAGCATCTCACTACTACCCAAAAAACGGAGAGTCAGCAGGATGGTCAAAAAGGCGGCTTTCTTACCCACCCACCCGAGCCTGCCAACACAGGCTCCTTTCCCTTAAGCGGCAAGTTGAGGTTCTCTGCGATGCGAGAACAAAGCTGAGGGGTTTTTCACCATCCAGATGGCCCGGATTATTCATGAATGCCGTCGCGAGGTATTCGAGACTGAAGCCCGCCGGG
>CAZBNV010000059.1:0-4022 GCA_964493335.1 uncultured Nitrospira sp.
CCTGTCCTGCGTCGCTCCACAGTCGTTCGAGGGCGTAGTGTTCGCGAATATCCTTCTGGAAGATGTGAACGATGACGTCACCAAAGTCCATGACGACCCACTTGGCTGACGAGGCGCCTTCGGTGCTGAGTGGGGCATGTCCTTGCGCAGTGAGAATGTCGCTCACGTGATCGGCGATCGCGCGTGCTTGGCGTTCCGATTCCCCGGAGCCGATCACCAGGTAGTCGGCGAGAGAGGTCAGTGAGGCGATATGCAGGATCAGGACATCGGTGGCCTTCTTATCCAGGATGGCGCTTGCCACGGCGAGAGCTTTGGCCTTTGATTCAGGTACGATCACTGTCCTCCCTGTATAACCCCTCGCGAAGTATATAGGATTCGACAGGGGGGGGCAACAGATTTGCCAGAGGTCGGCCCTCTTGCACACGCTGCCTGATGTCCGACGCGGAGACGTCGCAGGGAGGCAGTCGCAGGAAGGTCAGCGCTTGGCCCTGCGTGAGGATCAGATCTGCCCGCTCTTGTCGAGCGGCATCCAATGCGATTAAGGCCTCCTCCTGAATGGCATGAAAGAACGGGATCGACGACACGGTTCGAAAGCTGACAGAAGGCCTCGAAAACACCACAAACTGGCAGCTTGAGAGCAACGTCTGGGCATTTTTCCAGGAGGGCAGCTCCAGAAACGCATCCAGCCCGATCATGAAAAATAGTGTAGTGCCGGGTCCATATTCCTGCTGAATCGCGAGGACAGTATCGATGGAATAGGATTTGCCGGGTCGGCGGATTTCTATGTCCGTGAGGGCGAATCCCGCCACGTCCTGAATGGCCAGCTCAACCATTCGGTAGCGGTGCTGGGCTGCGGCTAACGTGCCTGGTTGTTTGTGCGGAGGATCACCCGTTGGGATGAAGAGGATGCGGTCCAGTTGGAGGAGCTGTCGGGCAGAGTGAGCAATGGAGAGGTGACACCGGTGGATCGGATTAAAGCTGCCACCCAAAAGTCCCAATCGCATGTGTAATGTTACATGTACCCTGTTGAATGTGAACGACGGTCGCTCGGCCGATAACGGGCGCTCCGCGACTTCCTCACTACCAGCGTCGGACCTGTCGCACGATCTGGTTAGAGGATCACCAAGTTGTCTCGGTGGATCACTTCTTCATACTCTTGGAGCCCGGGAAGCTTTTGAATATCGACGGTCTTGAGTCCCTTGATGCGGGCTAGGACCTCGGAGGAGAAGTTGACGAGGCCCTTGGCGCATTCTTTCCCGTCCGGAGCGACGCAGGTGACTGGGTCGCCGGCCTCGAAGTGGCCGGTTGTATCCAGAATGCCTGATGCCAGTAAGCTTTTGCCCTTCTGAATCAATGCTTCGACGGCCCCCTGGTCAAGCTGTACGTGGCCTCGTGGGCGGAGGGTAAAGGCGATCCAATGTTTTCGGCTCGTCAGTCGTCGTTCGCGGGCGAGAAACAGGCTGCCGCCCGGTTTTCCGCTGAGCACCTCCGGAAGCAGCTTCTCTTGTGTTCCGTTGAGAATCAGGGTCGCCACTCCGTACTCACCCACCTTCTTTGCCGCGCGCACCTTGGTGGCCATCCCACCGGTGCCTTCGAAGGTGGAGGACACGCCGGCCCGCCGTTCGATGTCTTCGGTAATGTCATGGATCAACGGGATGAGGGTGGCAGTCGAGTCCTTGCGAGGATCGGCGGTAAAGAGCCCGTCCACGTCTGACAGGATGACGAGCAGATCCGCATCCACCAGGTGCGCGACTTGGGCCGCGAGGGTATCGTTGTCTCCCACGCGGATTTCCTCCACCGCGACCGTATCGTTTTCGTTGATGATGGGAATCACACCGAACTTGATCAGTGTGGTAAGGGTGTGCCGTGCATTGAGGAATCGCCGCCGGTCGGCTAAATCTTCATGCGTCAGGAGCACTTGCGCGACACGGAGGCTCAAACGCTCGAACGCCTTTTCGTAGGCCCACATCAAATGACTTTGGCCCACCGCGGCGGCGGCTTGTTTCACCGGCAGGCTCTTGGGATACTCGCGTAGTCCAAGTTTTTTGATGCCGGACACGACCGCACCGGATGATACGACCAACACTTCGCGTCCTTGCGCGCGTACGTCGGCAATCTCGCCCGCGAGCCGATCGATTCGTTCGGCGCTCAGGCCGGTTTCGCGCGACGCGACCAGGCTGCTCCCGATCTTAATGACGACGCGTTTCGCAAGTCTTAGGAGTTCGTCTCGCACGGGGTTTTCCGGAGCAGCTCCACCTGCTGGCCCATATAACGCACACAGTCGTCCAGGCCCTCTCGCGTGGCCGCAGAAATTGCAAAAAATGGAATCTTGCGTCGCTGGCAATACTTCCGGAGCCGTTCAAGGCGTTCCCCTTCACCCTTGACGTCGAGTTTCGTGCCCAACACGGCAAACGGGCGAGCGGCAAGGGCTTCGTCATAGGCGGTGAGTTCGTGGCGCATGACCTCGAAGCTCGTGACAGGGTCTTCCGTGATCCACTCGGAGATATCGATCACATGGATCAGGAGGCTGGTTCGTTCGATGTGGCGAAGAAACTGAAACCCGAGACCCTTGCCTTCATGCGCGCCTTCGATCAACCCGGGAATATCGGCGATCACGAATGTCTGCGCCTCGTTCCATCGTACGACTGCCAGGTTTGGGGTGAGAGTAGTGAAGGGGTAGTCGGCGATTTTTGGCCTTGCTGCAGAGACGGCCGCGATCAAGGTCGATTTTCCGGCATTCGGATAGCCCACTAATCCGACGTCCGCCAGGAGTTTCAAGTCGAGTCGAAGGAACCGCTCTTCGCCGGGAGTGCCCGGTTCAAACTGCGTCGGAACCCGGTTTGTTGAGGTGGCGAACTGAGTATTGCCTCTGCCTCCAAGGCCGCCTTTCGCAATGACGCAGCTTTCACCATCCGCCGTGAGATCAGCCAGGAGCTCTTGGGTGGTGTCGTCAAATACCATGGTGCCGACTGGGACGGGAATACACACGTCCACGCCTCGACGACCGTGACAATTGCTGCCGCCCCCGGGTTCGCCGTTCTCGGCTTCGTAATGTTTCTGGTAGCGAAGATCCAGCAGGGTGCTCAGGCGTGTGGTGGATTTCACGACGATGCTGCCGCCGTTCCCACCGTCTCCGCCGTCCGGCCCGCCGCGCGGGACAAATTTTTCCCGGCGAAAGCTGCAGGCGCCATTGCCGCCTTGGCCAGCTTTCACAAGGATTTGGACTTGATCGACAAATGTAGACATCGCAGCAATCCCCCAGCCGGCCGGTTATTCAGAGGCAGCAGTATAGCTTATTCGCCGATCCATGCGGGAGGCTATGCGAGCGAAGGTACCTGGTCCGTGGGAACTAATGTGTGGACTGAGGAGGGGTCAGGCCTTTGCTGTGACCGGGTAGACGCTCACCTTCTGTCGGCCGCGGCCACCTTCGAATTTCACGACACCGCTCACATACGCAAATAAAGTATGGTCCCGGCCTAGGCCGACATTGAACCCAGGGAAAAATTTCGTTCCACGCTGGCGCACGATGATGGAACCGGCCTTGATCGTCTCTCCGCCATAGGCCTTGACGCCGAGGTATTGTGGGTTACTGTCGCGGCCGTTCCTTGTCGAACCGCCGCCTTTGTTTGTTGCCATGGCAAACTCCCCTTCGAGTCGTTACTTACTTCGTTTCAATCTCAGTGACCCGCAGCTGCGTAAAGCCTTGCCGGTGGCCTCTGGTTCGCCGATAATTCTTGCGACGGTGTTTCTTAAACACCGTAATGGACCTGGTGCGCCCTTGGCGGATAATCTCCGCTGTCACGCGCGCACCGGGGATGATCGGTTGCCCCACCACCAGTCCGTCGTCTCCATTGAGCAGCCGAACTCGGTCGATCTGCACAGAATTCCCGACATCACCAGGAAGTGACTCCACTTGGAGCACGGTTCCTGCTTCCACTCGATACTGTTTTCCGCCCGTCTCAATAATAGCGTACATGTGCGCCTTTCTCCTCGTCAGCAGAACGTGAGTGTCTATCACAGCC
>CAZBNV010000059.1:4122-27263 GCA_964493335.1 uncultured Nitrospira sp.
CAGGTTCACGTGCTGACACACTCACTCCACTATGGATTGGCAGCCTTCGAGGGCATTCGATGCTACAAAGGGAAGAGCGGGTCATCGATTTTCAGATTGTCCGAGCATGTGGATCGTCTGTTTGAATCCGCGCACATCGCGTTGATCGAGATGCCGTACGATAAGAAGCAAATCACCGAGGCCATCGTCGAAACGGTGAGGATCAATCGGTTAGAAGCCTGCTACATTCGTCCGCTTGTGTACATTGGGTATGGAGCCATGGGCCTCTATCCGGCTGAAAATCCCATTAAAGTAAGCATTGCCGCTTGGAAGTGGGGGACGTACCTTGGTGACGAGGCCTTGACCAAAGGGATTCGCGCAAGGGTGTCCTCATTTACTCGTCATCACGTGAATGTCTCTATGACGCGTGGAAAAATCTCCGGGTACTATGTGAACTCCATTCTCGCCAAACGCGAAGTGAAGGCGGATGGGTATGACGAGGCCATTATGCTCGATCCTGAGGGCTATGTGGCTGAAGGGACTGGCGAAAACGTATTTATTGTCAGGCGCGGCGTCCTGAAGACGACCCCGCTGACGTCGATTCTTGAGGGCATTACGCGGAATTCCATCATTGAACTGGCCAAGGAGCGCAATATTCCAGTGGTCGAAGAACGTTTCACTCGCGATGAAATGTATGTGGCGGAAGAAGTGTTCGTCACGGGCACCGCGGCGGAACTCACGCCGGTCACCGAAATTGACCAACGACGTATCGGCTCCGGGCGGCCCGGTCAGATCACGCAGACGCTACAGAAGGCATTCTTTGAAGTTGTCGGGGGGACGGATCCCGCTCACCGGCAATGGCTCACCCCTGTCTAGGGTACCGCTCCACTGGTTCTTTTCCCGAACCATCACCGTAGTGCATTAGATCGGTCGTGCCATGGCTGTGAAGCTGGCTCATGGCGTCTATGTGTTGCGGCTGAGAAAAAAGTCTACAGAAATGCTAGTGAGAACCTTCACCTGCGGGATGGGATTCCGTGGCAGGAGACGAGGAGGCCGCGGGCGGCGTGGTGCTCGGTGTGCTTTCCGCCGGCTTTTTATTCAGGTCAATGACGGTAGAGGAAAAGTTTCGTTCTTTGGCGAGGATGGCCAAGGATAGGGAGGTGAACATAAATACGAAGGCTGTGATGACGGTGAACTTGCTGAGGAAGTTTGCCGGCCCGCGACTGCCGAAGACGGTTTGGCTTGAGCCACCGAATGCCGCTCCGATTTCAGCTCCTTTGCCAGATTGCAGCAAGATTGCCCCAATCATGAGCAAGCAGACAATGACATGAATGATGACCAGTAAAGTGTACATGTTGAAGTTAGACCCTGGAAGGTTTGGACCTGAGCGCGATCGTGATAAGTGTAGCAAAAGAGAGCGGGTCTAAACAAGCCCCGCCCACGAGTGCGCCGTCAATTTCTTCGTAGATCAGAAAGTCGGCAATATTCTGCGGAGTGACGCTGCCTCCGTAGAGCACGCGTACGTGGCGGCCGATGTCCGAACCACTGAGTTCATCAATCGTGTGACGGATCATGCGATGGACCGGCACGGCTTGTTCTGGCGAGGCGGCCAGACCGGTGCCAATGGCCCAGACTGGCTCATAGGCGATCGTCATGGATTGGAGCGACCGCGCCTCGACTCCCGCTAGCCCAACGCGAAGCTGTCGTTGAATGACCGCCTCGGCACTGCCTGCATTGCGATCCTGCAGCGTTTCCCCCACGCACAGGATCGGATGGAGATCGTGCCGAATAGCCGCCAGTAATTTCTTGTTGGTCCAGGTGTCTTGGTCCCCGAAATACTGCCGCCGTTCAGAATGACCGATGAGGACAAATTGGCAACCGAGATCCTTCAGCATTGCGCCGGACACCTCACCGGTGAAGGCTCCCTTTTCTTCCCAGTAAAGATTTTGCGCACCGAGTAAAAAGCGTGGCGCAGGGCCGAGCGCAGCACCTGCTGCAGGCAGGGCGGTAAACGGTGGGGTGAGACCGACTTGGATGCCGCCTAAGTCTGTGACCTGATCCAAGAGGTCTCGAACGAACGCCGTGGCCTCAGAGACGGTTTTGTTCATCTTCCAGTTGCCGACAATGAAGCGAGTTCTCACGAGACCTCTATTTCGGTGGAGAAGACAGGTCGGACGTCGTCAGGATGTGCGATTGGGGAGTGCTGCGAGACCGGGAAGGATCTTTCCTCCCAGCAACTCCAGCGCGGCCCCACCACCGGTGGAGATGAACGAGATGCTTTCGGATTCTCCTGCACGATGGATGGCGAGTGCTGTTTCGCCTCCGCCTACAATGGTCAGGGCGTACGCGTTGGCGACGGAGTGGGCCATGGCGAGAGTGCCTCTGGCGAAGGCATCGACTTCAAACATGCCCATGGGACCATTCCAAAGAATAGTTTTGGCATCCTGGACTGCTTCCGAGAACAGTTTGACCGAGGCGGGCCCGATATCCAATCCGTACCATCCTTTGGGAATCTCCTGAACCGGCACGATTTTCGTCTCGGATCCGGGTTCCCGGCTCGCCGCAACGACGCAATCCACCGGAAGATAGAATTTGACTCCACTGGCGAAGGCGTGGTCTTGGACTCCCTTGGCAAAGTCCAGCATATCGTTCTCGACGAGTGATTGGCCGATCTCCAGCCCCATGGCCTTCAAGAAGGTAAAGGCCATACCGCCGCCGATGATAACTTTGTCGACTTTTTTCCCGAGATTCTCGATCACCCCGATTTTGCCGGACACTTTGGCTCCGCCAAGGATGGCGACAAACGGCCGCACCGGGTTTTCCACGGCCCCTTCCAGATACTCGATTTCTTTCTTGAGCAGATAGCCGGTGGCTGCTTCGGGAACGTATTTCGTGATGCCGACCGTGGAGGCATGGGCCCGGTGAGCGGCACCGAAAGCGTCATTGATGTAGACGTCCGCAAGGGAGGCGAGGGCCTTGGAGAATCCGTCGTCGTTCTTTTCTTCTTCTGCATGGAAACGGAGATTTTCCAACAGCATGACATCGCCAGGCTGCATTTTGGCGACGAGGCCTTCCACGGCAGAGCCGATGCAATCCGGAGCAAAAATCACCTCTTTGCCGAGGAGGCGTTGGAGGCGTTTTGCAACGAGCGCCAAGCTGAATTTGGGGTGGAATTTTCCATTAGGTCGACCGAGGGCCGAGCAGAGAATGACCTTGGCTCCTTCGTCGACGGCGCGATTGATGGTCGGCAGCGTCGATCGGATCCTCGACACGAGGATCCGATTGATGGTCGGCAGCGTCGATCGGATCCTCGTGTCGTCGGTAATCTGCAATGAATCGTCGAGTGGGACGTTAAAGTCGGCGCGAATGATGACACGTTTCCCCTGAAGTTGAACGTCCTCGATGGTTCGTTTACGAATATTCATGGCAGACCCTCATTCCTCCCCTGGTGTGTACCGCGCCGGTCGGTTGCACGACCTGATCGTGCTGCGCGTCAGAAAAGCGCGTGGCGTAGGATCCGGTTCACGACGCTTTGGCGACGATGTACTTGATCAGGTCCCGCACGCGGCAGGAGTAGCCCCACTCATTGTCATACCAAGCCGTGACTTTGACGAGTCGCTTGTCGATGACCGCCGTCAAGGGGGCATCCACGATAGCGGAATGAGGATCGTCTTTCAGATCGATCGACACAATGGGTGCTTCCGAATAGGCCAGAATATTTTTCATCGGGCCTTCGGCGGCCTTTTTGAATGCGGCGTTAACTCCGGCAATATCACAATCTTTTTCGGTTTCGACCGTGAGGTCCACCAACGAGACATTTGGGGTGGGGACTCGGATGGCTAGTCCGTCCAATTTTCCCTTCAACTGGGGAATGACGAGGTGGAGCGCCTTGGCCGCACCGGTGCTGGTCGGAATCATCGACATGGCGGCGGCGCGCGCCCGGCGAAGATCCTTGTGGGGAAGATCGAGGAGCTGTTGGTCGTTCGTGTAGGAATGGATCGTCGTCATGACGCCGTGCTTGATGCCGAAGTTTTCCAGCAAGACCTTCGCCACCGGAGCGAGGCAGTTGGTGGTGCAGGAGGCATTGGAGACGATATGGTGAATCTTCGCGTCATACACTTCCTCATTGACGCCGAGCACCACTGTGGCATCGGGATCCTTGGCGGGAGCAGAAATAATGACGGTTTTTGCTCCGGCTGAAAGGTGCTTTCCTGCTCCCTCTCGGTCAGTAAAGTGTCCGGTTGATTCCACGACGATGTCAACTCCGAGCGCCTTCCAGGGAAGTTCCTTTGGATCTCTGATCGCTAAGACCTTGATGGCCCTCCCGTCGATTATGATCTGGTCGTCTTTTGCCTCGACGGACGCCTTGAGGGTGCCATGAACTGAGTCGTACTTAAGCAAATAGGCTAGTGTTTTGGCATCGGTGAGGTCGTTGATAGCAACAAATTCCAGGCTGGGATCTCCCAGGGAAGCACGAAGAACGTTGCGGCCGATGCGTCCAAATCCATTGATGCCGATCCGTGTGGTCATGGGGCTAAATCCTCGAGAATTAAGCGGGTTGAACAGAGTGAGCTTGGGGCGATAGTACTGACCGACTTTCTGCGTGTCAAGCATACAAAAAACGGGAATGGTTGTAATGTTTGCCGTTTTAGAGCGTCATATTCTGAGCCATCTGCTCGCCTTGCCTGTGCGGAGGAGGTCGGGTAGAGTCTGGCGTTTTCAAGGTCCACAGATAAGCGGGGCGTGATGCAATCTGACAAGCTGCAGCGTGAAGCGGCCAAGGTCCTGGAATGGGGCAAGTTATTGGAGGTCCTCGCGTCCTATGCCCAGTCGACGGTCGGCGCGGAGCACTGCCGGTCGATACGGTTGGAGCAAGATTTTACGCAGGCCCTGGGGCGCCAGCAGGAAACGTCCGACATGGTGCTCTTGAGAGCCGCGGTCGATCCCTTTCCACGGCTTCAATTTCCCCACGTGACTGAATGGTTGGGTCGAGTGGCCAAGGGCGCCTGTTTGGAGGTGCATGAGCTGCGCGATATTGCCCTTGTGCTGGAGGTAATCGAAGACGTTCAGCGATATCTCTTGCGACACCAAGCCGACGCGCCGACCGTGAGTGCGATGGTCACACGGTTCGGGCCGGTGGCCGAGTATCGTCGGTTGCTAGTTGCACTGAACGCCGCCATTGATCGAGACGGGTCCATGCGGGAATCGGCCAGCCCTGAATTACATCGACTGATGCATCGTGCCAACGACCTCAAGCAGCACATGCGGCATCGCCTCGACCAGATTCTGCATTCTCGCCGGTACGAGGGCGTTCTGCAGGAAGACTATTTCGCGCAACGCGAAGGGCGCTATGTGGTCCCGATTAAGACCGACATGCAGGGGAAAATTCCCGGTATTGTGCACGATGTGTCGGCAAGTGGCGCGACCGTGTTTCTGGAACCCCGCGAACTCGTCGAGCTCAACAACTCCATCAAGGTCGTGGATCTCGAGGTGGAACGCGAGGTGCGAAGAATTTTGAGGGAGCTGTCTGCCATGATCGCCCCCCATACGGCTGAACTGGCAGGGGGTGTGGCGGTGCTGGGGGAACTCGATGCCATTGCAGCGAAGGCGGGCTTGAGCCAACGGCTGCACGCGGTCCCCCCACGCCTCAATGACGAGGGCCGCGTTGTGCTCAAGCAGGCGCGGCACCCGTTTCTCGTCCTTACCAAAGAGCAGGTGGTGCCGAATGACCTGGCATTGGATGAGACGGTGCGGGTCCTGATCATTTCAGGTCCCAACACCGGAGGGAAGACCGTCACATTGAAGTTGCTGGGATTGTTTTCCCTCATGGTGCGCTGCGGTCTCCATCTTCCCTGTGCGCCCGAGTCGGAGATGGCCATATTCCCGTCGGTTTATGCCGATATCGGCGACGCGCAGGATTTGGCGCGGGACCTATCCAGCTTTTCTGCCCATATCACTCAGATGGTACAGCTGCTTCGGGAGGTCTCTGCAGGGTCGGAAGCAGACGTTGAGGATAGCCCTGTACAACCTGGCCGAGCGCTCGTGCTGCTGGATGAGCCGGTGACATCCACGGATCCCGCCGAAGGCGCCGCGCTGGCGAGCGCGCTGCTCTGCCGTCTGGCGGCAGTGGGAGTGAAGGTGGTGGCCACGACGCACTACAGCCTCTTGAAAGGTTTAGCGCAAGAGACGTCGGGCTTTGCCAACGCAAGCGTGGAATTCAACTTGGACACACTCTCGCCCACCTATCGTCTGATTCTTGGACAGCCGGGTGGGTCCGCAGCGATTGAGATTGCAGGGCGTCTGGGAATGGACCAGGCGCTATTGCAGGATGCCCGTGCGCGTCTGCAGGGAGACAACCGGCTGCTCGAAACTCTGTTGAACGATCTGCAAGACAAACAGCGGCGGTTGAGTGACGACATGGCTGCCGCCAGTCTGGCGAAGCAGGCTGCCGAACAGGCCGCGCGAGAAGCCCAGGAATTGCTGACCTTCGTGCAGGAATCGGAACGGGATGAGCGGCTGGGGCTCAAGAAAAAACTGTCCCAAGAATTTCAGCGTGCCCGGGCGGCGGTTCAAGCCACGCTTGATGACTTGAAGCGTGACCAAAAACTGCTCAAAGCGAAGGAAACCAAAGTCCGGCTTGTCGACTTGGAGCAAGAAGTCAGGCGCGAGGTGGGTGAACCGCATGAACCGATTCCTGTGGAGCAACTGTCGGTCGGAGATGCGGTTGAGGTCGTCGGGTTGGGCATGACAGGGACGTTGCTCGAAAGCCCCCAAGGAAAAAAGCGGGTGCGGTTGAAAGTCGGAGAGGGAGAAATCCTCGCTACCGTCGCCAGTTTGACGGGGATCTCACGCTCTGCACAGCCTGCGCGAAACGAACCTGGCAAAATTATCTCCGCACCATTGCGGCGAGGTAGCCAGACGCTGGCGCCCGAGGATATTCAGGAAACGTTCGATGTGCGCGGCCAGACGGCGGATGATGCGCTGGATGTCGTGGTGGCCGGGCTGGATCGTGCGATCCTGGGTGGAAGCCCCTTTGTGCGCATCATTCACGGGCATGGCACCGGACGGCTCAGGGCAGCATTGCGCGAGTATTTGAAAGCCTCTCCCTACGTCGTGACATTCAGGCCTGGCGATCGAGCAGAAGGGGGCGACGGTGTCACGATTGTGGAGTTGCGATGAGGAGAGCAGAATGGTGCACCGCAAGGACTAGGTTCAGGGACCGAAATTTTGTATGCTGAAGCTAGCATCAATAGGACCTTGAGGATGTGTGGAGTATGATATGACGTAGCTGGTCCCCTCATTCGGCTCTTGGCTTCCGCCTGGCAGCGACCTCGCTTGGCAGGATGCTTTTGTCGAGCCGACGTTATTGTTAATGGCCTGCCGCTATGAGTCCGCGGGTCAGCCTGCAGAGATTGATTACCCTGTCTGTGCTGTCGGTAGGGATTCTCTCCGGCACAGTGGGCCTCGCCTATGCCTACTGGCATGCCAAACAGTCCCTCCAAACGATCGTCGGTATCACCTTCCAAGAAATAGCCCGTCAGAGCGCGGATAAAACCGCGTTGTTGCTCGCCAAGGAAATTGAATGGACGCAACGACTCAGCGCCATCCCGGACATTCACGCGTCCCTGGAAGGAACGGTGCAGGCCGGGCAGGCTTCGTTGCAGGTCGAGCGATGGCGTGCAGCGCAACATCGTTATTTTCACTCGTTGGCGATTGTGCGGGCGGATGGGCAATTGGTCGGAAGCCCAACGAGTGATTCCACGCGAACCTTCTACGCGCAGCAACCCTGGTGGCCCATTGTGCTCACGGAGGGGCGCCCCTGGGCCGGTCCCTTCACGGTTGATGAAGAGGGCCGCGGCTATTGGGAAGTGGCGGTGCCGATCGGCGGGCAGGATGAGCCGATACGCGGCGCATTGAAAGTGATTATTGGGACAGACCGAATCCTCTCCTCGATCCTGGAAAGCCGCATCGGTCGAACAGGTCACATGATGCTCCTGTCTGACGATGGTTCGGTGCTCGCCTGCGGCATGCTTCAACCGAGTCTCCACTCCTCACTCCCGGCCATCCTTGCGCAGTCTGAAAAGGATGCCCCTGCGGCACGATGGTTTCAGCCTGAGCTCGACACGCATGGCGGAAAAAGAGGCATTATCGGTGTGGCTCGCGTCGTCCTGCCCACGCAGGTCGTCCAGGCGCGCCCCTGGTACATCCTGATGCAACAGGATCCGGCGGAGACGTTTGAGCCGCTGCTGGCCTTGGTAGGGAAACTCGCGGCATTCTGGATCGGCGCGATCGGATTTATCGTATGGCTTCGCTGGAGGTTGGCACAACGAATCGTGCGTCCCCTCGGCGCGCTTATTGAGCGTGTCAACCGGCTTGGAAGCCCCCGGCCTTCAGAACCACTTCCCATTCAGTCGCCAGACTCGCCCTCCGGGATCGTGGAGATCGACGCGCTCGGCGCGAGTTTTGATGACCTCTCTCAACGATTGGAACAGGCGTCACAAGCTAAGGCCCAGTATGTCCGCCGGCTGGAGCAGGCGAATCTCGATCTGGCCACCTCCGAGGAGCATTATCGTCTCCTGTGGAACCACTCGGTCGATAGCAAAATTCTGGTTGATCCCGCCGGCTCCATTCAAGACATCAATCGGCGCGGCGAGATCGTGCTGGGGCGGCCGGCAGCTACCCTTCTCAATCATCCGGTTTCAGAACTCGTGGATGAATCCGAGCGGTCGCGTCTGGTGGAGCAGTTGCAGTTGGTGTTGCAGAGCGGCGCCGATGTGCCCGCCGGGATGATGCGGGTGCCGACATCGCTTGGCGAGCTGACGATGGAAATCGATTTCGTGCCGGTCAAGAAGTCCGGTCGCATTGAATCGATCATGATCCAACTCAGCGACCTTACCGAGCAGAAGGAACTTGAGCGCCAGTTGCTCCGGTCCGAGCGATTAGCCTCGTTGAGCCAGTTTGCCTCGATGTTCGCTCATGACATTCGGAATCCGCTGGCCGGGATCAAGAAGACGTTGGAATGGCTCGGCGGGCGTCCTGAAATGGAGCGGGGCCAGCCACGCCGCTGCCTGGAGGATCTGCGGTTCACCACCGACCTATTACTCGGCATGATCAACGACATGCTGGACGTCTACCAGGAAAACTATGCGGGTCTTCCGCTCAGCACCTCACCGGTCTCGCCGGGCCTATTGTTGAAGGAGGTGATGCAGCTGTTTCGCTCAGAGGCTGAGGCCCAGCAGGTGCGGTTCCTGGTGCAGATTCCGGACGACGAGGTGTGGATCATGGGAGATGGGAGGCGATTGCAACGGGTGCTGATCAACCTGATCCACAACGCGCTGAAGTACTCGCCGCCACAGGGCACGATTACGATTGCCGTGCAGATCGAGGGGGCGCAGGCTTCACGGGAAGGAGACGACATCGAGGCGTATGACGGTCCGACGGTGACGATTCACATCGAAGACGAAGGGCCTGGGATTACACCGGAGGACTTGCCGCATCTGTTTGAAATGTTCTTTAGGAAGAAGGACGGGCAGGACTATCGAATCGGTCGCGGCCTGGGATTGCACTTCTGCCAGCTGGTGGTCGAAGCCCACGGCGGATATATCCAGGCGGGAAATCGACCGCAGGGCGGCGCGATGTTTACGGTCTCATTGCCGGTCAGGCAGGAGCGGGTATGCCTATCACCATCTTAATCGCTGAAGATCAACGGTTGTTCCGACAGAGCTTGCGCATGCTGCTTGAACACGAGCGGGACCTCGTGGTCGTCGGAGAAGCGATGGACGGCCGACAGGCATTCGACCTCGCGGTGGAACGGAAGCCCGGCATCGTGTTGATGGATGTGGACATGCCCAGATTGGACGGCATCACCGCCACGCGATTGATCCGGAGTTGCGTGCCGGACAGCAAGGTGTTGATGCTGTCGGTGCATGACGACGATGCCCGCATCGTGGCTGCCGTACAGGCGGGAGCCTGCGGGTACATCCTCAAGGACGCGGACCATCAGGAGTTCCTGCGGATCATTCGCGCCACTTTCAAGGGTGAGCCGGTGCGGTCGCCTTTCATGCCGGATGGGTTTGCGAAGAGGGCGTTTGCGCTCATGAAGAAAGACGAGTCCGGTGTTCGCGGGCTGACGATATTGACCGATCGCGAGCGGGAAATCCTGGCCTGCGCCGCGGCCGGGCGCAGCAACAAAGATATCGCTGATCAATTGTGCGTCTCCCTCGATACTGTCAAAACCCATCTGCATCACATCTATCAAAAACTCAAGGTCACAGGTCGGGTGGAAGCAGTCCTCACCTACTTGAGTAATAACTAATTTCACCATCTTTCGCTCTCTCACCCGAAGGGTGGATCAAAAATCCTCCCCGCCGGTCCAGTGGGTGAGATTGAATATTTTGATGTGGCCCGGTATGAATGGCCGCTCCCATCCACCCCAACCGGAGGAAACCCCCGCATGGCAAAGCAGAAAGATGCCTCGAAATCCCTCAGGGACCACTTTGTCCGGGCCATGATGAAAGACGACGATGACAAACGGTGGGGACCCATTTTAGGAATGCTGGGCCTCGATGACAACGAGACCGTGGAACGCCTGACGCGACTTCTTGTCGTCCATCTGCTGCTCGACCGTACGATCACAGCCATCCTTACGATAAGCCTCTGCAATCCTCGTGTGATAGGGTCATTCGATGCCATCGAAAAGGCGCTTGCACCGGTGTCCATGGACCAACGTATTGAGTTAGCCAAGGCGACGAATCTCATTTCTGCCTCCTGTGCGAGCAGCATCAAGACGGTGAATACCGTGCGAAACAAACTCGCGCATTACGATCCCAAAGTTGGAGGTGATCTGTCTCGTGTGCAGGAACTCTCTTCACCCAAGGCATTTGAACAATGCGTAGGGAAAGGGATGAAGGCACTTGAGGAGGTCGTTCAGACCATCGCTCAAATCGTTCCAAAGGTTGATGAGGCGTGCTCCAAACGGTAGCCGTCCGGTCGGTCTTTCCCCGCCGAACCCTGTAACGGTTGTGTGATGGTTCTATCCGTCGGAACCGGTCGGAACCGCCAGATGGCGGCATCCGGCTGGTAGTGACACGCCACGATGGACGCGGGTTCCGGTCGATAGGTTCCCCCCGGCATCGCCCATTGGATGGAGACAAAATCCATCCTCCAGGCAATGGGCCTTCACCCTCTCCTTCCGTTAGAGTCTTGCGTGGCACAGTCGGTGCCGTGCGGCGCGCTCGGTCTTCATGAAGGAGGAACCCATTATGAGACAAAGATGGACGAGAAAATTAATGCTGCTGCTTGCCGTTTCGTTAGGGGTTACCCTGCTTCTCGCTTCTGCGCTTCAGGCTCAAGTCATCCATCCGGATCAGATGATCGGCACTCCTGCACCGCAAGAGAATGCCATCCCGGAGGGAGGAGTCATGTTCAACGAGCCGACGGCCGGCGACCTGGAGAAGGGGTTTGATCGTCAGATGGTCATGCCGGAATCCGGTGCTTCCGGTGGCATCGACACGAACCTGCTAAAGACGCCGGACGCGACCGATGCTGAAAATGCCCGAGAGTCGGATCGTCAATCGGCGGCGTCCTTCTGACCTCGCTTCGGGAAGACTTCGCCAGAGAGGAGATGGACAATGAATGCCCAGAACAAAGGTTCCGGTTTCTGCGCGCTGTTCTTCGGTGCGTGTATTGGCTCGAGCCTGCTCCTTGGGACTGCCTTTGCCCAGCAATCGTGGGTTAACGATATCAATACCTCACTCAATTTCTATAAGACCAACTACCCCGGCTCGAATTGGGAGCCCTATAGCCAGCGTCTGCAGGTGGTCAAAGAAGCGATGGGCCGCGGGGATACCAAGATGGTCAAGAACGAAATGGGGAAGTGGTTCAAAATGCTTAGGACTCGCGATCAGGGGATTCATGATGTGGCGGCCGACGAGTTATTCAACTTCGCATTGATGGTCACGCCGATTCAGGAATACGGCATCACGGTTCCAGCGGCCCCCGGGACAAGCGGTGAAGGCGGCTATTGATCGGGATGGCAGGAACCAGCAGCTTGTGAAAGGAGACGACCATGAGGTGGAATACATGCATCATCGTCGCTGCGCTGGGGATGTGTGTGCCCCCGGGGGTGGGTTGGGCCGATTCTTCAGATGGTCCCAGGCTCGGAGCGCACCTGGCGTTGAGCGGCCAGATTGCCAAGATTGAGAGCGGGTTGTTGTTTGTCAAAACTCCCTATGGGATGCAGCTGCGGACGATCAGTCCAAACAAGGCCAACCGCGTCGGACTGCATGATGCCCGGATCGGTGATGAGGTGTGGCTGTTGATTGATTCAGGAAACGTGTTGCTGGATGCGGCCAGACCGGGCGGGGAATTCTTTGACAACCACAAAGTGCTCGCCGGTCGTATTCACTATGCAGATCCTTATTGGGGAGAGATCCAGATCTCGACGCCGGAAGGATTCGAACGGTTCGAAGTCGATACGCTGGCCGGGAGCAAGCTGTCGGTATTTCAGGAAGGCATGCCGGTGACGATCGAGTTGGATGCGGACAACGTGATGATCGACATTCAGCAGAATCGATGAAAGCGCATGGTCGCTCGCTCCGTCGTCGCCTTGACTTCATCTGGAGGAGCCCGTACGATTTCTATGACACGTGCTTCTGCCGGGTTACGCCGATAGACGCACGCCGTTCCTTACAGCCTACAACGCACACGCATCAGGGCGGCCTATGCGACGTCGTCTCCCACGGATGATGGCCTGTTTGGCAGCGGGAGGCTGGCTCGTCTGTACGGTTCCCGCCTTGGGCGTTGACTCGTCCCCACATTCCACTCTTCCCTTCCACACGATTCTCGAACTCGAGCAGACCGCCCGTCTGTTGGCCATTCTGCTCGACTCAGGCCGCGCGGTCGTCAACGATAACCAACCCTTGTTGGATGATCCTTCGAAAACCGAGAAGGGATTCACGCCGCAGGTTTTCGAACGACAACTGCTGGACATGTTTCGTGGTCGTGCCGGCATCGATTTACATGATATCGAGACAACCACATTGTCCCAGCGCAGCAAACGCCTCCTCAAAGAGCTCGTGGCAGTGAGCAGGCTGGTGATTGAGGAGGCCCAGGCAGAACTTAATCGTGAGGGCGCCGGGTTTAAGGGATTCATTCCGGCCGTGTTTGGCGCGCGTGTCGCCACTCGCTTTACCGCCAAGACTGGTGTGCGATTGAAACAAACTGCCTTGGTGCCTCGGAACCCTGCCAATCGGCCGGATCCGTACGAACAGGTCGCACTTGAAGCCTTTGCCGATTCTGCCTACCCTCGTGAAAAGGTCATCAGTGAAATGGCTGCCAACAGCTCTGCCTTACGCCTGATGTTTCCGTTGTATGCGACAAGGCAGTGTCTCGATTGCCATGGGGCGCCCAAAGGGGGCCTCGACCGAACGGGTTATCCACGGGAAGGCCTCGAGTTGGGGCAAAACGCCGGGGCCATTAGCGTGCTGCTGCCGATCACGAAATGAAGATCTATCGAGTCTTGCTGTTCACATGGTTCGCGACCCTCGCGGTAGCATTGGCAGATGAGCGCCAGCTACTGCCGGTGGAAAGGCCCGCCGGCAGCGGCGTCATCGTCCATCACGATGGCTACATCCTCACCGCGCACCATGTCGTCTCGAACGCCAAACGCATCACGATCGTGACATCCGGAGAATTCCGGGTGCCGGCCGTGCTGGTCAGTGTCGATGCAGAACATGATCTTGCCCTGTTGAAAGTGGAGACGGTCGGTTTGTCCGAGGCCTCCCTCGGATACGCTGGCGCCGTCAAACTGGATCAAGAGGTCATTGCCGTTGGATTTCAGTTTGGCTTGCGCGAAATTACCGTCACTCGCGGGCATGTGGCCGCCGTGCGTGCCAAAGGCGTGCAGCGAGTGTTCCAGGTGGATGCGGCGGTGAATCCCGGCAACAGCGGCGGGCCGTTGTTCAATCGGCGAGGGGAGGTCGTGGGAATCCTCACGACGAAATTTACCCATCCGTCCGGGATTGTGCCTGAAGGGATGGCATTTGCCGTTCCGATCAGTTACGCCACGCCCTTGTTGGCTAACATTCCGGATTTTGATTTCTCCTCGATCGGGAGAGCCCGAAAGGAATCCAAAAAAGGAAAAGAAAACGGCGATCTGGTGATGGAGCTGACGCGCACGTCGGTACGGATCGAGACTGTCCGCATGTCCGAAGGATCGGTCGCTCACCTCCAACCGGGAGTGATTCCTGTCCCCTCGGACAGCCAGCGAAGCAGCGCTCCCTCGGTGACCCATGCCCCGGCGCTCCCTGCCCGTCCTCATCAAGAGACTCCCATGCTCGGCGATGAGGCTATCGAGCGGGTGAATGCTCAACTGCAGATGAGCCAGCAGGAAGAACTAAAACGACTGCTTGATCAAGGTGTGACTCCTCCCGCGGAGATGATGCTGATTCCCGCCGGTGAGTTTGTCATGGGGATGGAGGATGGCCTCCCTGATGCCCGCCCGCTCCATCGTCTCCACTTGAGTGCTTACTGGATCGATCAGGCAGGGGTGACGAATGGGCACTATCGGAACTGTGTGGATGGAGGGGGGTGTCTGCCCCCAAAGGTGCGCGAGGCATTCGACGATCTGCAGCTGAGCCAACATCCGGTGACCAATGTGACCTGGACACAGGCCCGGGCCTATTGTCAGTGGATCGGCAAACGATTGCCCACGGAGGCCGAATGGGAGAAGGCGGCGCGGGGCATCGATGGACGGCGTTATCCCTGGGGCAATGGCGACGAGGTGATTCAGAAAAGCAGACTCAAGATGAGCGACGGAAAAGCATCCGCCAATGGCGTCGATCCAACGGGTATGCCGTTGCGCGCCACGTCCCCCTATGGAGTATCCGGTATGGTCGGGGTGGTCTCGGAATGGGTGAAAGATTGGTACGCGGAAGATTTTTACCGCTCGTCGCCGTCACGAGATCCGCAAGGCCCGTTGCGTGGGACGTTTCGCGTCTTGCGTGGCGGGAGCTGGATGGAACGCCCTCTCGAATTGCGGGCCAGCTATCGAGCCTGGGACGACATGACCTACTGGGGGCCGACGCTGGGATTTCGCTGCGCGACCGACGTGCCCTAGCCCGGACTATTCATGAATACCTGCTCCGTCGTCCGATCCTCTCGCCCGGCAGGGCTTTTCTCGCTCGGCTTCCTCGACGGACTGCAAGTACGCCTGCGTCGGCCTCGCTTGCGAGAAGCCCCGGCGGGCGTCGGTCTTGAACGCCTCCCGACGGCATTCACGAATAATCCGGGGTGGCAGGATGCTGAAAAAGTCCGCTACCCGCCCCCTTTCCCTCTTCTCCGTTCTCCAGTACGATAGCCCGACAGGAGCCGCTGCCTGATCTCGTAATCGTCCGCATGGCATCAACTTCATCTATGAAAAAAATCCTGTCGGCCGTGGCGGTGGGACTTGCAGTCTTTGGCCTTGTGGCGAGCCTGGACCTGACCGGATGGTTCGAGGTGGCAGAGCTGAAGGCGCTGGACCATCTGGTTCGGCGGTATGCCGATCCTGCCAAGGCTGATCCCGACCTGCTCTTGCTGGCCGTAGATGAATCGAGTCTCGAAGCGTTCGGCCGTTGGCCCTGGTCTCGCGATAGGTTTGGTTATGTCGTGCGATACCTCAAGCAGGCGGGGGCCAAGGCCATCGTGTTCGACGTGTTGTTCTTGGAGCCGGATGAAAACGCCGAGGAGTTCGATCAATCGTTTGCCGATGATGTGAGGGCGGCGGGAAATGTGTTTCTGCCTATGCTGTTTCAGGCGGAATCCAATGCGATTCCCGCGGAGGTGCAGGCTCAGGCGACGGTGCGGGTTGAGCCGCCGGATGCCGGTCGCATGGTAGCGACAGAAACTCATGCCGGCGTGAAGCTACCGATTCCGTTGCTGGCGCAACAGACGCGCGGACTGGGCGTCATCAATCTTTCCGCTGACGTGGATGGGCCTACCAGGCGGATTCCTCTGCTGGGACAGGTCAGCGGTCAGCTCGTGCCGCATCTTTCGCTGGCTGTGGCGCAATACCTGCTGGGCGCCACGGGCCTGTCGATTCAAGATAGGGGCGTGCAAATCGGCCCTCGTCGCGTGCCTCTCGAATCGGACGGGACCCTGTTGATCGAATGGCATGGGTCGCTGGAACAAACGTACCATGCCAAGAAGTATTCCATTGGACGGATCTTGCAGGCCTTTGCGCAACAGCAGAAGGGGGAGCGCCCATCGCTCGATCCGTCGCTGTTCAAGGATAAGGTCGTGTTTATCGCCGGCACCGCGGCTGGTCTCTATGATCTTCGCGTCACACCGTTCTCCTCGGCCACCCCTGGTGTGCTCATCCACATGGCGGCGTTGGACAATCTGCTGCATGGGCAGGCGTTGCAATCGGTTCCACGATGGTTTTCCCAGGTGACTCTGCTCGTGCTCTGTCTCATCTCGGCCGGAACTTTCATGTTGTTCCGTTCGTATCGGATCAAGTTCGGAGTCACGATTGGATTGGCGGTAGCCTATTACGGATTGGTCGTGCATGCATTCTCTGGGCACGAACGCTGGCTGGAGCTGATCTTTCCCGAAGCGGCCTTGGCGTTGACATTCGGAACGGCCGCGACGGTTGAATACGTGACCGAAGGAAAACAGCGACGGTTGATGCGAGCCGCATTCGATAAGTACATGTCCGCCGACGTCGTCGAAGAGATCATGCGCAACCCCGAGGCGATCAAGCTGGGAGGGGAAAAAAAGGAAATCTCGATTTTCTTTTCGGACATCGCGGGATTTACGACCATCTCGGAAAATCTGTCGCCCGAGGATCTCGTGGCTCTGCTCAACCGGTATCTGTCGTCGATGACGACCATCATCAAGAACATCCATCGCGGCAATGTGAACAAGTATCTGGGTGATGGGATCATGGCCCTGTTCGGTGCGCCGCTTAACGATCCCAAACATGCCACGCTCGCTTGCTTCGCTGCGCTGGACTGCCAGGCTGAGTTAGCCCGACTGCGAGAAATCTGGAAACAGGAGGGACTCCCGGAGATCGGCGCCAGGATCGGCATTAACTCCGGTCCTTGTATTGTGGGCAACATGGGTTCCGAGGAACGGATGGAATACACGGTGATGGGCGATAGCGTGAATCTAGCCTCGCGTCTGGAGGGCGCCAGCAAGTTTTACGACACGCTGATTTTGATCGGTCAACGGACCGCTGAATTGGCCAAGCCGGACATTGAAGTGCGCGAGATCGATCTGCTACGAGTGAAGGGCAAACGCGAGCCGGTCGTCGTGTATGAGCTGCTGGGCCGCAAGGGGCAGCTGGACGCGCGCAAACAAAAAATCATAGAGGTGTATCTGGAAGGATTGGCGGCCTATAAGACGCGTAATTTCTCGACGGCCTGCGCCAGATTCTCAGAAGCGGTGACCTTGGATCCATCGGACGGACCTTCACGGGTCTACGTAGACCGATCGGCCAGGTACCGACAGAATCCCCCGCCGCCGGACTGGGACGGGGTGTATGAATTGATGTCAAAATAGGCCGTTGGGCTCAATGGGGAGGGATGCTGTGACACAACGACGATCGTGCTGGGTGGCGTTCATGATGGTAGGGATAGGCCTCGTCCTGTCTGGGACGGAGGCGCTGGCTGAAACGGTCTATGTTCAGGCGAAGACCGCGCAACTCCGTGCCGGCAAAACGTCCTTGGATGCCGTGGTGGGGAATGTGAAGTTTGGCGAGGCACTCGATGTCGTCGGACGTGACGGGAGTTGGGTGGAGGTCAAAACATCGCGCGGCGCGCGCGGCTGGATTTTTGCGAATAAGACAACGGCGTCGAAGCCCTCCGGGAACAATGATACCCTCGCCAAGCTCGGCCAGAATTTGCGTGGGGGAGATGCCTCGGCGACGACGGCATCGGCCGGCGCGCGAGGATTGGACAAGGCCTCCGAAGGGTATGCCAATCGCACCGGCGTGTCTGCGCGGGATAGGGAGGCAGTGGATCGCATGACGGCCTATCAGATTCCCGACCAGGAGGTCGAAGAGTTCTTGCGGGAAGGAGGGCTCGGTGAATATGCCAAGTAAGAAAAGGTTGCTGGCTTGTCTCGTCGCGCTCACGATGACGTTGGGCAGTTGTGCCGAGGTGCAGCGGGCGGCCGAAGATGCCGCCAGGCAGTCGGGCAATCCACGTGTGGCTGGTGCCATCCATGGGGCCGGCAATGTCGTCGGCAGTCTTCTGCCCATCGGATATGAGGAAGAGTCATCAATCGGGCAGGCCATGGCCCTGCAGGTTGTCGCGCGGTATGGCGGGGTAGTGGATCAGTCTGAGTTGGTTCGCTATGTGAATTTGGTGGGAAAGGCAGTGGCTAACACGTCCGACCGGCCCGATATTCCCTATCGCGTCGCCATTCTAGAACACGAATCGATCAATGCCTTTGCCGCGCCGGCCGGCTATATTTTTATCACACGAGGATTGCTCAAGCAGGTTCGCAATGAGGCAGAGTTGGCCGCGGTATTGGGGCATGAAATTGCCCATGTGAGTCAGAAGCATATCCTTGATGTCATTCAACGGAGCAAGCGCCTGGCGGGGGTGACGGAAGCGGGCCTGACCTATGCGACGAATAATCCCGCTGCGTTCAAGGGCGTGATCGACGGCGCCGTCAAGAAATTGCTCGATGAAGGTCTTGACCAAGATAAAGAAACCGAAGCCGATGCGGTAGGCGAAGTCTTTGCCGCGCGAGTGGGATACGATTCGGCGGCCTATGTGACCCTGTTGACGAGGTTGCGAGATCTTAAAGGTGACGACCGCGCCTTCTTCAAAACGCATCCCAATTTTTCAGCCCGGATTGAAGCTGTGCAGCAGACGATTCGTGAGAAACATCTCGTCTCGACTGGATTGCTGTTGCAAGAACGATTCGCCCGCATGACCAAACGCGTCTAACAGGCTGCTGAGACAGGCTGCTGAGACAGGCTGCCAGCTTTGTTCTCGCAAGACACTGCCGGCTCACCGGCTCACCGGCTCACCGTCTCGCCGGCGTCCACAGACGTGGCGTTCATTCACTTGTCGCGCTCTGGACCTCGCTGGACGGCTTTTTGCGCCTCCTGCCTGCAAGCTTCTCACGATCCTTGACCGTTGAGCCAATAGTCTGTCGCGGCGAGCGTTAGCCCGCCGCAGCGGGGCGGAAGCGGAGGGTGCAGGATGTTCCCTCTCCTGGTGTGCTCGTCACCGCGAGACTGCCCCCATTGTCTTCGACAAGACGTTTGACGTTCGTCAGGCCGAGGCCTGTTCCGTATTCCTTCGTGGTGAAGAAAGGCTCGAAGATCCGGGAGAGGTGATCAGGGGCAATGCCGCTGCCGCTATCAGTGATTTCCATGTCCACGTCGCCCTGCGCCCCCATGCGAGTCGTCAAGGTCAGTTGCCCGCCTTCCGGCATCGCTTCTCGGGCATTGATCAGCAGGTTCATCAACGCCTCCTTGATCTGGTCCGGATCGACTTGAATCGGGGGAAGGTTCTGCCCGAACCTGTGATCGATCCGAATGCGTTCATGTCCGCCTTGAGCCTCCCACTGCCGTTGCGCCGCGCGCATCACATCTTCCGCGGCGACGACCTTCCGGTCAGGCGGCTTTTGTCTGGCGTAGCGAAGAAAGTCGTGAATGCGGTGCGAGAGTTTATCGACCTCGTCGATGATGTAACGCCCCATTTCCTGGCGGATGGCCTCTTCCTGAGGCCCGTCGAGTACCACTTGCGCGCTGCTCCGAATGACTCCGAGAGGATTTCTCAGGTCATGGGCCATCGCAGCGAGGAGTTGTCCCACAGACGCAAGCTTTTCCCGTCGAATCAACTCATCTTGTTGTGAGCGGATCGTCCGAAGATTTTCTTCCAGCACCTGTCGCATGGCCGCAAAACTCGTGGCCAGGTCTTCGATCTCATCTCCCGTATGATATTCCCGCGGCAAGACAGGGGTCAGGCCGGTGCTGGTGCTGTGTGGAGGCATCGCCAGCGTGTGGCGGAGCCCTTCAGCGTCACGCTGCAGCGCCGTGAGCGGTTTCACGACACGGTAGCCGACGAGGAATCCGAAAATGGAGAGGACGAGCACGAGTCCGAAGCCGAGCACCCCGACTGTCACCAGGAGTGAATAGATGGGAGCATACGTTTCCTCCGGCGCTTGCCGGATGAAGGTGTACCATCGGTCGCCTCCCAGACTGTCAGGCGTCAATTGATGATTGAACTGGATCGGCGCAGCCCCGACGATCGCGTCGCGGCCGCCATGCGCATCATCCTCTGCAACCAGCCACAGGGGATGGTCCAAGGTCAGTCTGTTCAGCAACGTGCGGGGAATCAAGTGGGCAGTCGGCGGCAGCACCGGGCAGATCAACGGCGTTCCTTGCGTATCGAGTAGCATGCCATGACCGGTGTTGCCGATATGAATGGGGAGGATCATTTGGGTGAGAAGGTGGCCGCGAATCACGAGGTCTACCGCCCCGATGGGGGAGCCCTGTGCTTCATCAAGAATCGGAACCGCGATGCGGAAGACCGCGGCATTGGTCGAAGGATCTTGTGCCAGGCTGCTCAGGTAGTAGGTGCTGGGAACCGCGCGCATCGCTTCGCGCCACCACACTTGGTCCGCCTGTCGTGGCGGTAGCCGCGGGTCCGTCGAGGCGACGACCAGTCCCTGCTGATCGACCAGGGTGACACGCACATAGTAGCCGGACTCCTGTGCCCATTCTTCGAGGTAACGGACAGTCACTGCGACGGACGAGGGCACGTCTTTGTCTCGTGGTTGTGCGCCCGGTGATGGACGACGAGTGGCCGGCTCAGACATCCGCCGCGCACGTTCATTGGCGAGCATGACCGGTTGTCTGACATGCAGCGGGACGAGCGCCAACCGAATGGCGCGATCGATTTCATTGTCGACCGTAGCGGCTAGGCGAATCGAGGTCGAGCGGGCAATCTCCTGAAACCCTTCACCGATGGCTTGCTTGAGGCTGGCGGTGCTGAAGAAGTAGGTTGCCCAGAGGGCCGCGATGCCGGGCACGATGCCGACAATCAGCAGCGCAAAGAACAACTTTTCCTGGAGTCCGCCGGTTCGTCGTGCCGGGCGCATCAGCCTGAAGGCTGCGACAGGTTATGTTTGGCCATTCGATAACGAAGCGTGTTGCGCGTAATTTTGAGCAAGCGGCTGGCTTCCGATACGTTGCCGCCGGTCTTGTGCAGCGCTTCTTGAAGCATCGCCTTTTCAACTTCCTCGACCGAGAGCCCCAGCGCGAGGAGTGAAGGCTTGTCCGTCGATGCGTCGGGCTGGCGTGAGACAGGGGTCTTCAGCGACGGGGGAAGATGTTCGGGGGCAATTTCCTCTTGTTTGCAGGTGATGGTCAGCCATTCCACGACGTTGTGAAGTTCACGCACATTGCCGGGCCAGGCATATTGTTTCATGATGGTCATTGCGTCCACGGACACCCGCCTGATGCGACTGCCGCGTTCCCGGCGAGTCCGATCCAAGAATTGAAGCAGGATTGGTTCGATATCTTCTGGCCGCTCGCGGAGCGCAGGCATCCGGAGCTGGTAGACGTTCAGCCGATAGTACAAATCCAATCGGAAGCGGCCGGCCTTGATGAGGTCGGGTAATTCCTGGTTTGTGGCGGCGATCACACGAATATCCACCTTGAGACTGCGCACACTGCCCAGTGGCTCCACCACATGTTCTTCAAGGACACGGAGGAGTTTGGCTTGGGCCATCAGGCTCAACTCGCCAATTTCATCCAAGAACAGCGTGCCGCGATCGGCCAGTTGAAAACGTCCCGGCTTGGCTTTCTTGGCGTCGGTGAAGGCGCCTTTCTCATACCCGAACAGTTCGGATTCCAGCAGGTGCTCGGGAATGCCGGCGCAGTTGAGGGCGACCATCGGTCCTTGAGCCCGTGGGCTGACGAGATGAATGGCGCGTGCGAGGAGGTCCTTGCCCGTTCCGCTTTCCCCCGTGATGAGCACGGTGGCGTCGGTTTGCGCCACCTCTTGGGCGAGGCGCTTGACCAGTTCCATCTGTTTGGAGACGCTGATGATCCGATTGAAGCCAAACTGCTCGTGTAGCCCCGCCCGTAGGGTGCGGTTGTCCTGAGCGAGCTGGCGAACTTGCAACGCGCGGGCGATGACGATTTTCAGCTCTTCGTTGTCGACGGGTTTGGAAATGTAATCGTAGGCGCCCTTCTGCATGGCTTCGACGGCCGACTTCACGGTTCCGTATCCGGTTACGATGAGGACCGGCACGTCGGGCACTTGTTGGCGAGCGGCTTCCAGTACGTCCATCCCGGAGAGGTTGCCCAATTGCAGATCCGTAATGATCATGTCGAAGGCGCCCTGGTCCTGGATGAGGGTGATCGCCTCAGCGCCGGAGCGGGCGAACAGCAGCTCATACCCGGCCGGCTTCAGCACCAGCTCGAAGAGCCGCCGCATCCGTTCTTCATCTTCGACAATCAGGAGGGTAGGTGCGTGCATGACGTCGCCTGCGACTGAGAGAAGTCCTCAAAGGAGGACAATACACCGTAGCCTATCACTATCGGTAGGGGAGAAACAGTGGGGCAGGTTACTGGAGATCGACTTTCGATGGAGGGACAGTGGGCGCGCAATCAGCGGGGACGGGTTCGTTGGACAGTGCCCAGGACACGTTGCGCTGAAGCCCCAGATATTTTGCGCGGCGGACGGGGCTGTGTTTGAAGGTCGCGGCGAACGTCTGCTCATCCATCTTCGTCAGAGCCAGTAGCGAGGGGGCGCTGGTGAGTGTGGAGGGTTGGAAGCCTGGTTCGTTGGTTGGTCTGGCCTGGACGTTGTAGGGGCAGATGTCCAGACAATCGTCGCAGCCGAAAATCCGGTTGCCCAACTTTCGCCGGAGCTCATCCGGTATCGACGGTTCATTGCCGCGAAGTTCGATGGTCAGGTAGGAGATGCAGCGACCGGCATCGACGACGTAGGGTTCGGTGATGGCGTCCGTCGGGCAAGCTTGGATGCAGAGCGTGCAGCTTCCGCAGAGATCGGTCCCCCCTTCATCCGGAGCCAATTCCAACGTCGTCAGGATTTCTCCCAGAAGTAGCCAGGAGCCGAATTCTGTCGAGACGAGGTTGGAATGTTTCCCGATCCAGCCGAGGCCGGCCTGCTGTGCCCAGGCCTTTTCCA
>CAZBNV010000060.1:0-26541 GCA_964493335.1 uncultured Nitrospira sp.
ATCGGCGAAGGATATGGTCGATCATCACGACGGAGCCATCCACCAACAGGCCGAAGTCGATGGCCCCGAGGCTCATCAGATTGCCGGAGAGTCCCACCTGCATCATGCCGGTGAACGCGATCAACATCGCGAGGGGAATGGCCGAGGCGACAATGAGGCCGGCCCGTAGATCACCGAGAAAGAGAAACAGTACGGCAATGACCAGGAGGCCGCCTTCAAGCAGATTGTTGCGTACGGTCGCCATGACCTTGGAGACGAAAATCGTGCGATCGTAGTAGGGTTCGATCGTCACGCCCGTGGGGAGCGTCGCTTGGATCTCTTGGACGCGCGCCTTGACCCTGGTGACCACCTGCTGGGCATTCTCACCGGCGAGCATCTGCACCATGCCGATCACGGTTTCCCCCTCACCCATGGCTGTCGCCGCACCGATGCGGAGCGCCGAGCCTTCTTTGACCTCGGCGAGATCCGCAATGTAGATCGGAACCCCGCCCGCTCCATGGGCGACGACGATCCGGGCCAAGTCGCTCATGTGCGTGGCGAGGGCTTCACCGCGAATCAACAGTTGCTCGCGCTGGTGCTCGATATACCCACCGCCGGCCATGGCATTGTTGCGCTGCAGGGCCTCGAAGATGTGTTTGAGGGACAATTTATAGGAGAGCAGTTTTGACGGATCGACAATCACGTGAAACTGTTGTGGTTCGCCACCCCAGATGTTGACCTCGACGACGCCGGGCACGGCGCGCAGCTTCATTCCGATATCCCATTGCAGAAGTGTTCGCAGGGCCATGGGGCTATAACCCGGCCCTTTGACCGTGAACTGATAGACCTCTCCCAGCCCCGTCGTCAGGGGCCCCATAACCGGTCGGCCATACTCCGCGGAATTTCGCTCCATGGCCTGGGCCAATCGTTCCGCGACAAACTGCCTGGCTCGATAGATGTCGGTCTGTTCGTCAAAGATGGCGGTGACGGCGGATAACCCATACCGTGAGACGGAGCGCAGTTCCCGCAAGGCCGGCAAGCCGTTGAGGGAGGCTTCGATCGGAAAGGTGATGAATTGTTCGACTTCGACCGGACCCAGCGCCGGTGCGCGGGTGAGGACTTGCACCTGGACGGGCGTTAGGTCTGGGACGGCATCGATCGTGAGGTGCGCGAAGGACCACAGTCCGGACGCCATCACGACTGCGATCGCCACCAGGGTGAAAAATCGATACCGCAGGGAGAAGGTCAGCAGGCGTTCCATGCGATCCTCACTCGCCCGATCCGATGTGCTCTTTCAGGAGCACATTCTTCAGATCGAAGACGCCTTCGACCACCACGTGGTCCCCGGCTTTCACGCCCTGCCTGATTTCGATCCACTCGCCGCCTTCTCGGCCGGTCTGAACCGGCAGAAAGGTATAGCCTGACTTCCCTGCAATGAATACCCCTTGGACCCGGTTCACCGTAGTGAGCGCAGAGAGGGGCACGGCGAGCATGGGTGGGCCGGCCAGGGTGAGCGCCACCTCGACGTATTCGCGCGGCTTCAGCTGTCCCTGGTGATTCGCCACCTCAAAGCGCACCCGAATGGTCCTGGTGGTCTCATCCGCCATCGGCGCGATATAGGTGAGGGGCGCGGTGAGTGCTTCGCCCCCTCGGGGTGTAATCGTTGCCGAATCGCCCTCTTTGAACTTTCTGGCCTGCTCGATCGGAAGGCTCGCAAAGACCCACACGCGGCTGGTATCCACGACTTCGAACAATTCGTCGCCCGGCGCCACCCCCTGTCCGCGCACCGCATTCTGTGCCACCACCGTTCCTGCGATCGGGGCGGTCAGGGTGTATTGATGCCCCTTCTCATGGTGTCCCACTTCGAGTTGGGTGAGTTCGGCTGGCGAGAGTCCCATGTTCAAAAGTTTCTCGCGGATGTGTTGATATCGGGCCTTCGTTTCCAGGTACTGCCCTCTGTCTTCGTGTAGCTTGCGTTCCGTCACGATGTCGTCCGTGCGTAGTTTTTCAGTCCGACGGAAGCCATTCTCGGCGACATCGGCTTGTACCTTTCCCACGAGATACTCCTCAATCATCTGATCAAGCTGGAGACTGCCGATGGCGACGAGCCGCTGACCCCTCTTGACTCGATCCCCCAGTTGAACATGGATGTGTTCCACCTGACCGGCGATACGTGAAGTAATTTTGGCGACCTGTTTGAGGTCCAGCGCGACTTCGCCGGGAGCGGTGACGAGCTCCGGAATCGATCGCAGGGTCGCGGCCTGAATACGCAGACGGTCTCGAACAGCCGCAGGCGGGTGAATCGAGGGAGTATCGCTCGTTTCCGGTTTTGTCTCTGTGACGAGCAGGGGCTTCGGTGGATCGGTCCCACGATCGCCACAGCCTGACAGCAGCCACAGGACGGTCACGATCATTCCGGTCGTCGAGACTCGTTCGGCGATTGGCCACGATGAGGTGTTCACAGTGATGCTCCGAGCGAACGCTCCAAGCGGGCGAGAGCGATCGACAGATCGGCCCGCACTTGGGCATATTCCAGCAAGGTTTGCCGATAGACACGCTGCGCATCCAGCACGTCCAAGAGCGTCGCGGCGCCATGCCGAAAGCTAGTCCGCGCCACGGTCAACGTCTGTTCGGCCTGTTTCAGCAACCCGGTTTCAAAGACCTGGAGTTGATCCTGCGCCGTGCGCACTTCTTGCGCATATTGGGTAATGGCCTGTTCCAGCTCGTTCTGTGCGCGCAGGCGTTCCGCATCCGCGCGATGTTTCGCCCCGAGGGCCGTTTGGATCTCTCCTTGCCGTCGATACCAGAGCGGCAACGGCACGCTGAGTCCTGCGGTGAGGGATTCATCTCCTGCCTCCCGGTGATAACTGCCCAGGAGGCTGATATTCGGCATGCGCGCCTCCCGCTCGAAGCGCAGGATATGTTCGGCCTGTTCCGCGAGTTTGCTCTGTCGCCGTACCGCTGGGTGTTGTTCGACGGCTTGTGTCAGCACGTCAGGATTCACCGCCTGGTTGGTCGTTTGGAAGTCGCCTTGGATAGCGAACTGCTTGCCGAGTGACCCGGCGGTGAGGGTATTCAGGCGACCCTTGGAAACCAACAGGGCATTGTTCGCACGGGAGACCTCCTTCCTGGCCTTCTGAACTTCAACTGCGGCCTTCATGTTGTCGAATGACGTGGCTTCGCCCGCCGAGATCCGCGCGTTGACGGTGCGCAAGACTTCCTCTACAGAGGACACGTTTTGCGCGGCGAGTTCCACATCGCGCTGGGCGAAGAGGAGTTGATAGAAGGCCACCTTCACGTCGGCGAGCAGTGCTAAGCGAGTGTCTTCCAGCGCCGCACTCGCCCCCGCCACTCCGGCATCCGCCGCGTCCTGGCGAGCCTGCCGCTTGCCTGTCCATTCAAGCGGTTGCTCCACGGTGAAGGTCCGTTCGGTGACGCGGACGCCCGTGCTCGGATCGCGAATAGCTCCTCGGCCGGCGCTGCCCGAGATAGATGGATTTGGATAGGCGCCCGCAGCGATCTGTTGGCCGTGACTCTGTTTCAGCAACCCTTCGGCCCCGGCTACGGTAGGGTTGTGTTGCAGCGCCAGCGCTAGGATACCGGGGAGCGAATAGGTCGTTGTGCGTGGCCCTTCAGCCCAGGTCATGGCGCCGCTGGGGTCGAAGCAGACGGTCGCGCCTGCCAAGCACAGTAAGAAGACAATACGCGCAAACATGTGAGCCTCCTCCTTCGCAAACCTCGCGGCAGCATGAAAGGCTTCCTTCCGCCGGCCGGCGGTTCGCGATCCTATAGTGAGAGATCAAGGGGGACGAGTGTTATCCGAGGCGCGGGGAGGGCGGCGCGCGTGCAGGAATCTCATGAACGACTAGCGCAGAGAACAAGGCAGGCGTGTCAGCCGCTTCCGATAAATCAGGGCGGGGAGGAAGAGTCAGGATCGAGCGAGTGAGAAATAGGAGGTGTGTCGAGCAGGGCTTGAAGAACTTGCGATCGGTCGAATCGTTCAGGATGGAAAAACCTAACTCGGGGTCTGCGGTCCAGGCATGCAGGCTCCCGTTTGACAGTACGAGTTCGGCATCCGCGGTCATCCCGCTTTCAACAGCGTCTCGGTGATGTCCGAACTCTCCGTCGAGGTCGCCTGAAAAGACGGTATGAACCGTCGCGAGATGAACATGGCCTGTCTGGCCATGATGGGGGTCAATCTCTGGATGTATGTGGCAGAGGGGAATTGCAATCAACCATAGGATGGCCCAGGCGCGAAGGAGGCTGGAGGTGCTGAATGTCGGGTATCGCATGACTCGCATGAAAACACGTATTCTTGCGTGGACGCTATCATAGGGAGCCGAACACATCAAGAAGTCATGTCTTCGCAGAAACGGGACGGGACTTATTTTTCGTGCGCTCCGTCAATCGAGAAAGGTCATGCCGCCTGTTTCAGGAGTACTTTGGTCTAGCCCCGCTCGGGGGCGTCGAAGTGTTGATAGGCCTCAGTCGCTTCAGCCGAGGAGAGTGGATGGGAGACGAGAAAGGATGGGTTTGCCTTTTACCGGACGATCCCCTCCGCAAGCCCTTTGAAAAGCACAGGCCGAGATCGAACGCAATCTAGCCCTGCTGCTCGAGCCTAGGGCCGTGATAGACGAGCGCTTTCATAGTCGTGCCGTTTGCTGATTCGGGTGATCACCTCATTGTTATCATTCGAAAACAGGGGGAGGAATCGCCTTGGCCATTCCTCCCCCCATCCCGACAGAGCTCGACGCTCGCGCATCGTTTGTTAGCGAACTGTGCCGTCCATCGCGTTCGTGTGCGGGTCGCGAGGCTGATCGTGGTTGAGGGACTGATTGTCGCAGCCACCACCCACGCAATCCGACTTCCTCATATCAGTACCGGAAGACAGCTCGCCGGATTCCCTAGGGCGTGTAATATGAACCGGTGTGCCATCGTTGATGGCCACTTGATTGGCGAGCAAGACAGGATAATTGCCCACCTGCACGACGCGGCCATTGGCGACAATTCGATCCCCCGGCGAGGCATGGGCTACGGTACGGTCAGTGGTATCGTGTCCCAAATCCACAATGGCAAAACGGCCATCCGGTGTTTGGACCGCTGCCGTGCGATGCAACTCGGCCGTACGATTCGTGCGAATGTCACGGAATTGCTGAATCCGTCCTTCTACCTGTCGGTTATCGGCCAGCGCCGGTCCGGCCTCGCGGTGTAAGTTCACGCGATTCACGCCTGACTTGATCTGCTGGGCCATCAGTACCGAATAGTTCCCTATGTCTTCCCACTGGCCTGCCACTTGGATCTGATCACCTTTCGTGATTGCCATATCCAATGTGCGTCGGTTAGGGCCGAGATCTGTAATGACCTGCCGGCCGTCCGGTGCCTTGATGAGGGCGACCGTGTTTTGGTCGCCGCTGGTTCGGTTCCGGACTTGTTTGGTGGCCGTCACCGTGCCCTTGATGAAATTGTCATTGCGCGCCGACCCATCAGCAGCCATGCGTTCGCTACGTGCATCGGGCATACCGTAGACCGGGTCTCGCTGATCGTAAAACCACGGCTCGTCATAATACTGCTGAAAGGCCGCCGTCTGTTCATTCCGAGTCTGAGCACGGTTTGCCGTCCAAGGATGGGCGGCATCCGCCGCGCTGGCCTGGTCGCTATAGGTCAGATCCGCCTCGCGAGAACTGGTCCGAGTCACTCCCGGACTTTCGTAGAAGTCATAGTACCAATTATCGAGTTTATAACGATCGTCGTAGAACCCGCCGGTAAGGTCTGTATTGCGAACCCGCGATCCATCGTTGGCCGGAATAGCGGTAGTTCCAGTCTCACGTGGGTGTTCAGCATAAATGGTTGTGCCCCCGAGTAATCCCACACCGAGCACGGCGGCTATGATGGCGGTCTGTTTATTTCCACGATTTGGCATAATCTCTCCCCTCAATGGTGATCACATCTAAACGCCTCAGTTCGTCGCTACTCACTAGGAGCAAGACTCGAACCTTGGAGGGGCGAGAATCGATTGATGAGATATTGCAGCGTTATGGTGACGAGGAATGACTCGGTCGGCGGCGGTAGGGACAGGTTGTCTCTCGGGGGACAACCTGTACTGAGCGCGATGTCTTATTCGTTGACGCTGGTGCCACCGTGGGGGTGCATCAACTGACTGGTCATAGAGAAGGCTTCACTAGAGGCGAAAAATACGAACTACATCGCTCGGTGCCACCTCTCCGAGCTGTCTCGTTCGCTAGGACGGCATATTGGAGCGAGGACCGCGGCGTTTTAGGCGGAAAGGTCGAAGGATTGAGCCGCCAGTCCTTGATTTTCGCCTAAGCCTGGGAAGGATGGTCGCGGATCAATTGAAGATGAAACCCATGGAATGAAGCGCGGAGCAGCCGACGCACGACGTAGGGCATGACGAGAAACGTGCAGCATATCGTTGCGATCACGAACGGGAGGAGGGCGACCCACAGCGGCGGACCAGTGCGCGTGAGTTCAGGCAGAAGAAAGACCAGCAAACCGTTCATCGACAGGAGAAGGAGCGTAAAACTTCCAATCGCCCGCCAATAGAGCGCCCATCCCACCTGTACCGATTCTCGATATGTCGGGTCTTGCGCCTGCATGAGGTGGTCCTCCTCCTAGGGTGGCGGTACTGGTTGGGGCATCGGCGGCGTGGGCCCTGGCAACGGTGGCTCTGGCCGTGGATCGGGGGGGCGCGGGACCGGGTCGGTTGGTCCCGGTGTTGGCTTGGGCACAGGCATAGGATCGGTCACGTCGTGATACGGAGTCGTCAGCCAGGCTACCAACACAAGCATGATCAATGCGTGAGCCGGTCGCGTAAGGTTACGGCTGCTCGCAGACCTGCGCCGTGGGGACGTCATCGGCTGTGCTCCTCTTCTGGAAGGCTCAGATAGTTCCTTCTGGGCTCCATACGTCATTACCCACGACGCGTTCGCTCAGCTGAATCTCTGGAGACAGTGAGTGTGGTGTCCGGGACGGCTTGTGTGACGCGGTAATAGATGTCGAGCCAAGGGGCAAGATGATATCCGCTCCCGTTCCACAGGGCTTCGAGATGAGACGCTGCTCGACAAGACCATTTCACCGCGCGTTCTTCCCATTCCGCCCACCAGGTTGACTCGTGATTGGTCAAGGTCATCAGCGTATCGGGATAAGCGGCGACGCGGGCGAAGCCGTGGCGGCTTAACAGCTCGTCCAACGTATGGACTGTGTAGCCGTACAGATAGGGGAACCCCAGCAGGTTATTCCACGCGAGGGCGGCCGACAACCACCCCTTGACCGGTCCGGATAATCGCTTCTGCCAGGACATCATTCGATGGAAGCAGGCGCCGTTCGGCACACGAATCACCAGGATGCCTTGCTGGTGTAACATGTGTCGCGCCGAGGCGAGGGTGGAATCAGGGTGAGGCACTTGGTCGAAGGTGTTCCAGATCGTCACGGCATCGACGGTGTGAGCCGGCACCGGCGCTTGGACGAGGGTGCCGCAAAACACGTTCAACCCCTGGTCGCGACAAAACGCCGTCACCTCTTTACCGGGATCTACGCCGACCATGTCCCAGCCTTGTGCTTGACCGGCTGCGAGAAAGCCACCCACGAAACTGCCGACTTCTACGACTCGAGGTGTCATGCCTGATCGAACGTGGAGACGCGAAGCCAGTGAGCGAACCTTCGATCTGGCCCATTGGCGTTGGAGGGTGAACTCCGAGCGCAGGTGTTCGTGGCCGTAACGATCCTGGCTATACGCACCGGTGATGGCCTCGGCTGTGGGGCGAGGGTTGCGACAGATGAGGCCACAACCACGACAGGCCACAATCGCGGTGATGTAAGCTTGTGTGAAGTCCGCGCGGTCAGACAGATCGGGATCGGCCGGCTCTCGCCGTCGTCGCCTATGGAATTGCTGTAGAAATCGGACGTGACTCTTTACTTCCAATGACGAGCAAACCTGATCCATTGTCGATCCGCCACAGATATGGCAAAACGTTTCTGCCGACAGTGTGGCCTGTTCTGAATCTGCGATTGCGGAAGTCTGAGAGTGGGGCATGAAATGATCAATCCTTCGGCCGGTTAGGGCACCAATGACAGCGGCGCCTCAGGGAAAAAGGGATGGTCCGTTAACGCCTGATAAGCGATTGCGGCCGAATGGATCGGGGAGATCTGCGTGAGAAAGGGCGTCAACCAATCTGAGTCGGCCACATCCAGCGTATCGGGTATCACGACGCGGCGGATATGTTTGAGGAACGCCGCCTGGATTTTAAGCGGTAAGGCGGTCACGGGGCCAATCGTGCCTTCCTGTGTGATGGTGCCGGTCATCGTGCGATCCAAAGGAATGAAATCTCCCTTTGCCAACGCCACGACGGCTAGACCCACGATCCCGGATAAGCTGTCCCCATAAATTGTTCCGGCCGGTTCGTTCACGGCGAAGCTGACCGTCCAGGAATCAGTGTGAAGTTTGGCCGCATGGGCGGCTCTATCGATCGCGGAGAGAATCGCCACTTCGGTATCCGAACTGAAGGACCCGCGTCCCGTCAGAAAACTCACTACAATACCGTGGTGATCGGCTCGTTCTTCCCACGCCACCAGCATTTCACCGACTGCTCCTTCTCGTGTCTGATGCACATCTAGCGGCCGGACCATCGTGACGCCTAGAAAACGGATGATTTGAGCGCGTTGCGTCTCGGCTCGGGTAGGGATAGGCAGTATGCATGCGCCGATGGCAAGGACGATCAGCAGTCGACCAGCGAATACGTTCATGACCTGCCTTTCTTGAAGCGCCACCGTCATTGTCGCAGGAAGGATCAGGTGTGACATACTAGGTACTCCCCCTGTTATGTCTTTCTGGTGCTTGGACGATATTGCGAGGCTGGAAAGAATCTCACGCGATGAAGAATTGGAATTACGGCCGGGACGAATGAGATGTCAGCCGGTGGACGCGTCGATTGAGGATGTGCGCCAGCCGTTGTGGAAGCTCGGCTGATTCCAGTTCTTCAATGGATGCGGGAAGCGCAAGGGACCAGTTGGGATATTTCCCGGCGGAAGAGGGCATGTTGGGACGTTCATTCACCGCGAGGGCCGCTTCCAGGTCCGCCATGACGACCTGTGAAGGGGATTCAGCGAGCTGCTCAAACGTTTTGGTGATGGCGACCGTTACATCGGCGTCATGATCCAAACCACTCGTTCTAATGAGTTTGCGCCGGAACTGGTTCTGTGCCGCCGGATCAGCTCGCACACTAAATTCCTCTTGCGCCTCAAGATCGGCTCCCGTCCAGACGCCGGCTAGGGTGGGAAGGTCATGGGTGGTGATGGCGGCTAAGGCCTTCTCCGGATATTCCGCCGGCGGTTCTTCTTCGAACCAGAGGAGACGATAAGACAGCACATTGTGTTGATCCATCATCTCGCGAACGCCCGGTTCGACCGTACCCAGGTCTTCTCCCACCACGATTGCGTTGGCTCGTTGGCTTTCGATAGCGATGATCGCCAATAGTTCTTCGGCCACATATCGCACATAGGCGCCGTCTTTGGGTTGCCCGCCTTGAGGCACCCACCAAAGCCGGAACAACCCCATCACGTGGTCGATCCGAAGTCCTCCGGCATGGTGAAGGATGGCTCGGATCGTGTGGATGAAGGGCTCATAGCCTGTGGCTCGAAGTTTGTGCGGAACAAAGGGCGGGAGACCCCAATCCTGGCCGTTGACGTTGTACAGGTCCGGCGGTGCGCCTACGGTCATGCCGGGAGCGATCAAATCCTGCCATAACCACGCATCGGCACCATCCGGAGAAAATCCGATCGGCAGGTCCTGCATCAACGGCACGGCCTGCGAGGCACGTTTTAATTGAATATTGAGCAGCCATTGAAGCCACATATGAAATTGCACGCGGTCTGACTCCTTTGCGGCAAACTGTTCCACCTCTGGAGAGTCACCACGACGATAGCCCACAGGCCATTCGCGCCACTTTGCGCCGTGCCGCTCTGCCAAACAGCAAAACACCGCATATTGATGGAGGGACCGGCCTTCCTCGCGGCGAAATGTCTCAAAATCCGAGTCGCCGTCGAAATGCGACCAGAGAAACTGCAACGCCTCCTGCTTCAAATGGAACACGCGGTCTCGGTCGATGTGACGCTCCTCGTTGAGTGCCCGCCCCAAGGCCGTCAGCCGCTTCAGGTCTTGATCGAGCCGCGCTGCACCGGGCAGCTCCTCAATTCGTAAGTACAGGGGATTCAAGAAACGACGACTGGACGGAGAATAGGGGCTGGCTTCCTGCGGCACGAGTGGGTGCACCGCATGGAGCGGATTGATCAGCATCAGTCTGGCCCCGAGGCCTTGGGCCCAGTCTGTCAGTCGACGCAGATCTGCCAAGTCGCCCATGCCCCAACTGCTTCGGCTTCGCGTCGCATAAAGTTGCGCGCTCCATCCCCAGATTCGAAGATCCGCAGGCAAATGGCATCGCCCAGGACTGACAATGAGGCGGAGAGCCGACCCATTTTTCGCGGCTGGTATCAGGCGGTGGTACCCAATGGGCAGGTCATCCGGCAGCCGATCCGTGAGGCTTTGTTCGGTGCCGTCCTCACGTATCAAGGTGGCAGCTGCGGGAAGCGGGAGCGCTTGGCCATGGGGGATCACCTTGACACAGTCATCGAACCACGAACGTGGAGGAGTGGGAGCCTGGCCCATGGTCTTTCGAATTCGGGCGATCGAGTCCTTGGAGACCTGTTGCATCTCTCCGGAGGCATCTTCGTACCTCGCCTGGATGCCCCACGCATCACTCTTCATTGGCATCTTTGTTATTCCACCTCAGTACGATCTTACTAGTTACGCAGTTTATCTGTGCAGTATGCAATGATCGAGCTTAGCCAACAAAAACTGTCTCTGCGGTTTTCCAGTAGAAAAATGAGCTCGGGCGCCTCACGCACGCTTGTGCAGTAGGGAAGGGCGCTGCCTATGTGTCCTCTGTGGGACAACCTGTCCGACGCGAAGGTGGCGTGCGACCGGAAGCGGACCGTGCGGAATGTTCCCCAGGTCTCCTTCCTGTCCGGACCGGATCATCAGGCAGGACGGACAAGAGAGCGTGCGGCTCTGCCGAATGGCCTCAAGCCCATGTAGCTCCTTTTGCGCGAGGTGCAAGGGATATTCCGAGTTCCCGCCCGTGAGAAATTCAGTAAATTTCGGCCTAGATTCTGCCGTATGGCATCCCGGGCACCCCCGCGAAGACCGCAGCTGTTAAATCCATAGATTGGACGGTACTTGGCCGGTCTGGCACCTACAGTGAACTGATCTGAGGGCGTGCGGGGGAAGGGGAACGCAAAACTAGGGACCTGCCTAATGTCTCCCACTTCGCCACTCGGGTATTTTGCCTCTCATGCAGATCATCAGATGTGTTGCTAGTCATCCGCACCCCGCTGTACGCAAGCTCTCAAAGCGCACTCCTCATGAGCATCACTGGGTTTCTGAGAATACTGCTGGACAGGTTGAGTTTGAGCGGTGGGTGTGTGCCTGGTGCGGCCAGAAGCGCATTCAACTGACAGCCGATCGTAAGACGCAGCTTGTGCGGAACTGGCTCGAACACGCTCTTATGGGGGCGGGGGGAAGTCACACGCCACCTGCGGCCATGGAATTCTCCTGATCCTTTAAATGATTAAGTTGGGTGCTCGATCACGTTCCATTGCGTTCGGCACCATTAGGCAGAGCGATCAATCCACACTCTGGTCCATGCCAACCGTGCGGCACTGCGCGTCCCTTGGCATGAGTGAAATGAACATGCCATGAAGATCCCGTCGATGCCCAGATGGCTGTGGTGGGTGGCGATCCCCAGCGCTCTCCTAGTGGTCATTCTCATTGGCGCCTCATTCCTCGATGGGCCGCTTCGAGCTTATGCAGAGCGGGAGGTAAACCAGCGCCTGCCAGCCTATACCGTTCACATTGGCGGCCTGAATCTTCATCCGCTCACGCTGTCCCTAGACCTCGACGATGTCATCGTCAGGCAAAAAGACCACCCCGAGCCTCCGATTGCGGCGCTCCCCAAAATCCAGGGCAGTCTTCAATGGAGCGCCTTATTGCGTGGCCGCCTCGTGACCGACGAATGGATCGATCACCCGGTGATCCACCTCACCCGCCCCCAGGCGGCGAAGGAGCTGGACGCCTCATCAGAACAGAAGCAAAGTTGGCAGGAAGCCCTCTTCGCCATGCAGGAGGTGCGGATCAACGAAGTCCGCGTCACCAATGGCGATGTGACGTACCGGGAGCGTGCGAATGCGAAGCCCCTCCATATCACCGAGCTCAACGTGACGGCGGAGAACATTCGCAATGTGCGCTCGAAGCCGCATGAGTATCCCTCGGACATCCACATCGACGCCGTCCTGTTTGAGAAGGGGAAATTCACGCTCGACGGCCACGCCGATTTTTTCGCCGAACCGTCCCTGGCGGTCAATGCCGACCTGACTCTCACCGACATTGAGCTCGCCGCCCTGCAACCGCTCACCACGCAGCACCAGGTGCACCTCTCCCAAGGGCGTTTGTCCGCCGCGGGACATGTGGAGTATGCGCCGAAGGTGCAAGAGGTGAGGCTGCGCACGTTCGAGCTACACGAGGTGAAGGGGGATTTTATCCACACGGCTCGGACGGAGAAGAAAGCGAAGGAGACCGGCAAGAAGGCGGCGCACGCGGCCGAGCAAGCCGCTAATCATCCCACGCTCCTCGTGCGGATCGACCAGGGAAAGATCGAAAACAGCGAGTTTGGGGTCGTCAATCAAGCCGCCAGCCCCTCCTATCGCCTGTTTATCAGCGGCACGGACATTCATCTAGACAATTGGAGCAACCAATTGTCGGAAGGCACGGCCACGGTGAGGCTCAAGGGACTGTTAATGGGGAGTGGGGCGACCGAAATCATCGGGGCTTTCCGACCGGAGACGAAATCCCCAGACTTTGATTTGCACGTCAAAATTTTGAAAACGCCCGCGAAATCCATGAACCAAGCGTTGCGCGCTCACGGGGGCACTGATGTCGCTGCGGGCGTCTTTTCGGTGTTCAGCGAAATGAGGGTCAAACACGGCAAGGTGGACGGCTATTTGAAACCCCTGTTCAAGGATGTGACCGTGTACGATCCCGAGCAAGACATGGACAAGGGGCTCCTCACCAAGATTTTCGAGAAGACCATCGATGTGGCGTCGAGTGTCCTGAAAAATACACCGCGCGGGGAAGTGGCGACGAAGGCTGACGTGTCGGGGCCGGTCGAAAACCCGCAGGCCAGTACCTGGGAAATGGTCGCCACGCTACTCAGCAATGCCTTTTTTGACGCCGTGCTACCGGGGCTCGAAGGGAAAGTTAAGAGGTGAAGACTAAGGAAGTCAATGATCGAGGGAAGGTGTCACACTGCGGAGCCCGCCATGAAGAAATATACGAGTGTTTGATTCCATTGCGCAGAAGCGGGCTCAGGGAAAGATTGTTTGTGATCCAGCACAGAAAAGACGCGACGATTATGGCAGAGCGGCAAAACCTCACGAGTGGTATTACCAATGCGCCATTGAAGAAAAGAGCAAGCTGAGCAGGCCAAAGTACCGCACCCGGGCGAGTCTACCATTGGCAAAGGACAAAATAGGAAGCCCTCACCACCGCAAGACAGACGTGAGCATCCGTCGTAGGAAGAAAACGAGGGAGGACTGACGCATTTGCCACGGTCGTACAGCACGACCGGCAGGTACTCGCTTGGTCTTGTTGCTAATTGTTCGGGCGACGCCTCTGCGAATCCTCTATGGCTACTTTCTCGACGGAAGAGTTGGCACGCAAGGTCCTTGCGATGTATGTGCACGGCACCACCGGTCAGGCTGGTCACATTCTTAGCCGGCAAGACATTTTGGCGCAGTGGCCGAAAGGTTTTACCCCTGTGGAGCTGGCGACTGCATTGCAATATGCCTGTAGCAAGGGATGGCTGGAACAGACGAAACAGGGTCTTAAGCTCACCCAGTTCGGCTGTGCGGAAGCCTAAATCTTACACAGCACCTCATCGAGAAACCCGTTTTAACGAAAGGAATTGCTATGGATTTCGTCACACTCCTACGGCGCGATCACGAAACAGTGTCCTCACTCTTTCATCAGATCCAGGGCGGGTTCGATCATCCTGACACGTCGGAGCGCCATCGGTTAGTTCGACAACTGGAGGTCGGCGCCCGCTCGGGTGGGCAAGAAGATCGCCACAGTGGATCCGTGCCTTGAGTGGCGACCGGTTTTGGTTCTTTCCGGGATAACGTCGTCATACTGTTCTCCGCGAGGTGAGAGGCTTTCCGGGGTTCGCCATAGCCCGTGCGCTGCGGGGCTACTGGCAGGCTACTAGTCAACGTTGTCTGTCGTTTGCCTTGACCGCAGGCACCCCGTCGATCCTACTATCCGTTATTTCTCCGTACGTACCTCGGCCTGCGCCCTCCCTCCGCGGTCGCTCTTACTGGCCTCCTGGCTCGAATCGGACCCTAGCTGGTGCGATCCCTGATCCCTGTCTTTCTTCGGTTCCGCTTGCTTGGGATCTCTCACGGCTCCCGTCGCTGAGCCGCTATGTTCATTGCGACCCGTGGTCGGGCCCGAGTTTCCGCCTCTCTGTGTGGTCATCGATCCATCGTTTCCTTGCGCCGTTCCCGTGCCGGTTGATTGCGTCGGGTCATAACCGTAGGTCGGTGTGAGGCCCGTGTATCCAAGCGTCACGAGCGTTGCAATACCAATTAGTTTCCCAGCTGCTTTCTGTCCTCGATATGTCATGGATCTCATCCTTTATTGAAGTTGAGGTTATGGTGCTATGGAGGACATGAGGTCCTGTTTTCGGGCCTGCATCTGTTCTCCCAGTCTCTTCGTATCCAGATTCAAAGTGGCCTCTGTAGACAGGACTTCCTCCTCCTCCGCCACGAGCTCCACTACCGGGTCCTTCAGTTCCTCCATGCCTGCGATGAACTCAGGGTCCGTGGGGTGAAGTATCTTCAGTTTTTCGACGTGTGTCTTGACCGCTCGGTAATCCTCGTAGGCGATGTCAATGACATCTTCGTTGGCTCCAGGAAAATTTCCTGGGCGATCTCGGCCTGCCGCGCCGGTGCGACGGCGACCAATTCTTTGAATAACAACTCGACTCCGGCGCGACCGCGGTGTCCCCTCCCTCGTTGATGAAGAATCTAGGGGGATGCCCGGTTTCTCCATCGGCAGTCACCGAGTGCAATTTCTACGACCGAGGACTCGTTCATTGTCTCATGAGCCCGGGAGCGAGGAACGAAGCGAATCATCCCTCCCTCCGTCTTCTTGACGCGCCTGTGCAACTTTTTTATCTTCCCGCGCCCCCGCCGCTCCCACCCGAACCGGAGCCCCCACTGGATTGCGTGTTGCCGCCCGATCCGGAGCTAGCCCTCGATCCCATATGTCCGCCTGCCCCAATATCCTTCTCTGAATGGGACCCTGATTCCAGGCCATATCCGGTTCCTTTGCTCGACTCCGGACTGTTCGCTTCCCCCGAGGCGGATCCCGATGCCTTTGCAGAGCCGGAGCCGCTGCCGCCCTGTTGAGCATTCCACCCGCTACCTGGTACGCCTTGGGTGCCTTTGGAAGCGCCCTGCCCCTGATTCTCTGTGACGCCCGGCGCTGTGCCGCCGCTGGAATGCTGGGCCTTGGCTGGGTATCCAGAAAAGGCGACGAGGCTTCCCGCAATACACACAACTGTGAGCACCTGTGAATTTTTCATTGCTCTCCTCCGTATGAACGTTAAGGTGTTGGGCCACGGGTCAACAAAGTTTGCTTCTGCAAAAGCAAGACCGGCATCATAGGGGTCCGCCCGCAATGCCTCACCACAATGATCGGCAATGTTTACGCGTCTGCCTGACGTTCACCCACCGCGAGGCCGCATAGGGACATACGGTTTTGAGGGTGCTGAAAGATGACAAAATGTCTTCTTAGGACAAGGTGTCCGATATCCCGGACAAGATGCAGAGGATGCAACGTGGAAGCTCTTTATCACCAGCAACCTATCCGGCTTTTCTGCAACGTAAGGACCGAAGTCTCCGCTCAGAATGGTTCCGTTGGTCCTCGATCCCTTCTATACAAAGTAGCCCCTTGCAATCTACGGCGCACGTGCAGAAAATTCGGATGAAGGCAGCTATTCGCGGGCGCTCCACCGTGCGCGGGTCCACGCTCCAGGCCGGGACGCGATGTTCGAGCCGTCCGCCGCCACAGCATATCAACCCTCAGCGGCAGACCCAGTCACACTGGTGCACGGTGCTCGTGCCGGGGCTAGGCGGCGGTATCTGTTGAGGACTCCTCTGGCTCGGCTGCGAATACCTCTTGGCCCCGCTTCAACGCCACCAATCTGTGGCAATTAAATTAGGCTTCGCTGGATGTCTCGATCCATGTTGCTATGAGCTAGAAGCACCGTATAATGCATCTATGCGGACCATGAGTGTACTCAGCTGACTTGACCATCTGTAAATCACTAGGGCTTTTTCTAGACCATAAATTCCTCTGTGCAGACTAGGGTTCTGTCCTAGAGGTCATGTAGCGCTCCGATAACGTCGATTGAGGACGATCAGGAACCGACGGAAGTCGGCTCCGGTGTGCTTGCGTACTCGCCGCCGACCGCCCCGGAAGCTACTTCGACCTTGCGACGGTCTTGCGTCAGGGATTGAACGGCATCGGGCGGGGAGGGTTCCCAGTTGGATTTCGCCAATGGTGATGACGTGGCATTCTGCGTGAGCCGGCAGGATGAACCCTTTCTCTGAAGTTGAATGAATCCGTTTGAAAAACCATTACCTGGAGACCGCTGTGCCGCAGTTGAGATATAGGACGTGCCCGCTCTATCACACGGCTCGTCCTGTGTGAGGAATAGGTACCTGCGGGCCCCTTGTTCCGGCTGGCCCAGCCGTTTGCAGGGGGCGAAAAGTTTGGATCCGACAAACCTGTCATCCGCTGTCCAGTGAGGCGGGAACAAGTCAATCGTTTTCTGCCTCTACGCTCCGTGCAGTCGGCGCCGCATATCCTCTACCTTGCACCACCGCTGCCACCCGCCCCGGAACCGCCTGTTTCTATCCTGCCTCCAAAAGTGCCTTCTGGACCCATGGTGCCCTGAAATTGTACTACTCGGCCACCGTCCTGCGCAGGCCGGGGACCAATGAGCAGGTAAAAAATGGAACAGTCGCATGATGATGTACCAGCGGGCCACAAAGCTCTATATCGACTTATTCCACCACCACCCGAATTTTGAGAGACCGGAGGAGGCTGATCAGTATGCGTTGATTGAAACAGCGTTGCGTCACCTGGTGCATGACTGCAATGCCGTGGCAGGGCAACATGGCACCGGAGGGCCGCAAGGTCTGTGGGGAGAGGGGTTACGACAGGGCGCCAATAAAATAGCCTTTCACATCGAGCGGGACATAGGGAAGTGACCCTGTCAAAGGGGAGCGTTCGTATGTCCGTTCTTACTGTGTGCGGCGTATGGGCATACAGGTAAATGCCCATTCAGCTGTTCTGCTCGCAGGATACTGCGCCTGAAGATCGCGGCTATCAGTACCGCTCTCAGGAGGGGTGCCCGTGCCCGTGACCGAAGCTCTGCTCCCACACTTTAGGCCGGAGCATGCTATGAGCAAGTTCTAAGCGCCTTCTAACCACACATTAATCTCGCGGATATACAATAAGGGTCACCCATGCTGAAAGGCACATCGCAGAAGACGGATCTTCGACGCTGAGCAGGGGGTATTCGCTGTGACCGTCACCACATGCACGCCTTTATCGATCTTGGAGAAGATGCATGGCGGATCCGACGATACCTGAATCGTTCTCCGTATACTGTGGCAACTCACCGCGCTTGATCCTCGCGAGGCGGCACTTCATCGAATCGTACCTACGCCTTCACGGGTTCGCGCATGTGCGCAGCGGAGCGGAGTGCGAGGAAGGCGATATGTTTTATATGACTGCCAATGGGCAGAATTGCAGGCTACCGGTCTCCGAGGCATGGATGGTATCTAGTACACATGCCCGAGTGGAAGAACGCCTTGCTCGGCTGCAGACACTTCGTATGTTGCGCGAGGAGGGCGGAGCGCCGGTGGATATCACAGCGACCGGGTAAGAGGTGCTGGGTCTGTTGCGATAACCGCGCACGGTGGTCAGCCACCGAACCCGTGGGCCTATCATGGAGACTGCATTCGAAGGGAGAGGCGGATGATCATCGGTATCTGTGGAATGCGGCGATGGCCATTGGTTAGGTTTGTTTCTAGGGTCCTTCCTAGTCACGTCCTCCTCTTCGCTTCTGTTACATTGGCAGTTTTGAGAGCGTCGACCCCCACATGAGCACACCTGATCCATCCCCACAGGGTCATCCTATCCATTTTCCAGAAATGGCGTTGTTGGCCGCCATCGTCGAGTCGTCAGACGATGCCATCATCAGCAAAAGTCTGTCGGGAATTATCCAGTCCTGGAACTCAGCGGCTGAGCGCATCTATGGCTACACGAAGGCCGAAGCCGTGGGGCAACCGATCACCATGCTGATTCCAGAAGAACGGCTTCCGGAAGAAATGCTCATCCTTGAGAAAATCCGACGGGGCGAGCGAGTTGATCATTTTGAAACGGTGCGGATCCGCAAAGATGGGAGCCAGGTCCTCGTGTCCTTAACCGTGTCTCCGATCAAAGATGCCACGGGACAGATCATCGGCGCGTCGAAAAGTGCCCGCGACATCACCGAGCGAAAACGTATTGAGGAGGATTTGAAGGCGCTGACGCTCGAGCTGGACTCGCGGGTTTCCCAGCGGACTCGTGCCTTGACGGAAAGCCAAAACCGGTTGCGCGGCCTCGCCACGCAACTTAGCCTCGCGGAAGAACGGGTACGCCGCTCCCTTGCAACGGAACTGCACGACTATCTTGGGCAACTGCTGGTGGTCTGCCTCATGAAGCTCAACCTTGCTCTGCACGGCCCGGCTGAACAGCGTGATCAGCCGCTGCACGATGCGGATCGTCTGCTGCACGATGCCATCACCTATACCCGCAGTCTGGTCGCTCAACTCACCCCGCCGGTTCTTCGCGAATTTGGATTAATCATGGGGTTGATGTGGCTGGCCGAACAAATGAAACAGCATGGGCTGACGGTTGGGATGACGCTGAACGTGCCCGCGGTCGAGCTCAGCGAAGAGCACGCCATCCTCGTATTTCAAAGTGTGCGTGAATTACTGATGAACATTGTGAAACATGCCGGTACGACCGACGCGACGCTCACCGTCGACCTGGCGCAGGGCGCACTTGTGGTGACCGTACAAGACCGAGGTCGAGGATTCGATCCGTCCGCCGAACCGTTGACGACCGAACCCCACTTCGGGCTCTTCAGCATTCGCGAGCGGATGGAAGCGGTGGGCGGGGACTTATCCCTCAGCTCGGTTCCAGGAGATGGAACCACAGCGAGGTTGAGCTTAGTGATTCAATCCCATCCGCAGACGAACCGTTCCTCGTCAGAGGCTGAGAGTGTGCAATCGGTCTCGTCAGATCGCACAATCGATACGCAACCGGTGCGCATCCTCATGGTTGATGATCATCCGATGGTGCGCCAAGGACTTCGGGCCATCGTCGAACAATTTGAGGGGATTCAAGTAGTCGGGGAAGCGGCGGATGGACTGGAGGCGGTGCGACTCGCCGAGAGTCTGCAGCCGGATGTCGTGATTATGGATGTGAACATGCCCACGATGGATGGAGTGGAGGCGACCCGACACATCACGGCCAATATGCCCCACGTGGTGGTCATCGGGTTATCCGTGCATAACAGCCCGCAAGTCGAGTCGGCGATGAAGGATGCCGGAGCGGCCGCTTATTTGACCAAAGACGCCGCCTCGGAGAAATTACAGCAGACTATCTTTACGGCAGTCCTCCAAAGGCGTACAACGTCATAAACAAGAATAACTCACCCATTAAACGGGCTCTTTTATGTCAGACATCCACGCTCGATGTATCCGAGATCATAAAGAGCGAATATTGGGTATGTGGGAAAAACGATGCCTGAAGGAGGTCGAGTCCGCGGCGTCGGCCGGCACGCTCGCGCTCCGAAACTCACTGCCGCTGTTTCTCGACCATCTATGCGAGGCGCTCGGGACGAACCGCAAGATGGATGTCGCCTCCGTGGCGTCCCACGTACGCGAATCCCTACGAATCGGGAAACTGCACGGCGCGGACCGTGCCAGCAATCGGAGTTATCAGTTGAGGGAGGTGATCTTCGAGTATCACCTTCTGAGGGAGGTCCTCTTTGAAGTCCTCGAAACAGAGGGCCTCTTGCCGAAGCCCGCACGGGATATTGTCCTCGATTCCATTGAGCAAGCCGTGAATGACGCGGTCGTCGAGTTCACTGAGGTGCAGGCGGACATTCAACAGAAATTTTTTGACACGCTGACCCATGATCTGCAGACGCCGGTCGCAGTGGCGAGAATGAATGCCCAGATCACCTTGAAGCGGGGCGATCTGGCGGAGCCTGCGATTGCCGCGCAGAACAATATCCTGATCAGTTTGAACCGCCTCAACTCGATGATCGAAAATCTGCTGGACGGAAGTAGGGTTCGCGCGGGCGAACGCCTCTGCCTTCAATTCACGAATTGCGACCTCGCAGTGGTCATTCGTGAAGTCGTCGATGAGATGCGGATGGTCTACGGGCCGCGGATCGTCGCGGTGTCGGAGGGGGAACTGCACGGGAATTGGGGTGCCGATGGCGTAAGGCGCGCGGTGGAGAATCTTATTACGAATGCCGTGAAGTTTGGCGCAGCCGGAACGCCGATTAAGATTAGTTGGAATTCCGGCATCGCCGCCATCGACGTGACGGTGCAAAATGAAGGATCCGTGATACCCGAAGAGGAAATCCCGCGGCTGTTTCAAAAATTCCGACGCGCCACGTCCAAAGGAACCGGTATGCCACAGGGATGGGGACTGGGTCTGACCTTGGTGAAGGGTGTGGTGGATGCCCACAACGGTAAAATTCATGTGACAAGCGCAGAAGGGATGGGAACACGTTTCACTCTTGAAATTCCCTGTGCGCCCCCGCCGGGGACTATGACCTGCCAAAATTAGAAGTCGCGACTGGGCCGATTGTGATTCCGTTTCCCACGACACAGGGGACGCGGCATCAAGAGCGTAGGCTATTGTCTGTGCAGGCTTCCCTATCGTTCACATAGGCTTGTGATGACGATGAGTGAGACAACACTCTCGCCCCTGATCCGGTTCGGTACCTCCACCTGGACCTATGAAGGCTGGCAAGGCCAAGTCTACAAGCGGTCGTACGCAAAGACCGCATTTACTCGTGAATGCCTGGGCGAGTTCTGCCAGTACCTGTACAAAGGGCAGCCGCTTTTTCGCACCGTCGGCAATGATGCGACCTTCTACCGGCCACCTACGACCGGGCAGCTCACACGCTACCTCAGCCAGATTTCCGAAGACTTTGAGATGTGTTGCAAGGTGTGGGAAGAGATCACCATTCCCATCTATGCCAAACATGTTCGCTATGGCGCAAAGGCAGGACAACCGAATCCGCGATTTCTGGATCCCGGAGCCTTCCTCGATTTCGTGCTCAAGCCGTACCGTGACGCGAACTTTCTGCCCCATGCCGGCCCCTTCTTGTTTGAATTCCAGCGTCATGGTCTGCCAGCGGATGAGTTCTTCTCGCGGCTGGATACCTTTCTGTGCGCCCTTCCCAAAGATTTCCGCTATGCAATCGAAATGCGGAATCCAGGCCTCTTGGGGAAACGGTATGCCGAAATTCTGCATACGCATGGCGTGGCCCATGTCTACAATCATTGGTGCTCTATGCCGGGGCTGGCCGAGCAGCATCAGCGCATGGGAGTCTTTACTGCCCCCTTCACCGTATTGCGGCTTCTGACTCCGCTTAAGATGACCTATGAAGCGGCAAAGCAGCGGGCAGCCCCCTATGACAGGATTGTGGGAGAGTTACCGGAAATGCGAAATCAGACAGTGGAGTTGGTGTCAGCGGCAATTGTTCAGAAGATCCAAGCGTATGTGCTGGTCAATAACCGAGCGGAGGGTAATGCACCCCTCACCATTCAGGCTTTGATTGATCGGCTGAGACTAGGAGGATCCTCAACTGTGCCCCTCGGAAACACGGAGGCGTGACAATGAGCCTAGAGAAAGAGAAGATTGGCGTGATTCGCAGGTATTTGTTAGAAACCCTTCCGGCTCACGAAGTACACGACGGTGCACGAACACATGTAGACCGCACGTTGCTGGTCTTCCAGGGGATGGATCTCATCTGTACCGTTCAGATCACCACGGCCTTGCTTGATGGAAGCCATCCCTCCGCCCTCGAATTGGAAAGGGCACTGAAAAACGACAACGTCGTGGGCAAAGTGTTGTCGTCGCCCGTGGTCTATCTTAACCACAACACCTTAGGTATTGCCGAAAGATAGGCAGCAGAGTGCTGACTCCAAAACAAAGCGCGCGTCGCGTCTAGCAAGGTCATGACCCACAACCTTCCACTTCCAGGGTGCTTGTGTCTGTCAGTCGATCAGAAACCAGTTGATACTCGTCACCGCATCGGCGAGGACCTTGATTTGAACGGGCGTAACTCGTTGCCGCTCATCCTGTAGATGCCTAGGTCGACGGACCGGAGTCTCTAGTGCCGCCCCCCCACAGTTGTGTGCCAGTCAGGGCGGATCCTCACCGCAGAAGCCTACACCCCTTGCGTCATTCACCTAGAGGGGTGGGCAACATGTAGGTCTGTTGGCGCAAGCTTCCGAGGCATTGGACGATCTGGACGGCCGCTAAATATTTACTGCTCGAGGCGTGCAAAATCGGATGCCTTTGGTCCGGACCCATTCTGATTGTTGTGATTGGGTGACCTGTGCCATCGCCTCAGAGCGAGGGAGTGATCAAGTCTCAGGCAGGCAACACATGGAGTGCGAGCAGTGTCACCAACTGGGCGATGAAGTACAAGACATGGGCGCGCTCGAGGTCATACTGCTTGAGGACCTCATCAGCAATCATAAAAGTTGCCAGCAGGCCTACGCTGGCCGCGAACGCCTCCGTCACCGGAGCCACCATAAATTCCCCCTGTCGCGCGGTGAAAACGATGGCTCGCACAAAGAGTAGGAGTGTCGCAAGTTGCCAGACTAGCACGCCGAGGAAGCAGAGCCTCGGAACCCATGCAGGGGCCTGAAAGACGCCGGTGGCTTGCTCAACGGCTTGATAGTTCTGAGAGGCAAATTTCCAGTACGGCGGCACGATTCGGAGCAGCTTGAGCCCCTCAAAAAGATTGGTCATAAACACAATCAGCTGCCAGAGCATCCAGAAGATGAGGAGACCCAGCTTGAGCGTGAAGAGCGTCATGTGTGGTCGTGGGTGCTTGGCGGCGGGTTCGTAAAAGACCAGACCAAAGACACGATCCATCCCACGACCGTCCACCCAAGCAAGAGATTTAATGCCAGGATGGCCCCTCGGTTGTAATGCGTCCGTAGCCACGCAATGATTGTTGGAAGAAAGTAGACGGCGAAGCCGATCACGAGGGAGGACAACCCGTGTGGGGGGTCAAAACTGGGCGTGAGCATAGATATGTCTCCTAAGATTCACACAGACCATACCAGTTCTGGGTCCCCTGCTGCATGCTGGAATTGGCCGCCAGGGTGTTATCCAGTGGGGGCGTCCTTTATGACCATATCCGTCACTTGCGCGGTCGCGCAGATCGAACATTTTCATTCGACGCCTTCACCTTGGGGGGTGGCAAATTGTCGGACAAATTCCATAGGCTTCTGTCAGCGTGGCCCGGCGGGCAATTTCATCACCTTCACACTCACCGATGTTTGTAAGGACCCCATTCACTGGTAAACAGCGTTGTATTCAGTGCCGCGTTAAGACGACCATCCCAAATCACAATGGGGGAGCGTCAGGTGATGGTGGCTTACGTCTTCTCGTTCGCGTCCGCAATGGACTTCGTCCGGGGGTTGTTCTCATATCCCCAGAGTCCCAAGGAGGTGAGTGTCGCATAGCAGTCCCTCCGGTTTTTGTCAGGTTTAATGACCAGTCTCACATGGGTGACGCGGTCCTGCTGAATCCTCCAATTTTCCTGTTCCCAGATGGCGCCCTCGGGGCTGAAAACAAATTCCTGGCGGATCCATTCTCGGTACGTGAGCCCGCCATCCGTCGACAACGCGAGCTGCACCTCTTGCGTGCGCGCCACCTCCCGCTCTTCCACCTCCATGGTAATCTGCTCCACGGTGCGGGGCTCGAGAAAGGCCACCGTGATCGTTTGCTCTCCGGGATCGCCAGCCTTCCAGTAAGTCGCTCCTGGACCCACCCCCTCGTCGAACGCCAGCAGAATCGGATGACCCTGCGCCTCAGAAGTACACTGCACCTCTGCGACGGCCAGCACTGGGATCTTTGGTATTTCAGTCATGCGTCACCTTTCAAGCGTCGTTAAAGTACCGGACTGGACCGTCGCCGAGATCATGTCTTATTAGCGTTCGGACAAGGGATGGTCTTAGTGGATGTCCCTCTTCATCGGTGACTCGACATTCTGAGAATCGCCATCAGTCGGGCAGTGGAGGACCGGTTTTTGGGTGAGGTCATGTTGCGCTGACGGGAGCCTGCGGAGAAGTAGGCAGCCCCCTAGCGCCGCGGCGGGACTGACGGGAGTGGCGGGGATGTCATAGTGCCTATTGCGGAGCAATGATCCTCACTCTGGAGAGAAACTCCTTGCTGAATTTGGCCGGCGGGTTGCGAGGCTGAGCACGTGCCACGAAGCGTCCCGCTAGCCCTCATCCAACCGCGACGTGGCCATGCCGAGCGTATCTGTAACGAGCGGCGTGGTCATTGTCGCATGGCCCACCCGACGACGCCTCGCAAGACAAGTCCCACAACCGCGGTGACATAGAATCACTTCTCAGCGGTGCAGAGGTAGGTGAAGACTCGGTGGTACAAGCCGGAGGCTGAAGTCAGCAGTCGCCCTGGCCTCACCATCCTTTTCGATGAGAGGCAGTGGCTAGAGCCCGACGTCTGCAGTCATCAACACTGGGCGAGGGGCGCATGGCGATCCAGTCGCCCTGCTACGCATATCTGCCGTTCCGTGATCATCCACAGGTGCCTGGTCTGTTTGGTGTCCTCGATTTCAGTAATATCCCACTCGCCGCTTACACACGCTGTTCGGACATCCGGAATCTCAGTGCTGCACGTAGTCCAAAGACCATCACCAGCGGGGTCGCCAAGATGACGCGTTAGCACTTGGTGCGATCAGCCGAACGTCGCCTAATTTGGTGACCGCGAGATGCCGCGTAGGGGACAGGGAAGGGGACTGCGGTGCCTCTGCCAACCTCAGAAATCACTGGAATCTACTGTACTCGCCTTTCTGTTCCATTCTTGAGAGAGGCTAACACGCTTTTTGCGATGAGCAGATGCTCTTTCAACACCGGCAGCGTGCCGGACGCCCACTGTCTGATCTGCGGGTTCTTGAGGTTTTTGGTCTGCTTTTTGAACTCGGCGATGTTTTTCTGATGATCCTTCACTTCGTGGGCTACGTAGGCGCGGTCAAACTCTTTACCTGACAGGTTCGAGTAGGTGTTCCCTCGCTTCTGGTGGCCCACCGACGCTTCGTCGGAAAGGGTGACCCCGGCTGCCTCCGCGAGCTTGCGCACTTCCTGACCGGCTTTGGTATGGTCGTCAACCAAGCGCTGAGCCAACTGCTTCACTTTGTCGCTCTCTGCCCGTTGTGTGGCCATCTGGCCAAAAGCAATCTCCGCTTTCTGGGTTTCCGCGGCCCTCATCAAAAATTGCTGGTCTTTTGAGGTGATGGCATCCGGCCCGGCCCAGGCCATGACCGGAGAAAGTAGGCACATCACCACTAAACACCCAAGGGAACTCTTTCCAAGCCTATCGGTCATACGATCTCCTTGTGCTCAATTCGTAAACAGATGCGCGATGCATTATCGTTCTGCTATTTGGGACGGTTCCAATGACGATGCTGCCCGATGGCGTCTATGAAAAGATGAGAGGACTCAGCCCCACTTTTGCCGAGCACGACACCCGGTGCCGAGGTAATGCCCACGGACTTCAGGAGCGCGACTCCGTCCTCGCTCACAGCCATAGCCTTGCCGTGATTATAAGCCTCGCGGACAAACTGACGTGCTTCATCGTCCCCCTGCAGTTGGTCAAGACTTTCTCTGCCGCCGGGCACGTACACCGCGTCGTACATCACTGACGCAGTCGTTGCCAGCGATTTATCGATCCTGAGTGCATCGGCGGAGGTGCTACGGAGTACGCCTAAGTGGGGAGCTACCACCTCGGCCGTGGCACCCTTCTCCTTGAGGGCTGCTTCCAGGCGGGTAATGTCGGCGCTATTCACGCCGTCGGCGGCTAAAATGGCAATCTTCCGGCTCTTGATGGACCCCTTCGGCCCCTCTTCCTGACTTAACCCCTTGGCCTTGCCCACCTTGGTGCTGTCTTGACCTGACGGGGCCTTGATTCCTAAATAGGTGCCCACGAGCATAGCTAGCTTGCCATCAATTTTTGCCAGGTGTTCGAGCATTCGTTGCTGGAAGTCATGCTTGGTGACCTTGGCAACACAGCACTGAGGTCACGGGCGA